>NZ_LCYG01000021.1 GCF_001017175.1 Microvirga vignae | reverse complement strand
CCCGGGGAAACCCGGGCCTTTTTATTTTCACGCGGTCACCTTCGTTTTTGCGAAGGCCGGGACGCGCGCCTCGAAATCGGCAAGCCACGCCACCAGCTTCGGATGCGTCTCGCGCCAGCGGCCTGCAAAGCGCAGATCGAGATAGCCCAGTGCGCAGGCCAGTGCGATGTGACCGATATGCAGGGTGTCCGCCGGCGTCGAGAGGTGTGACTCTGCATAGGCGAGGCCCCGCTCCACCTTGCCGGCCTGATGAGTGACCCACTTCGGCTCGTGCTTGTCATCCGGCCGGAAGCGACCCTCGTAGACCTGGAGCAACGCAGCATCCATGATGCCATCGGCCAGTGCCTGCTCGCGCAAAGCCATGAAACGCGCTTCACCGGCCGGATAGATGCGCCCGCCGCCAGCGAGAAAATCGAGATATTCCACGATTACGCGGGAATCGTAGAGCGCTTCTCCATTCTCCAGCACCAACGCGGGAATTTTGCCCAAGGGGTTCTGCTGACGGATGCTGTCCTCCGGGCTCATCGTATCCGCATCGACAATCTGGATGCGTTCGGAGAGACCAAGAAGAGAAGCCGCGATTTTGACCTTACGGCCGAACGGCGATGCAGGAGACGAGCGAAGAACGAGCATGGATGTTCCTATCGAGGAGGCTTGCGAAGGGCTGCATTCATGAACCCTCCCGAGGGAAGCGGCAATGCGTCTTATGCAGGAGGGCCGAAGGCTTCACAACGATAAGCGCCATAGCCGCTGCGGGAGAGGCGTTCTGCGAGAGCAGGCAGAAGGGTCTCCGCCTCATCCTTCAGCGACCAGGGCGGATTGAGAACGAAGAGCCCGCTGCCATTGAGACGCGACGGGTCGCGCGGATCGTCCACATAAAGCTCGAGCCGCAGACCGGGACGGGGGCTCTGCTCGTGCAGCCGCTGAGCCACGGCATCGACTGGCGCCACATCCTTGATAGGATACCATCCCGCATAGACGCCCGTCGGCCATTTCTTGAGCGCGGCGAGCAGCTCCGTCCCGAGCCGCTCCAGCTCGCCCGTTTTCTCGTAAGGCGGATCGATCAGGACGAGCCCGCGCTTCTCCTTCGGCGGGATGAGCGCGTGAAGGGCCGTCCATCCATCGAGGTGCATCACCTTCAGATTCGAGACCGCATTGAAAGCCTCGTTCAGCACTGCATAATCTGCGGGATGCAGCTCGACGAACACGCCCCGGTCCTGACGCCGCAGAAGCTCACGAACGATGCCCGGCGAACCGGGATAGATGGTGTCTCCATGCCGGGTGCGCACATCTGCGACCACCTTGCGATAGGGTGCGAGGATGGTCTCGACCTCGGGCGCAAAAGGCTCATCGAGGCGACCGATACCCTCGACCCATTCGCCTGTCCGTTCTGCCTCATCGGCGGTAAGATCGTACAGTCCAATCCCTGCATGGGTATCGATAACCCGCAGAGGCGTTTCCTTGCGCTGCAAATAGGCGAGGATCCTCACCACGAGAACGTGTTTCATGACGTCGGCGAAATTGCCGGCGTGGAAGGCGTGTCGGTAATTCATGCGTCACGTCCTAGCGCATCGTGCGCAAAAGTTGACCCGGTTTTCCGCACGATGCGCTGCTCTAGAGAATGAGCATCGGATTTGCCCAAAAGCGCATTTCACTTGTGGGTCCGATGCTAGCGGACGGCCGGGATCGTGAGCTCGCCCCCGCGGCAGCCATCACGATCAACTTCGGAGCATTGGCGGAAGCCACGCAGATCCTTGTCGAGGCAGATCCGCACTTCCCGAAAGATACGCCGCCCGCAGGAAACCGAGATCATGTCAGCGCGCAATCCTGGATTAACGCTCATGAAGGCTTGTTCGATCTCGCTCGGCAGAACCTTGGAGCGATCATCCAGGGCCTTGAAACTGTCCGGAATACGGACCCGCTCACGGGCGCGCTGGACGGCTTTGAAATAGCCGCCAGGGCTCTCGCCGGAGCAGCTTCCGTGCTTGCGCCATTGATAGCGGGCGAGATTTTCGTCGGGAAAGAGGCCCGAGAACTCCTTGATCGCCGTACCGGGAACGAAGCGGCCGCTGGGTTCGCAGAAGCTGGGATAGCCCTGCTCCATCTGGGGCCACAGGCCATGCACGACAAAGCCGAGGCCGCTTCCATCCTCGCATTGCCGGCTCTTCCGGCCGCTGATCTCGCAGAAACCCGGCGACCAGGACAGGGCGAGCACGTAGAAATCGAACTGCCCCATGGGGGCGCCTCTCGCCTCACGCGGCGCTTGCGCGACGGAAGGCGAGGCAAACAGAAGACAGGCACCCGCGAAGGCGAGACACCGGTTTAAGCTCAAGGGGCGGCCTGCTTGCAATGGGGAGCGTATGCGTAGTTGCGGTCGAAGCCGTCCACGCAGGAATCGGTGTTCCAGCCAATGCCGATGAAGCCCAGATCCTCACGGATCGAGAAGTTGACCTTGTGCCGGTAGCCGTCGGACACAACGACCGTGCCGGTGCAATAGCGGCGGGGGATGTAATCGAGACCCCAGGGGCGCCAAGCCACTTGCACAACCCCTTCGAATGCCAGGATCCTGTGCTCGGAGTTCCAGAACCGGCGCTCCTTCTTCGCGAAACTCGACGCGACATCGTTGAGCACGGCCGGATCGGCGCAAGCCGGCAGGCCGGCATCGTACTGCCTCAAGGAAAGCTCGTGAGCCCTCTCCCGCCGCTCTGCCGGGTTTATCTCACGAGAGAGAGCGGGTGCGCTCAAAACAATGCAAGAGATAAGAGCCGCCAGCCACTTCATTCTAATGCTCCAAGAGGTCGATAGACTGTGTCACATCGACCATGTGGGCGGCAGCCCAGAAGGTCAAGGCTCCGCTTGCTGATTAATGGACAGCGTGTCTGTTCAGCACCATCGGCTCCCCTGCGGACGAACGCATTGGCCTCGGCGGCGCATAGGTCTGCTGAGGCTGCTGGGTGCTCCGCTGGGGAAACGCTGCGCTATATCCCGGAGGCGGCGGAGGCGTATAGAGGTCCTGGGCCGTATTGCCGGAATAGGTCGTGTTGGCGGGATAGCGCGGTGCCGGCGGCGGCACGGGAGCCGAGACCACCGGTGGCGCCATGGGAGCACCCATAGGCAGGTCCGCGGCGTACCCTGCGGAGGCCCCCTCCTCCGGCACATCCTGCTCCAGTTCCGTCGCCGGCAGATCGCCCTGAGCGCTCACGCTCTGGAAAATCTGGCGACTCTGGTCAGGATCGATGCGCGGCGTGAACTTGATGATCGGCTTGCAGATGCGACGCTCGCCGCGCGGGTCATGCCGCGCCAGGTCGATATGCAGGTGATCGTAGTGGAAGGCATCCGCACCCGGGCCCAGCACCGTCGTGAAATAGCGGCAGGCGCCCACGAAGGCCTCGCGCAGGAAGTCCTGCTCGGCAGGGTTGCCCTTCCAGCCCTTCATGACCGTAATCTCACGGCCGTCAGCCAGAACGAAGGCCATGATGTCGAGTGCGTTGCCGAAGGAGTGCTCGGAGAGCTTGGCACCTCGCCGGTTGTTGCGCGGACGGCAAGAATAGGAGCCCGCCTTCAGATCGACGACCGGGACGCCGAAATACATGACGGCCGCAGGCTTCACGATTTCGTCGAGCCAAGTGTCGATGCGCGGGATGATCGGGCAGGCCAGGGTCACCTTGGATTTCAGGCCGATCTCGCCATTGTTGAAGGCGGCGACCTTGAAGGGATAATCCATGCCGCAGACGCCGGGGCCGTCGATCTTGGACGACATAGCGACATAAGCCGAGGGTTGCACGAGGCGCTGCGACAGACAGGCTTCCTCAGCCTGCGCGCGCCAGGGCTCGCGCTGTTCGAACCGAAACAACCCGCAACCGGTCAACCCGAGCCCAACAAGCGATAGGGCAACAAACGCAACTAACCCACGACGCATGGGCGGAACCGTAGCCGGACCCGGTAAACATCCCGTCAACGGGCACTCCCGGGGGCCCGGATCGTCCTCCGAGGCGGCGGCGCCGAGGAATAGATGGAAACGCAAGGAGGGAACGCGCTCAGCAACTTCTGCGGGCAGGCTTCTGAAAATTTTTTCTACTTCCCGTAAGAAGCTTTCTTCTTAATCAGAGCAATGAGTTAACCATCTGTTAACCATCACTACACTCTAATAATAGTATTTTTCAGGGCCAGCCTGCCCTTTTCAGCCTCTCGTGATCCTGATAAGTTTCCCCTCCATTCAGATAGGGGGCCTATCATGAACCTGACGTCGAATGCCGATTGGACCGCCAAGCTCAACATCGCAGCGGCATGCGTCTCCTTCTCTTTCATTTGCGCCGTCGTCGCCGGCATCTTCTAAGAGGATCTCCGCCCTCACGGGCTCAACCAACCGGTTTCCATTCTTTTTCAGCGCTGCCGCAGGTTCGGCAGCGTTTTTTATGACTCGGGGCACGGCTTCGAGGTGACGCTCCAGGACATCACATTGATCTCCATCCGGCATTGCGCGAGCCGCGGCCCCTCCGCCGTCTTGAGGCAGATCGTCTCCCCAAGAGCAAAGGTCCGTCCCTGGGCCCGGCAATAGCAATCAATGGGGTTGTGACCGGGTGCTTGCACATGTTGAGCACCGGCAGGCGCAGAGGCCATGAGGGCAAGAAAGACCAAGACGTTCGGCATAGGCGCCTCCGCTTGTCATGTGTGCAAGATGGTCCTCCTCCAGCCGAAGCAGGTCAAGATCTACCGATCAGCCCCACCGCTCCATGGCCGCATCGTCGGCGCCCTTCGCATCGACCCAAGCGCCGACATTGCCGTCCTTCAGGTGCTCCCGCTTCCAGAAAGGAGCACGGGTTTTCAAGTAATCCATCATGAACTCGGCGGCCTCGAATGCCGCGCGGCGATGCGCGCTCGCCGCCAGCACCAGCACGATGGGCTCACCCGGACGGATCAAGCCATAGCGATGAATGACGGTGAGCCCCAGCAGAGGCCAGCGTGCCTCGGCCTCGCTCGCGATGCAGGCTATCTCGGCTTCGGCCATGCCGGGATAATGCTCGAGTTCCAGGGCGGAGAGCCTGCCGCCTTCATCACGGCAAAAACCGGTAAAGGCGACCGTAGCGCCGATATCCCCGCGCCCGGTCGTCAGAGCCGCCGTCTCGGCAGCGGCATCGAAGGCCTCGACCTGAATGCGGATGATGGCCATGCCCCTAACCGCCGGTCATGGGCGGGAAGAAGGCGATCTCCCGCGCGCCGGCAATCGAGGCTTCGGGCTTCACATGCTGATGGTCGATGGCGGCTCGGACGATGGCCTCGTTCTCGAAGGCATACTCGTACTCCTCGCCCCGGGTTTTCAGCCAGCGCACGAGGTCGGCAATCGTTGCAATCCCTTCCGGCAGATCGAGGGTCTCGTCCGTCTTGCCGACCCGCTCACGCACCCAGGCGAAATAGACGAGCTTCATGGAGCCTAGCCCTCATCGATGAGGTGATGAATGCCGGTTCTGAGATAATCCCACCCCGTATAAAGGGTCAGGATCGCGGAACCCCATAAGAGACCAAGCCCGATCATGGTATTCCCAGGCAGCACCGTGTCACCTGCCGGTCCCGCGATCAGGAAGCCGAGGGCGAGAAGCTGGAATGTAGTCTTCCACTTGGCAACGCGGCTTACCGGCACGCCGACCTTCAGCTCCGCCAGGAACTCGCGCAGGCCCGACACCAGGATCTCGCGGCAGAGAATGACGAGGGCTGCCCAGATATGCCAGCCCTGGATCGTCTTGTCGGCCACCAGCATGAGCAGGCAGGCAGCCACCAGGAGCTTGTCGGCGATGGGATCGAGCATGCGACCCAGGGCCGATTGCTGGGCGAAAGTGCGGGCGATGTAGCCGTCGAAATAGTCAGTGATGGCCGCCAGCGCGAAGACCGCAAGAGCAAACCAGCGCGACCAGTGATCCTCCGGCCAGAACAGCAGGCCGACCACGGCCGGCACGGCCACCAACCGGCCATAGGTCAGCAGATTGGCAAGATTGAAGGCCTTGGACCGGCGCATGGAACGTGCAGTGCTCATAGGTTAGGCAGGAAGCATGTCTCGGCTTGATCCGTCAACCGTGGGGCACCCCACATTGGCGTTATCGCGAGGCTTTACCCTCGCTCGTGGAAGAAATCGTACACGGCACGGGCCGTGGCCGCATTCACCCCGGGGGCCTTCATGAGGTCTTCCAGGGCAGCGCGCTGAATGGCCTTGACGGTTCCGAAATGGTGCAGCAGCGCCCGCTTGCGGGTGGGCCCGATGCCGGGAATCTCGTCGAGCGGGTTCTTGACCATTTCGCGCTTGCGCTTGGCCCGGTGTGTGCCGATGGCGAAGCGGTGCGCCTCGTCGCGAAGCCGCTGCACGAAATAGAGTGCGGGGTCCCGGGGCGGCAGCTTGAAAGCCGGCTGGCCGATCTTGAAGAAGGTCTCGCGTCCCGCATCCCGGTCGCGCCCCTTGGCGATGCCGACGAGGGTCACGTCGTCTTCGCCGACACCCACGTCTGCCAGAGCCTGGCGAGCGGCTTCGAGCTGTCCCTTGCCACCGTCAATGAGGACGAGGTCGGGCCATGAGGGGAAAGCATCCTCGGGATCAGGGGGGCTTGCATATTCCTGCTGATCGGGTGTCTTCGGCTCCTCCTTCACGAGCCGTGCGAAGCGCCGCTGCAGCATCTCGCGCATCATGCCGTAATCGTCGCCGGGCTTCAGGTCTTCCGACTTCATGTTGAAGGTACGGTAGTGCTGCTTCATGAAGCCGTTCGCGCCGGCGACGACCATGGCGCCCACCGCATTGGTGCCCATGATGTGCGAGTTATCGTAGATCTCCACGCGCCGCGGCGCCTTGTTCATGCCGAAGGCCTGGCCCAGCGAGATGAGCAGCTTCTGCTGTGAGGCTGTGTCCGCCAATCGCCGTCCGAGCGCCTCTTTCGCGTTGCGCAGGACGTAGTCGATGAGCTGACGGCGCTCGCCACGCTGAGGCGCATGAATCTCCACCCGCGTCTCAGCTTTGGTCGAAAGCGCAGCCGCCATCAATTCCGCATCCTCGATCTCGTGCGAAAGCAGGATGAGACGCGGCGCGGGCTTGTCGTCGTAGAACTGCGCCAGGAAGGAGCCGAGCACCTCGTCCGGCGTCATGGACTTGTCAGCCTTCGGGAAGTAGGCGCGGTTACCCCAGTTCTGCCAGTTGCGGAAGAAGAACACCTCCACACAGAACTGTCCCGCCTGCTCGTCGAGCGCGAACACATCCGCCTCTTCCACCGATTGCGTGTTGATGCCCTGTACGCCCTGGATGGCGGAGAGCGCAGCAAGCCTATCCCGACAGCGCGCCGCCCGCTCGAACTCGAGTTCTTCCGCGGCCTGCTGCATCTCTTCCGTAATGCGCTGCTTCACGGCATTCGACTTACCCGACAGAAAGGCGCGCGCTTCGGCGACGAGCTCAGCGTAATCTTCCGGCGGGATTTCGTTGGTGCAAGGGCCCGAGCAGCGCTTGATTTGGTACAGCAAACAAGGCCGCGTGCGGTTCTCGAAATAGCTGTCGTTACACGAGCGCAAAAGGAATGCGCGCTGCAGCGCATTGATCGTGCGGTTCACCGCCCACACACTCGCGAAGGGGCCATAATAATCGCCCTTTCGCTTCCGTGCACCGCGATGCTTCACGAGCTGCGGCGCCGCGTGATCGGCGGTGAGCAGGATGTAGGGCAGAGATTTGTCGTCCCGCAGCAGCACGTTGTAGCGGGGCTTGAGCTGCTTGATGAGATTGGCCTCAAGCAGCAGCGCCTCGGTCTCCGTCGCCGTGGTGACGAACTCCATGGAGGAGGTCTCGGCGATCATGCGGGCGATGCGGTTCGAATGCGCTTGGCCGCGCGCATAGGAGCCCACGCGTGCTTTAAGGCTCTTCGCCTTGCCCACGTAAAGCACGTCACCCTTCGCATCGAACATGCGATAGACGCCCGGCGCATTGGGCAGCGTCGTCCAGAATCGGCGGATGACTTCCGTGCCCCGCTGGACGGAACTGGGGTTCGCCTCAAGGTCGAACTCGACATCCGAGCCGCTCTCCACGGCTACGCTGTCGTCATCCTCCTCATTGTCCAGGATATCGGGCGGAACGTCGTTATAGGTGTTGCGACTCATGAGGGAGATTTAAGGGCTGACAGGCTTCGAGGAAAGTGCGGCCAGAACATCGGACCCAAAAGTCGACCTGCACTTTTGGAATTGATCCGATGCTTTCTTCCCTAAAGAGCGCATCGTGGACTCGGAAAACCGGGTCCACTTTTCGCTAGCGCGCCCTTCGGGTCCGCACGGCGCGCTAGCAAACTGGCGCGGCCACTCCATTCGGTCTAAACGGCAAGGCCTGTCGAACCTGAGGGGAAGCCGATCCATGCGCCTGTCGATCATCACATCAGCCGTCGTTGCGGCCCTTGTGGGTTTTGGCAGCACAATTGCGATCATCATTGCGGCAGCCCAGGCCGTGGGAGCGGATGCGGCGCAGACCTCGTCCTGGGTGGCGGCGCTCTGCCTCTCCATGGCGGCGACCAGCGGCTTTTTGAGCGTTCGCTACCGCATGCCGGTGGTAACCGCCTGGTCGACGCCAGGCGCAGCGCTGATCGCGGCCTCCAGCGGCATCTCCATTCATGCCGCCGTCGGCTGCTTTCTGCTCACCGGTCTCCTCATTATGCTGGCGGCCTTCATCAAGCCTTTCGGGCGCTTGATCGAAAGGATCCCGACCCCGCTTGCCGCTGCCATGCTGGCCGGCGTCCTGATCCGGTTCGTCATGGCCGTGTTCGAGAGCGCGCAAGGAGCACCCGGCCTCGTGCTGCCTCTGGTTGGCATCTTCCTGGCCGTCCGCCTGTTCAACCCGGCCATGGCCGTGCTGGCAGTGCTGTTCGTCGGCCTCGGAATCGCCTTCGGGGGCGATTTGGCCAAGCCGCTCGCCTCGGATCTCAGCCTATCCTCGCTGACATTCATCGCGCCCGCCTTCGAACCGGCGGCGCTGATCGGCCTCGGACTTCCCCTCTTCCTGGTGACGATGGCCTCTCAGAACCTGCCGGGTTTCGCGGTCCTGCGGGCCTCCGGCTACACGCCGCCGACCCGCCCGATTCTGGCCATCACGGGCCTCGCTTCCATGGTGACGGCTCTGTTCGGGGCCCATACCAGCAACCTCGCGGCCATTTCGGCGGCAATCTGCACCGGGCCCGATACCCACCCTGATCCCGGTAAGCGCTGGATGGTCGGGCCGTTCTATACCTTGAGCTACCTGACCTTCGCTGCCTTCAGCGCCGCCCTGATCGCCCTGATCGCGGCGCTGCCGCCGGAACTCATCAAGACTGTCGCAGGCCTTGCCCTCATGGGTGCCTTCGCCGGAGCCCTGGGCTCTGCCCTGTCGGATGAGGCCAAGCGCTTTCCCGCCGTGCTGACTCTCGCCGTCACGGCATCGGGAATCACGCTCTACGGCATCGGCTCCGCCTTCTGGGGGCTGGCTGCCGGCCTGATCGCGCTTGGGCTCGATTTCCTCATCGTCAACTTGCGCAACCGTGGCTGATCTGGACGGCGGCTCGCGTTATGATTAATGTTTCGTTACCGAAAACAAGAACGGGAGCCTTTATGGCCGGGACGAAACGTTGGGGGCGGCCTGCCGTAATGGCAATCACGATGGCTCTGGGTGCCTGTCAGGGTTCCCTTATGGGTGGCTCGCCCGAAGGTGTGCCGGTGGCCCTCGAGAGCATCGACGGAGCCCCTGCCCCGATCCAGACAGCCCTCCTCGACGAACTCGCTACCGCAGCCTCCGATCGCAAAGTCGAACTCGTCGGCTCCAGCGCCGAAGCCCGTTACCGGGTTCGCGGCTATCTCTCCACCGCCACGGAAGACGGGGAGACCAAGGTTTCCTACGTCTGGGACGTGTTCGATTCCCAGAAGCGTCGCGCCAAGCGACTGGAAGGATCCCGACCCGTCACCCTGGCCTCCGGCTCGATCTCTGCCATCGACAAGGAAACCTTGGCCAAGCTCGCCCAGTCCAGCATGGACGAGATTGCCGAGTTCCTCAGCAACTCGAAATCCATTCAAACGGCTGACGCCTCGGAGGATGAAACACCCGTTGCTCTGCAGTGACCGCATGGCCGCAAATCGCGATTGCGGCACTTAATCCAGCACGACTCGTATTGTGACGGTTTGATATCGCTGCTAAGAGCCTTGCGCCTGGCCGCGCAGACGTCTCGATGTTGCGCAGCGGGCTCGACAGGTCACTCAAAGCTAAAGTTGCTTGCATGAAGCTCGTTGCGGGAAATTCCAACCGTCCGCTGGCCGAGGCCATCGCCGCCTATCTTAATGTGCCCCTGGCCAAAGCCCAGGTGAGGCGTTTCGCGGACATGGAGGTGTTCGTCGAGATCCAGGAGAACGTGCGTGGCGAGGATGTCTTCATTATCCAGTCGACCTCGTTCCCCACGAACGACCACATCATGGAGCTCCTGATCATCACCGATGCGCTCCGCCGCGCTTCCGCGCGCCGCATCACGGCGGTGATCCCCTATTTCGGCTATGCCCGTCAGGACCGGAAGCCCGCCGCCCGCACGCCGATCTCGGCCAAGCTTGTGGCCAACCTCATCACCCATGCGGGCGTCGACCGCGTGCTGACGCTGGACCTCCACGCCGGCCAGATCCAGGGCTTCTTCGACATTCCCACCGACAACCTCTTCGCCGCCCCGACGCTTGCGCGCGACATCAAGGAGCGCCTCGACGGTGGCGACCGCATGGTCGTCTCTCCCGATGTCGGCGGCGTTGTGCGTGCCCGCGCGCTCGCGAAGCGCATCGATGCCCCCCTTGCCATCGTCGACAAGCGCCGCGAGCGTCCCGGCGAGTCGGAAGTCATGAACATCATCGGCGACGTGTCCGGCCGCTCCTGCATCCTGGTCGACGACATCGTCGATTCCGGCGGCACCCTGGTAAACGCCGCCGACGCTCTCCTCGCCAAGGGCGCGAAGGAGGTCTACGCCTACATCACCCATGGCGTGCTCTCGGGCGGCGCAGTCGCCCGCATTGCGAGCTCGCGTCTGAAGGAACTGGTCATCACCGATTCCATCATGCCGACCGAAGCCGTGAAGGTGGCCCACAACATCCGCGTCATCAGCATCGCCCCCCTGATGGGTGAAGCCATCGGCCGCACGGCGACGGAGAGCTCGGTGTCGAGCCTGTTCGATTAACCAAGAGATCGGTCATGGTTCCACGGAGCCATGACCACGTCATATCAGCATCAGGTCTCCAGGCGGCGGTTGGCCAGAATACCACCGCCGATGATGCAGAGCAGACCTGCGAAGGACAGTGCCGTCAGCACATCCCCGAACAGGAGAGCGGCGAGCAGCACTCCGAAGCCCGTGCCCCAATAGCCGATCTGACTGAAAACCACCGGCCCCGCGATCTGCTGCAGGCGAAAGTTCATCAGCTGCGACAGGGCGGACATGGCGCTCAAAGTCACGACCCACGAGAGGATGTCAGGATCGGCGAAGCGCCACTCCAGAGGCGCTTCGAAAGCTGGTGCCATCAGTGCCACGATCATGCTCGAGCTGAACGATGCGCCACAAGAGAAGGCCAATGCCGATGTGTCCTTCGGCCACCAAGCCGAGCGGATGATGTTGCCTGTCGCCGCACAGACCGGGATCGCCAATCCTATCGCGACCCAAACCGGCCGGCCGATATCGATCTGCAGGATTTGCTGCTGAACCAGCGAGATCATTCCCACGAAGCCTAGCACGATTCCAACGAAGCGGCGCAGGAACATGCGCTCCATGCCGAGCCCCGCCGCGAAGGTCATGGTAAGCAACGGCGACAGGCAATAGACGATGGAGGTGTAGGCAGGCCCGACCTGCTCGACGACGAAATAGGACAGCACAGTCGGCACTGCAAAGCTGACGATTCCGAGGATGCCGTAAAGCGCCAGATGTTCCGGTCCGGTCGGGATCCTCTGCCGCGCCGCGGCGAGCCATGGCACCAGGCACAGGCCCGCGCCGAGATTGCCGACAACCCCAAGCTGGAACGGCTGGACGCCCGCAGTAAGCGCTGCCTTCGACATCATAATCCGGCTCGCGAAGAGAAACCCGCACAAGCAGAGAAGTGCGATGGGGGACCCCGAAGCGATGGAGAGACGCGCAGCGGTCGCCAAATTCATTTCGGAGTCTCCTGTAATCAAAGCCGCGTCCAAGCGTCGCTTTGCTGCGAACAGGATGGCCAAGGCTCGTTGCGTCAGGCATCCCATCCATTTATCTTGACGCAAAGATAAATGGATAAATTATCTCGATGTCAAGACAATCGAACCATGACAAGGTCCTGACCAACCAGGACGGGATTGATGAGCGCCGTGCCCAATGGGCGGCAGAGCTGCCGGATGTGGATACCCGCGGCATGGCGATCCTTGGCCGGGCGCGTTGGATCACCCTGACGGCGCGTCCGCCGATCGAAGAGCTCTTCAAGACCCATGGTCTGGACAGCGGCGAGGCGGACGTCCTTTTCACTCTGTTGCGCTCCGGCCCACCCTACCGGCTCCGGCCCACGGAACTGTTCCGTTCCCTGATGATCTCATCGGGTGGCCTCACCGACCGCCTGAACCGGCTCACGAAAGCCGGACTGATCCGGCGGGCTGCGGCTGAAAGCGACGGCAGGAGTCTCCCCGTGGAACTCACCGATGCAGGCATCCGGCGCGCGAAGGCTGCCTTTCAGGAGGACATGGCCATCGAGGCCGCCATGCTCGCAGGCCTCACGGAAGACGAGCAGAGGGATCTCGCCCGGCTTCTCAAAAAGCTCGCGCTGACGATCACGGGCACACGTCCGCTCGATTGAAAGCGAGAGACTTGAGCTGAATGCCCTCTTTCTTGCGTTTGAGGGCTTTATCGCCTATAAGCCGCCTCGCGCCCGCTCGACACCCTTGGAGGCACGGGCGCGGACCTCATGGCCGCCCTAAGGCGGCCATCGGTTTTTAACTCCCATTCAAAGGACCACGACCATGAGCGAAACCAAGCAAATCAAGGCCGTGGCGCGCGACCGGAGCGGCAAGGGGGCCGCCCGGGCTGTTCGTCGCCAAGGCCAAGTTCCTGCTGTTATCTACGGTGCCGGTCAGCCGGCCGAGGCGATTGCTCTCGACTTCAACCAGACCAAGCAGCTGATCTTCGCCGGCCACTTCCTGACCACGATCTTCGACATCGACGTCAACGGCAAAACGGTTCGCGCCATTCCGCGCGACTACCAGCTCGACCCGGTGCGCGACTTCCCCGTGCACGTCGACTTCCTGCGCGTTTCCGCCGGCCAGACCATCAAGGTCGTGGTTCCGGTGCACGTGGTCGGCCAGGAGAAGAGCCCCGGCGTGAAGCGCGGCGGCACGCTCCAGATCGTCGAGCACACTGTCGAGCTGCAGGTTTCGCCCGACGCGATCCCGGACTACATCGAGGCTTCGGTCGAGGGTCTCGACATCGGCTCCTCGGTCCACCTCGCGGACGTCAAGCTGCCGAACGGCGCCAAGGCGACCTCTGCCGAGAACCTCACCCTCGTCACCGTCGTGGCCCCGACCGGCCTGAAGGAAGAGGCTGCCGAGGCTCCGGCTGCTGAAGGCACCGCCGCCTGATCGGCTTCATCGGGCGTTCAAGCCCATTGACCGGCTTCAACGCTCCGACCGCAAGGCCGGAGCGTTTCTTATGAGAATACCTTGCGATGCGCCTTTTCGTCGGCCTTGGTAATCCCGGCTCCCGCTATGCCAGAAACCGTCACAATATCGGGTTCATGGCCGTGGATGAGATTGCGCGCGTTCATAACGCGGGTCCCTGGCGCAAGCGTTTCCAGTCCGAGGCCGCGGATGTGGTGATCGGCGGAGAGAAGGTGCTGCTGCTCAAACCGCAGACCTTCATGAACCTATCCGGCCAGGCGGTGGGAGAAGCACAGAACTTCTTCAAGATCCCGCTCAAGGACGTCACGGTTTTCTATGACGAGCTCGATCTGCAACCCGCCAAGCTGCGCGTGAAGATCGGCGGCGGCAATGCAGGCCATAATGGTCTTCGCTCGATCTCCGCCCATTGCGGCAACGATTATCGTCGCGTGCGGCTCGGCATCGGCCATCCCGGCCACAAGGCTCTCGTTCAGAGTCATGTGCTGGGGGATTTCGCCAAATCTGAAGAGCCATGGGTCGAAGACCTGTGCCGCATCATCGCTGACAACGCCCCTCTCCTCGCCAAAGGCGAGGACGGAAGCTTTCAGAACAAGGTCCACCTCGCCATGGAGGCGAGAGGCTGGACGGATGTGAAGCGGCCTGGAGAAAAGGCCACCTAGGCCTGAAAAACAACGCCGGCTGACGCCGGCCGAAGGAATCATCACGCCGGCCTTCGCCGGCTATGGACAAGGAGTGAGGCCATGGGCTTCAAGATGGGCATCGTCGGCCTGCCGAACGTGGGCAAGTCCACCCTCTTCAATGCGTTGACGCAGACCGCAGCGGCGCAGGCTGCGAACTATCCGTTCTGCACCATCGAGCCGAACGTCGGCGACGTGGCGGTGCCGGACGAGCGCCTCGACCAGCTCTCCGCCATCGCAGGCTCGGCGCAGATCATCCCGACCCGCCTCACCTTCGTGGACATCGCGGGCCTCGTACGCGGCGCGTCCCGCGGCGAAGGCCTCGGCAACCAGTTCCTCGCCAACATCCGCGAAGTCGATGCCATCGCTCACGTGGTGCGCTGCTTCGAGGATACGGACATCACCCATGTCGAGGGCAAGATCGACCCGATCGCCGATATCGAGACCATTGAGACCGAGCTGATGCTCGCCGATCTCGACAGCCTCGAGAAGCGCGTGACAGCACTCGAAAAGAAGGCCAAGGGGAACGACAAGGAAGCAAAGGAAACGCTCGACCTCGTCAACCGCACCCTGCCGCTGCTGCGTGACGGTAAGCCTGCCCGCCTGGTGGAACGCAAGCCCGAGGAAGAGCGCCTGTTCCAGATGCTGGGTCTCCTCTCCTCCAAGCCCGTTCTCTACGTGTGCAACGTGGAAGAGGCCTCTGCCGACAAGGGCAACGAGTTCTCGGCCAAGGTTTTCGAGCGCGCGAAGGAAGAAGGTGCCAAGGCCGTCGTCGTCTCGGCTAAGATCGAGAGCGAGATCGCCGTTCTGCCGCCCGATGAGCAGAAGGAATATCTCGAAGCCGTAGGCCTTGCCGAGCCTGGCCTCAACCGCGTGATCCGCGCAGGCTATGAGCTGCTTGGCCTCATCACTTATTTCACCGTCGGCCCGAAGGAAGCCCGCGCCTGGACCATCACCAAGGGCACGCGCGCTCCTGCGGCTGCCGGTGTGATCCATACGGATTTCGAGAAGGGCTTCATCCGCGCCGAGACCATCGCCTATGCCGATTACACCTCGCTGAAGGGGGAAGCTGGTGCGCGCGATGCGGGTCGCCTGCGTCTGGAAGGCAAGGACTACGTCGTCCAGGACGGCGACGTGATGCACTTCCGCTTCAACACTTAACGGATTTAACAAATCTGTCGGAAACCTGAACGCGCGCTTTTTCGGGCGTTCAGGACCATTCTGCTTTGATGTCCTGCATGGAGGGTAGACGCATGCAGGACGTTCTTGGGAATCTGGTCTCGACCGTTGTTTCGCCGAGCATCGGCACGGCCGAGTTTTTCGTGGCCGTGCTCGTGGCTTGCGGCCTCGTCATGATCGCGATCTCGTCCCTGCTGCCAAAGACGGCCGCCGACGATCTGGAGTGGTGGGAGCGCTAGGGCTTTTCTAGGTAAAGCGGAGACCGGTTTGCCGGATAGAAATGCCTGCTTCATCAAGGAAGGCGCAAAGCCTTCGGGCCGATGCCAAGGCCGATCTGCAGGCTGTCCGCGATGCGCTGGGCGCGGACTATGAAGAACTCCGCCACATCGGGCTCCATGATCTCACGTGCCGTCGTCTCAAAGAGATCGAGCCAGCGCGTGAACAGCTCAGGCTTGAGATCGAGACCGAAATGCGCCGCCTGCGGCTTGCCGCTGTAGCGCGCCGTCCTCAGGGCGATCGAGGACCAGAAATCCACCATGATCGCCAGATGCTCGCTCCACCGGCCCGAAAGGGCCTTGTGAAAGATGGGGCCGAGCTCGGGATCCTTCAGCACACGATCATAGAACGTGACGACAAGCTCACGGATCATCTCTTCCGTCACGCCTTCTGCTGGCGTGATGATGGGAATGCTGCGGCCTGTAGCGGTGTGATGGACCAAGGTGAACTCTCTACTTCAGCAGAACTGGATAGGAGCAGATGCCCCCGTCCCGATCAATAATCTTTGTCGAAGATCAAACCGGGCCGCTCATCACGGCCCGGTTCTCCCATTTTATTTAGTGATGATGCTGGTTCACCGGAAGGGTGGCCTGCGAACCATGCGGGTATTCCGGGCTCGCGGAATGCGTGGTCAGCAGAGCAGATTCAGCCATGCTCCGGGTGTCATAGAACACGCCGTGCAGGCCCCAATAGCTCGTCACGAGCACCCCGAGGGCAACCGCGAGGCCTGCCGGCACCGAGGCCAGGTTGCCGACGCGCGGCAGGGTGGTGGGCATCTTCACGGTGAGCGCCTTGGCCCCCCGGCAGGGATCTGCGGCGACCAGGAAGAGAGCCGCCATGATCAGGGCGTGGCCCACGAGATCGACGCGGCCGAACGGATAGACGGCCGTGAAGAAGATCAGCAGCAGCGACACCGCCGAGAGGCGACGTACCAGAGGCGTCCAGAGCAGGCCGAAGCCAAGGGTGAACTCCGCAACGCCAGCCATCGGAATGAACACATCGCGCGGCATGCCGAAGGTCAGGAAGGGCTTTTCTTCCACGAGCGGATAGAACCAGTCCGGATAGGCGAACTTCTCGAGGCTCGACCACATGAGCGCAATCGCGATGCCCCAGCGAAGCGCAACGAACCGACGTGCACGCCACTCAGGATCGTCCGTCGAGGCGAGGACGAGATAGGCGGCCACGCCGACGCCGAGAGCCAGATAGTCGAGAAGGTGGAACAGGTCGTATTCGCGAAGCGCCACCACCCAGAGGGAGATGATGCCGGCGGCTGCAATCGGCATGGTCCGGCGCGAGAACACGCAGGCCGCGATCAGAAGCTGAGCCCACGAGACAAGCTCAGAATTCGTCTTCAGGTCAGGCGTGAGATAGATGCCGCCGACTGCGAAGATCGCGACGAAGAAGCCGCCGATGGCAGCGCGCATGAAATCGTCGGACCGGCTCCAGAGCGGTGCGCTTACACGGTCGAGTCCCGAGAGGACGCCACGACCAATGAGGGTCCGCTCGACCGTCAGCGTCGCCAGGAAGAAGGCAAGCACGAGGCCGATGCCGGTCCAGAACCAGCCATTGGTCAGCGTGGCGCTGATCGGCTGCGGTGCGGCGTCGACGATGTACGGGGCAAACCACTTGACGTGCGCTTCGGCGGGCAGCGCCCAGGTGGCGCCAGTGCCCAAGGCCGTGAGGGTCGCCGCCATGCTCTTGATGGAGAAGGTCTTTGTTATTCTCGGCTCACGCGGCACAGGGCCATGCGTGGCAATCGCGGTAAGCATGATATCCTCGTTACTCGATCACAGATGCTTTTTAAGGTCGCGAGGGAGGTACACCCGCGCTGGCGCAAGGGAAATTCAGATCAAGTGCCTAAGGGATTTCCCAGTATCGGCAGGGGCCTGGCCATTAGCCAGACTTTCGCTTTGCCGGAATTGCCAAGTCTAGGGGATCGTTCACCCATCTTGAGCGTTGAGGCTCACGAGATCCTTCTCCCATTACTCTCTCATGCAGCTTCACCACCGCCATTCCTGGGACCTCTCCCCTTCCGAAGCCATTGCCCTTCAGCAGGAGCTGAGGCGGGAGGTCGTATCCGACCGGCCCATCGATCTCGACGCGGTCAAGCTCGTGGCCGGGGTCGATGTGAGCGTGAAGAACGAGCAGTCCCAGGCGGCCATTGTCGTCGTCACCTATCCAGGCTTTCTGCCTGTGGAGACGGTGCTGGCACAACGCCCGACCCCGTTTCCCTATGTTCCGGGCCTTTTGAGCTTCCGTGAGGGTCCGGTGCTGGAGGAAGCCTTCGAGAAACTGCAGGCTGAGCCTGACGTGTTCCTGTTCGACGGCATGGGCATTGCCCATCCTCGCCGCATCGGCATTGCAAGCCATATGGGCCTGTGGCTGCAGCGCCCGACCATCGGCTGCGGCAAGACGCTTCTGTGCGGACGCTACAAGAATCTCGGGGAGGAGAAGGGATCGTCAGCGCCCCTCATCGACAGACAAGAAACCATCGGCGTGGCCCTGCGCACGCGTACGGCCAAGAATCCGATGTTCATTTCGCCCGGTCATCTGGCCGATATTCCCACCGCAGCGGAGCTCGTGCTGCACTGTTCTCCAAAGTATCGCTTGCCCGAACCGATCCGCTTGGCGCACAACGCAGCCGGACAGTTCACTCCCTGAACGATCCGACAGCAGGCGAAGCGCTAAAATCCGCATCGATCGAGACCATGCCCCGTTACGCATTCGAAGACCTCACGCCCGGCACCACGCAGATGCTCGGCCCCTACGCCGTCACGAAGGAGGCGCTGCTTGCCTTTGCGCAGGAATACGATGCGCAGCCCTTCCATGTGGACGAAGTGGCCGCCAAGGACAGCTTCATCGGCACGCTCATTGCCTCGGGCTGGCATACCTGCTCCATCAACATGCGCCTGGTTGCGGACGAGCTGCTCCTGGATTCCACCGCCATGGGCGCGCCCGGAATCGAGGAGGTGAAGTGGCTGAAGCCCGTCAGGCCCGGCGATACGCTCCGCTCCCGCACGACGGTCCTGGAGAGCCGGCCCTCGAAGAGCCGCCCCTCCATCGGCCTCGTGCGGTTCCAGTTCGAGATGCTGAACCAGGCCGACGAGACCGTCTTCACCCAGAAGAACTGGGTGATGTTCGGACGCCGGGACGCGGAGCCTGTTGCAGGCTCAGGCCCGAGCGTTCTCGCGGCTGCTGTTTCCGCCACGCCGGACCACACGCCGAAGCGGGAGCTGCCGCATATCTCCTCGAACCCTTACTTCGAAGATCTCGTGATCGGTGAGACGGAGGAGCTCGGCTCCTACCGCTTCGAACCTGACGACATCGTCGCGTTTGCCAAGCAGTTCGACCCGCAGCGATTCCATGTGGACGCGGAAGCCGCGAAGAACAGCCTTTTCGGTGCCCTCTGCGCCTCGGGCTGGCACACCGCGAGTGTGTGGATGAAGCAGATGGTCGGCCATCGCAGCCGCATTCGCGCGAATGCGCTCGCCCACGGCGCGCGGCCCGCAAGGCTCGGCCCCTCCCCCGGCTTCACGGATCTGAAATGGCTGAAGCCCGTCTATGCAGGCGACACCATCACTTATCGCTCTACGGTGACGGGCAAGCGCGTGTCGAACTCGCGCCCGGGCTGGGGTCTGGTGTTTCACCACAACAGCGGCACGAACCAGCACGGAGAAGAGGTCTTCTCCTTCGAAGGCATGGTATTCTGGGAGCGACAGCGTTAAACGGCCTTTGAGCCTTCAGCCCTCGCGCGGGTCTCCTCATCGAGAACGGCGCGGATCTTGGCGAGCAGTGGATGAGCCGCAGTCTGCTTCAGACCGTAGCCGAGATTGAACGCGTAGTCGAAATCGGAAGGGTTTTGCCCCTGATTGTGCTGGAGGATCGTCTCCAGCTTGTCGAGACCTTTGGCGATGATGGCCTCGGGCGTGGCAGCCGACTCGTACTCCTCCCACAAAGCCAGGATCTCAACGCGCTTCGCTGGATGAAGGGCCTTGGTCAGCACTTTCAAATCCGCCCGCTCCTGGGCGGCTTTGTTGGTGCCCTCACTCTGCAAAATGGCAGGGATGTCTCCGCCCAAGGCTTCACCAAGATCATGCACGATGCAGAGCTTGATGAGGCGTAAGGCATCGATGCTCTCGAACTCGTCCGCGAAAACGAGGGCCATGAGGCACAGCCGCCAGCTATGCTCGGCCACGCTCTCAGGCCGCCCACTGGAAGTGTGCCCGCTGCGAAGGACATCTTTCAGTCTCTCTGCTTCGCGCAGGAACTCCAATGCTCCCAGGATACGATCCACCGGCATCGTCTGCGCTGTTTCTCAGTGCCCCTCGAAGCTTACGAGGCTGCGCACTTCCACACCAAGATCGCGCAGCTTCTGCGCGCCACCGAGATCGGGCAGATCAATGATGAAGCAGGCGGCGACGATGTTCGCGCCCATCTGGCGAAGCAGCTGCGAGGCCGCCACGGCCGTGCCGCCGGTTGCGATGAGATCGTCCACGAGGATCACGCGCTCGTCCTGGCCGATGGCATCCGTGTGGATCTCCATCTCATCCACGCCGTATTCCAGCGAATAGGCGATCCGCACCGTCTCGTGAGGCAGCTTGCCCTTCTTGCGGATCGGCACGAAACCTGCGGAGAGCTGATGCGCCACCGCGCCGCCGAGAATGAAGCCACGCGCCTCGATGCCAGCAACCTTATCGACGCGCCCACCCGCGAAAGGATGCACCAGTTCGTCGACCGCGCGGCGGAAGGCGCGCGCATCGCCAAGCAGGGTCGTGATGTCGCGAAAGACGATGCCGGGCTTTGGATAATCCGGGATCGAGCGGATCGCTGCTTTGAGATCGGTGAGAAGACGCTGGTCCATGGATTACCTGCGGTGAATGCGGATGTCGTCCGGTCGGTGTGGGGCACGCGAGGATACATCTCGCCTGCTTGAATATCCTATGCGCGGTTTAGCACACGGCCCGCCACGGCATCGAGCTTTTTCAGGAGCTCGGGATCGCGCCCGGAGGGAGCCGTCATGATGGCGCCGTCGAGAGCCCGGTCCGAGCCCAGGGGGCACGGTTCGTGCTCGGCCGGAAAGTCGCGTGCGATCCGAGCGATGAGGCGGGCCACTTTGGTGGCGTTCTGCTTGGCAACCGCGACGACGGCGGCCACGTCCACGTTGTCATGCTCGGGGTGCCAGCAATCGTAATCGGTCACCATGGCGATGGTGGCGTAGGTGATCTCTGCCTCACGCGCGAGCTTGGCCTCGGGCATCGCCGTCATCCCGATCACGTCATAGCCCAGCTTTTTGTAGGTCATGGACTCGGCGTAAGTAGAGAATTGCGGGCCCTCGATGCACACGAGCGTACCACCGATCGTGAACTGGGTCTTCTCGGCCACCGCGGCATGCGCAATGCGTTTCTGGAGCAGAGGGCCGACAGGGTGCGCCATCGGCACATGCGCTACGCAGCCCTTACCGAAGAACGAGCTTTCGCGCTTGTGTGTGCGATCCACGTACTGGTCCACCAGCACGAAGAAGCCAGGGTAATATTCGTCCTTGAAGGAACCACAGGCGGAGACCGAGATCAGGTCCGTCACGCCAGCGCGCTTCAATACATCGATATTGGCGCGGTAATTGATGTCGGAAGGCGACAGGCGATGACCGCGGCCATGGCGGGGAAGGAAGGCCACGTCCGTCTCGCCGATGCGGCCCATGCGCAGAACGTCGGAGGGCTCGCCCCAGGGAGAGTCGATGCGCACTTCGCGCACGTCCTCGATCCCCGGAAGATCATAGACCCCCGACCCACCGATGATCCCTAGAACCGCCTTTGTCATCGCTCCCCGTCCTGTCAAGCGTCAGACTCACGGCGCGACCATAGCGGCTGTCAGACGAGAACCCAAACGGGTGTGTCCCCAAGAGCATCGTCTGCGCGGAAAACCGGGTCCGCTTTTCGCTGACGCGGCCCTTCGGGTCCGCACGACGCGCTAGCGGAGCCGGAACGAGAAAATCTCATCGAACTCCTGGCAGGGAAAGAGGGTTTCCCGGATGATCTTGAGGCGCTCCACAGGCGCCGTGATCGCAACCGGGATCGCCTCGACGGCCCCGATGACACTATCCGGCACCGCGTCGGAGGTTCGGTAGCGCGCCAACGTCGTATGAATCAGATTGTAGCGCAGGGGCTGGAGGCCGGGCGGCGGCGGAATGAGGTCCGCTATCTTCGCCCGAAGCCTCGCGATGAGGCCTGTCTCGTCCGTAGCAACGGCGATGATCGCCGTGTCCGTCACCTTCAGTTTCGCGAACCGTAGCTCCAGAGGCCCATGCCCCGCGCAGAGATCTTTCAGCAAGGCACGGCAGGGCTCGGCGATGCGGTTCCAGTAGCCCTCCTTGTCGAACCGCTCCTTGACCTGAACCAGGGCATAGAGCGTGACGTGCAGCGCCTCGGGTGGAGCGAAATGGAGCGGGACAGGCCAGCGTTCGGCGATGAGCTTCTGAAGCTCTCCGAGAGAAGCGCGGGTCTCAGGCGAAAGGTCCGGCTGGACGTGATAGGCGAGGCAAGGCCCGCCCCAAATATCGTCGGCGATGGTCTGCAGCATGCCGACGCCTTAAGGCCGTTGTTACCTGAAGTCACCAGAAAACCGGACCCTATGAGCAAGAGGTGATCGCAGATGTCGAACCTGGAAAGCTGGGCCCGGAGCTAAGAGCCAAGTTGGAAGACGAGGAACAACCCGAATCCGACGACGATCAGCCCTGCGCTCACGATCTTTGCCACAAGCAGCGGTAATGCGGCGCTCTCGATCTCGGCGCGCCTTTCGGCTTTCTCGGCTGCGGACATTCTCTCCACAGCGGCCACGTGCTGGGCATAGAGGCTTGTGGCATTGTAGTAGTCACCAATGGGGCCTCCCCGCTCCAATTCAACGGTCAGCGCAATGACCCCGATGATCAGACCGAGGACACCTATCCCGAGAAAGCCGACGACCTGATAAGCGACGTAGGACGTCGCTCCCAGACTGACCATCAGCAGGACGAGATGAACGACGTCCGATGTCTTGAAGCGCAGGTGCATGTTGTCTCCAGGGACAAAGTCCAATTTGACAACACTATTCAGCTATTTGGGTTCGTTGACCCCATAGGATCGAAAGAAAAAGGCCCCGATTTTACGGGGCCTTTCTCGGAATTACGGATTGTGCGTCATCGGCGGGGTGGCGTGGCCTTCGACCTCGCCGCCCACCTTCGCCCACACCTTCTTCTTCGTGAAGTAGAGCAGGCCCGAGAGCACCAGCAGGAACAGCATGACCTGGAAGCCGAGGCGCTTGCGGGCCTCGAGGTGCGGCTCCGCCGTCCAGGTGAGGAAGGCGGTCACGTCCTTGGCGTATTGCTCGACCGTCTCCGGAGCCTGAGGCTGGCCGGCCTCGTTCTTCGGATATTCGACCTGGCCGTCGCTGAGCGGCTTCGGCATGGCGATCACGTGGCCCGGGAAGTAGTGGTTGTAGTGACCGCCTTCCGGAACCTGGAAGCCGGCCGGAGCTTCCTCGTAGCCGTGGAGCAGCGCGACCAAGTAATCGGCGCCGTTCTCGGAATACTGGCGGAACACGTCCGTGACGAACCAGGGGAAGCCGCGCTCATAGGTGCGGGCCTTCGGCATCAGGGACAGATCCGGCGGAGCCTTGCCGCCGTTGGCCGAAGCCGCCGCGTTCTCGTTCGGGAACGGAGCCGGGAAGTGGTCGGCCGGACGGCCGGGACGCTCGAACATGTCGCCGGCCTCGTTCGGGCCGTCCTGGATCTTATACTCCGCAGCGAGCGCTTTCACCTGCGCCTCGGAGAATTCCGGGCCGCCGGGCTGCGACAGATTGCGGAAAGCCACATAGCTCAGGCCGTGGCAGGAGGAGCAGACCTCCCGGTAGACCTTGAAGCCGCGCTGCAGCTGAGCGCGGTCGAAGGTGCCGAACGGACCCTGGAAGCTCCACTTCAGCTGCGGCGGGACCGGGGTCTCGCCGGCAGCGAAGGCCGGGGCCGAGAGGCCGAGAACGGCGGCGGCGATGAGAAGAGTACGCTTCATCATTGTTCTATTCCTCAACGCTCGCATCAGCCCTTGGACGACGGCTCGGCATTGGCGCCGGCCGGCACGCCGGCCCCGACCTTCTGCACGCCCATGACGGATTCGAGGATCGAATTCGGCAGCGGCAGCGGACGCTCGACGAAGCCGAGCACCGGCAGGACGATCAGGAAGTGGGCGAAGTAGTACGCCGTGCAGATCTGCGACGCGATCACGTACCAGCCCTCGGCCGGACGGGAGCCCAGCCAGCCGAGCAGGAAGCAGACCACCACGAACAGCCAGAAGAACTGCTTGTAGAGCGGGCGGTAGGCCGTGGAGCGCACCTTCGAGGTGTCGAGCCAGGGCATGAAGCACCAGATCACGATCGCCGCGCCCATGGCAATGACGCCGCCGAGCTTGTCCGGGATGGCGCGCAGGATCGCGTAGAAGGGCAGGAAGTACCACTCGGGCACGATGTGCGCGGGCGTGACCGCCGGGTTCGCCGGAATGTAGTTGTCCGCATGGCCGAGATAGTTCGGCATGTAGAACACCCAGTAGGCGAAGAAGAGCATGAACACGACGACGGCGAAGATGTCCTTGATCGTCGCGTAGGGGGTGAAGGGAACAGCGTCCTTGCCCGACTTGATCGGAATGCCGGTCGGGTTGTTCTGGCCCGGCACGTGCAGCGCCCAGATGTGCAGGGCGACGACGCCCGCAATCATGAACGGCAGCAGATAGTGCAGAGAGAAGAAGCGGTTGAGCGTCGGGTTGCCCACCGAGTAGCCGCCCCAGAGGTAGCTGACGATGGTGTCGCCGACGACCGGGATCGCCGAGAAGAGATTCGTGATCACGGTGGCGCCCCAGAAGCTCATCTGGCCCCAGGGAAGCACGTAACCCATGAAGGCGGTGGCCATCATCAGGAGGAAGATGATCACACCCAGGATGTAGAGCACTTCGCGCGGCGCCTTGTAGGAACCGTAGTAGAAGTTGCGGAAGATATGCACGTAGACCGCGACGAAGAACATCGAAGCGCCGTTGGCGTGCAGGTAGCGGAGGAGCCAGCCGAACTCCACGTCGCGCATGATGTGCTCGACGGACTGGAAGGCCATCGCCGCATTCGGCGTGTAGTACATGGCCAGGAAAACGCCCGTCACGATCTGCGCGACGAGCATGAACGCCAGGATGGCGCCGAAGGTCCAGAAATAGGTGAGGTTCCGCGGCACCGGGAAGGCGATGAACGAGGAATGGATGAGGCCTGCGAGGGGCAAGCGGCTCTCGAACCACTTACCGAAGGCGCTCTTGGGAACGTAGGTTGTAGGATGCTGGCTCATGGATGTCGCCTGATCGTCGCTTGGGTTACGCCGTGGCTTCTTGGCCGATGATGATCTTCGTGTCGGACGCGAAGGTGTAGGGCGGGATCGGCAGATTGATGGGAGCCGGACCACCGCGGACGCGACCGGAGGTGTCGAACACCGAGCCGTGGCACGGGCAGAACCAGCCGTGATATTCGCCCTGCTGTCCGAGCGGCACGCAGCCCAGATGGGTGCAGTTGCCATAGACGATGAGCCACTGCGCCTTGCCTTCCTTCACGCGAGCGGAATCAGGCTGCGGATCGCGCAGCGAAGCCACGTTCACGTCCTCGGCCGCCTTGATCTCCTCGGCCGTGCGGTGGCGGATGAAGATCAGCTTGCCGCGCCAGAAGACCTTCACGATCTGCCCTTCGGCGATCGGGGTCAGGTCGACTTCGACGGGGGCACCTGCAGCCACCGTCGCCGCGTCGGGCGCCAGGGACTGAACGAAGGGCCATACCAGGGTTGCTCCGCCGACAACGGCGGCTGCGCCCGTGGCGATGTAAAGGAAATCGCGCCGTGTCGGCTCAGCGACATGAGTGGTGGTCTCGGCCACGTGGCTCTCCAGCATTGAACAAAAACGAGAACCGCACGTCTTCAATGCCTTGCGAGACAAGGCATTCGGCACGCCAGTTCCTAGCTCGAAGGAACAAGCATACGCGTCAACGCGCACGCAATGCGACTGGGAGTCGCCGCGCGGTGGCTCTTTGGCACGGCCACGCCCCGCTGTCCATAGGCGGTTTGGAGATGTTCCAACCTGTTTCCTAGCGCATCATGCGGACCCGAAGGGCCGCGTCAGCGAAAAGTGGCCCCGGTTTTCCGCGTCCAACGATGCGCTGCTCTCAAGAATGAGCATCGGATCAATCCCAAAAGTGCAAGTCCATTTCTCACGTGCGAGGCTCTAGAGCGACACCGGCTCCGGAGCCCCTTCTCCCTCCCGTGCCCCAAGGAAGCCACCCGACTGGCGCCGCCAGAGTCGGGCATAGAGCCCACCGGCCCGAAGCAGCTCCGCGTGGCTCCCCTCCTCCACGATCTGTCCCTCCTCAATAACAATGAGGCGGTCGAGCGCCGCAATGGTCGAGAGGCGGTGGGCAATGGCGAGCACCGTCTTGCCCTCCATGAGCGTCGCCAGAGATTCCTGGATCGCTGCCTCGACTTCCGAATCCAGGGCGGAGGTGGCCTCGTCCAGCACCAGGATGGGTGCATTCTTCAGGATCACGCGGGCAACGGCGATGCGCTGGCGCTGACCGCCGGAGAGCTTCACGCCCCGCTCGCCCACATGGGCGTCATATCCGCGCCGTCCGCGGTGATCCTCAAGTCCCATGATGAAGTCGTGGGCATGGGCGAGGCGGGCCGCCTCGATGATCTCCCGGTCCGTGGCTCCAGGCCTGCCATAGGCAATGTTGTCCCGGATCGAGCGGTGCAGGAGCGAGGTGTCCTGGGTAACCACGGCAATGGAGGAACGCAGGGAATCCTGGGACACCTTGGAGATGTCCTGCCCATCGATGAGGATACGCCCGCCCTCGACGTCATGAAGGCGCAGGAGAAGAGAAGTGATGGTGGTCTTGCCCGCGCCGCTGGTGCCGACGAGTCCGACCTTCTCGCCGGCGCGGATCGTGAGGCTCAATCCCTCGATGACGCCGCCTTCCTTTCCATAATGGAAAGACACGTCCTCGAAGCGAATCTCGCCCCGGCTAACCTTCAGGTGTGGAGCCTGCGGCACGTCCACCAGGCCATGCGGGCGGGCGATGGTCTGCATGCTTTCCTGGATCGTGCCGATATTCTCGAACACGTCACGAACCGTGTGCATGACCCAGCCGGACATGGCGAGGATACGCATGACAAGGGCAAGCCCGGACGCCGCCTCACCACTCGTCATGACGCCCCGGCTCCACAGGAGCACCGAGAGGCCTCCAGTGGCGGCAAGCAGCAGGCTGTTCATGACGGACAGAAGGCCCGAGACAGTGGAGTTCAGCCGCAACGAATGGAGGAAGGCATCCGTGTTGGCCCCCACCGCCTCCTTGACGGCCGAGCGCTCCTCGGCCCCTCGGGCGAAAAGCTTCACCGTCAGGATATTGGTGTAGCTGTCGACCACCCTGCCCACGAGAGCCGAGCGGGTATCGGCCACCTTGAGCGAGCGCTCCTTCGCCTGAGGAACGAAGAACCGCAGGAGAACGATGTAGCCTATGATCCAGAGCCCCATGGGCAAGGCAAGCCAGGGACTGACGCTTGTAAAGACTCCAAGGGCCGTGACGGCATAGATCGCCACGTAGAGCAGCGTATCGATGAGAGTCACCGCAATGCTGCGGATTGCGCCGCCGCCCTGCATGATGCGGTTGGCGAGGCGGCCCGCAAAATCGGCCTGGAAATAGCTCACCGCATGGCCCAGCGTGTAAACATGGGTCCGCCAGCGGATCATGTTGGTGCTCTGCGCGATGATCACCTGGTTGGAGATCAGCTCATGCGCAAAATTCAGGGCTGGCCTGACAAAAACGACGAGAGCCGCCATCATCGTCAGGGTGGCGCCGTGCTCGGCCCAGACCCGGTCCGGCGTGGAATTGGCCAGGATATCCACCAGCCAGCCCAGCAGAATGTAGAGGGATGATTCGAAGAGGCCGACGGTCAGCGCGACAAAGAAGAGGATCACCAGCCAGAAGCGCACCGGCTTGAGATAATGCCAGGTAAAGCTCCCCACCCTGTTCGGCGGCGTCTCGTTCTCATTGAACGGAGCGAACGGATCAACCCGCTTTTCCAGCCACCGGAACATTCCCTTCCCCGATTCCTGTTCTCAAGTCCCCAGCTTTAACACGGGCGGGACCGAAAGCGTTCACTTGACGTCGGCCGCGCCTGCCCCGATGACGATGCCATGCCTCGTCTTGCCATTTTCCAGCCGGACATCCCGCAGAACACCGGCACCATGCTGCGCCTGGCCGCCTGCCTCGGCGTGCCGGTCGAGATCATCGAGCCTGCGGCCTTCGACGTGTCGGACCGGAACTTGCGCCGCTCCGGGATGGATTACCTCAATCACGTGACGATCACACGTCACATTTCCTGGCGTGCCTTCGAGGAATGGCGGCGCGAGGGACAGGGCCGGCTGGTGCTGGCGACCACCAAAGGCGCCGTGCCCTACACCGATTTCCGGTATGAGCCTGAGGACATCATCCTGGTGGGTCGCGAGTCTGCCGGCGTGCCGGACGAGGTCCATGAGGCTGCGGATGCCCGGATCATTGTGCCCATGCAGGCGGGCATGCGCTCGCTCAACGTGGCCGTCACCGCGGCCATGATCCTCGGCGAAGCCTTGCGGCAGACGGGGGCCTTCCCTAATCCCACCCCTATTGAAAGCTGAGGCGACCCCATGACCGACAAAGCCGATATCGAGCGCCTGCAGATCGAAGCCCCTCTCTGGTTTGTCTCTCTCCGCGACCGGATCTGCGCCGCCTTCGAGCAGCTTGAGGACGAAGTCACGGCTCCCCTGCCCTCGGAGGCCTCGGAGCCCGGCCGTTTCGAGCGCACGCCCTGGGAGCGCAAGGACCACAGCGGCGCGCCGGGTGGCGGCGGCGTCATGTCCATGATGCGGGGCCGTGTATTCGAGAAGGTGGGCGTGCATGTCTCGACCGTGCATGGCGAGTTCGCTCCGGAGTTCCGCGGCCAGATTCCGGGCTCCGACCAGGACCCGCGCTTCTGGGCCGGCGGCATCTCGCTCATCGCCCACCCATGGAACCCGAATGTGCCTACCGTTCACATGAACACGCGCTTCGTGGTGACGACGAAATCCTGGTTCGGCGGCGGTGCCGATCTCACGCCCGTGCTCGACCGTCGCCGCACGCAGGAGGATCCTGACAGCATCGGTTTCCATGCCGCCATGGAGGGTGCCTGCCGTCGCCATGCGCCTGAAGGCTCTTATGAGAAGTACAAGAAGTGGTGCGATGAGTATTTCTATCTCAAGCACCGCCATGAGCCGCGCGGCATCGGCGGCATCTTCTATGATTACCACTGGACCGGAAATCCGGACGAGGACCTTGCCTTCACCAAGGACGTGGGCGAGGCCTTTCTGAAGATCTATCCCGAGATCGTGCGCCGCAATGTAACGAAGAACTGGACGGAAGGAGACCGCTTCGAGCAGCAGATACGCCGCGGCCGCTATGTCGAGTTCAACCTGCTCTATGATCGCGGCACGATCTTCGGCCTGAAGACCGGCGGCAACATCGCTTCGATCCTGTCTTCGATGCCGCCAACGGTGAGGTGGCCGTAGGTCACAAGCACACATCCCGAGACAGCGAAGCAGAATCCGGGACCATGTGACTGCCTTTTCTCCTCCGTCGTCCCCGGATTTGTTCCGGGGATCCATGCCTTTGAGGTGGCCTTAAGACGTGGATGGCCGGGACAAGCCCGGCCATGACTTAGTGTTTAGGCGCGAGCCAAAATCCGCTCCAACAAATCCTTCGCGTAAGACTCATCCGTCCGACATCCTTCAGAGAGCCAGGCTTGACGAGCTAAGCCGAGGATCTCACCGACCTTCGGCCCTTTCGGAATACCGCGCTCCACCAGATCGGCGCCACGCAAAGGGAAAGCCGGCAAGCTCTCCTCACCGCTTCGATAGCGCTCAAGGGCGCTCAACGCATCCCCATTGATGTGGGGTGAAGGCTCTCCATCGATGGCGGCGAGAACGGCACTCAACGTCTCGACGCCATGATCGGCCACGAGGCGGCGGATCGCGCTTGCATCGAGCGGCAAGGCCCAGGTTTTCAGAACGACAAGCAACCGCGCATAGGTCACGAGCTTCTTATGCTCGTCATTCGAGAGCCTGAGATGCTCGCGCAGGCGATCCGCATCCTGCTCGACCATCATGGCAAGCGCCGCGAGACGCCAGATCGCAACCGGGTTGTCCTTGTCGAACGCAGCCACTCTGCTGAAGCGCCCGAACTCGGCGGCACCGGCAATCAGCCACGTGAGAAAACCGTAATGGCTCAGCACACGAAGTGTCTCTTCCGCCCGCCGTGCCACGAGAAGCTTGAGCAACTCGTGGCGGATTCGCTCCTTTGAGAGAATGGCCAATCCCTGTCGCTCGATCCCCGATGCCTCGAGGCCTTCCGCATCGGGCTCACCCTCCGCATATTCCGCATGGAAGCGGAAGAAGCGCATGATGCGCAGGAAATCCTCGCGAATGCGCTTATGCGCATCGCCGATGAAGCGCACACGCCGCTCTTTAAGATCGGCAACACCATCAGTGTAGTCGTAGAGCTTTCCGTCAAGACCAAGCGAGAGGGCGTTGATGGTGAAATCGCGCCGCCTTGCATCACGCACGAAGTCGCGCCCGAAATGCACGACCGCATAGCGCCCGTCCGTTTCCACATCCACGCGCAGGGTAGTGACCTCGAAGGGTTCGCCGTCGACGACGACAGTCACAGTGCCGTGGTCGATGCCGGTCGGAACAGGTTTGAACCCGGCGTCATGCGCCCGCCTGACCATGACGTCAGGCAGCATGGTGGTCGCGCAATCCACCTCCGTGACAGGCCGGCCGAGCAGGGCATTGCGTACGGCCCCGCCCACGATACGCGTCTCTTCGCCATGGTTGTTGAAGGCTTCAAGCAGGCGCCGCAGCTGCGGGCGCTCCAGCAGGCCAAGAAGCGCCTTGTGATCGAGGGTCTCACTCACTGAAACTGTCCCGGGACGACTCGTCCATTTTCGATGTGGGGCGGCACGAAGGCGCCGGTATGACGCTCGGTCACCAAGCCTGTGACGATGAGCGAGGCGATGACCATAGCAAGGCCCGCGATGGCGAGCCAGAACGATTGATCGCTCCAGGAGGACCAAGCCAGAGCGTTGCGACGGCGGATGACGAGATAAAGGCCGAAGAGAACGAAAGGCAGGAAGAACAGCACCAATCCCTGCAGGAACGCGCGTGTCATGGAGTGTAGAGCCTCTCGTAGAGATTGCGGATGATGCCCGCGGTCACGCCCCAGATATACCGCCCCTCGTAGGGCATCGCGTAATAGCGCCGAAGCCTGCCCTTCCACTCACGCGAATGAAGCTCGTGACGTGCCGGGTCCATGAGGAAGCTCAAGGGCACCTCGAAGGCATCAGCCACCTCGTTGTGATTGAGATTGAGCGTATAGGATGGCGAGACCCGCGCCACGACTGGAATGACCAGGTAATTGGTGGTGGAGAGATAGGCATCGAGATAGCCGAGGGGCGAGATGAAGCGACTGTCGAGCCCGATCTCCTCTTCAGCCTCACGGCAGGCCGCCGCGAGGATCGATTCGTCGGACGGGTCGACCCGTCCGCCGGGAAAGGCGATCTGGCCCGAATGCTGGCGCAAGTGAGCGGAACGCTCGGTGAGCAGCAAAGCCGGCTCCTCCCGCATCACGACAGGCACCAGCACGGCGGCGGGCTTGGGCTCCAAGGGATAGGCCAGGGGCACATTGTCGAGGCTGTGGTCGCCGCGCGGATTGGCAAGCGCATCCTCCACATGCGGCGGCTCATGGCGCAGCCGCTCGGAAGCCAGCGCCAGGAAATCCGGCTTGTCCCGGGGAGCAACCCTCATGCGAGTCCCTCCAGGTCGGAAGCCGAAGCGATGGGGAAGAAGGCCCCCTTCACCACAACCCCGAACAGATTCTGTCCCTCGACCTCCCGCTCCTCAGCCAAAGCAATCAGGTCCATGGTCAAGGCCCGGGTCACGAGCGCCCACAGATCGCCCCGCACCTTCACATAAGGTTTCACGCCACCATGCTCCTCCTGCTCGAAGCGCAGGGGATGGTCGGATCCTACCTGCACGAGGTCGTCCACATTCGTACGGAAGGCGATCTGGCGATCCTCCCCCTCCCCTTCGACCGCCATCTCGACGGCGAGGAACGGGGCGTCCTCGACGGTGATCCCCACCCGCTCCACAGGGGTGACGAGCACATGGCGCTCCGGGTCCCTGCGAAGAACTGTGGAGAACAGTCTTACAAGCGCGGGTCGGTTGATGGGCGAGCCCATATAGTGCCAGGAGCCGTCGGCGGCGATGCGCATGTCGATCTCGCCGCAATAAGGCGGGTTCCAGCGCTCCACCGGCGGAAGGCCTTTTCGCTTGGCCTCCGCGCCGAGCGCCTCCGCGAGGCGGGCCAGGGCAGAACTGGGAGAAGGGGTGTTGGAATCCGTCATGACGCAAGCGTGAACAAGAAAGTGAACATTGAGGATCGACGAAGGGCTGCCATCGGCTAGTTCCTAAGCATAGAGTCCCCAGGAGCTTCGTCCAATCCTCCGGCTACCCGCTGCGGCTGATCGACTCTTGCCACTCCATGGGGATAGAAGGCAGACTAGGTGTTTGGGGGCGTATGCAACGAGAGGGAGAATGACCTCATGACGGCCAGCATGTCTCAAGCGCCCACCGCCCTGGACGACGCGATCATCCGCAATGCGGAGGCGACGCTTGAGACTGTCGGGCGCGCCAGGGAGGCCATTCACACCGTCATCTTCGGCCAGGAAGACGTGGTCGATCAGACCCTGATCACCCTGCTTGCGGGCGGTCACGGCCTGCTCGTGGGCGTCCCAGGCCTTGCGAAGACCAAGCTCGTCGAAACGCTGGGCACCGTTCTAGGCTTGGACGCCCGCCGCATCCAGTTCACCCCCGATCTGATGCCGTCCGACATCCTCGGTTCCGAGATCCTCGACGAGGGTGCCGACCGCCGCCGCTCCTTCCGCTTCGTGAAAGGCCCGGTCTTCACCCAGCTGCTCATGGCGGACGAGATCAACCGCGCGAGTCCGCGCACCCAATCCGCCCTGCTCCAGGCCATGCAGGAGCATCATGTGTCCGTAGGCGGCGAGCGGCATGATCTGCCGCAGCCCTTCCATGTGCTGGCCACGCAAAATCCCATCGAGCAGGAAGGCACCTATCCCCTCCCGGAGGCGCAGCTCGACCGTTTCCTTTTACAGATCGATGTGAACTACCCGACCCGCGAGGCCGAGCGGCGCATCCTGATCGAGACCACTGGTGCGGAGGACCACAAGCCCGTCGCCGTCATGAATGCCGAAGCGCTCATGAACGCCCAGCGCCTCGTGCGACGCCTGCCGGTGGGCGAGAGCGTGGTGGAGGCGATCCTCGATCTCGTCCGCTCCGCCCGCCCCGAGGGAGAGGCTTTTGACGGCGTCACCGACAAGATTCTCTGGGGCCCCGGCCCCCGTGCCAGCCAGGCATTGATGCTGGCCGTGCGTGCAAGGGCCCTGATCGAGGGGCGCGTTGCGCCTTCCATTGCGGATGTGATGGCGCTGGCTGAGCCTGTTCTCAAGCACCGCATGGCGCTCACCTTCTCTGCCCGCGCCGATGGGGAGACGCTGAGCAGCGTCATCGGCCGTCTCACCGCGCGGCTGGCAAGTTAAGGATCGCAGTCATGGCCCGCGTCCGGGTCCTTCCCGAGAGCGCCCGCTCGCCGCGGCGTCAGGAAACAGAGAGCGCTCTGTCGCTTGCTCACCGCATGCCCCGCCTCGTTCTGGAGGCAAGGCGGGTGGCCGCCAACCTCGCCCACGGCATCCATGGCCGCAGGCGCGCGGGCGTTGGCGAAAGCTTCTGGCAATTCCGCCCCTTCGTGGCAGGCGAGGCCGCGCAGCGCATCGACTGGCGCCGCTCCGGCCGCGACGACCGGCTCTATGTGCGGGAACGCGAATGGGAGACGGCTCAGACCCTCTGGGTCTGGATCGATCGCTCCGCTTCCATGGGCTATTCCTCAGAGCTTGCGCAAGCTCCCAAGGTCGAGCGTGCCATCGTGTTGGGGTTTGCTCTGGCCAGTTGCTTCGTGGAAGCAGGAGAGCGGATCGGCATGCTCGGCCTCATGGCACCGCGCGCGACCCGGCAGATCGCCGAGACCATGGCGCAGACATTGGTGGCGGACCGCGCTTCCCTCGAAGAGGATTTGCCGCCCAGCGCTCCCATCGCGCCGCAGCACGAGGCCATCCTGATCAGTGATTTCCTCTCGCCCGTGCGCGACATCGCAGCCACCGTGGAAGGCATCTCCTCACGCGGCGCCCGTGGCCATCTTGTGATGATCGTCGATCCAGTCGAGGAGACCTTCCCGTTCCAAGGTCAGGCTGTCTTGCACGACCTGGAGGATGGTCTTTCCCTTCGCATCGGCGATGCCGAAGCCTGGGGGCGTACCTACCGCGAGCGGATCGACGCGCACCGGTCCGAGTTGCGGGAACTGACGCGCCGCCGGGGATGGACCTTCACGATCCATCGCACCGACAGACCGGCCAGCGAGGTGGCTTTGCGCCTCATGACCTTGGTGTCGGCCTCCCGCGGCGCGGCTGTAGGAGGGCGCTAGATCATGCTGGGCCTTCCCCTCACCTTCACCGTTCCGCTCGTCCTGACGGCGCTCGCGGCTCTGCCTGCAATCTGGCTGCTCCTGCGCATTACGCCGCCTCAGCCCAAGCGCGTGGATTTTCCGCCGCTCAAGATCCTCGCCGATCTGCGCCCCGAACAGGAGACACCGGCCCGCACGCCCTGGTGGCTTCTGCTCATGCGCCTGCTGCTCGCGGCTTTTCTCATCCTTGCTGCGGCAGGTCCGATCTGGAATCCGCTGGCAGAGGACAATAACCGCGCGCCGCTCCTCATTGTCTTGGATAATGGCCTTGCCGCTGCGCACGACTGGCGAGATCGGATGAATCTTGCCTCCGAGCGCATCGAGGCGGCTGGCCGCGACGGTCGCACCGTCGCTCTCATTGCCACGGCGGAGCAGCCTGCCGCTATCGAACCCTCGGACCCCGGATCCACGCTGGAGCGTCTGCGCTCCTTGAAGCCGCAGCCGCATCTGCAGGATCGCGCAGCTCATCTCGAATCCGTCCGGCGTTTTCTGGACGCGACGCCTGATGCACAGATCGTTTGGATCAGTGACGGGGTTGCCGGCGTTGATGGACAGGGCTTCATCGACGGCTTGGCACGAATGGCAGACGGTCGGCGGATCACAGTGCTCAAATCCGAGCGTGCTTCCACGCTTGCGGTCGCAGGTGTCGAGAATGCCAGCGGGCGTCTGAACGCGCGGGTCGTGAGGGCGGAACCCAACGGGCGTGATTCCGGCACGCTGCGGGCGCTTGATCTGAAAAACCTGCCGCTCGCCGACATGCGCTTCACCTTCGACGCGAACGCCACCGAAACCACGGTTGCCTTCGATCTTCCCACGGAGATCAGAAACGCCATCGCCCGCATTGAAATTCTCGGCGAGAGTTCCGCCGGTGCGGTGAACCTCCTCGACGAGCGCGGCAAGCGTCGCCGCGTGGGCCTCGTATTCGGCGGCACCGCCGACCAGACGCAGCCGCTTCTCTCACCGCTCTATTACATCGAGCGCGCCCTCTCGCCCTATTCGGAAATCCGCATGGGTCGCGGCGGCGTGGCCGATGCAGTGAACCAGCTCATTGAGGAACAAGTTTCCATCCTCGTGCTCGCCGACGTAGGCGGCCTCGACCGTGAAACGCTCGGCAAGGTGGCAGCTTTCGTCGAACAGGGCGGATTGCTGCTCCGCTTTGCGGGTTCTCGTTTGGCTGCGGGCAATGACGAGCTCGTGCCGGTCCGCCTGCGCCGCGGCGGGCGCAGCCTCGGTGGATCCCTCTCATGGGATACGCCGAAAACCTTTGCACCCTTCACGCGCGAGAGCCCCTTCTTTGGCCTGAAAGTTCCGGAAGAGATCGGCATCCGTCGCCAGATCCTCGCCGAGCCCGATGGCGATCTGCCCTCGCGTACCTGGGCCTCGCTGGCAGATGGAACGCCCATCGTAACAGCAGACAAGCGTGGCGACGGCCTCGTCGTGCTCTTCCACGTAACCGCCGACACCACCTGGTCGAACCTGCCGCTCTCCGGCCTCTTCGTCGACATGCTGCGTCGGATCACGGCTCTCGCTGGTGCGCCGAGCGATGTGAATGCGGAGGCGCGCAATGCCGAGAACGAAACCGTTGCTCCACGCCTAACCCTTGATGGCTACGGCGTGTTCACAACACCAGCTGCGAATGCCCGTGCCGTGGCTCGCAACTATAACGAGCGCGCTACAGGAGAGCATCCGCCGGGCTTCTATGGTCCCGTCGATTCAAGTCTCGCCGTGAATGCGCTTCTGCCGGACGACAAGCTCGCACTGCTCAACATCGCTCCGCTCAACGCACGGATCGCACCACTGGCGGGCGCTCAAACCATCGATCTGCGCATGCCTCTCTTCATGCTCGCTCTCATCCTGCTTCTTGCTGATACGCTGGCTTCGCTGTGGCTCGGTGGCCATCTCGCAAATCTTTCAGGACGCTTGCGCAAGGCAGGCGCGGCAGCCTCCATCCTTCTCGCATCGATGATGCTCTTTACCTCCGCCTTCGATGTGCGAGCGCAGGACCTTGGGCCGCGCCGGTTTGACGAGAGCGCGAGCCCCGCACTTGTGACACGCTTGGCTTACGTGATCACTGGCGATACGGGTGTCGATGAGGCGAGCAGGGCCGGCCTTCTGGGACTGACGCAGGTTCTGTCGCAGCGCACGGCGCTGACCCCCGGCGATCCCATCGGCATCGATCCATCGCGCGATGAGGTCGCTTTCTATCCGCTCATCTACTGGCCCATCGTCGCCACACGGCCCGTTCCATCGGAAGCGGCGATCCGTAAGCTCGACGCCTTCATGAAAGGCGGCGGCACAGTGATCTTCGATACTCGCGATGCTTTCAACAATCGCCCCGATGGAGCGGTGAGTGCCGAAGGCCAGTATCTGCGGCGCATGTTGGCCACCCTCGACATTCCTGAGCTTGAGCCGGTGCCTACAGATCACGTGCTGACGAAGACATTCTATATTCTCGACTCCTTTCCCGGCCGCTACGCCACGGGACAGACCTGGGTCGAAGCTCTACCGCCTCAGGCAGAGGGTGAAGAGAACCGTCCCGCCCGCTCTGGCGACAGCGTATCTCCGATCATCATCACCTCCAACGATCTTGCCGCCGCGTGGGCTGTCGGTGCGCGCGGAGAATATCTTTTCCCCGTTGTCGGCAGCGATCAGCGCCAGCGTGAGATGGCCTACCGCAGTGGCATCAACATCGTGATGTACTCACTCACCGGCAACTACAAGGCCGACCAGGTGCATGTGCCCGCACTGCTCGAGCGGCTGGGGCAGTAAGGCGAGCCATGTTATCAGTGCTTTCGATCGGCTTCTCGCCCCTCATTCCAACCTATGCACTCTGGATTGTTGGTGCTATTGCCGCGCTGCTTGCGATCCTTGCGATCATCTCACGTGGGCCTGTGGCGATCCTCCGGGCTATTGCGCTGGCGCTCGTGTTTCTTGCTCTCGCCAATCCGTCCCTTGTGCAGGAAGAGCGCGAGAAGGTGAAGGACATCGTGGCCATCGTCACCGACCGCTCGACCTCGCAGACCCTCGGAGACCGCGCCGCGATGACGGATCAGGTGCGAGCGGAGCTGGAGCGGCGCTTCGGCTCGCTCGCCGATGTGGAGCCGCGCTACATCCAGGCGGATGACAGCGGAGGCGATGAGGGAACGCGTTTGTTCGCCGCCCTCTCCAACGGCCTGGCCGATGTTCCGCCGGATCGTCTGGCAGGTGTGATCTTCATCACGGACGGAGTGGTGCACGATATCCCGCCCTCCATCGACGCGCTTGGATTCCGCGCGCCCCTGCACGCCCTCGTCACGGGTCGTCCCGATGAGCGCGATCGGCAGATCAAGCTGATCGAGGCTCCCCGCTTCGGCATTGTCGGCAAGGAGCAGACCATCCGTGCGCAGGTGATGGAGCGCGGCGGCACGGGCTCGGCCCTCGTCACGCTTCGGCGTGATGGACAGGTTCTCTCCCGCCAGCAGGTCCGCTCCGATACGCCGTTCTCTCTGCAGGTGCAGATCGAACATGGCGGCACGAATGTGGTCGAGCTGGAAGTGGAAGGCCTGCCCAACGAGCTGACGCAGGCGAACAACCGCGCCGTCGTTCCCATCGAAGGCATTCGCGAGAAGCTGCGCGTGCTGCTCGTCTCTGGCGAGCCCCATGCGGGTGAACGCACTTGGCGCAACCTGCTGAAGTCCGACGCCAATGTGGACCTCGTGCACTTCACCATTCTTCGTCCGCCGGAGAAGCAGGACGGCACGCCGATCAACGAATTGTCGCTGATCGCTTTCCCGACCCGCGAGCTGTTCCAGCAGAAGATCAAGGATTTCGACCTGATCATCTTCGACCGCTACGCGAACCAGAGCATCCTGCCTTCGAGCTATTTCGAGAACATCGTGCGCTATGTGCGCGAGGGCGGCGCAATCCTTGTCGCGGCAGGTCCGGAATTCGCAAGCTATGGCAGCCTTGCACAAACGCGGCTCGCACCGGTCATTCCCGGCATCCCCAACGGGCGCATCGTCGAGCAACCGTATAAGGCCAGCATCACCGATACCGGCAATCGCCATCCCGTGACGCGGGATCTGCCGGGGTCCGAGACTTCACCGCCGGCCTGGGGCGAGTGGCTGCGCATCATCGGGTCCGACGTGCAATCGGGCGCAACGCTGATGTCCGGGGCGAACGATCTTCCGCTGCTCGTGCTGCGACGCGAGGAGAAGGGCCGCGTTGCGCTGCTTCTCTCCGATCATGCTTGGCTTTGGGCGCGCGGTTATCAGGATGGCGGCCCGCATCTGGACCTGCTGCGCCGCCTGGCGCATTGGCTCATGAAAGAGCCGGCACTGGAGGAGGAAGCGCTTCGCGCATCAGCTTCAGGCCGCACCATCCGCATTGAGCGGCAGACAATGGAGGACACGGCAGCACCCGTAACCGTCGTGACACCGAGCGGCGCGGAGAGCAGCATTCCCCTCTCTGAGAGCCGTCCCGGTCTATTCACGGCCGAGATCGAAGGCAAGGAACTCGGCCTTCACACGGTGCGTTCCGGCGAGCTCATCGCCTTCGTGAGCATCGGCCCCGCCAACCCGCGCGAGCTGATGGACGTGTTCAGCAATACGGAGGCGCTCACTCCCATAGCGGAAGCGACCGGTGGCTCCGTGCGACGCGTGGCGATGGAAGGTGACCAGAGCATCACGGTGCCCCGCATCCTCGTGGTGCATTCCGGCTCGCGCTTCTCCGGTGGCGATTGGATCGGCCTCAAGCCCAGTGAAAGCGCCATCGTGCGCGGCGTCTCCGTCTTCCCGCTGGCGCTCGGCTTCATCGGCCTTGCGCTTTTGATCGGCGCGACGCTCGCGGCTTGGCTGACGGAAGGCCGCCGCAGAGCCTGATCACGCCTCTTTCGGAAGAGGCGTGACAATTCCTTTCGTACGGGTGAGTGCCCCCTCCGCCAGCTCCAAAGCCAGAAAGCGGGCAGGATTGACTGGGCCCGGCAATTGCAATTGCTGCGGCGGGACATGTTTGAAGCCGAAGCGGCTGTAATAGGGCTCATCGCCCACGAGGAGCACCAGGGTATGCCCCTTTGCCTTCGCCGCCTCTAGCGAACGGCGCATGAGGGCAGCGCCGATGCCTCTGCTCTCGAAGGCCGGCTCGACAGCCAACGGCCCCAGCATCAAAGCAGGCTCTTCGCCTGCCATCACCGGCGTCAGGCGGACGGAGCCAACCAGCAGCGTGCCCACCATAGCGGTAAAGGAGAGATCGAGCAGATGGCCGGCACCTTCCCGCAGACGGGAGGCCGTGCGGGCATAACGGCCTGGACCGAAGGCGCGCTCGTGAAGGCGCTCGATAGCCTCGGCATCAATGGGTTGCTCGGAACGGATGAGAAGGGAAAGCTCGGTCATGAACGGACTCAGGGTGCGAGACGACAATAGGAAAGGCGGCCGGACTAATGAAGGCAGCCCTGTCGTCGTCGCTGAATCCGAATGATGGTCATGGGTGCGGCGTTTCCTTCTGTGGCTCTGGCCATAGCGCATCGTGCTTCAAAAGTGGATCCGGTTTTCACTGACGTGGCCCTTCGGGTCGCTGACGCGGACCTCCGGTTCCGCATCGAACGATGCGCTACTCACAGAGAATGAGCATCGGATTGATCCCAAAAGCGCCCTCCACTTTTGGGTCCGATGCTCTAGCAGCGTCGGGCACGCCGCGCAAACCCTACTCTCTTACCAGGTGGTGGAGGGAGGCTGCCCTTCGAGGATCTCAGCCAGCCGGCGGCGGGTTGCCTGCGTCGTGCCCTCTGGCAATTGATCGAGCGGGAAGAACCCGGCCTCAGCGATCTCCCGGTCAGGCTTCTTTTCTTCCAGGACCGTGAAGCGACGGATCACATAGACCAGCACATGGTCGCGCCGCGAGATCCGATGGTTGAAGAAAACACCTGCTAGGACCGGCAGCTCGTCGGTTGCGATGCAGGCTTCCTCGCGCAGCTCGCGGGTCAACGCATCGAGCGCCGTCTCGCCCGTTTCCACGCCGCCACCGGGGAGGTGCCAGCCCGGCATGTAGGTATGCCGGATAAGGAAGACCCGGTTCCCCCCGTCGAGCACAACTGCGCGGACGCCCAAGGTCATGCCCCGGGAAAAGCGCCAATAGGTATGAAGCCCCCAGCTGACGAAACGGGCAGCTTTGCTCTTTGGCACGGAGTCAGACATTTGCTGAATAAATCATGGGAAGATTACGGGAAAATGAATGGAGACATTCACTCATTGCATAGCTGATCCATGGGAATAACGCGTGACCTGCATCCTACTAAGGTCTAACACAACGCCAACCAAAGGCGTTCCAATGTTTCTGACCCTGATCCTGTCCTACATCAACCGTACGACCCGCTTTTCCTGGTCCCCGGCCCTCAACCTTGAGGACCGCTCGATCTACTCGACCCTGATCCCGGGCGCTCAGTACTAAGGCTTTGAACTTGCGATAGCCAAGCTCCAGAGGGGCTTGGCTATCAGCCTGGCCCCTCTGGGCATCGTCCTGTTTGGGGCCATGAAGTCACTATCTGAACCGCTTGAGCGCGAGGTCACTCGCTCGCCCCCATCAGCGACGAGAGCGACTCGCGAATTGACCGGATTTTCGCGGACCGCCTTAGCCCCGACTTTTCCTCCTCCCCAGAGATCTGCGACGGTATGGCCGAAGACGGGCCGTGGTTCTTCGTGGCTGCGCGGTCCCATAAAGCCGGCGAGCGTCCTGGCGCTTCTCGCCGGCATCTTCATCGGCAACGCTTGACGGCACGCGCAGGGCGGGCGAACTCTCGTCCGTTCACCTGTTCTAGGCCATCATGTTTCGCATTGCCCATCTCACGGACCCTCATGTGGGACCCCTCCCCCGGCCCCGCCTGAAGCAGTTGCTGAGCAAGCGCCTGACCGGCTGGTACAACTGGCACCGCAGCCGGCAGGACCTGCACGACATGGAGCTGCTGGCCGAACTCGTCGCCGATATTCACGCCCAGAAGCCAGACCACATCACCTGCACGGGCGATACCTGCAATATCGGCCTTCCTGATGAATGGGAGACATCGCGCATATTCATGGAAAGTCTCGGCGATCCGTCGCGCGTCACCTTCGTGCCGGGCAATCACGATGCGTATGTGCGCGGCTCGCTCGAAGGTTTACTGAAGAAGATTGCTCCGTGGACACGCGGCGATGACGGCCGCGAGGCTGTGTTTCCCTATCTTCGCCGGTACGGGAAGATAGCCATGATCGGCCTGTCCTCTGCCATTCCTACGCTCCCCTTCGTGGCCACTGGGCGTGTGGGGTCGAAGCAAACGAAGGATGTGGAGGAAATGCTGGCTGAGCTGGGGAAAGACCCGTTCTGCTTCCGCATCGTCCTCATTCACCATCCGCCCCACGTCGGCGGGGCCGAAGCTGGACGCAATCTGACCGACGCCAAGCGATTTGAGGGCATGATCAAGCGTGTCGGCGCTGAGCTCATTCTTCACGGGCATAATCACGTGGGCTCGCTCGCTCACATTGACGGGCCGCGTGGGCCTGTTCCGGTTGTCGGAGCCCCTTCCGCTTCCGCACGCGGAGGAACGCTCACGCACAAGGCGGGCTATCATCTCTTCACAATCGATCATGATGAAACAGGCTTCCTGCTCACAGCCGAATTGCGAGGCTTGAAGCCTGACGGTACCGTTGGCGGTATGGGCATGCTGTCTCTTGCCCGCATCAGACAACCCGAGGCACGTCCATGAACGCCCCACTTCCCTCAAGCTCCCGGAAGGTGGAGGATTTTGCAGCCAAGCTCGGATCGACGATTCATGTACGTGATATGCCGCAATCGACCCGCACGGCCGAGGAGGCAGCGGCGGCTTGTGAATGCGACGTCGCGCAGATCGTCAAATCTCTCGTGTTCCAGGGCGCAACGAGCGGCACGCCTTATCTGTTGCTGGTGTCGGGCAAGAACCGGGTCGATCAGGATGGTGTGGCGCACAGCATCGGAGAGGCTCTTTCACGTCCCGACGGCAGAACGGTACGGGCCTGGACAGGCTTTGCCATCGGCGGCATTCCCCCTTTCGGTCATGATCAGCCCATGAAGACCTTCATCGATCCGGACCTTCTCGTCTACGACACCGTGTGGGCCGCAGCCGGCACGCCTCAGGCCGTCTTCTCCGTCAATCCTAAGGCTCTGGCCAAGGCTGTTGAAGCCGTCACGATCTCGATGTCTTAAGCGCTCTCCAATAGGATTGATTGTTCTGCTCACGCTTCAAACTTGGCAAAGATTCAGAGCTTGAGCGTAGATGATATGTCGTTCCTTTCTGGAACCGCCCAGATCGCTCCTCGTTGAAGGGGTGCAGCAGCCACCCATGAATTTTGCAAGCCTGGCGGGCTTCGCGCGGTGTTCTGCGCTCCAAGAAACAGGAGTTACCTCATGAAGAAGCATGTTGTTCTCGCTGCCCTGCTTGCATCCATTTCCGCACCAGCTTTTGCCCAGGCGGTCATGGATAGTCAGACTTACCGTATGATGGCGGCTCAATCCGATGCATTCGAGATTGCCTCGAGCCAGCTCGCTTTGCAGCGCTCGCGTAATCCCACTGTCCGCCGCTTCGCTCAGGAGATGATCCAAGATCACTCCATGACCAGCCAAGCACTGAATGGCGGTCGCCCCGTCTACACGGCTTCCGGTGAGTTCATCGCCGGTTCGCTCGGCGGCACGCTGGCCGGTGCTGGTATCGGCGCTCTCATCGGTGGTCCGGTGGGTGCCGCTGTGGGCGCTGGTGTCGGCGCAGCTGCAGGCACCACTGCAGGGGCGGCGGCCACCTCTCCACGCGCAACTGGCGGCACGGCAACCGGCGCCCTGACGGGTGCTGGCGTTGGAGCCTTGGTCGGCGGCCCCGTCGGCGCGGCTGTTGGGGCTGGTGTCGGCGCGACGACGGGTGCGGCGGCCGGCTCGGCGGCCGATGTGCAGTCCACCGGCTCGATCACGCCGATCCGCGTTGGTGTTCCGCTCAGCCCCGAAAAGACGGCCATGCTGAACCAGCTCGCCTCTACCTCCGGCGCGCAGTTCGACCGTCTCTACGGTCAGTATCAGCGAATGGGTCACCAGGAAGCGCTGGCCCTGCACGCGAACTATGCTCAGGCTGGCGGCGATCCGTCCCTGCGCCAGTTCGCAGCTTCCGTGGTACCGCATATCGAGCAGCACATGGCAGACGCGCGCCGTCTTCCCGGCGGCTCGGTGAGCCGTCGCCGCTAAAGCATCAGCCCCGAAGTGGAGTCCACTTTTGGGGCTCATCCGATGCTCGATTTATGGAGGAGCGCATCGTTGAAACGGAAAACCAGGTCCACTTTTCCGCACGANNCGGGTCCATAGGACCCGCCGTTTTTCATGAGCCTTGAAGAAAACGCTCGACTTCAGCCCGATGAGGCATGGGCGCAACGGCCCCCCTGCCCAAGGTCGACAGGGCGGCAGCTGCATTGGCGTAAGCCGCTGCACGGAACGGGTCGCGATGCAGGAGCCACTCAGCGAGAAATGCCCCGTCAAATGTGTCGCCAGCACCTGTTGCATCGACGGCCTCGACAGGCTTTGCCGCGACCACCTCCAGCTGCTCTTTTGTAGCTACCATCGTGCCGTTCTTGCCCATGGTCAGCGCCACCACGCCGCAACCGAGATTGAGATAGAACGCACAGATCTCTTCAGGGCTTTCCAGCCCCGTGAGCTGGCGTGCATCGTCGAGGCCGGGCAGAAGAATATCCGACATGGCGGACGCACCATGAATGATCGCGCGGGCGCGCTCCAACGGCCAGAGCTTCAGACGGAGGTTGGTGTCATAGCTCACGACCGTTCCGTTCGCTTTCGCATGGTTGATCGCGGCGAACACCGCATCGGTGCAGCTTTCCGAGATAGCCTGCGTGATACCCGATGCGTGCAGGATGCGCGCGGACGCAATCTGGATCAGCGGCAACTCATCGACAGTGATCAGGCTCGCCGCCGATCCTGCACGGGCATAGGAGAACACGTGCCCGTCCGCGCCATAGCTGATGAAGTAGGCACCCGTTCGCCCATCCTTGCGCGAAATGACGGTTGAGCAATCGATGCCTTCGCGGTGCCAGAGATCAAGAAAATCCTGCCCGAAGAAATCACGCCCCAGTGCGGTGAAGATCGCAGTCTTCGCACCCTGGCGCGCTGCCGCAACGGCGGCGTTGGAAACATCACCACCGAAGCCAGGAAGGTAGAGGCGCTCGTCCTCACGCTGCACCTCTGCGAATTCCATCAGCGGCTCGCCGAAAGCGAGAAGGTCAATGCTTTTCATGGGCCCTATCCTACCTTGGGGAATGCAGACGGGAGATTCTCTCCAACTGCTACGACTTTACCGGGATTGAGGATGTTCTGCGGATCGAGGGCGCGCTTGAGGCTGTGCATGAGATCGAGCGCGACCGGATCCTTGTAGTGCACCAGCTCATCGCGTTTGATGAGGCCGATGCCGTGCTCGGCGGAGATCGAACCATTCATGTCGTGCACGATATCGTGCACGATGCGACTGAAGCGCTCCCATTCGCTAAGATACTTGGCCTTATCCATGCCCACCGGCTGCGACAGATTGAAGTGAATATTGCCGTCGCCGAAATGGCCGAAAGCACACACACGCACACCCGGCATCTCCACCTCACAGGCTTTCGTCGCCACATCGATGAACTCGGCCACACGCGAGACAGGCACGGCGACATCGTGCTTGATCGATCCGCCTTCCATGCGCTGGACCTCGGAGAGATGCTCGCGCAGCCCCCAGAGCGCCTGGCTCTGCGCCTCGCTGGAACCCAGCACCGCATCCTGCACCAAGCCCTCCTCGAAGGCTTCGCCGAGGACGGCTTCGAGCTGGCTTTGCAGGTCCGCATCCTTCTGCGGTGAAGACAGCTCGATCAATGCATAGGAATTGTGCTTCTCGGCAAGCGGTCGCACCGAACCCGGCATGTGCTTCAAGACAATCTCGATGCCGAATTCCGGCATGTATTCGAACGCGGTGAGCTGGTCGCCTGCCGCCTCGCGCAGACGCTGGAACACCTTGAGCGCATCGTAGGGCGAGGCGCAGCCGATGAACGCGGTGACACGTGCATGTGGTTTGGGAAAGAGCTTCAGCACGGCAGCCGTGATGATGCCGAGCGTGCCCTCCGACCCGATGAAGAGATCCTTCAGGTCATATCCCGTATTGTCTTTGCGCAGACCTTTGAGGCCATCCCAAATGCGGCCGTCGGCCAGCACCACTTCGAGACCGAGCGTCAGATCACGCATGTTGCCATAGCGCAGAACGGCGGTGCCGCCGGCATTGGTGGCAAGATTGCCGCCGATGCGGCACGAGCCTTCCGAGGCCAAGGACAGAGGAAAGAGGTAACCGGCCTCGCCCGCTGCATCCTGCACGGTCTTGAGAATGCAGCCGGCCTCGACTGTCATCGTAGCATTCACCGGATCGATCTCACGGATGCGATCAAGACGGGTCAGCGACAGCACCACGCCACCATAAGGGACGCCGCCGCCGACGAGACCCGTATTGCCGCCTTGCGGCACCACAGGCACGCCGGCCTTCGCGCATTCCTGCAGGACGAATGCAACTTCCTCACGATCCTTAGGCCGCACCACGGCCAGGGCCTCGCCTCGATACAGCCCCCGCGCCTCGGTGAGGTGGGCGTCGATGTCGCTTGTCGCCGTCAGCACATAGGCCTCTCCGAGCCGTGCCTTCAGGGTTTCAATGAGAGCCGTACCAGTGCTGCCGTGTGCGGTCATTGTCGTTCCTCGTGTGGAGCCTCCGTTCATGACGTCTTGTGGTGCGGACTGCAAGGTATAGGAAGGAGAAAGACGATCCCTGCCCTTTCATCAGAAGGCTCTCGCAAACCATCATGGCTTACGTCATCCCCACTCCTCCGCTCAGCGCCCTCCCGATCGCAGGCTCCAGAGACCTTCTTCCCGTGCGGCGCGTCTATTGTGTTGGCCGCAACTACGCCGCTCATGCGCGGGAGATGGGTGGCGATCCGACCCGCGAGCCGCCCTTCTTCTTCATGAAACCCGCCGATGCCCTGCAGGTCGTGCCGGAGGGTCAGACGGTTGACCATCGCTATCCGCCCAAGACGCAGAACTATCACTTCGAGGTGGAACTGGTGGTCGTCCTCGCCAAGGGTGGCCGGGACATCCCGGTTTCCGACGCGCTCGACCATGTCTTCGGCTATGCGGTCGGTCTCGATATGACCCGCCGTGACCTTCAGGACGAGGCCAAGCAGTTGCGCCGCCCATGGGAGCTCGGCAAGGCGGGCGATTTCTCAGGCCCCGTCGGCCCGATCCATCCCGCCACAGAAGCCGGGCATCCGGCCAAGGGCGCCATCTCTCTCAGCGTCGACGGTGCCGTAAAGCAGAAGGCCGATCTCTCGGACATGGTCTGGTCCGTAGCCGAGCAGATTGCTTACCTTTCTTCGTATTTCGAGCTCGCTCCGGGCGACGTGATCTTTGCCGGAACGCCGGAAGGCGTAGGCGCCGTAACGCAAGGGCAGACCATGATCGGGGCTATCGAAGGCCTTGGCGAGATCCGCCTGCGGGTTGTGTAAGGGCCTCCAAGGGCCCCTTGCCTTTTTCCAAAGATTGGCAGTTACTGCGTCACGGCGCGGCCTGAGAGGGCCGCGAGCAAGATAGGCTCCAAAGTGTATCCGGAGCCCATAAGTTAAGGGAACGACTATGAAATTCGTTAAGACCGTCGGCCTCGCCGTCCTCGGCACCGCTCTCGCAATCGGCGGAGCATCGGCCCAGCAGAAGACCGTCAAGATCGCGACCGAAGGCGCTTACGCTCCGTGGAACTTCACGGGCGCCGGGGGCAAGCTGGAGGGCTTCGAGATCGACCTCGCCAACGACCTGTGCGCCCGCATGAAGGTGAAGTGCGAGATCGTCGCTCAGGATTGGGACGGCATTATCCCTGCCCTCACCGCCAAGAAGTACGATGCCATCATGGCCGGCATGAGCATCACCGACGAGCGCAAGAAGACCATCGACTTCGCTGGCCCCTATGCCGCTGGCCCGAACGGCTTCCTCGTCCCGAAGTCCTCGCCGCTCGCCAAGATGCCGGGCACGGGCCAGGCCTTCAACCTTGACACCCAGAAGGAAGCCGCCGAGAAGGCCATCGATGCCGTGAAGCCGCTCGTGAAGGGCAAGACCATCGGTGTCCAGGGCTCGACCATCCACGCGAACTTCGCCGACAAGTACTACAAGGGCACGGCCGAGATCCGCGAGTACAAGACCACCGAGGCCCACGATCTCGACCTCGCTGCCGGTCGCATCGATGCGGTTCTCGCCGATTCCACGGCAATCATCGGCACCCTCGAAAAGCCCGAGTTCAAGGATTACGCTCTCGTCGGCCCATCCATCACCGGCGGCCTGCTCGGTGAAGGCGTCGGCGTCGGCCTGCGCAAGGAAGACCAGGAGCTGAAGAAGGCCTTCAACGAGGCCATCCAGGCGGCTGTCAAGGACGGCACGGTGAAGAAGCTGTCTGAGAAGTGGTTCAAGATCGACATCTCCCCGAAGGCCTAACGTTTCAGGCTTCACACATCCAGGGCGCGGCCTCGGCCGCGCCCTTTTTGTATGAAAACGGGTCGACTGCGACCGAAAACGCCAGTCTAGCCCGTTGATTCGGCATGATTAGGCCTTGCGCCGGCTTGGCTTTTGGCTGTTACCTTTGGGAGCCGAATGATGCGCTGCTGCAGCCATTTGGGCAAAAGGATCAGTCAAAGCTGACCAGGGGAACGATGATGAAACTGTTCAAGGCACTGGGTCTGACCCTGCTGGCCTCCACTCTCGCTATGGGTGGAGCCTCCGCGCAGGAGAAGACCGTCAAGATCGCGACCGAAGGCGCTTACGCTCCGTGGAACTTCACGGGCGCCGGGGGCAAGCTGGAGGGCTTCGAGATCGACCTCGCCAACGACCTGTGCGCCCGCATGAAGGTGAAGTGCGAGATCGTCTCCCAGGATTGGGACGGCATCATTCCGGCGCTTCAGGCCAAGAAATACGATGCCATCATGGCCGGCATGAACATCACGGAAAAGCGCCTGGAGACCATCGACTTCGCTGGTCCCTACGCCTCGGGCCCTCAGGGCTGGGGCGTGCTGAAGGACTCACCGCTCACGAAGCTCGCGGGCCAGGGCCAGCGCATCAACATCGACAAGGATCCCGAAGCCGCTCAAAAGATAATCGAAGAGTGGAAACCGCTCCTGAAGGGTAAGACTGTGGGCACCCAAGGCTCGACGGTGAATGCCCAGTTTCTGGACAAATATCTCAAGGACGTGGTCACGATCCGTGAATACAAGACTACGGAACAGCACGACCTCGACCTTGCAGCAGGCCGCATCGATGCGATCTTCGCCGCCCATTCAGCGCTGAAGGCCTCGACCGAAAAACCGGAATTCAAGGACATGGTGATCGCTGGCGCCGGCTTGACGGGTGATGTACTGGGCCGGGGCGTGGCGGTGGGTCTGCGCAAGGGTGACGCCGAACTCAAAAGCATGTTCGGCAAGGCCATCCAGTCGGCAATCGATGACGGAACCATCCGGAAGCTCTCGGAGAAGTGGTTCAAGATCGACATGACGCCGCAAACCTGACAAGAGAGCGGCCAAACATTGCCCCCCAGCGCAAGCCCCTGCTCGCCTGGGGAGCGGATTCCGGCCAAGCCGGGTATGAGAGGAAATGGCCCGTTTTCCGCTGTAGAGGACGGGCACAGTCAAGAAAGTTAAAGCGTGCAACATCTGAGCTATTTCGAACTCGTCGGGTTCGGCCCCAATGGATGGGGATGGGCTCTTCTGACGGCGACGGGCATGACGATTGCGGTCGCCAGCTGCGGCTTCCTCGCAGGTTCCATCGTCGGAACCTTCGTGGCCTGGGGCAAGATCGGCGGCAATGCGCCGGTCCGCTGGCTGGCAGACGGCTACACAACCGTTCTGCGCGGCATTCCCGATCTCCTTGTGATCTATCTCTTCTATTTCGGCGGCAGTGCAGCGCTCGGCGCCATCGGCAGCCTGTTCGGCGCTGAGGGCTTCATCGGCGTCCCGGCCTTCGCCACAGGCGCCATGGCCATCGGCATTGTCTCCGGTGCCTATCAGGCCGAGGTGTTCCGCGGCGCTTTCCAAGTGGTCAGCCGCGGCGAGCTGGAGGCTGCCCGTTCGGTCGGCATGCACCGGTGGCTCATGTTCCGCCGGATCATCGCACCGCAGGTCCTACGCTATGCCATTCCCGGCCTCGGCAATACGTGGCAATTGGTGCTGAAGGAATCCGCGCTGATTTCTGTGACTGGCCTCGTCGAGCTTCTGCGCCAGTCGCAGGTAGCCGCGGGCTCCACGCGCCGTCCATTCGATTTCTACATCACGGCGGCGATTCTCTACCTCGTCATCACCTGGGTTTCGACCTATCTGTTCCAGCGTGCGGAGACCTATTCGCTGCGCGGTATGCGGAGGGCTTCCTGATGGATTTCGCCTTCATGCAGGAAGCGTTCCTGCGTCTCATCGGCGGCATTCCGCTAACCCTCAATCTCGCCTTCACGTCGATTGCTTTCGGCGCCGTCTTCGCCATGCTGCTCGCGCTCATGCGCATGTCGAATATCAAGCTGCTCGACTGGCCGGCGCAGGCTTATGTGTTCGTATTCCGCGGCACGCCGCTGCTCGTGCAGATCTTCCTGATCTATTACGGCCTCGGACAGTTTCGGCCTACACTGGATGCACTGGGCTTGTGGGGCTTCTTCCGTGAGCCCTATTGGTGTGCGGTTCTCGCACTCACCATGAACACGGCGGCCTATGGCAGCGAGATCATCCGCGGCGGACTGCAAGCGGTTCCGCATCATCAGGTCGAAGCCGCGCGCGCCTGCGGCATGTCGGGTTTCCTGCTCTTCCGCCGCATCATCTTCCCCATCGCCGTGCGGCAGGCACTGCCTGCTTACGGCAGCGAGATTATTCTGATGGTGAAGGCCACGTCGCTGGCCTCCGTCATCACCATGATGGAAGTCACGGGCCTTGCGGCCAAAATGATCTCGCAGACGTTCCGCGCCGTGGAAGTGTTCATCGTCGCAGGTGCGATCTATCTCGTCCTGAACTTCATCATCACTCGCATCATCATGGCCATCGAATGGTGGCTCTCGCCTCATCTGCGCCGCCCGCCGGCCATTGAGCCGCGCCTGGAGGCCGCGCATGTCTAACGGAGTTTCGTCTTTGTCTTCCCAGACCGTTCCTGCTGTTTCGATCACTAACCTGCGCAAGAATTTCGGATCGCTTGAAGTTCTCAAGGGAGTGTCGCTGAAGGCCAATGAAGGCGATGTGATCTCGATCCTCGGCGCCTCCGGCTCCGGCAAGTCGACGATGCTTCGCTGTATCAACATGCTCGAAGTGCCCGATGGCGGCGATGTCACCATTGGTGGCGAGACGATCAAGCTCAAAGCTGGTCGCAAGGGCATGGTCCCGGCGGATCAGCGCCAGGTGGACCGCATCCGCTCGCGCGTCGCCATGGTGTTCCAGAGCTTCAATCTCTGGTCCCACATGACGATCCTGGAGAACGTGATCGAAGCGCCCGTGCATGTGCAGAAGCGACCCAAGGCCGAGTGCATTGCAGAGGCCGAGGAACTGCTGGCGAAAGTCGGCATCGCCGACAAGCGCAATCAGTACCCCTCTCACCTCTCCGGCGGTCAGCAGCAGCGCGCAGCCATTGCCCGCGCGCTCGCGATGCGCCCGGACGTGATGCTGTTCGACGAGCCGACCTCCGCGCTCGATCCCGAACTCGTCGGCGAGGTGCTGCGCGTCATGCGCTCGCTCGCGGAGGAAGGCCGCACCATGCTGGTGGTCACGCATGAGATGGGCTTTGCCCGCGACGTGTCGAACCGCGTGGTCTTCCTTCACAAGGGCGTCGTGGAAGAGGAAGGTCCGCCGGCTGAGGTGTTCGGCGCTCCCAAATCAGAGCGCTTCAAGCAGTTCATCTCAAGCCATCGATAAAGCAAAAGCGCGGCCTTTGAGCCGCGCTTTTCATTGAGCTTCACTTCAACTTAGCGTTCGCCGATACGGACCGCTGTACCGTCGATCTCCTTCGGACCCCGCTTGGGCGTGCCGAGGTGATCGTGGATGATCCGCAGGTTGCGCACGTTGGATTTGAAAAACACGTCGAACACGTCGCCGGCCAGTGGAATGGCGCCGATGGCGGTATCCACGGCCACGTTGGCCACCATTCGGGCGATCTTCCAGCGCGGCAAGCCGAGCTGGTGGGCCTCCCAGATGATATAGCTAGCCAAGGCGGCTGAAAGAGCATCGCCGACGCCCGGGACGAGGCCCAGGACGGCATCGAGGCCGATGCGGCGGTTCAGGCCCGGGATGACGAAAGCGCTGTCCATCAGCTTCGCCAGGAGCGTGATGCGCGCAAGGGAATCCTCCCGGCTCGGGCCGGCAGCTTTGATGGCGTCGAACAGGTCGCTACGGACAGCGGGCATTCCAGTCTCCAATTGCCGATGTTACGGCTCGCAACATGATATGTGTATCGTCAAGGAAACCTGCAAGACCCCAAGATTTGTAACATATAACATCAAGACTTGTAACATATAACGTTAAGTATAGAAATATTTGCGAGGCTAAAACGCTTACAAAATAAGAGTTTTGCTAACCAATAACCCTTTTGGATAAACGATTTTCTCTACGTTACCCTTGCCTCAACTAGGCAGTAGCATAGGTACTTGCCCCTAAGCGGTAAACGCAACTGCCAGTTTACTGGCCAATAAACATTGCTGCCGTTGGGAGGACCATCCACACGGCGTTCCTTGTGTGGGGGCTCAGAACGGGGAGATCCCGATGAGCACCGAATTGAACGTTCGTCGCGCGCCTTGGCTCGCCTTCGTGACCAGCGCTTGTCTTGCGGGCCTATCGCCAAATCTGGCCAATGCACAAAGCCCATACCCTCAACCAACCGGGATCGTGATCCCGATTCCCATTTCCAATCCTGATCCTTCGCCCGCAACAGATCCTCTTCCCAAAACCCTTCCCAAGACCAAGGCTCTTCGTAGGGCCCTATCCAAAGCTCTTCCCAAAATCGAATACAGCAGCCTGCCCTCCAATGATCGGATCACGGATCCTGCTACGACGGGCAGCCTGCCCAATGCCAGCACGCTCAACAATCGAACCCTCTCAGGCTTTGCCTCGCTGGTGACGCAGGGCACGATAACGCTGCGTGCCAGCGCCCCAACGAACTGCCTGCCTGGCAGCCTGCAGGAAGTCGTGGCGGATGTCGCGAGCAAGTTCGGCCCCGTCAGCGTCGAGTCCACGCATCGCAGCACGAGCCGGAACTGGCGTGCAGGCGGCGCGCGTCATTCCCTTCATCTCTCATGCCGCGCCATCGATTTCAGGGTGAGAACCCGCACTCGCGGCGTGATGGCCTACTTGAGCTCACGTCCTGAGGTCGGCGGCATCAAGATGTACCGAAACGGCCTCATCCATATCGACAACGGCACACGCCGCTCCTGGTAGTCTTATCGTTCAGAACAGGCGAGACGGAACGCTGATGCAGACCTGCACTCAGAATGCCGCTTGCCTGCTTTCGTAGGGCTGGAACCTCGCGTGGAAGTGTAAGACACTCGGCCCATGTTCGAGAACTTCACGCATCATCGGGTCGAAACATCCGAGGCCGTCATCAATCTCCGCCATGGCGGTAAGGGGCCGCCTGTCCTGCTGCTTCATGGGCACCCGCAGACTCATGTGATGTGGCACCAGGTTGCTCCGCGCCTGGCTGAGGATTTCACGGTCGTCTGTGCGGACCTGCGCGGCTATGGCGACAGCTCCAAGCCTTCGACTACACCCGATCATGAGCCCCACTCCAAGCGCGCCATGGCCCGCGATATGGTCGAGGTGATGCAGGCTCTCGGCTTCGAGCGCTTTGCTGTTGTGGGTCACGATCGCGGCGGGCGCTGCGCCTATCGTATGGCGCTCGATCACCCCAGCCGGGTCGTGGCCCTCTCCGTTCTCGACATTCTGCCGACCTACGAGCATTTCAAGCGAACCGACATGGCTTTTGCGATGGGTTACTGGCACTGGTTTTTCCTCGCACAGCCACATCCCATTCCTGAAACGCTGATCTCTGCTGATCCCGACACGTTCTATTTGCGTCGGGGGCGCACGATGTTCGATGCAGAGGCGTTGGCAGAGTACCGGCGCTGCTACACCAACCCTGAAACCATCAATGCCATGTGCGAGGATTACCGCGCCGGTGCGACCATGGACATGCAGCTGGACGAAGCCGACAAGCAGGCTGGACGACGCATCGCGTGTCCGATGCAAGCGCTATGGGGGTTAAGGAACGGGTTGGAGCGCTGGTACGATGTGCTGGCGGTCTGGCGCGATTGGGCGGATCATGTGGAAGGGCACGGCATCGAATGCGGCCATTATCTTGCCGAGGAAGCGCCTGAAGAGACGCTGGCCGCGCTCAAACCGTTTCTCACGAAGGCATTCCGCGCCGTTTCAGATGTGCCCGATGCGCAGCGACAAGGCAAACCGGATCGTGCGACGACGCTGCGGCTCGTTCCAAAGACTTGAGAGATCGCGCTGGAACTGCTCGAACGGTTCACGCCCTTGCGCCTTCTCAAGCCCACGCACCGCTGACCACGTGTCAATATAACCAATCAGGTCGGAGACCTGCCATTGCACCTCAATGGCCAGCGGCGGCGCAGTCCACTCCTCAAAGGGAAAGTCGAAGGAGCGATAGCCATTCTCGACAAGGCGACGCTCCGGTGGCCAATAAGGGCCGGCCACCTCTTCATAGAAATGGTGGATCACCGGGTCGATCTCCGGATCGGCCTGGATTACGCCATAGGCGATGAGCGCGAGGACCGCACCCGGCTTTCCGACACGGCGCGCTTCCGCATAAAATGCCTCGAGATCGAACCAGTGGGCCGCCTGCGCCGCCGTGATCAGATCGACCGTCTGATCGGGGAGACCACTCTTTTCAGCCGGCGCGACGCGATAATCCACACGCTCATGTGCTTCCGCTTTCTCGATCTGCTGCGCGCTGGCATCGATTGCGATCACGTACTTGAAGCGATCCGCCAACAGCACGGAAAGCTGCCCGGTGCCACACCCGACGTCGAGCGCCATCTGCGCCTGCCTGCACTGTTCAGCGAGATAATCGATCAGAGCCTGCGGATAAGTTGGTCGGTAGGTTGCGTAATCAGCGGATCGTGTCGAGAAGTGATCCTTGAACGACATTCCTAGCGTCCAGAGAACGGAGCAATGATGATGCCGTTTGCTTCGAGTTTCGCCCGGACCGTGCGCGCCATGGCGACCGCACTTGGCTCATCACCATGAACGCAGATCGTGTCGATCTCGATGGGAATGCGCTTTCCGGATGTCGTGATGACGGCCTTCTCCTGGAGAGTGCGCAGCACGCGCTCGGCCGCAGCATCGGCATCGTGCAGAACGGAGCCGGCCTTCCTGCGGGAGGTCAGCGCGCCGTCGTCTTCATACGTACGATCGGCGAAGAATTCCCTCACCACCGGGATGCCGACGGTCTCGGATGCCTTCTCCATCAGAAGGCCCGGCATGCACACATTGATGAGGCTTGCATCGACTCCCTTGATGGCGCGGGCAATCGCAAGTGCCAGGCTCTCGTCCTCGTTCGCCATGTTGTTGAGCGAGCCATGGACCTTCACGTAGGTGACCTGATGGCCGGCCAGGGCGGCAACGGCCTGCATGGCGCCGATCTGATAGGCTATCATCCGCTCGATCTCGGTGGGCGAGTCTCCACGGATCACACGCCGTCCAAATCCATGCAGGTCGTTGAAGCCCGGATGCGCCCCGATCGCCACGCCTTTGCTCTTGGCGATCTCCGCCGTGCGGAACATGATGGACGGATCACCCGCATGGAAACCGCATGCGATGTTCGCGGAGGAGACGATGTCGAGCATCGCCTCGTCATCACCCATGGGCCAGGGACCGAAGCCTTCGCCTATATCGCAGTTCAGATCAACTTTCATGGCAATCACACCAAAACCGGCTGCGCAATCTGCGCACCCACATGGAACACGCGCTTATAACGCTCGATTTCCTCTTCCGGCCCCAGAGCCTTCGTCGGATTGTCGGAAAGCTTCACGGTCGGACGCCCATCGGCCGAGATGACCTTGCAGACGATGGAGATGGGATCGAGCCCGCCCTCGGGAGCAAGGCCGCGGAAGTCGTTCGTCAGCAGCGTGCCCCAGCCGTAGCCGACGCGCATGCGGCCGCGGAAATGTTGGTGGATCCTCTCAATCAGATCCACATCCAGACCATCGGAGAAGATCGCGAGTTTCTCCTTCGGGTTCTGCCCGCGCTGCTGCCACCATGCAATCGCCTCCTCACCGCCTTCGATGGGATCCTTGGAGTCGACGCGGATACCCGTCCAGGAGGGCATCCAATCGGGAGCGTTCTGCAGGAAGTTCGTCGTGCCGTATGTATCGGGCAGGATAACGCGCAGGTTGCCCTCATAATCTTCCTGCCAATCGGCCAAGACGCGATACGGAGCTTTCGCCAATTCCTCATCGCTGTCGGTGAGTGCCGCATAGACCATGGGAAGCTCATGGGCGTTGGTACCTACCGCCTCCACCTCACGGCGCATGGCGATGAGGCAGTTGGAGGTGCCCAGGAAGGACGGTCCAAGCCCTTCGATCATCGCCTGCACGCACCAATCCTGCCAGAGGAAACCATGGCGGCGGCGAGTACCGAAATCAGAGATGGAAAGATCCGGCAGCCTTCTGAGGCGTTCGATCTTCTCCCACACACGTGTCATGGCGCGGGCATAGAGCACCTGGAGTTCGAACTTGCCCATGCCTCTCAACACGCCACGCGAGCGCAACTCGTTGAGAATCGCGAGCGCCGGGATCTCCCACATGGTGGTTTCGATCCAGGGACCGTGGAAGGTCAGCACATATTGGCCGTCTTCCTTCTCCAGCAAGTATTCCGGAAAGCGGAAGGTCTCAAGCCAGTCCATGAATTCCGGCGAGAACATCTGGCGCTTGCCGTAGAAGGTGTTGCCGCGCAGCCAAGTGGATTCACCACGCGTCAGGGAGAGGCTGCGCACATGGTCGAGCTGCTCGCGCAATTCGCCCGCGTCGATGATGTCGGCCAACCGGATCCGGGTAGTGCGGTTATGGATACCGAAGGTGACCTGGACGTCCCGATGGCGGCGAAAGATCGTCTGCGCCATCAGGAGCTTGTAAAAGTCCGTGTCCAGGACCGACCGAACGATCGGGTCGATCTTCCAGGTATGGTTATAGACCCTGGTTGCGATGTCCACCATCGCCTGCTCCTCGCCGTTTCAGGAGGCAGGACAATAGCGAAGGCTTTGGGTTGAAGAAAGGGTGGTTGGCGTCAATCCCTGCCTCATGGGGGCAGAACATCAACCTGGATGGAGGAATAATAGGCCGCGATATCGAACATGTCATGGTCCGACAGGTCTTTCGCTACAATGTTCATCGTCTCGTTCTTGCGTGCGCCGGATTTGTACTCCGCCAGCGCTTTGACAAGATAGCCTTCGATCTGCCCCGCCAAGTTCGGAGCTTCAGGGTTCTTGGAGAGGCCGTCCAGCCCGTGACAGGCTTGGCACGTGGTGATCTTCTGGCGCCCTGCTCTCGCATCCCCCGCATCGGCTGTCGCGGCGGCAAGCGAACTCAGGAGAGCCCCGGCAAATGCCAAGGCATAAGTTTTCTTCATGGTATTTCCTTTTGGGGAAGAACAGGCGCGCCAATGAGCGCGCCTGCCGGAACAGCCCTATTGGCCTTCATAGGAGATGCGGTAGATCGCGCCTGCCGTGTCGTCCGAGACGAGGAGCGAACCGTCGAGCAGCACGGCGACATCGGTCGGACGACCGAGATATTCGCCGTTCTCATTGAGCCAGCCTTCGGCGAAGACCTGTGGCTTGTCGGCCGTGCCATCAGGCTTGAGCGGCGTGAACATCACCCGCGCCCCTACCGGCTTTGTACGGTTCCAGGACCCATGCTGTGCCGAGAAGACGCCACCTTGATAGGACCGGGGGAACATCTTGCCCGTGTAGAAGGTGAGGCCAAGGTCCGCCGCATGCGCTGCCATTTCGGCCTGAGGCGCAACGGTACCAGCCGGAACCTGGTCATCCTTGTACTCGACAGTGCGAACCATACCGCCGCCGTAATAGGGGAAGCCGAAGTTCTGGCCCACTTGAACGGCGCGATTGAGCTCGCCGGGAGGCTGGTCGTCGCCCATGCCGTCGACCTGGTTGTCGGTGAACCACAGGGACTTGTCCGCCGGATTGAACTCGATGCCAACCGAGTTGCGGATGCCGGTGGCATAGACCTCTCGGTTCTTGCCATCCTGATCCAGGCGGATGATGCCGCCGATGCCGACCTTCCGATAAAGCTCCATCTTCTCCTTTGCCGGCACGTTGAAGGGCTGACCGAGGGCGATGTAGAGCTTGTTGTCGGGTCCGACCCGGCAAACGCGGGCGGTGTGGTTGTAGCTTTCCTCACCGGGCGGGATCAATTCGCCCTGCTTGACCACCTGGAAAGCGGCGACATCCGGACCCTCATAGAAGAACTCGGCTGCCGGGAATTGAAGCACCCGATTCTGCTCGGCGATATAGAGGACGCCGTCGCGAGAGAAGCAGACGCCGTTGGGAATCTTGAACTGAACGGAGGGAGCGAACTGCTTCACCTCATCGGCTATGCGGTCCTTGTCGCGATCGGTCACGACATAAACGTTGCTCTTGCGCGTTCCGACAAAGACAACGCCTGCATTTGGCCCGACCGCCATGTGGCGTGCATCGGGAACGATGGCATAGAGATCGATCTTGAAGCCCGCCGGCAACTTGATCTTCTCAAGGTTCTTGCGAATGGCATCGGCACGGCGACCTTCCTGGGGAATAGGCTTCGGCTCCTCCGTTCCCGTGCTCTGGAATGACGAAAGCCTCTCGAGATTGCTGGTCGGCGGCTGAGTGGCGGGTTGAGCGAAACTTGAAGACGCGAACGCTACAGTAGAGACGGCGGCAAGCCAGATGGATTTCATCCTTCCCTCCCTGGGAACGCCCCCTTTCCTGTTTTCTTTTTGACCTTCGGATCGGCTCCGGGTTACTTTGTTTTATTGTATTTGATTATACCCAAGCTAGACCGTAAAGAAAGAAGCAAATAGGTGGCATGAAAAAGGGCCGCTGAGCGGCCCTGATTGCTTGTTGCTCTTGTGAGCGCTTAGCTCAGATCGACCTTTGCCTGATCACCCGGATGCGGCGGCTGGCCCGTCAAAGCTGCCTTCGCATACCCATAAAGATGTACGATGGTCGAAGACGGGCTGTCCCAATACTCGCCCTTCGAGGGATGCACACGGATCAGGGCAATCTGCGGATCATCCGTGCCTTTCGGGAACCAAGCCCGCAGAGGCTCCGACCACTTCTCCTCGATCTTCGCCTTGTCGCGGACGATCTCCGCCTTGCCCGCAACAGATACATAGGTCTGGCCACTCGGATCGCTGTAAGCCAGGTTCACCTCACTGTCGCGGGAAATCTCCGTCATCTTGGGCGATTGGATCTGCGTGAAGAACCAAAGGTCTCCATGCTCGTCGGCCTCCATGCTATGCATGGGCCGGCTGTGCAGCGTGCCATCGGTGTCGACCGTCGTCATCATGGCGATCTTCACATCTTTGATCAGCTCGTAGAGCTTCGCAGCGTTGGGATCGTTATGGCCGTGCTGGTGCATTCTCGTCTCCTGATTTCTTCACGCCATCTCGGGGCCGCGATGCGCGAGCGCAGCTTTCCGGCCGGCCGTTAAGGCCCCCGAGGAATCGGTTGAACAACGGACAGGGTGACTTTTGGTTCGGATATTGCCCATGACGGCCAGACAACGCCTTAACGGACGCGCCGCGAACCTATACATGAGGTTCAAGAGATTGTTGGACCAAAGCCTAGGAGCCTCCATCGTGGCGATTACCCGTGAAGATGTTCTGCAAGCGCTCTCGACCGTTCTGGTCGACGCCAATGGAACGAACCTCGTGGCGTCTGGACGCTTGTCCGACGTCCATATCGACGATGCGGGGCGGGTGATGTTCTCGATCGCGATTGACCCGTCCGAAGCTCAGGCGATGGAGCGTGTCCGCCAAGCGGCAGCAGCCGCCGTTCAGGGATTGCCGGGCGTGAAGGGTGTGTTCGCGAGCCTCACCGCCGACCGTCCGGCTGGATCGGGAGCCCCGTCCCCCTCCCCGGCCGCCGCACAGCGTCCACGGGCGGCCTCGCAGCCCAAGAACCAGCGCATTCCCGGTGTGAAGCATGTGATTGCGGTCGCCTCCGGCAAAGGCGGCGTCGGCAAGTCGACCACCGCCTGCAACCTTGCCCTTGGCCTTAAGGCCCTGGGCCTGAAGGTCGGCGTGCTCGATGCCGACATCTACGGCCCCTCGATGCCCAAGCTCTTCGGCATTCATGGCAAGCCGAAGCTGCTCGAAAACCGTATTCTCGAACCTATGGAAGCCTATGGGATCAAGATCATGTCCATCGGCTTCCTCGTGGAGGAGGATGCGGCCATGATCTGGCGCGGCCCGATGGTCATGTCGGCGATCACGCAGATGCTGCGTGAGGTCGCCTGGGGCGATCTCGACGTGCTCGTGGTGGATATGCCGCCCGGCACGGGTGATGCGCAGCTCACGATGGCGCAGGCGACCCCTCTCGCGGGTGCCGTGATCGTTTCCACGCCGCAAGATCTGGCGCTGATCGATGCGCGGCGCGGCGTCTCCATGTTCAAGCGCGTGGAGATTCCGATCCTGGGGATCATCGAGAACATGGCGACATTCGTTTGCCCTCATTGCGGGCAGACCTCGCATATCTTCGGCCATGGCGGCGCGCGCGAGGAAGCCGAACGTCTCGACGTTCCTTTCCTTGGCGAGGTTCCGCTCAATATGACGATCCGCGAACTCTCCGATGCGGGACGCCCTGTTGCCGCAACGGATCCAGGTGGGCCGCACGCCAAGATCTACAAGGATATGGCGCAACAGGTCTGGACCGCGCTGTCCGGCGGCGCAGCGGCTCGTCCCGCACCGCGCATCGTCATCGAGTAAATCTGCCATGACGCCCTATCCCGCGACTTTGGGCGTCATTCTTGCCGGCGGGCTGGCGCGGCGCATGGGTGGAGGGGACAAGCCTCTTCTGATGCTTCAGGGCCAAACGCTTCTCGGTCACGTAAAACAGCGACTGGCTCCGCAATGCGGGTGCGTGATCCTCAATGCGAATGGCGAGCCGTCACGTTTTATCGCGACTGGTCTGCCCGTAGTGGCGGATTCCGTCCCAGATCATCCTGGACCGCTGGCGGGCATTCTGACAGCCCTTGAATGGACGGCCAGAAACCAGCCGGCGATCGAATGGGTTGTCAGCGTTCCAGGCGACACGCCTTTCATTCCGGCAGATCTGGTTGAACGCCTTCATGCAGCACGCAGCACGGCGCAAAGTGCTGTCGCCTACGCGGCTTCAGGACCACAGGAGCACTACACGACAGGCCTCTGGCCGGTTGCTCTGCGTCATGACTTGCGCCATGCGCTCACAGTCAAAGGCATGCGTCGTGTGGAAGACTGGGCGAAAGCTCAGGGCGCGGCTACGGCAACCTGGCCAATCGAGCCATTCGATCCTTTCTTCAACATCAACACGCCTGAAGAGCTGGATGCCGCCAGTACCATGTTGAGCATTACGTCGCTCCTCTCTAGAAGGTTCGGGAACGATGGGTGCGGAGAGCAGGAGGATTGCGATGATTGAACTGGATCTGTCCGGTTTGAAATGTCCGCTTCCGGTGCTGCGGACCCGCAAGGCACTGCGTGCCATGAACCCTGGGGATCAATTGCGCGTGATCTGCACGGATCCCCTCGCCGGCATCGATGTGCCCAACCTCATCAGAGAACTGGGCGATACCCTGATGGAGCAGCATCAGGACGAAAAGCACATCACTTTTCTGATCGCCCGAGCAGACAAGCCCTCATGAAAAAGGCCCGGCATTGGAGCCGGGCCGTCCATTCAACCCACCAGGATCAGGTGCTCTTGCGCATGCTGTCCTTCATGCCGCCGATGGTGTTCTGAATGCGGCCCTCGGCCTTATCCATCTTGCCCTCGGTTTCCATCTTGGAGTCACCCAGAGCCTTGCCCAAGCCTTCCTTCATGCGGCCCTTGATGTTCTTCATGCTGCCTTCGCTGCGATCATGATCCATGACCATTCTCCTTATTCTGGCGTCTCAGGGGCTAACGCTCTTGTAAGGAGTCGAGTTTCAAGCTCGGGCATAAGTACAATTCACTAAAAATTCAAATGATCGGAAGATCATATCAATGTGAACAGACAACCAGCAAGAATTTTCCAGCAGAAATACATCTCATCGAACATCGAATAGGGTTCGTTGTTTCCGCGGCAAATCTAGAGCCGGTTCCTATGCTGGGCACCCTCATTGCTCAGGAGCTGGAGCATTTCTCGGCGAACCGGATCCGGTTCGCCGAGAAATGGGGCAGAGCAAGGAAGAGAGCCGCTTCCGAGCAAGTGGAAGCGGTTCTAGTGCGTCAAGTCACTCGCCACATACAATTTTAGGTTTCAGAGCCTCCCAAGCATGGACATCACGCTCGGCCGCACTAGTTCGAACGGCCTACGCCCATAACGTTATATAATTATAGAACGTGAGTTCCCTGTGTCCCCCGCTTCAAGGCCTCCTAGAAAGCCCTCGAAGGCAGCGCATCCGACAACCGCTCGGGCCAGTGCTAAAAAGACGGCCCAGCCTTTTGATCGCATCGCTTTGCTGGCGCATCAGCTCAGAACGCCGCTGTCGGCCATCAATGCGCTTGCACAAGGCCTGATGCGACGGTCGGAACGGATGAATGCCGAGGATATCCGCAGCCGTGCCGAGAGGATATGGCGCGCCAGTCTACGTCTGGACGAACTGATCGAGATGATCATGTCCTATACGCACGTTAGTGCGAGCGGCATGCTTCTCAATCCGAGCGATTTTAATCCGGAAGCCCTCATTCGGCGTGCCTGCAGGGAGCAGGGCAACCACGAGCCGGGACGTCTTTTCAAGATCGATGTCCGGGGCCTTCCGGAAACGATTGTGGGAGACTCTATCCTGCTGGAACAGGCGCTCGTGATCGTGCTGTCCAACGCCATGAAGTATTCGCCCCCCGAACGACCTATCAGGGTGACCGCGCGCGCAGAAAAACACGGCATCGCGATTAAAGTGAAAGACGAAGGAATTGGCATTTCCGAGAGAGACCTGCCTTTTCTCATGCAGCCCTTCTTCCGAGGCCGTAACGCCAGGGATTATCCAGGCACGGGTCTCGGTCTCAGCCTTGCTTGGCACATCCTCAGGCTCCATGGCGGAGGCCTTCAGATCGAAAGCAAGGAAGGGCGCGGAACAACCGTGACCCTCACGATCCCTGAGAGGAACATCATAGGGGCGTCCGGGATCCTTTAGCGAATGAGGATTGCGCGAAAGTCGTTTACGTTGGTCAAGGTCGGGCCCGTGATGACAAGCCTGTCGAGTTGCGCGAAAGCGGTATACGCATCGTTGCCCGCAAGATGCGCGGCGAGATCGACGCCCCGTTCCTGGGCGCTTGCGAACATGGCCTGATCGAACCATGCGCCCGCATTGTCCTCTGATCCATCGATGCCATCGGTATCGCAAGCGATGGCAGCTATGTCCGCTTCTCCCCGCAGAGACAACGCAAGCGACAACAGAAACTCCGCGTTGCGCCCACCACGTCCCGTGCCACGAACGGTCACAGTTGTTTCGCCGCCGGACAGAAGAACGCAAGGTCCTGCAACAGGCTCACCATACATCCGCGCAGATCGCGCGACGCCCGCCATCGCGCGCCCGACTTCGCGCGCCTCGCCTTCAATCGCATCACCGAGAATGAGCGGGTTCAAGCCGAGCTCTCGCGCTCTCCTGGCTGCAGCATCCAGCGCCATCTTGGGTGTCGCGAGCATATGAACCGCGCCGCCTGCAACCGAGCTCTCGACAGCATTCTCGCGAATGGCCTTCACCACATGGACGGGAACATCGATGCTGTATTTGGCGAGGATCGACAAGGCGGTTTCAGGATCGACACGCTCGGGAATCGTCGGACCGGAGCCGATGCTTGCAGGATCGTCCCCCGGCACATCGGAGATGAGATAGGTGACCAGTTGTGCCGGACCGACGGCCGCAGCGAGCCTGCCTCCCTTGATCGCGGAGAGAGACTTGCGCACGAGGTTCATCTCGCCGATGGGCGCGCCGGATTTCAGGAGAGCCCGATTCAGATCCTGCTTGTCGGCGAAGGTGATGCCGTCAGCAGGAAGCGAAAGCAGCGCAGAAGCTCCGCCCGAGATCAAGCAGACGACAAGATCGTCAGGCCCCGCCTCATGAGCCAGCGCCAGAATGCGTTTGGCTGCATTCAGGCCTGCCTCGTCGGGAACCGGATGCGCGGCTTCTACGATCTCGACGGAACGGGTGGGCACCGCATGGCCATAGCGCGTGACGACAAGACCTTCGCAGGTGCCACCGGCCTTCGCCCACGCCTCCTCGAAAGTCGCTGCCATCCGCGCAGAGGCCTTGCCTGCACCGAGGACGATCGTCCGGCCTTTCGGCTTGGACGGCAGGCGTTCATCGAACTTTCCATCCGGAAGGGCCGCCTCCAAGGCGGCATCGAACAGGGCACGAAGGATTACGGAATCGTCGGTCATGAACGGACCTTACGCGATTCCGGCTAGACTTGGAACTTCAGGAAAAGATTGGCTCGAACCCGTAGTCCTCCTGCAACAAAGGATTTGCCGGCTAAAAAACCTTGGAACAACCCACAGGAGCGTGCTTGAACTGCTGGTATCTGTCACCTAGGCTTCATAAAAGGGACCGATAGAGTTCCACCTCAAAGGAAACGCCTGCGAATGCGAGTGACCAGCTTGTACGCTCCCCGCCCCCAGGTCATGGGAGTGGCGGAATGATTCCCCTGTCTCAGCTCCCGCCGGAAAAGGCGGGCTCCGTGCGCGTCATCCTTACCGACATCGACGATACCATCACGACGGAAGGCATGCTGACGGCGTCGGCCTATGCCGCGCTGGAAAACCTTCAGCGCGCCGGCTTTCTCGTCATTCCCGTCACGGGCCGCCCGGCCGGCTGGTGCGATCACATCGCGCGCATGTGGCCCGTGGACGGCATCGTGGGCGAGAATGGAGCCTTTTATTTCCGCTATGACCGCGAGCGGAAGAAGATGCAACAGCATTTCTGGGCCACGCCTGAGGAGCTGAAGCGCAATCGTACCAAGCTCGACGCCGTCGAGAAGGAAGTGCTTGAATCCGTGCCGGGCTCGGCACTTGCCAGCGATCAGGCGTATCGCCTTGCGGACCTTGCCATCGATTTCTGCGAAGATGTTCCCGCTCTTCCGGAATCGGAAGTTGACAGGATTGTCGCCATCTTCGAGCGCCATGGCGCGCAGGCCAAGGTCAGCTCCATTCATGTGAACGGCTGGTTCGGCGACTATAACAAGCTCAGCATGGCCAAGACCCTGCTGGCCGATGTGTTCGGCATGGATTGGGAAGAGGCGAAGAAGTCTGTGATCTATGCAGGCGACTCGCCCAATGACGAGCCGATGTTCGCCGCTTTTCCGCTCAGCGTGGGTGTCGCCAACATTCATGCCTTCGAGCGCCGGCTGAAGAACAAACCAGCCTATATTGCAAAAGGGCGTTCGGGAGACGGCTTCGCCGAACTGGCTGAGATCCTCCTCACCGCCAAGCGCCATCAGGCATTCTGATTTCAGGTCTCAAGGGTCGCGCCCATGTCCGAGATTGTCGTCAACGCAGTATCGAAAACATGGGGCGGTGTTGGCGGCGTCGACAACATCAGCTTCAAGGCCGATGCAGGAACGTTCCTGGTCCTGCTCGGCCCCTCGGGCTGCGGCAAGTCCACCACGCTTCGCTTGATTGCTGGTCTAGAAGAAGTTGATTCCGGCACCATCACCATCGGCGGGCGTGACGTCACGCATCTCTCGCCGGCGCAGCGCCGCATCTCGATGGTGTTTCAGTCCTATGCCCTCTTCCCGCATTTGAACGTCGCCGAAAACATCGTCTTCGGCTTGCGCGTGCGCGGCGTCGGACGCGCGGAGCGGGATGCCAGGCTCAAGAAGGTGGCGGACATCGTGGGTTTGGGCCATCTTCTCGAACGCAAGCCCTCACAGCTCTCGGGAGGCCAGCGCCAGCGCGTTGCGCTCGGCCGCGCCATCATCGCGGAAGCGCCGGTCTGCCTCATGGACGAGCCGCTCTCCAACCTCGATGCCAAGCTGCGCCACGAAATGCGCGCGGAGATCCGCAGCCTGCAGCAGCGCCTCGGCATGACCATGGTCTATGTCACGCACGACCAAACCGAGGCCATGACCATGGCCGATCGAGTGATCCTGATGCGCGACGGGCATATCGAGCAGAACGGCGCGCCGCACGAGCTCTACAACGAGCCGGCGAGCGACTTCACGGCGCGCTTCATCGGAACGCCACCCATGAACATCATCTCCTGGCAGGACGACGCCATGCTGGGCGTGCGGCCGGAACACATCTCCATCTTGGAGAATGACGGCATTCCCGCCACCGTCAAGGCCGTCGAATATCTGGGCGCCGACAGCATCATCCTCTGCGACGTGAAGGGCGAGACCGTCTCCGTCCGCCAGACCGGCTATTGCGCGCTGCCCACCGGTGCACAAGTCGCGCTCGGATGGCAAAACAGTCACATACATCTGTTTGACAGGGACAGCGGAAAGCGTCGTGCGGGCAGCGCCCTGCCCCGGTGAGGCTTTCTTCTGAAAGAACGCAGGCGGCTTGCAAGGCCGCAGGCGTGTGACTTCTAAAAACCCGGAGGGGGAGGACAATGAAGTTCAAGACGAAAACCCTGCTCACCGCAGGTCTCATGACGGTGATGAGCCTGAGCGCCAGCGTCGCCCATGCGGTCGACCTGACCATGTACTATCCGGTCGCCGTCGGCGGACCTGTCACGAAGGTCATTGATGACATGGTCCAGCGGTTCCAGAAAGAGAATCCGGACATCAAGGTGGAAGCCGTCTACGCCGGCAACTACACCGACACCATGACCAAAGCCATGACCGCCATGAAGGGCGGCCAGCCTCCGCAGCTGTCGGTGCTCTTCTCCACCGATCTCTTCACGCTGATGGACGAGCAGGCGATCGTGCCGATCGACGAGATCGCCGGTGCTGACGGCAAGGAGTGGCTGAACAGCTTCTATCCGGCCTTCATGGAAAACGGCCGGGTCGAGGGCAAGACCTGGAGCGTCCCGTTCCAGCGCTCCACCATCGTCCTCTACTACAACAAGGACGCCTTCAAGGAAGCGGGCCTCGATCCCGAGAAGCCGCCGACAACCTGGGCCGAGATGGTCGAAATATCGAAGAAGCTCGTGAAGAAGGATGCCTCCGGTAACGTGACCCGCTGGGGTGTCGAAATTCCTTCGACGGGCTACGGCTACTGGATGCTCCAAGCGCTCGCCATCGAAAACGGCCAGAAGCTCATGAACGAGGCCGGTAACAAGGTCTCCTTCAATGCGCCCAAGACTGTCGAGGCCCTGCAGTACTGGGTCGATCTCGCTGCCAAGGAAGGCGTGATGCCGAAGGGCGCCGTGGAATGGGGCACTCTGCGCGCGGACTTTCTCGAAGGCAAGACGGCCATGATGTGGCACACCACCGGCAACCTGACGGCGGTGAAGGAAGGCGCGAAGTTCAACTTCGGCGTCGCCATGCTCCCGGCCAAGGAGCGCCGTGGTTCTCCGACCGGTGGCGGCAACTTCTATGTGTTCAAGAGCGCGTCTCCTGAGCAGCAGAAGGCTGCCGTGACGTTCATCAAGTGGATGACGGCTCCAGAGCGCGCCGCCGAGTGGAGCATCAAGACCGGCTACGTGGCCGTGACGCCCGCGGCCTACGAAACCGAAGCGATGAAGACCTACGTCAAGGACTTCCCGCAGGCGGTCGTGGCCCGTGATCAGCTGCAGCATGCGGTCGCCGAGCTGTCGGTGCACGAGAACGGCCGCATCTACAAGATCATGAACGATGCGGTGCAGGCTGCCGTCACCGGCACACAGACGCCGCAGGAGGCTCTCGACAGCGCCCAGAAGCAGTCCGAGCGCGTCCTCAGCCGCTACAAATAATCGAACTCACGTGCTGCGGCGGAAACCTGCCGCAGCACATTTTCAATCTCGCGGGAGAGTGCGATGGTCGCAACCGTCATGAGCGCCGCCGAGCCCAAGGCCGCCCGACGCAAGGCCTGGCTGACGAACGTCAATGCATGGCTGCTTCTCCTGCCAGCCGTCGTTCTGCTTGCGACCTTCACGCATTACCCGATCCTCGCGACGCTCTATCACAGCTTCTTCTCGCTCGGGCGCGGTGGAGCATCTCATTTCGTCGGCCTTGAGAACTACATCTATATGCTGGATGACGATGTCTTCCGGCAGGTTTTGCGCAACAACATCGTCTTTGCCCTCGCCACCGTTCCCACCAGCATCGCGCTCGCTCTGCTGATGGCTGTTTGGGTCGACAAGAAGATGGCGGGCCGCTCTTTCCTGCGTCTTGCCTTTTTCACGCCGACCGTTCTGCCGATGATCGCAGTGGCAAATATCTGGCTGTTCTTCTACACGCCGGATTACGGCCTGCTCGACCAGTTTCTGAAGAGCCTCGGATTCTCCGGTCACAATTGGCTGGGCGATCCCTCGACCGTCATGTCCTGCCTCGCTGTCATGGTGGTCTGGAAGGAGGCTGGCTTCTTCATGATCTTCTATCTCGCGGCGCTCCAGACCATCCCGCCCGAGCTGAAGGAGGCGGCCGCTGTTGAAGGCGCAAGTCGCTGGTATTTCTTCCGTCGCGTGACGCTGCCGCTCTTGATGCCGACGACCCTGTTCATCTCGATCAACGCGCTGATCAACTCGTTCAAGCTCGTCGATCAACTCGTCATCATGACGAAGGGCGGGCCGAACAATGCGAGCTCGCTGCTGCTCTACTACATCTACGAAGTGGCCTTCACCTTCCAGGACACCACCTATGCCGCAACGCTGACGGTGACGCTGATCGCGATCCTGGCTGCCGTGGCGCTCACCAAGTTCGTCTATCTCGACCGCAGGATTCACTATCAATGAGACAGAACGGTCATTCGGTCGAAACCATTGTGGCCTGGGCGCTAGCGCTCCTGTGGCTGCTGCCACTGGCTTACAGCCTGTGGAGCGCGTTCCATCCCTCCGAATACGCCACGCGCTTCGATCTGACGGCTTCATTGACGCTCGACAATTTCGCCCGCGCCTGGCGGCAGGCGCCTTTTGCGCGCTATTACGTCAACACGCTGATGCTGGTGAGCCTGGTTCTTGCGTGCCAGCTCGTCATCGCCACGCTGGCTGCTTACGCCTTCGCCCGCTTCAGGTTCTTCGGCCGGGATGTTCTCTTCGCGCTCGTGCTGGTGCAGCTCATGATCATGCCTGACGTGCTGATCGTTGAGAATTATCGCGTCATCGGCGCTCTCAACCTGCTCGACACGATCCCCGCCATTGCCCTGCCCTATATCGCCTCGGCCTTCGGCATCTTCCTGCTGCGCCAGACCTTCAAGAGCGTGCCGAACGAGCTCGTGGAGGCCGCGCGCGTCGAGGGTGCGTCCTCCTTGGGCGTGCTGTGGCGCGTCTTCGTGCCGCTCGGCAAACCGACTTACATCGCCTTCGGTCTCGTCTCCGTCAGCTATCACTGGAACAACTTCCTCTGGCCGCTCATCGTCACCAATTCCGTCGAAAGCCGCCCCCTCACGGTGGGTCTTGCGGTCTTCGGCGCGCCAGAAACCGGTGTCGATTGGTCGGTGATCACCGCGGCAACCGTGATGACCATGGCCCCGCTGCTGTTGGCCTTCCTCCTCTTCCAGAGGCAATTCGTTCAATCCTTCATGCGTGCAGGCATCCGCTGATGAAGCTCGTGACGTGGAATATTCAATGGGGACTCGGCTGCGACGGCAAGGTCGATCTCAAGCGCATCGTCGAGACCGCAAAGGCGCTCAGCGATGCGGACGTGTTCTGCTTCCAGGAGATCTCACACGGCTTCGCGCCGCATGACGGCGGAGAGGATCAGCCGGCTCTTCTCGCCGCGCTCCTGCCCGGCTACACGCCCATCTTCCGCCCTGCCGTCGAGCGCAGGGATGCGAATGGCCGTCTGCAGGTCTTCGGCAACATGGTCCTCTCGCGCTTGGCCGTGCTGGAAATCGCAAGCCATATGCTTCCCTGGCCCGCTACGGAATGCCGGAGCATGCAGAGACAAGCGCTCGAAGTCACTGTTCAGACGGACCTCGGCCCTGTGCGCGTGACGACCTGCCATCTCGAATATTATTCGGTCGAGCATCGTCAGGCTCAAGTCGAACATATCCGCAAGGTGCACGAGAATTACGAGATGCGCAGCAGGCTCGCTTATCGTGATACTTCAGAGGGCCCCTATCGAACTCTGCCGGTGCCCGTAGGCGCCATCGTGTGCGGCGACTTCAATTTGGGCCCCGACGATCCGCTCCATTCCGAGATGCTGAAGCCTTTTGCATCCGGCATTCCGACATTCGTGGATGCCTGGATGGTCAAGCACGGCGTTGCGCCGCATGCGCCCACGACCGGTGTCGCCGATTTCAAGCAATGGCCGCAAGGACCCCATTGCCGCGATTACGTTTTCGTATCGGAGAATATGGCTGACCGGATCACTGATCTGCGTGTCGATGTGGAAACGACTGCGTCCGATCATCAGCCGGTGGCCATCACGCTCCGGGCTTAAAAGGAAAAGCCGGGCTGTGGTGCAGCCCGGCTCTGTCGGTTAGATGCCTGCGAGGCAGATATACTTGATTTCGAGGAAACCCTCGATGCCGTACTTGGAGCCTTCGCGGCCCAAGCCCGACTGCTTGATGCCGCCGAAGGGCGCCATCTCGTTGGCAAGTGCCGGCGTATTCACGCCCACCATGCCGCTCTCCAGTGCCTCCGCCACGCGCCAGACGCGGGCCATGTCCTTGGCATAGAAGTAGGACGCCAGGCCGAACTCCGTGTCGTTGGCCATCGCGATCACATCCGCCTCGTCCTTGAAGGTGATGATCGGGGCGAGCGGCGCAAAGGTCTCTTCCTTCGTCACTTTCATGGACTGGGTGATGCCGGTCATCACTGTCGGCTCGAAGAAGGTGCCGCCCAATTCCGACCGCTTGCCGCCGACGAGCACCTTGCCGCCCTTGGCGAGCGCGTCCTGGACATGGTCCTCCATCTTCGCCACGGCGCGATCATCAATTAGCGGTCCCATGGCGACGCCGGCTTCCGTGCCTCGGCCGAGCTTGAGACTCTTGGCCTTGGCGGCGAGCTTCTCGGCAAAGGCCTCAGCCACGCTCTCCTGCACATAGATCCGGTTGGCGCAGACGCAGGTCTGGCCGGCATTGCGGAATTTCGAGGCCGTGGCGCCTTCCACCGCGGCATCGAGATCCGCATCGTCGAACACGATGAAGGGTGCGTTGCCGCCGAGTTCCAGCGACAGGCGCTTGATGCTGTCGCCAGCTTCCCGCATCAGCCAGCGGCCGACATTGGTGGAGCCGGTAAAGGTGATCTTGGCCACCGTCGGGTTGTGGCAGAACTCCTCGCCGATAGGCTTTGCCTCACTGGTGGTGATCACCGAGAACGCGCCCTTGGGCACGCCCGCCCGCTCGGCCAGGACGGCGAGGGCGAGAGCCGAGAGAGGGGTTTGCGCTGCAGGCTTCAACACCATGGTGCAGCCGGCAGCCAGCGCCGGACCCACCTTGCGGGTAATCATGCCATTGGGAAAATTCCAGGGCGTGATCGCCGCGCACACGCCCACCGGCTGTTTCAGCACCAGGATGCGCTGGCTCGGGTTGGCGCCAGGAATGATGTCCCCGTCGATGCGCTTGGCCTCTTCCGCGAACCATTCGATGTAGGCCGCGTTCGACACCACCTCGCCCTTGGCCTCGGTGAGCGGTTTGCCCTGCTCGGTGGTGAGGAGGAGAGCGAGATCGTCGGCATTTTCGATGATGAGGTCGTACCACTTGCGCAGAATCTGGCTGCGCTCCTTGGCTGTACGCTTGGCCCAGGCCTTTTGAACCTCATGTGCCTTGTCGATGGCACGGCGGGCGGCATCCGCCCCGAGATCCGGCACGGTGGTGATCAGCGCCCCGTCGAAGGGATCGGTGACGGGAAGGGTCTTGCCGCCTTCGGCACCCACCCACTCGCCCGCCACATAGGCCTGAGAGACCAGCAGGGACGCGTCCTTCAGGTCGGGGACGCGACGTTCCGGAGGATTATGAGCAGTCATGGAGAACTCCAGCCTGGATGATGGAAATGGTGACAGGGATATAGGCGCTCAGGCCTCTCCTGGATACCGCGCTGCACGCCGGTCTGGGTTGCCCTCGGCTATGGAGCGGGACCGATCCTACACAAAACCGCGACCTTGAGAATGTTTGCGACTTAAGGATGAACCCTAATCGCATTGCTAAGCCGTATACCGCCGTTACCTTGTCTTGACCGGCTTCGTGGGGGGTTCCACCATGCCGTCCGATAAAGGCAGGACCAACCTGCCCCCTCGAACAACACAGGGAAGGGATACGATGCGAGTTCTCAAGCCAATTCTGTTTGCCCTCAGCTGCACTGTTGCGGCGCAAGCGGCCTATGCCCAGCAAGCCTCCGACGGCGTGGTGAAGATCGGCATCCTGAACGATCAATCCGGCGTCTATGCCGATTTCGGAGGCAAGTCCTCCGTGGAAGCCGCCCGCATGGCCGTTCAGGATTTCGGCGGCAAGGTTCTGGGCGTTCCCGTCGAGATCGTCAGCGCCGACCATCAGAACAAGCCCGATGTGGCCTCCAGCATCGCCCGGCAATGGTACGACACGGAAAAGGTCGATTCCATCATGGAGCTGACCACGTCCTCCGTAGCGCTCGCTGTGCAGGGCCTCTCCAAGGAAAAGAAGAAGATCACCATGACCACCGGTGCGGCAACGACCGATCTCACCGGCAAGCAGTGCTCTCCCTACGGCTTCCACTGGGCCTATGACACCCACGCACTTGCCGTCGGCACCGGCGGCGCGCTGGTGGAGAACGGCGGCAACAAGTGGTTCTTCCTCACCGCGGACTATGCCTTCGGCTATTCGCTCGAAGAGCAGACCTCCAAATTCGTGAAATCGAAGGGTGGTCAGGTTCTCGGGGCGGTACGTCATCCGCTGGCAGCCACCGACTACTCGTCCTTCCTGCTGCAGGCCCAGAGTTCCGGCGCCAACGTGATCGGCATGGCCAATGCGGGTCTCGACACCGCCAATGCCATCAAGCAGGCCTCCGAGTTCGGCATCACCCAGGGCGGCACCCGCCTTGCAGCCCTTCTCTTCACCCTCGCCGAAGTGAAGGGCCTTGGGCTCAAGGCCGCGCAGGGCCTGACGCTCACCGAGGGCTGGTATTGGGATCAGAACGACGAGAACCGTGCCTTCGCCAAGCGCTTCCAGGAAAAGACCGGCCGCATGCCGAACATGATCCATGTGGGCACCTACTCCACCGTGACGCAGTACCTGAAAGCGATCCAGAAGGTCGGCACGGACGAGACGGAAGCCGTTGCCAAGGCTCTGCATGAAATGCCGGTCCAGGACGTTTTCACCAAGAACGGCAAGGTGCTGCCCAATGGCCGCATGGTCTACGACATGTATCTCTTCCAGGTGAAGAAGCCCGAAGAGAGCAAAAGCGAGTGGGACATGTACAAGCAGCTCGCCACGATTCCTGGCGACCAAGCCTACATGAAGGCTGCCGAAAGCGGCTGCCAGCTCACGCAGTAACTCTGAGAACGCACGGCGAGGACGGTTTGCGCCGTCCTCGCCGTTTTATTAGTGACCTCTTTATCGTTCGGGATCAACGGCCGGCACATGGTCAGTACTCAACCGATTTTGAGCGCCACAGGCCTCACCATGGAATTTCGCGGCTTCGTCGCGGTGAAGGATGTGACGCTGTCTGTCAACGAAGGAACGATCCATGCCTTGATCGGCCCGAACGGCGCCGGCAAGACCACGGTCTTCAACCTTCTCACCAAGTTTCTCACGCCCACGCGTGGGCAGATCCACTTTCGTGGAAACGACATCACACGCCTGAAGCCCGCCGAAGTGGCGCGCCTCGGCCTCGTGCGCTCGTTCCAGATCTCGGCCGTGTTCCCGCATCTCACAGTGCTCGATAACGTGCGCGTTGCCCTGCAGCGCCCGAAGGGCCTCGCGACGCAGTTCTGGCTTCCATCCGGCAGCCTCTCGGGTCTCGACGAGCGCGCGATGGAATTGATCGATGCGGTCAACCTCTCGTCTTACGCGCATCTGACGGCCGCGGAATTGTCCTATGGCCGCAAGCGCGCCCTTGAGATCGCCACAACCCTGGCTCTGGATCCGGCCATGCTCCTGCTCGACGAGCCCATGGCCGGTATGGGTCATGAAGATATCGGGCGCATTGCCGATCTGATCCGTCGCGTTGCCAAGAACCGCACGATTCTGATGGTGGAGCACAATCTGAACGTCGTTGCCGATCTCTGCGACCGCGTTACGGTTCTGGCACGTGGCGAAATTCTTTCCGACGGTACGTACGCCACCGTCAGCGCCGATCCGCGCGTGCGTGAAGCCTATATGGGGACCGAGCATGAGTAACGCGCCTCTCCTCGAAATCCGTGGGCTGAATGCCTGGTACGGCGAGAGCCATGTTCTTCATGGCGTCGACCTCGACATCCGCGAAGGCGAAACCGTGACGCTGCTTGGCCGTAACGGAGCGGGCAAGACCACGACATTGCGTGCCATCATGGGAATCCTACGCCGCCGCGAGGGCGTGATCCGCCTGCGCGGCAAGGATCTCATCGGTCTTCCCCTTCACAAGGTGGCGCAGGCAGGAATTGGCTACGTGCCCGAGGAGCGCGGCATTTTTGCCAGTCTCAACGTGGCCGAGAATCTGATGCTGCCGCCGAATGTTGCGGAAAGCGGAATGAGCCTGGACGAGATCTATACGCTCTTCCCGAACCTGCATGAGCGCCGCTCGAGCCAGGGCACGAAATTGTCTGGCGGCGAGCAGCAGATGCTGGCGATTGCCCGCATCCTGCGCACGGGAGCGAGGATCATCCTGCTCGACGAACCGACCGAGGGTCTCGCCCCCGTCATCGTTCAGCGCATCGGCGATGTCCTCGTCGCTTTGAAGAAGCGCGGCATGACCATTCTGCTCGTGGAGCAGAACTTCCGCTTCGCGCGGAAAGTCGCCGACCGCTTCTACCTCATGGAGGATGGGCGCATGGTCAATTCCTTCCCCGGCCATGAACTCGATGCCCGCATGGACGAACTCCACGAAGTGCTGGGGGTGTAAAGTATGAATACGATTTTCGGCGTCCCCACCCCTGCGCTTTACGGCCAGATTCTCATCGGCCTGATCAACGGCTCCTTCTACGCCATGCTCAGCCTTGGTCTGGCGGTGATTTTCGGCCTGCTGCGGGTGATCAACTTCGCCCACGGCGCGCAATACATGCTCGGCGCCTTCGCGGCCTATCTCCTGCTCACCTATGTCGGTATCGGCTATTGGCCGGCTCTTATTGTCGCTCCGCTGATCGTCGGTGCGGTGGCGATTGTCATCGAGCGTTTCATGTTGAGACGTCTCTATGGCATCGATCCTCTCTATGGACTCCTGTTGACCTTCGGCTTGGCCCTTATTCTGGAAGGCGCCTTCCGCCATTGGTTCGGCGCAGCCGGCAAACCCTATGCTCCTCCGGCCGAGTTGACCGGCGCCCTCAATCTCGGCTTCATGTTCATGCCGATCTATCGCGGCTGGGTGGTCGTTGCCTCGCTGTTCATCTGTGTCGGCACATGGCTGCTGATCGAGAAGACACGGCTTGGCGCTTACCTTCGCGCTGCAACGGAAAACGCCACGCTTGTCCAGGCCTTCGGCGTGAACGTCCCTCTTCTTCTGACGCTCACCTACGGCCTGGGTGCAGCCCTTGCCGCGCTGGCAGGCGTCTTGGCGGCGCCGATATATCAGGTCAGCCCTCTGATGGGCTCGAATCTCATCATCATCGTCTTTGCCGTGGTGGTTGTCGGCGGCATGGGGTCGATCCTCGGCGCCATCGTGACCGGCTACGTTCTCGGCGTTCTGGAAGGCCTGACCAAGGTCTTCTACCCGGAAGCCTCGAGCATCGTTATCTTTGTAATCATGGCCATCGTTCTGCTCGTCAGGCCGGCAGGTCTCTTCGGGCGGGAGGAGTAATATCATGGCTGTTGGAACACAATATCTCGCTGAGCAGCCCAAACTGCGCACCACCTCGCTCGTGGTAGGCGCCATCGCCCTGGCAGCCCTGCTTGCTGCACCGTTCTTTCTCTACCCCGTCTTCCTGATGAGCATCCTGTGCTTCGCGCTCTTTGCCTGCGCGTTCAACCTGCTCATCGGCTATGTCGGCCTCCTCTCCTTCGGACACGCGGCCTTCTTCGGCGGCGCGGCCTACTTCACGGCCCATGCGGTCAAGGTGTGGGGATGGGAGCCTCTCTCCGGCATTCTGCTCGGCGTGGCCGGCGCTGCCGGCATGGGCCTCATCATCGGCTTTCTGGCGATCCGCCGTCAGGGCATCTACTTCGCCATGATCACCCTGGCGCTCTCGCAGATGTTCGCCTTTATCTGCCTCCAGGTGCCATTCACCCATGGCGAGGACGGCATTCAGGGCGTGCCGCGCGGGAATCTGCTGGGCCTCATCGATCTCAACCAGCCGCTCGCGATGTACTACGTGACGCTCGGGATCTTCCTGTTCGGCGTCTTCGCCATCTGGCGCATTGTGAACTCGCCTTTCGGGAACATTCTCAAGGCGATCCGAGAGAACGAAAGGCGCGCCATCTCGCTCGGCTATCGGGTCGATCGCTACAAGCTCGGTGCCTTCGTCATGTCAGCCGCGCTTGCGGGTCTCGCCGGAGGCACCAAGGCTATCGTCTTCCAGTTCGCTACGCTTACCGACGTGCAATGGCAGATGTCGGGCGAGGTCATTCTCATGACCCTTCTCGGCGGCATCGGCACCATGGTTGGTCCTATCGTCGGAGCGGGCTTGGTCATTGCCTTGCAGAATTATTTCGCCGCCTATGATTTTCCCGTCACGGTGCTGATCGGCATCATCTTCGTGATCTGCGTGCTGCTGTTCCGCCGGGGTATCGTGGGCGAGATTTTGGAACTCCTGAAGCGCAAGCCTAAGGGCACTGTTTGAGAAAGTGCCTACGGTTACCGGTTGAGGCGTGTCATGTCAGAGAACACCACGTTTGATTACGTCATCATCGGAGGAGGTTCGGCGGGCTGCGTTCTGGCGAACCGCCTCTCCAAGGATCCTCGCGATTCCGTCTGCCTGCTTGAAGCCGGCGGAAAGGACAACTGGATCTGGTACCACATTCCGGTGGGCTACCTGTTTGCTATCGGCAATCCGCGCTCCGACTGGATGTTCAAGACGGAGAGCGAGCCCGGCCTCAATGGACGCGCGCTGAACTATCCACGCGGCAAGGTGCTCGGCGGCTGCTCGGCCATCAACGCCATGGTCTACATGCGCGGACAGCGTGAGGATTACGACAACTGGCGGCAGATGGGCCTGAAAGGCTGGGGCTGGGATGACGTGAAGCCGATCTTCCGTCAGCACCTGGACCATTACCTCGGCGCAGGCGAGCACCACGGTGCAGGTGGAGAATGGCGTGTCGAGGCCCCTCGCACGCGTTGGGATATCCTCGATACCTTCATCGAGGCCGCGGTTCAGGCCGGGATTCCCCGCACAACTGACTTCAACACGGGTAGCAACGAGGGCATTTCCTATTTCCACGTCAACCAGAAGAACGGCCGGCGCTGGTCGGCCGCACGTGGCTTCCTGAAACCTGCCCTGTCTCGCTCCAACCTCAAACTGGAAATCAACGCGCACGCCACACGCCTTCTCTTTGAAGGCAATCGGGCTGTAGGTGTCGAGATCCTGCAGAACGGCGCTCTCCGCCGCATTTACGCCCGCAAGGAGGTCGTTCTCTCTGCTGGAGCCGTCGCATCTCCCCAGATTTTGCAACTATCCGGCATCGGGAATGGCAGCCTCCTGCAGCAGCATGGCATTCCTGTGATCCAGCACCTGCCGGGCGTCGGCGAGAATCTGCAGGATCACCTGCAATTACGTCCCATCTACAAGGTTCATGGCGTCCGTACGCTCAACGAGGATTACCGCTCGCTCGTGAAAAAGGGATACATGGCGCTTGAATATGCCCTGTTTCGGCGCGGCCCGCTGACGATGGCGCCATCTCAGCTGGGTGCGTTCACCCGCTCCTCGCCCGATTACGCCACGCCGAATCTGCAGTTTCATATTCAACCCCTGTCGCTCGACAAGTTCGGGGACGATCCGCACCCCTTCCCTGCTTTCACGGCGAGCGTCTGCAACCTCCGGCCCACGAGCCGCGGCAGCATCAGGATTCGCAGCGGCAGCGCCTCCGATGCACCGTCGATCCGGCCAAATTATCTGTCGACGCCGGAGGATCAGCAAGTTGCCGTGGATTCCCTGCGCCTGGTCCGCCGCATCGTCTCGATGCCGGCGCTTCAGAAGTACCGGCCCGAGGAATACAAGCCCGGCGCTCATCTCAATACGTATGAAGAGCTTCTCAACGGTGCTCGTGACATCGGCACCACTATCTTCCATCCAGTCGGAACGGCAAAAATGGGCATTGAGACCGATCCGATGGCAGTGACGGACGAGCGGTTGAGGGTTCGAGGCGTTGAGGGACTTCGCGTGATCGACGCCTCGGTGATGCCAACGATCACGAGCGGGAACACCAACTCGCCGACGTTGATGATCGCGGATAAAGGCGCTGCCATGATCCTGGAGGATCACTCTCACACGGTAGAAGTCCTCAGGCAATCAGCCTGAGGCGAAACTTTATAGATATCAAGCCGAAGCGTGCTCATCCGCAGGCAGATGGCTTGCGGCCCAGATGGCAGCCTGGGTCCTGTTCTTCGCGTGAATTTTGCGCAGGATGGCCTTCACGTGAACCTTCACGGTTGCTTCCGTGATATCGAACTTGCGCGCAATGAGCTTGTTCGAATCTCCCTCCATGAGGCAACGCAGGATCACGGTCTCACGAACGGATAAACCTTTGGTCTGGAAGGTTCCGTCAGGTACCTTTTCAGCACTCTGCACCACTGTTTCGCCATCCGCCCGAAGTGCATGCTCGCGCAGCAGTTCAAGGACGACGGACGGGAAGACGACCTCTCCGAGCATGACGAGATCGAGGGTCTTGACCAAAACCTCGCAGGAAACGGACTTGATCAAATAGGCATCCGCGCCGGCCTGGAAAGCCGTGATGATCTGCTTGAGGTCATACTGGTCGACCAGCATGAGCACACGAGCAGAGGCATACCGCTCCTTGAGCTGCCGAACCTGGTCGCAGGCCTCATCATGATCCCGCGCCCCATCCATGATCAGGAGGAACGGGCTGACGCCGGTTTCCCAGCCTGCCAGGGCTTCATCGAAGCTAGAGGCCAACGCGACAGGGCTATAATCGGTCTCGGCCAGTATCCGTTTCAACCCTTCACGTAGGAGAGTATTGGGCTCGACGAGAAGCGTAGGCGTTGTCTGGGAGTTCATGTAGGAGACCGGGAAAGAATCTGACGCGCGCGCCAGCTCCAGGTATCTGGAATGCCCAACATCTCTCGTGAGCGGCACGCTTGAAAGGGAGGATCCATCAAGATCGTAGGTTTTCCTCATGGGAGAGCCTTTCTGGCCTGAGTCCAACGACGAGAGAAAGAAGAACTTTCCTCTAGGTAAATTAGCTTATTCTCCCGACAACAACAATGGCCTTCTATTCACATCTCTTAAATCTTTATTAACAAAGATGGCGCTCAGGTCGTTTTTTATATCATGTAAAGCTTTATTATAACATTAAGCTGTGATTTCGAGTCGGACACACCCTTATTTCATTAACCTATGTCATACGGCTCCGATTTGAGCTAAAGAGCCAACGGGCCGTCAGGAAATTATGTCTCCCGACCACCCACCTGGAAATTCCTTCGACTTGGACTAAAATAACATAGCGCTCACCAAGAGCCGGTCTGCAATTACGATGAGATGTTACTTTAATCTGATTAGCGATGAAGAGACGATGCTCGATGATGAGGGCGTCGAGGTGAGAGACTTGGACCAGGCCTGGGCTCAAGCTCTCAAAGCCATCGCTGAACTTCGCCAAGAAGCGGAAGGCGACTTCATCGAGTGGGATCGCTGGCGATTGGACGCGACCGACTCCATGGGAAAAGTTCTGTTCTCGATCAAGCTCACATATGGCCTGCACTAAGAACAGGACGTTTCCGCATCACTTCGCAGACTAGAAAATTTTCAGCAGCGACGAGTTTTGATGTGCTGTGTGATCGCCGGCCTGGAGCCAGGAGGCATCTTGGCTCGAACCTGACAAATGATTGACGGCCCACATGGCAGCCTGCGTGCGATTCGCCACGCGGATCTTCCGCAAGATAGCCTTGATATGCACCTTTACGGTCGCTTCAGCGACATCGAGCTTACGTGCAATGACCTTATTGGGCGCGCCTTCCATCAGGCATTGCAGAATCTCGGCCTCGCGGCTGGACAACGTACGAATGACGGAATCCTTGGCATCCATCAAGCGTTCTGCTGGAGGAACCGACATCGCAATCGATGAACTTTCTCTTTGGTCAATATCCACTTCGCTTGAGGGCATAATTGCATTCAGAAGCGCTGAAGAGGGGAACACCACTTCTCCCAGCATCACAAGATCCAGATACTTGATCAGCGCCTCGCATCCTGTTGTTGCGAGACAATACCCGTCAGCGCCGGCTTGGATGACAATCTTCATCTCTTCGAGATCGAAGCCGTCCGCTAGAACGACAACATGGGCGTGGGAATGCTGGCCTTTCAGCTCTCTAATCACATTGCTCATCCCGTTCGGATAGAGATTGCTATCAATGATGAAGAGCAGTGACGAATTACCATACAGTTGAGGCAGTACCGTGCTCCTGCAGCTTAGATCTTCAGGATGCACCTTGTAGCGAGTACTTGATAAAATGTGTTTGATTCCCTCGCGAAGCATGGAATTCTTGCAGCCCAAGATCGTCGTGATCTGCAGCATGTTTGTCATACGAGGAAACCTTTTCCGCAAAGATTACCTCCGATTATACGAGCGCATCGGTAATGAGCTACTGCAGCAAAGGGAGTATTGGATACTGCTTAGGGAGTATCGTCAGCGATCACAGGCCGAGAGCAGCGCCGGGGTTCACTGGAAACATTAGTTTTTTAGCTGCAGCTCAGCTTATCCTTCGGTGAAACGACAAAGTACCCCCTTTCATGCGGGGCAGCATGCGATAGGCAATTTTGTATAGGCGGCATCAGGCGGTCTTCCTGAGGCAAAGGCATCCAGGATATTGGTTCCTCACGTTCTTCGATCTCGGCGAGAACCTTTGATCGAAGCCTCCGTTGAGCTGACGAGTGCACCTCAAATGAATGCATGAACGGAGACGCTCAACGACCGCTCATCTGGAGATACCCATGAAGAGAAACTGCACTGCTCATGCCCTCCTATGTGCATTGCTCACGAGTATCTCTCTCATCCTCTCGTCGATACGAGCATTGTCTGAAACTTACTTTGTGGATCCGTCGGGCAGCTCTACAGTGCGCGGCACCACATCCGACCCAATCCAGAGCATTCAGAAAGCCCTGGAGCGCGCCATGCCGGGCGACACGATCGAGCTAGCACCCGGACGCTACTTTCAGGATTTCAGGTCGGTCCGAAACGGGCGCCCCGGAAAGCCGATCATGATCAGAGGTGGGCGCAACGCCGTCGTCTCCGGCGCCGGGGCAGGCAGGATCGTAGAAATTAATCACGACTACATCGAGCTTCACGGCTTCACGATAGACGGCAGGCATGCTCCAGAAAATGGCAAGGACAGCTTTCGGGATAAGTTGATCTATGCTGTTGGTAACCGCCCTGGAGACGGCGTCACGGGCCTTCGCATTATTGGCATGAGCCTCAAGAACGCAGGCGGGGAATGTGTAAGACTGCGCTATCAGGCGCAGCGGAACGAGATCGCGAACTCATCGATTGAAAACTGCGGTATCTATGACTTCGTCTACAAAGATGGAGGAAAGAACGGAGAAGGCGTCTATATCGGAACTGCGCCTGAGCAACTGGGGCGGTGGGGTGCGCCGGATGGTGAGATCGACCGCTCGAACGAAAACTGGATTCATCACAACACATTCAACACGCGTGGGAATGAGTGCGTCGATATCAAGGAAGGATCGTCCGGCAACATTGTCGAGCACAATCGTTGCACGGGGCAGAGAGACAAAAACTCAGCCGGTCTTGATGCCCGTGGGAGCGGCAATGTCTTCCGCCACAATATTGTCTACGGAAATCGCGGCGCCGGAATCCGACTTGGTGGCGATGAGGACGATGACGGCATCGGGAACAGCGCCTACTCCAATACGCTGCGTGACAATCAGGTTGGCAGCCTAAAAATTCAGCGCGGCCCCCAAGGCAAGATCTGCGGCAACGTGGTCGGAGGAAAACGAGCAGAGGTCAAGGGCGAGTTCGGCGAGAAGGTCAACCCTCGCCGCCCCTGTTGAGAAGCGTGCTTCAATCGGCATGACCTTGTCGGACCGATTGGAGCAGTCATCACTTTGCTTCCGTTGCAGCCTCTTCCGTCTTGGGTACCACAGGCTCTGAAACGGAGCTGGTGGCGGACGGCTCCACCATGGAGCTCAGCGCGACGGCGGCCAGAGGGAATCCGCTTTCCTGAGCGCTGCTCATCAGGGCAATGGCCTTATCCATGTCCATATCAACGCCAATACCCGACTTGTACATGAGGCCCAGTCTGTATTTCGCTTCGGGAATGCCCGCATCGGCAGCCTGCTGGAGCAGGCTGGCGGCCCGTTCAGACGAAGCGTCGACGCCTGTTCCCTCGCTAAAGGCCTGCGCCAAGCCGATCAGCGCCTCACGATTGCCGGCCTCGGCTGCCTTCTCCAACCCAGTAATGATGTTGGGCACCAGCTCACTGTTCGGGCGAAGAGCCAAAAGGCGTGAAAGCCCCTGCCCTGCAGCTGCATTCTCCCTGTCCAAAGCAGCAAGGCTGTACCACTGCACGGCTTGACGCTGATCCTCCAGCTTGTCGCTGCCGGCCAGCATATTCGCGAGGTGCGTCGCGGCGGCACTGTCGCCACGCTCCGCAGCAACCCGAATCAAGTGGCCTGCCGCTTCGCGATCCTGAACACCATTGGTTCCTCGCTCCAGATCCATCGCAACCTTGTAGACGACGTTCGGGCTGATCTGTGCGGCCCTCTCGAAAAAGCGCAGAGCCGCAGGCATGTCTGCAGGACCTTCGGTTCCGGCAGCCAGAGCCCAACCAATCTCCACGAGAGTTATGCGGCTGCGGCCGGGATTCACATCCTCAAGCCATTTCAATGCAGCCTCCTCATTGCGCTCCACGCCACGGCCGGAGCCATAGGCATAGGCCACATGAGCCATGGCCCGGCGGTTGCCGACCCGCGCGGCCCACAGATACCATTCTGCGGCCTTCTTCGTGTCCACCGACACACCATCGCCCCGATCATACATGCCCGCAACAGCCAGAACGGAGCTGGATGCGCCACGGAGCGCTTCATATCTCAGCTTGCTCTCAAGTTTGGAGCGCCCGTTACTTGCGATGGCAACCTCATGGCGCGCTATGACCTTCGCCAGAATCCGCGTTGCAACGCGGTCGCCCCGTGACGATGCGATCTTCAACGCCTCAAGGCCTGTTGCGAAAGCTGGAGCATCGATCTTGGTCGTCAATGCTGCCTGGCCGAGTTTGAGAAGGCGGACCGTGGACATGGCTTTCAACTGTGCGACGCTGGGACCTGCAGGGGCAGAGGCAGGCGCCTCAGGCACCTCCTCCTGTCTTGCAGGTGCGGCAGCCACTGTGCTCGTGATGAGGCAGCTCAGGAGCAAGATGTAACTCGTTCTGATCATTCGACTTCTCATTTGCATTTGTCCTCGGCTACCAAGATCTCTCGTCCCTGAAACCAACCCATATTCGCCGGTCATTTCCGTGCAGCGGTCTCGGCTACGGCGAGCCACTTTTGCGCGGCCTCGGCGTTCACTTCGGTTCCAAAACCAAGGGTCATGGCAAGGCTGACGCCATACATGGCTTCTGCATCACCGGCATTGGCAGCGCGCAGTAACCAATCCGTGCTGGCATTGGCTGACAGCTCGACTCCATAACCGGATGCATAGGCGCGAGAGAGCTCCTTCATGGCGACGGTGTCGCCTGCCTCGGCTGCCTTGCGCAGCCAGTTCGCTCCCTGCTCGGGATCCGCCTCGACTCCAAAGCCGAACTGGAGGCTGCGCCCGAATTCACGCATGGCTGGCACGGATCCGCCCTCAGCCACTTCCTTCAGCGCTGCGATGGCGGGTACCGCATTCGTTTCGGAACTGCCGGCCAGCCGTGCGAGATCGGTTGCCGCTCCCTCGTCGCCGCCACGCAGCGCCTTGGCAAGCCACTCGATGGCAGGACCGATGTTACCCTCGCCAAAAGCTCCGGAGGCATAGTTGCGACCAAGGAACCGCATGGCCTCTACTTTTCCGGCCTCGGCAGAACGCTTGAGATACTGCAGAGCAGCTTGCCTGTCAGTCTGACCGCCTGTGCCTTCGAGCATGACGCGTCCTATCAGAAACAGCGTTGCGGGATCCGGTTCGTTGAGCTGAATGTCATTGATGGCACGCTGGAGCCACATGTGAGCCTTTTCAATGCCTTGAGTTCCATTCACCCGAGACTGCACCTGCGCAAGCTCCACCATGTCACGTACAGAACAGACAGGAAGCGATTCAGCCCGTGCTATCCATGCCGAAGCCTCGGACGAATCTTTGACGAGTGCGGCAAGAGAAATCGCTGCGCGAGAGCTTCCGGCTTCTGCCGCGGCTCTTTTCCAATCCAGCGCGGTCTTGCCCGTGGAGCGAAGCTCGTTGTCTGCCTGCTCCGCCAAGACAAGCATCGCGGCGGCGTTGCCAGAGGATGCCGCCTTCTGAAGCAGCATCAAGCCGCGAGCGCGCTCGGCCTTATCCGTGTGGCTGGGCGACAGCAGAAGACGTCCCAGCTCGAACGTCGCACTCGCATCACCACCCCGCATAACCTCTTCGAGGAGGGCGCGAGCGCCGGCTTCATCACGGGGCGTATTCTCACCATTCAGGAGCTTGCGCGCCAGGAAGAGTTGAGCACGAGCCCGATCCTCACCGGGAGCCAGGGCAGCAGTCAGCCATTTGATCGCCTGCTGCTCATTTTTATCAATGCCCCGCCCCGTTCTGTAGGCGAAAGACAGGAGCACCATGCTCTCTCGATCCCCCTTCTCCGCGGAACGAATGAGAGCCTCCATATTCTGCCGCGTAACAGCGGAGTCGACATTCGCCTGCATAGTGAGGGCCGCTATGCTGCGCGCATGTCCTGCCGCGGCTGCCCGCGTCAGCCAGGCGCGAGCTTGGTCAGCGTCAGGAGCAACGATCGCGCTGCACTCGTACAGATCGGAAAGAACCCCCATGGCTTCAGGACTGCCGCGATTGGCGGCTTCCTTAAGAAGACCTAGAACATCGGTCCCATTCGCGTCTTGAGGGCTCGCGAGGAGGAGCTTTGCAAGCTCCGTCAGCCCGGAAGGCTCACCCCGATCTGCTGCCTGTCTGTAGAGCGAAAGCGCAGTCTTGATGTCCGGTTTTCCGTGGATACCGGCAGCATGCAGGCGCGCGAGCGAGACAAGAACGCTGGCACTGTGCCCTGGCAGCGCGGCTGCGCGCGACAAAACCTCTGCGGCTTTCGGAAGATCAGGAGGCGAGCCGAACTCGCCACGATAGTGCCTGGCCAGAATCTTGTAAGCATCAACATCGGCATAGGTGCCGGCCTTCTCCAGCCACGCGACTGCTTTAGGCATATCCTTTGGAACAGAATCTCCGCGCAGAAGATGCTCGCCCAAAGACGTCATGGCTTGAGCGTAGCCTGCATCTGCAGCTCTCGTAAGATGCCTGACGATTACGTTAGGCGCTGCCTTGGCGCGTCCCTGCGCATAAATCTCGGCCAGTGCCAAATCGCCCCGGTAATCCCCCTGCCGCGCGGCCGCTTCAAACCATTTCATGGCTTCAGGCAAACCGCCCGGGACAAGCGTTTCATCGGACAGGATCGTACCGATCTCGTAAAGGGAGCTGCATTTTCCGCGCCCTAAATCACCATACAGGATGAGAAACCCGAGTTTGACCAGATCATCCGTGGCGGCTTGCTGCACGACACCAACACGGCCGCTACGCTGAAGCCGCGCGAGACCGATCACGCCGTCGACATTACCGGCGGCAGAAGCAGTGCGCAGAAGCCGCTCCGCCTCCTTGATGTCAGCGCCCGCAATGCGGCCCTGCTCGTGAAGGCGTGCGAGTTGCACCGCTGCATCCATATGCAACATGGAGGCGGCAGACGCGAACAGTGATGCGGCCCGCTCGGAGTCCACGGGTCCTGCGGCAGGATCGAGCATCAACTTCCCTAAGCGATAGAGGGCTCTTCCCTTTCCGGGCCAAGTCCGCCCGGACAATTCCTCAAGGAGCTTTCTCGCCGTGGTCGGATCGCGCGGAACCTGCGGCGCGCCATCCGCATACAGGAGGGCTGCGTCATACATTTCCTCAAGATCACCTGTCCCCTGAGACTTGTCCCACTTCTTCCAGTCTCGCTTGAGGGAGAGTTTCGGAGGAGCCACGCAGAGCTTGCTGAAATCGGCTGTTGGAGCCAGGGAGCGTGGTGCTGCTGTCTGCGCACGAACAGCAGTTGGGTATCCGAAGAGACCCGCGAGGGATACAGCAACGACAATTCCTGCAGTCACCCTGTTTCGGCTCGTGAGGCAAAGATCGGTGAAGCTGGGAAGCTTGCGCATCATGTGATCTCCCATCATCCTGAACCTGACGTTTCGTTCGTCTTGTTTAGTCATCGTCATCACTGTCCCCAGGTTCGGGCAGCTTCTTCTTGCGGATCGCCTTGATGGCCTGCCAATGGCCGGCCTGCGCCGCCTTGGCGAGCCACTCATTTCCATCGATGCTGTTCTGGTCAGCCGACGGCGGACGATAGCGCAGAGCCAGATGGTACATGGCGGCCGGATGACCATTCTGCGCAGCCTGAAGCAGCCACCGTTCAGCTTCCTGCGGCTTTGCGTCTGTAGCCACTGCATTCATGCGATAGAGCTCGTACAGCGCATCCTGCGCTCCCATGCGGGCCGCCCGTTCGAGCCAGGACTGGGCAAGAGCCGGATCTCTTTGCGTGCCGAACCCCTTCTTGAGCGCTCGCGCGACTTCGATCATGGCCTCGGGCGACCCGCTTTCCGCAGCGCGCAAGAATGAAGCGAACGCACCTTCAGGGTCGATCGCGGCTCCCATGCCCGAAGCCTTCGCATCTCCAAGCTGGAGCCTAGCCATCATCAAACTGGCCTCTCCAGCCTGCGCGAGAAGACGCTCAGCCTTGGCGCCATCATGAGGAACCCCGCCTCCATAGAGATAGGCCATGCCGAGGTGCATCTTTCCTTCAGGATCGCCATTTTGTGCAGCCAGGGCGTAAAACTGTGTCGCCAGAGCTCTATCCCGGGTAACGCCCTCCCCTCGAACATAGGCATCGCCCAAGGCGAGTAGAACCTTCGTGTCGCCAGGCTCGTCGTTGTAGATTTCACGATAGAGAGCAACGGCCCGTTCCGGATTTTTCTCGATTCCATTCCCTTCACGATAGGCCTTCGCAAGCACGAAGCGAGCATTGTCATTTCCGAGCTGAATGGCCCGCCGGAGCAATGCTTCGGCCCGATTTGCATCAGGCTGAACGCCTATGCCTTCCATCAGAGCCTGAGCAAGGCTCGTCATCGCCTCCGTGTTATTCTTGCGGGCGAGAGACTCAAGAACAGCAGCACCATGCCGCGCTGTGCCGGGATCCTTCATCTGCAGAAGCGCAATGCGAACCATCAATCCGTCGTTGCCGGAAGCTCCCTTCTCCGCAGCAGAAAGCCACCGGCGGGCTTGATTGAGCTGGTCGGCTCCTCCACTCAAGTACAGCTCGGCAAGTTGCAGAGCAGCCTCGGTATCCCCTGACTCGGCAATCTTTCTCAACGCGGATTCCGCAAGGGCCCGCTCGCCCCGTGCGAGATAGAGTTTTGCCAGGGCAATGGAAGCACGCGTATCTCCCGCTCGCACGGCCTTTTCAAGAACGTCCCGAGCAAGATTGAAGTGGCCTGGCCCGCCTGCGCGAGAGTAGAGGGCGCTCAGTTCCACCATGGCAGGGCCGCTGCCTGCTGCGGCGGCACGGCTGAGCCAGGTGGCGGCAAGGGCATAATCCTGTGGAACTCCCTGGCCCTCGCTATACATGCGGCCGAGACGTATCATTGCGGTCGAGATGTTCGCGTCGGCACCTTTCCGGTACCATTCCAACGCGCGGGAAATTTCTACGCCGTCGGAACGCAAGGCGTAATAATCGCCAAGGCGGATCAGCGCCATCGTAGCTCCACCTGCGGCAGCCTTCTCGTACCAGCGCACAGCCTCTGAAGCAGATGGCGCAACACCATTCCCGTTCAGAAGAGCGTCACCTAGGCTGATCGCTGCTTTCACATGCCCAAGCTCCGCGGCGGCTTGAAGCCGCGCGATAGCCGCCTTTCGCATAGGTTCAGTGGCGGCATCAGGATAAGAGAGGACCGTGCGCGCATATTCATAAGACGCCGTGGCATTGCCCTCGATCGCCGCCTTATCGAAGAGCGCGATGGCTCGCGGCAGGTTACGCTCAATGAGGTCGCCATTGCGAAGCTGCCTGCCGAGAGCAACAAGCACACCGGGGTCGTCGTCGACATTCTGTAGGGCTTCAGTCAGAAGCGATTTCGCCTTCTCGCGTCCCTCGCTCCCCTGCTGGCTGTAAATTTCAGCCCCCAGCAACAGCGCACGCGATTCCTTGGTCTCGAGAGCTCTGTTCAGCCAGAGCTCTGCCTCGTCCACTGGAACTCCGAGCGTGCCTCCCTTGTGCGGATCCTCCGCCAGCACGAGTGCTGCCTCCACCAATCCGCCATTGGCTGCCTTCTCGAAAGCAGATCGCGCCTCCTGCGGCTGATAGAGAGTAGTTTTAGGATCCAGCCTCATGCGACCGAGGCGCAAGGATGCCTCTGGATCGCCGAGATCCGAGGCGCGGCGATACCATTCGAGCGCGACACTCAATCGCTCAGGCGCACTGTCACTGGTTGCGCGATAATGATCCGCGAGCGTCTTGGCGGCATCTGCAGATCCCTGCCTCGCATCCTGGAAGAGAAGTCTCAAGCCTTGGGTGGCAAAGACATTTGCCTTCGTCGCATCGCTCTCAAGCCTTGCGAGGGCCAGACCCGCAGGACCGTGCCCCAAACGCAGCGCTACCTGGTACAAGCCCTTTGCAGCTGCAATATCTCGGGGGACGCCGGCGCCAGCTTCCATCAGTCCTGCCAACAGATAAGCCGCCTCGCGGTTCTGCATGGCGGCCGCGCGGCGCAGGAGTTCGACAGCACGCTCGCTCGAAGCTTGCTCCTTATCGCGAACGAGCAGCATCTTGGCCCGCCGAACCGCGGCGGATGGCCAATGCGGGCCTGGATTAGCAAGGGCGCGTTCCAGAAGGCGTTCAACCTCAATCGGCTGAGCTTTGCGTAAAGGATTGATCTCACTGATCGGCAGGCCAAATTGGAGGAGCTGCGCCTGCTCGACAAAGGCTTCCTGATCCTGGCGCTGGCGCAGCTTTTCAATCTGCTCCATCGCTGACCGGAAGCTGCTCCGCATCTGCGTATCGGGCGCAGTTTGGGACCATGCCGACCCGAAGGTCAGAAGAACCGTGGCGGAAAATGTGGTACTGAGCCAGAAACGTTTCATCATCCGCGCCCCCAGATGCAGGTCGCGTTGCCGCCGGCGAACTCATCAATGAGCGGCCGATCGTTCTTGAGGCTCCGCATGAAGAGATTTCTGAGTCTGCGCGTGGCAAGGCCCGTACGATCACGCGAGACAACCGCCTCCGTCCACGCCATGTAGTGGCGGCCGTGACTGCGCTTGGATAGGAAACCGAGATCGGGCTTTCGAAAGTCGGACTCGCCACCCGGAATATAATTCTCCGCTGCATAGGCAAGAACCACATGTGGTTCCGTGATGCCGTTGAGCGTGTAGGAAAGAACGCGATCGAAGCTGATGCCGCCTTCATTCAACCCGTAAAGATCCGTCCCTCTCGTAGCTGCAATTTCTGCCATGACCGTCATGCTGGAGAGGGATTGGCGCATATACCACAGGGCGCGAGCACCTCTACGGGTTTCAAGAGGCAGACTCCCATCAGCCCGTGCCTCCGAGAGAATGGTGCGGTAGCGATCAATGCCTTTGGCATAGAGATGGTCATCGCCTGTCACTGCCCCCCAGGCCATCAGCACACTGTCGGTCAGGTAACGATGATTGTTGTGATCAACAGATCCGTCAAAATTGTAATCGACCTTACGGACAAGAGGGTCAATCCAGCTGGCAATAATCCGCCGCTGCTCATCGTCCAGGCTGCGCTGGATGACAGAGTATCCGACCACGGTTGGCAGGAGCACACGCTTCAGAGCATAGTAGGCGTCGTTCTCGACTTCCGTTTGCGCAAAGGCATTCGCCTTCGACCAGGTTAGAAGAAGGTCGCGCAAAGCAGTCTCGGAGGCCATGTCGCCTGCAAGCGCGCGACCTGCCAACACCATTACAGCCCAGGCGTAATCATTGGCAGTACCATCAGTCCCATAACCTTCAGTCGCTTTAAGACCCATGATCGGCTTGAGTGAACTCCACGATGCGTCCCGTGGTATCGAAAGGCAAGCCGCGCGAATACTGGCAAAGGCCGGCTGTGAGAGAGCGATGCGGCGTTGCTCCACGTCAAAGACACCGGCCGGTTTCACTTGGGCATAAGAGGATCCCACAGTCAGAAGATTCAAGATCAGAAAGGCAAGGATTCGTTTCATGCCGGCCCCTAAGTGCCTTGAGATGTGTTGGAGAAGGCCTGCTGCTGCACACTGCCGTCCGTCGTTGTACAATCCGCTTTGCCCTGCGGGTCGAAGATGTGAAGGTCAGCCCCGCCCTCGAAATATCCCTTCTCGCGAAGATGACAGGCGGTGGCAGGCCTCATAGGTCGGCAAGTGCTTGCAATCAAAGTGCTGATCTTGGAAGAAGTTTGCAGAACCTGCCCTTCCAGCCCACGCAAGTCGCCACCGAAAAGGCGGCGAGATTGCTTCACGAACCTGTTGGAGAACATCGCAATGCCGGAAGCACCCTCGGCATTGACGCCGACCCCATTGGACGAAAACTGGTTACGCCTTAGGGAAATACTCGTTACAGCGTCATAAGGATCAAGCCTGAAGTCCCGCGTTTCGCCACTCTTCGTTTCGAGGAGATTCGCCACATAGGCGTTGACCCCTGAACCTCCATTTTTCTCGATCCGGTTGTCATAGGCACTGATGTCGAAACTATTTCGGATTTTCAAGCCGTCGCGCTTGTTGGCAAGAAGGTGATTGTTAGTCATCAGATTACAGGAGCTCTCGAAAAGCGTGATGCCGTCCTGAGCATTGTTGAACGCAGTGTTGGCGTGAATGACGTTATTGGAGCTATCTCGATCGAGCATGATACCAGATCCGACATTGTCGAAAGTCAGATTTCCGATGATCCAGCTTTCATCCACTTCACGCGAGATAATGATGCCGTGCTTGGCCTTTGTCCCATAGGTTGTATTGAAGGCAATGGTGAGCTTGCGTGTGCGGTCGTGAGGATCGAGTCCGTAGATGACGTTGTCGACATACTCGTTGCCGATGATGTGAATATTTTCAGCTTCATATGAGTAGAAACCGAAATGCGAGTTTCGGAATACGTTGTCCACCACATAGCCTGTCGCATATTCTTGGTCGCGTAGTTCAGCGACACGGACCGGTCCCGATGAAAAGGAAAGCCCGAAGGACTTGGAGTTCTCGTAGCCCAACGCGGCCAATACCGACCCCGCTACGTTCATGCGTCCGTCGCCCCAGCTCAGGAGGAAAGGGCGAAACTCGTGGATTTTGCTCTTGTCAGACCAGGCGATCTGGCCTGTCTTCTCATCGTAGCCGACAATCTCCGCGTCCACGACGTGCAGCTCACCGGCACTAGCAATGAACGCCCCTGCATTTGCACTGAAGCGATAGACGGGCATATCCAGGCGCGACAGAATGAGGCGAGCCCCTGGAGCTACGAAGACCGGCGCACGGAGAGTAAGGATATCACCATTGACAGCCACCAGATCCTGATCCTGTGTCCCACGCAGCTGGCGGGCGATCATCCCCAAAGTCGCAACGCCGGATTGAACGACAACGATGCGCGGCGTTGGAGTTCCCTGGTAGCGAATCGCTTGTTCAAGACGGGTATTTCCGCTTGGGCCTTCATCCAGGAACTTGGAGATATAAAGATTGTAGTTTGCAAATGTTACACCGGCGACAGATCCTGAGGGCCACGGGGCGATAGCGCGGATGTCAGCGACCGTAGCAAAATTCCGAGGCAACGGAAAACGACTGGAAGTGGATGTCTCATTCTCGACTTGCGCAAGAACGAGACCTCGACGAGTCCTCCTTTCATGCGCGAGCTCATTCTCCGCAGAAGTTTCCGGCGGCAGACTTTCTGCGGTGTCGAGACCTTCTTGTGTTTCCTCTTTGGCCGGACTGGAGAGAACGGCCACCTGCGCCTCGGCAAGACGGCGGAAGGCAGATCCACGTGCTCTATCGTCCTCCATGGACCGGATGAGCTCAGATGCGAGAATAACGCCCCCCGGGAGGCCAACCAGGTCCAACGCGATCTCCAGCTTATCCTGATCGCTCATCTTTTGGCTGAAACTGCGTTTGAGAACAGCATCCGGGAGGTTGCTACGTTTCTTCTGCTCGACAGCCTGTTTGCCGTCCGCCTTGGCGATTGCCTCGTCAGCGCGTGCGCGGAACTTGTCGTCGATAATACGCTGCTTCAACTCACCTGCACGAGCTTTGTCCCCGAGATCAGCGAGAGACTTTACGATCGTGTAATATGCCTTGTCTCGATCGAGCTTCTCTTGAACCTCAGCAATCCGAATGGCCTCGCTGAGAGCCTCTTCGCCGGTCTTCGCTTCCCTTTTCTTGCTCGCCTGACGCGCAATCTCAACCCAGGATTCGACTTGGTACGCTTTATCCTCAATCTGCCTGGTGAGATTAGCTGCGTCAGTGAACTTACCTGATTGGGAATGCGCCTTGGCAACAGCTGAGAGGATACGGCCGCTGTCTTCCGGATCCGTGAGCTCACCAACGATCTGCAAAGCCCCCGCTGCATCGCCCGCTTGAGCTTTTGCCCGGCCGATCCCGCTCAGAGCATGAGAACGATCTTCCTTGTGCTGGATCTGAGGCAGCAAACGCTCAGCCTCCGCAAGACGATTGCTTTCGGCGAGGCGTTTGGCCAGATCTCCCAAGGCCGAGGAAGTTTCCGACCCAGGCTCTAAACGCTTGATATGGTTCAACGCATCGTCAAATCGATCAGCGCGCGTCAAGGCTCGGACTGCTTCGGGCCAAATCGCGGCTTGCGCAGCCGGATCCGATTTTTCAGCGCCTTGCAACGCTTGAGAAAACAGCTGCTCAGCCATGTTGCCATAGCCAGCTCGCTCCAACTCACTCGCGAGAGCTAGCTGCGCCGTGATTTTCGCTGCACTGTCCTGCATCGACTCAAGGAGACTGGCCGACTGCAAGGGAACTCCCTTGGCGATCTGCCCCTTCACGATCAAGGCGAGTGCCTTTTGCTGATCACTGGGATTGAAGAAGCCCTGAGCGGTCGCGACAGCTGCTTCGAAATCCTGGCGCTCAAGCGCAGCAGTCAGGAGGTCAGCTAGAAGATCCTCTTGCTTGTCGCCGCCGGGAAGGGCCAGGGCAAGCTGGAGACTCCCATCAAGATCTCCTGCACCAAGACGTTTGCGGGACTCAGCCTCCAGTTGCTCTTTCGAGGCCTTCTGCCATGGAGTGCCTTTCAGCTCCGCAAGAGCAAGATCTCGCCGGGCGTAAGCCCGATCCCGAGGGCGTGGAATAAAGGTGATGGCGCGTTCCGCAAGCGAAAACCCCGTCGGACCAAGATCGGCGGCAAGACGGGAGATCGCATTGTAAGCTCCCGATTGCTCTCCCGCTCCAGGGATCGTTTTCGCCGTGTCGAGAGCAAGAGTGGCATAGCGCAATGCACGATCCTGCACATCAACCTTGCTGTAAGCCTGCCCGATCTCGATGAAGGCTGCAGCCCTGTACTCAGGCGCCCGCTGTTCGCTGGCAAGCTGGTGAAGCGTCACGCCGAGTTCGACCCGCTCAGCGCTCGGCTGGGTGGTCGTGAGATCAGACAGGGACGCCTTCAGCAGGAGCGCACCCAGCATATCATGGTTCAACCCGTCATCAGCGAGACGAACGAGTTCCGCCCGCGCACCATCCCGCAAGTCGGCGGAACCTGAATTCTCCGGCCCCGCGAATTTTTCAAGAAGTCGAATGCGGGCTAAAGCCACCTGATAGAAGCCCGCCCTCTGCTTCGACCCTGCTCCCTGCTCCGCCGAGAGAAAGGCTTGACGGGCTTCTTCAGCGATACGGGAGACCTCGTTGGCCTCCTGAGCCCAGACGCCTGAGCTCAGGAGCAATGAAATGAGGGCGACAGATGCTGACAGGCGACGGCGGCGATCAGCTCGCAATAATGCGATCATATTGATCCTCCAGGCGCACGATATCGTCCTCGCCGAGATATGCTCCGCACTGCACTTCGATCAGATGCAGTTCATCGTCGCCGATATTCTCCAACCGGTGAACGTCTCCCTTCGGAATGTAGACGGACTCATTCGCCGTCATCACGAAGATCCTGTCGCCGACTGTAACGCGTGCTGTTCCGGATACGACCGTCCAATGTTCAGAACGATGGTGGTGATATTGAAGCGACAAGCGCCCCGCGACGTCGACAATGATATGCTTGACTTGGAATCCCTCACCGACACGAAGAGACTCGTACGATCCCCAAGGCCTACGGACTTTGCGATGAAGATTGGCCTCAGGTCGCCGCGCCGCTGCCAGTTCGCTCGCAAGGCGTCCTACATTCTGAGCCTGATCGAGAGAGCCGACGAGCACGGCATCCGCAGTGTCGACGACAACGATCTTCTCAACACCCATGACGGCGACGAGACGTGAATTGCCATGCACATAACTATTGCGGACATCGTGGAGGATAGTGTCACCGCGGGCGACGTTCCCATTACCGTCCTTTGAGCCGACATCCCAAAGAGCTGACCAGGAGCCGAGATCACGCCAGTTGGGTGATACGGGCACGCAAACGAGACGTTCGCTCTTTTCCATCACGGCATAATCGATGGAGATTGCAGGGGCTGTCTCGAAATCGGCAGAAAGACGGATGGTATCATTGCTGCGATGAGCCATCGTCACAGCACGCCGAGCACAATTAATTACATCAGGAGCATATTCCTGCAACTCCTCCATGATCGTGCGGGCAGTGAACATGAAGATGCCGCTGTTCCAGAGGTGGCGCCCTCCTGCGAAGAGCGCTTCGGCAATCGTCCGTTTCGGCTTCTCGACAAAACCAGCAACCGTGAAACTTACGTCATCGAAGAAATCGCCGATTTCGATGTATCCAAACCCTGTCTCGGCATGTGTCGGCCGGATACCAAAGAGAACAATCTGTCCTTGGCGGGCAGCCTGAGCAGCCTGAGCGACGGCATCTGAGAAGATTTCTGCCTGTTCGATAAGGTGATCACTGGGAGCAACCAGCATTAGGCGGTCAGGATCCTCCTCCGCGATCAGGGCGGCGGCGGCGGCAATTGCGGGCGCCGTGCTCCTAATCGATGGCTCGACGAGCAGACGAACGGGACCGGATTTCAACTCACCGATCTCGCGAAGTGCAAGATCACGGTGATTGTTGTTCACGATGATGAGTGGTTCTGCATAAAGTTCTGTACTGAACCGCTGAACAGTTTGCTGGAAGAGGCTTCTTTCGCCTGAGAGCACGTGAAATTGTTTGGGCTCGCCGGCGCGGGAAATCGGCCAGAGGCGAGTTCCGGAACCTCCACACATCAGAACCGGAATGATGTTATCCATGATCAATCTCCAGAATATCCCTTGTGCTGCGCAAACATTATTCGAGCATTAGCCACGCCCTCATTTGAGAGTGGCGATGCGTCTGTCGTCGGAAGACTCAGGTTGTTTAGCTACTTTTTGCGTCTCATCCTGCTTGTCACCCGAGCGGAAAAGCGAGGCGATTTTCGCTCCGGCCCAACTCACGCTGGCATTCACCTTGCCGGCTGCCGTACCGAGCGTAGATCCTGAGAAAGTATCGAAGATAACGGAGACGGGCTGCCCAATCGCCGTATCCTCCAACTCCCGCCCAGGAGACAACTTCACGAGAAAGCGACCCGCGCTGGCGTCAGTATCGGAGTAGGTTGGCAGAGGTTCAATTCCTACATCGCGCACAAGCGTTCCGTCTGCGTACTCAACGACTGCTCTGGCGCCACGGTAGAAGCGCAGAACATCGCTCTGAGGAATGCTGGCGGTGATATACGGAGTGCTTGTTTTCTCACGAAGGACGAGGATTGGCGCCCCCTCGCGGACAAAGCTCGACGGGCGATTGTAACGAGCTTGGATGGCGCAGTCACAGGGGCTGTCGATAACGATGCTGCTGCTGCCTTGTGGGCCTTGGATCGTCAGTAGCGGCTCGCCTGCCTGCACCTCATTGCCTGCCGCAACGAAGGTCAATTGGCCGCTCGAGGGCGCCGGAACCGTGACAAGATCCGCCGTAATCAAAGCCGACTGCGCTGGAATCATGTACATCTTCTGGAACACGCCCGTACCGATGAAGCCGAGAAGCAGTAGCGTGATGCTCACAATGGCCCCATATCCTGCAATGCTGCGGCCGTGATAGGCCATATTGGCAACCAAGCCCTGGGGTTCAGGGCGTTGGGGCACTTCCCGTGTCTTCCCCTCATTTCGCCTTGAGACGACGTCGAGCACGTCCCCAGCCTCTACTACTTCGCCCGAGAGATACGCATCGAGAATAAAGCGAAGGAGATTGTGCTGGCGCGGGGATACATCCACGAACCTCATGCCAACTCGGCCCTGATCCTGGTTCACATAGCGAACCTCTGCTCTTACCGGCAGAGTCAGTTCGTAACCGTTGAACGGGAAAATCAGTACGAGCTCGACAATGTCACTTGGGCGAGCATCGACTACGCCGATTCTGACGCCCATACCGCCAACCGAGAGATCGATAACAGAGACGGGCATTCCACCATGAAGGCATCTCACGGGCAGGCGATAACGCGGATGCTGGCGTTGAACCTCAGCTTCATGCGTAATCGTCGACATATTGTGTTTCTCCATGCAGAAAGCGCGATTTAAGGGAAGAACAGCAGGGCTCTAGGCGTTGGAAGCACGTCGACGCTCCACGCCAAAAGAGCGATGAATGCGGCCAGAGAAAGAGTGTGCATGTAGGTGGACATGAAGTCGCTCGCGATGAGAGATCGCTTTGTTCTCCGTGCTCCTGATGTCGTCTTCTGGCGCGTCCATTTCTGGCGGTCCAAGCGAAACGTGATGTGGACCTTCATCAGCGACCCGAAGATCTGATTGAAGTAGAGAAGGAACGGATAGAATACGGATACCCGCGGGCGCGACGTGAGAAGTGAAAGGGTCAGCACGTAGCGCGAAGTGAGAATCCACAGTGCATAGAGTAGGAATGCGTACTCGCTGACAAAGAAGGTGGCGATCATGGCCACTGCGAACCCAACAAGGGATGTCCACATCGACATGCGTTGGTCCAGGATGGCCCACCATGTAAACCAACCGATTTTTTTCGGCCTCAGTGCCAAGGCGCGCGAGTTGGTTCGCAGCATATTGCCGAACCAACGCACCATGAGCATGGCAGCAGCCGAGATGAAACTATCGGCCGGCGGATCCTCTACGGTCAGAACCACTACGTCGGGGACGTAGATCATCTTGTAGCCGTTGCGGAGCAGCCAGAACCAACTCGACTTGTCGTCGCCCGTCAGGAATTTGAAGCGACCCAACCGCCAATGATCGATGTAGTCCAGCTCCACTTGGCGGATGAAATCCGGATCGCTGACGATGCTGGCGCGAAACATGGCCATGCGACCAGTCAACGTAAGAACCCGCTCCGACAATCCCATGGAAGACATGAGTGTGTGACGTTGGGCAAAACGAAGCGCATACCATTCCTGGAAGATGCGCCGGCCTCGAACCTCGCTGATCTCATCCGTGGTGAGTGCACCGACTTGAGGGTCTAGTTGAAAGAAGCCAGCACACTTTCGAATAAGATTCCGTGGGATGATGCTGTCACCGTCGATGACGGCGACAACATCGTCTTTGGAAGGGCACCGACGGGCAATGGCTCTGAAGCCATAGGCAAGCGCATCACGCTTGCCCGTACCGGCAATCCTGACCACCACTAAATCAACTTTGTCTTGGTCTGGGCAGATGCTGCGGAAAATTGCCTTCACCAGTCTCTGGTCAGCTGTCTCGACGATGGAGGCAACGACTGTCACTTTTCCTGGAGCCGCAAGAGCAGCCTCGAAAGCTGCCTTATAGACCAGCGTCGTGACGCCCGAGTCGATCCGGAAGGTCGTCACGAGCAGGTAGGCATTAGGAGCCTCTTGCGTAACGAGCGCATCCGCTGCCTCCCGCATATGCGGGAACATCCTCTTCCGGTAGACCAGTGCACGGGCAAAATGCAGCCCTCCCCACCCGTAACGCCAGATCGCCAGGAAGCCGACCGTACCGATGAAGCCGCCGCCGATCATGCCATATGCTTCCACGGGCAATTCGGCAGCGAAGGCCGCTACGGCAACGACATAGAGCATATGTGCCCATACCGACTCCGAGAGTCGGGTTCTGCTGGGGCTACCAGCAGATTCCCTGATAGAAATCACCTGAGCACCTTGTCTGGTCGATACGAACGAGGTCGATGAGCGGACGACCGTCATCAACGACGTCCATCAAGCGCGCGGCTTCAGCACGATTTCCGAGAACAAAGACTTCGGCGTGATCAACCACTTCGTCGATGTTGGCCGTCAACAGCGACGCGAGATGCGGCAGATGAGAACGTACAAACTGGAGATTGGCACCAGTAAGCTTCGAGACCTGAATATTCGGGTCATAAATCCGAATGTCATAGCCACGACCGAAGAGACGCTCGGCAAGTTCCACGAGTGGGCTCTCGCGCAGATCGTCCGTCTCTGGCTTGAAGCTCAAGCCGATGATGCCGATGCGTCGCTTCCCTGTCGCAGCTACCATGGAATAGGCGCGGCGCAACTGCTCTTCGTTTGCCTCCATGGTTGCATCGAGGACAGGCGTTGGAACCTCGAGCTTGCGTGCTGCAAAGCGCAGCGCCCGCAGATCCTTGGGCAGGCACGATCCGCCGAAAGCGAAACCAGGCTTGAGGTATGCCTTGGAAATATTGAGGCGTGTATCCGCGCACAGAACGTCCATGACGGCATGACCATCGATACCAGCCGCCTTACAGATATTGCCGACCTCGTTGGCGAAGCTGATCTTCAGTGCATGCCAGGCATTATTGGTGTACTTCACCGCTTCGGCCGTGCGGATTGATACGATTCTTGGCTCCACTTTAAAGATCTTGTGTAGTTCCAACAGACGGTCGACTGTGGCTTGATCGTGACGTCCGAAAATGATGGCACCGGGATCGTAATAGTCTGCGATCGCAGTGCTCTCTCGTAGGAACTCGGGATAATATGCTACGCCGAAGCCGACGCCTGCTTGGCGCCCCGATGTCCGCTCCAACGCAGGCAGGATGATGCTTTCCATCGTACCCGGCAGAATGGTCGAGCGCATGACGACAGAGTGGAAGGAGTTCTTCTCTCGGATGGCAGCACCGATCTCTTCCGCAGCAGCGGTAACAAAGCCTGTATCGAGCGAGCCGTTCGGCCGAGACGGCGTCCCTACGCAAACAAAGGAGAGATCAGAGCCTTGAATGGCCTCACGGACATCACTGGTGGCTTTCAGACGCTTGCTGCGAATTCCATCCTGGATCAGTCCATCGAGGCCCGGTTCGACAATTGGGCTGACGCCTGCATTCAGAGGTTCAACTTTCTGCGGATTTGGATCAACAGCGATGACATTATGGCCATCGTTGGCCAAGCATGCGGCCGATACGGCTCCTACATAGCCAATTCCAAAGACACTGATTTGCATTAGGCTGTTCCCGATGAACAACAGTGAGATCAAGGCGCAAAATTCAGAGGCGCCGGCACAGTCCAAATAAATACTCTCGGCACCTGCGTTTTCTCGTCACTATTTCGGCTGGAGAGATACCCCCGAGGGATTAACTGGAGAACTACTCCCACCAAGGGGCGATTTAACTCGAAAGAATTTGAAACCTTTTTGCTGCAAAGCCTCTTGCGCAGAACTATGCTTGGACCCTGCCGCACATTGCCTCACAACAAGGCAAATCCCCCGCTCAAGGTGCAGCTGGTTCTTTTCTGCTACGCTTACCCGAAGCAGGAAAATTTACCGGCAGTATGCAGCGAGACTCCGGCAGGATTCTCAGAAATTTTGCCTATCGGGTTATAGTTCTTGGATGATGCCTTTCCACTTTTCCATAGAAAATCAAGGCATTAAAAATCCATAAGTCGTTTTGCTGGAATTTTTATTTTTAGAACGCCTTATCGAGCAGCTATTTCTTGTCACTTGTAGGATCATTAAAGATAAATTTGAGCGTTCGATAACATTCGTTGGCGCAGTCTTTTTATGCCAATGACAAGCATACCTCAACTCTTCATAGTCCAGCTGCGCTAAGGTGCTACCTCCAAGGCGCAATCGATAGAAAATTGTCCTTCGCTATATCAGGAGTATTCAGCAAGGGACTCTCATAAATGCCTACAGTCATCACCGTTGCCCCGCCAACCGGAAACGCTCAGAAGGACATGGCGGCCATCGATGCCGCCATCAAAGCCGCCAACGCCGAGTACATGAAGAACCCCGAAGCCGGCCAGGTCACTGTCAAACTAGCGGCCGGCATTTATGCCGTCACAGGCGATCCGGCCAATGCCTCCAAGGGCCCCGTCGAACTTCTTTCTGGTGTCGCACTCGTCGGCGAAGGCCAGGGCGAGACCGTTATCAAGCTCGTTGACGGATTCAACTTCCGAATTAACGGTATCGTGCGAACCGCTCTTACCGATGTCTCAGATGTTTCGGTCTCTAATCTGACGATCGATGGCAACCGCGCCAACAATACGGGTCATCAAGCCGGATTTATCTGCGGTGCGAAGCCCGAGGAGGGAAAAACCCAATCCGACATCACACTCTCAGGCGTTGAAATCAAAAACTGCACGGCCTATGGTTTCAACCCGCACGAAGTCAGTACGAATGTGACGATCGAGAATTGCGTCGCTCATGGAAACGGGCTCGACGGTTTCGTGGCAGATGCTGTCGTCGGCGGGACTTACAGGAACAACGTATCCTACGACAACGATCGTCACGGCTTCAACATCCAGAATGCCACAACGCAGCTCACACTGGAGAACAACAAAGCCTACTCAAACGGCTCTGCAGGGTTGACCATCCAGCGCGGCGACGTGCCGCCGGAAGACGGATCACCTTTTGTTTGGGTTAGTGATATTCAGGTCATCGGAGGCGAGTATTACGGGAACACGAAGGAGGGCATCCTCGTCAAGCTGTCAGACGATGTGATGATCGACGGTGTCAAGGTGCACAGCAACCTACGCCAAGGCATCCGGATTGAGGGCTCGACCGACACTATCGTCAAAGGGAGCTTTATCTACAACAACTCGCAAGAGGCGGATAACACCTATGACGAGATCAACATCCGTCTGAGAGACGACACCTCAGTCACGGGAAAGATTTACTATTCAACCGGCACCCAGATCTTCGACAACAACATCTACTCCGATGGTGCAGTCAACTCGCGCTGGGGAGTCCGGGAAGAGCCCACCAACGACGACGGTGGAGCGACCGGAACTTCCGTTTCTGGCAACACTTTCCATGGCTCGGATGCAGGAGCCGTTTCTGTGCCAGGGCAACTAAACCCGGTATTCGGCAGCGCCAATAACGATACGCTACCAGGCACTACCGTTGGCGATGAGATGCATGGTCTTGGGGGTAACGACACCTATACCATCAACCATTCCACAGATAAGATCATCGAGCAGGCAGGCGAAGGCACGGACGACCTCGCACAATCCTGGATCAATTATACGCTCAACGACAACGTCGAGCACCTGACATTGATGGGAATCAATGCCATCAATGGTTATGGCAATGCACTGAACAATCGGCTGACGGGCAATGCTGCCTCAAATGTACTGAAGAGCTACGGCGGGGACGACACTCTCATCGGCGGCTCAGGCGCTGATAGTATGGAAGGTGGCGACGGCAACGATACCTATTATGTCGACAATGTCGGCGATATTGTCGATGAGAAGGTCAATAGCGGCCTCGGCGGCATCGACACGATCTATAGCAGTGTCAACTACTCCCTTTCTATCAAGGATCAGGCTGGGCTGGATCAATCAATCGCAGTCGAAAAGCTGATTCTGACAGGATCGGCAATCGTCGCAAAAGGCAATAAATCCTCAGGCAATAATCTGATCGGGAATGCCCTCAACAACACTCTCGATGGCTTGGCGGGCGAAGACCTCATGGAAGGCCGCTTCGGCGACGACACTTATTATGTCGACGACACAGGCGACTTGGTGATCGAAAATGCCAACGAAGGCAATGCGGACCAGATCCTCACCACGGTGAATTATACTGTGTCGGCAAATGTCGAGCATATCAGCGCTATCGGCACAGGCAGTGTCATTCTCACGGGCAATGAGCTCAACAACAGGATCACCGGCAACGCCGCTGCGAACACCCTCAGAGGCGGAGCTGGCCACGATACACTCAATGGCAGTCTGGGGGCTGACTCCATGGAGGGAGGCGACGGCAACGATGTCTACTACGTTGACAACCTTAATGATCTTGTTGTTGAGAAACCGAATGGTGGCCTAGGTGGCTATGACACTGTATATAGCAGCATCAACTATGCTCTGGGCGCCGATGTTGAGAGGGTGATCCTGTCGGGATCAGCCTCTCGTGGAACCGGCAATGCTCTCTCCAACACTGTGGTTGGTAATGCCCTCAACAATGTGCTCAATGGCGCCGAAGGGGCAGATCGTATGTCTGGCGGTAGTGGCAATGACAGCTATTACGTTGACGACCGCGGCGACGTTGTCATCGAAACCTCGGCCGCCGGCGGCACCGATTTAATTCGGACAAGCGTGAGCTATGTTCTTTCAGCCTACGTCGAGAACATGTATGCCATTGGCAGTTCTGCAATCTATTTGGTTGGAAACAACCTCAACAACACGCTAGTCGGCAATACTGCCAACAACACGATCAAAGGTAGCAGCGGCCACGATAGGTTGTATGGCGGCGCAGGGAATGATCTTCTCTATGGAGGAGTAGGGAATGACATTTTCGTCTTCAATACGGCTCCAAATAGTTCTCTGAACAAAGACAAGATCATGGACTTTGATGCAAGGTATGACACGATCAGACTGGAAAATGCTATCTTCAAATCCCTGAAGTATACAGGCACACTGAGCTCTTCTCACTTCGCCATTGGATCTGGCGCTAAGGACTCGAACGACTTCATTGGCTACAACAAGAGCACGGGTGACGTTTGGTACGATTACAATGGCAGCGCGGCAGGTGGCAGAACGGTCTTTGCCAATATCGGCGCCAATGAGACGGTCACCAATGCCGACTTCTACATCATCTAAGGAAGTGACTGACGAGGGCGGCTCCGGATTTGCGGAGCCGTCTTTTTCTTGAACCAAGGTCTCTCTTCAAGGCTCAGGCACACATTGCAGCATGCTCGCTCAGTCAGCTCACTCTGCCGCTTCTTTTGAGCCCGCCGCGAAAGCATGTTCAGGGCTTCAACGGGAGCCGAGAGCGCCATAGCAGCGTAGATGTAGCCCTTGGGCGCGGGCACCCCGAAGCCGTCTGCAATCAGGGTCATGCCGATCATCAGCAGGAAGCCCAGCGCCAGCATGACCAGTGTGGGATTGGCCTGGATAAAGCGCGAGAGCGGATCGGCCGCAAGGAGCATTACGGTCACGGCGGCAAGCACGGCGATCACCATGATCGGGACATGATCCGTCATACTGACGGCCGCAATGATGCTGTCGATGGAAAATACCTAGTCAAGCTAGTCAAGAATGAGGATCTGCACGATTGCAGAGGCGAAGCTTATACCGGCCTGCTTGCTGTCGAAGAGATCCGGTCCACGGTCCGGATCGACATTATGATGGATATCCTTCGTTGCCTTCCAGACAAGAAAGAGGCCACCCGCAATCAGGATGAGATCCCTCCACGAGAAACCGTGTCCAAAGGCCGTGCATAGCGGGTCCGTGAGCTGGACGATGATTGCAATCGTTCCCACGAACCCTCACCGCAGGATGAGGGCCAAGCCGATGCCAATGCGCCGGGCTTTAGCTTGCTGATGTGCAGGCAGCTTGTTGGTGAGGATGGATATGACGATGAGATTGTCGATACCGAGCACCGCCTCCATGACGGCGAGGGTTGTCAAGGCCGCCCAGCCGGCCGGGTCTGCAGTCAACGCGATGATTTGATCCATCAACCCATCTCTTGTGGATCTCTTCCCTATGTTTTGTCACTGACAAGCTTATGCAAGGAGCGTTCAGTGTCTTCGTTGCCTTTGACAATCGATTCTTCGTGAATCTCGATTCATGGAACCAAGACAGCCCGGGCAAGCGTTCCCTCTTCACGGAACTGGGAGATTGCCATGGAAACACGGTTGCATCCGATTGGAGCCTTGAGCTTGGCCTTGGGGCTTGCTGCAGCCGCGTCATCCGGCAACGCACAGCCGGCGCGGCCCTGGGTCGATCCCCCTTCCGAGGCGGGTGCGTCGGCGCCAAGCTCTGCCCCTGCTCCCGCAGCTCCTGAGGCCAAGGCTGCCGCCCCACAATCTTCAGCACCTCCAGCAAGCACAACGGCAGCGACCAACGTCAGCGAGAAGAGCAAGGAGCCGGCCCAGCGACGTTCCGAAGAAGCCTCTTCGGCGGGGGAACGGAAGCCTGTTGCGAAAAGCTCTGCCCAAAGAGCTGCGACCGAGCGCAGAGACCGCAAACCTTCACGGGAAGTAACGACGGCCAGGAGCGAGCGTCAAAGGCAAGTGAACTCGCGACGTGACATAGCGGAGCAGACGACGCGAAGCACCCGGGCGGCCAGAGTGCGTGAAGGTCTCAACTCCGGCCTTGAGGTCATGACCCTACGAACCATCGAGTTTCCAGACGGAAGGCGCGTTCAGATTCTGACGAAGCCTCAACCGGGTGCCATGTCGGAGCTTCTCGACGCGCCGGAATAACAGCCCGTCCCTACCTTCAGGCGCACCCCAATCTGCGCCTGAAGGTAGATCAGGCGCGTGCCTTCTCTGCTCTCGCCCTTCCGTTATCAGAACGAGAAACAGGCAGGGTTGGCTTGGCCGCGCCTTGGGCGCTCAGCATATTGCCCAAGGTACCGAGAAGATCTGCGATCTGTTCCTCAGGAAGTGCGCGGGAGAACAAGAAGCCCTGCATCTCGTTGCATCCCGTTTGCGACAGGAAGAGCTTTTGATCCTCTGTCTCCACGCCTTCCGCAGTGACCGTCAAACCCATGGCACGGCATAAACTGACGATGGCAGTCACGATTGCGACGGACTCGTCCTGCTCGCCGAGGTGCTGCACGAAGGAACGATCGATCTTGATCTTGTCGACCTCGAAACGACGCAAATAGCTAAGACTGGAATAGCCCGTTCCGAAATCGTCGAGAGCAATCTTGAAGCCTTCCTGTCTCAGCATCTTCAAGGCGGAGCGGGAAAGATCGCTATCATCGAGCAGCAGACTTTCGGTGATCTCGAACTCGATGCGGCGCGGATCGGCTCCCGTTTCGCTGACAATCCCAATGAGGCGCTGAGCAAGATCGCCGGAGCGGAACTGGACCGGCGAGAGATTGACGGCGATCGTCAGATCGGGCCACCGGTTCGAGGCAAGGCAGGCTTGACGCAGGACCCATTCGCCCAACGGCGAGATCAGACCGGTTTCCTCAGCAATCGGAATGAACTGATTAGGCGCGATCATGCCGCGGGCCGGGTGATGCCAGCGCACGAGCGCCTCAAGCCCAATGATGGATTGCCCTCCCACATCAATCAGCGGCTGGTAGAAGAGTCTCAGATCGTTGCCGGTCACGAGAGCCGCCCGTAACTCCTCCTCGATCGTGCTGCGCACCTTCACGATCTCATCCATGACTGCCGTGAAGATCCGGTAAGAATCGCGCCCTTCAGCCTTGGCTTGGTAGAGCGCAATATCGGCCTTGCGCATGAGGTCAACGCGCTCGGAGCCTGCATCCGGCGCCAAGGCAACTCCGATGCTGACGCCGACGAAGGCTTGGCGACCTGCGATGTCGAATGGCCGTCGGACTGCATCGAGGATGCGCGCGCAGATCGTTTCGACATCACCGCGACCGGCTATGCCTGTCAGAACGATAGCGAACTCGTCGCCGCCGAGACGCGCAATGATGTCGCTACCGCGGAGAAGTCCGAACAGCCTCTGGCCGAACTCCCGGACAACACTGTCTCCAGCATGATGGCCAAGCGTGTCGTTCACATGCTTGAAACGATCCAGATCGAGCATGAGGACAGCCAGCGGCCCTTCCGGTCCTGCACTGGCAAGAGTCCGATCAAGGCTGGCGTCAAAGAGCGCGCGGTTGGGCAAACCCGTCAGGACATCGTGAAAGGCAAGATGGTGAGCCTGCGCCTCGCTGGCTCGTAATTCGGCAATCGCTTTTCTCAACTTCGCCATCGAGCGTCGCAGCGAATGGGCGAGCAAGGTCATGACGCCGATGATCAGAACACAGACGACGGTGATGCTCGGGCTGATGACGCGCAGAATGGTCGTTCCCGGCAGCTCCGGCCGCCAGATGAAATAGCCGATCAGATTGCCCTCATCGGATCTGAGGGGCACGCCGACTTGGCCCTCACCGGGTTCGTTCACCCGTGAGAAGCGTAAGCCTTCGATCAGGTTCTGCTGTGAAAGCTGTCTCAGGAAGCTTCCATCAAGAAAGCGCACACTGACCAGCAAAAATTCAGTGCCAGGCTCCTGAACAAGATCGTCGTTCTCAGGCACGATCTTCATGGCGCTGACGGCTGCCGGCCTGCCCTGCAGTTCCAGCAGATGCGCGTCATGCACGGCCCGGCCGCTTGTCAGATAGGTCTCATCAACAGGGCGCTCAGAATGCCCGAAGTGAGAAGACCGGGTGTCGCCACGAAGCCCCTGGATGAAACTTGCGAGGCTTGGGCGAACTTTCTCGAACTCTTCGATGGCCACGCGGATGCCATCGATCGTCACGTCGACGGGTTCGTTGCGTGAGTTCAAGATGTAGATGCGATCCTGGCCAAAAGTCACGTGCAGCCAGCCGCCGATATTGGCATCAAGCCATTTCTCATCGAGGGGAGACTTGCGGAGCTCAAGAACGGTTTCGTTCCAGACGGCAACCATTTCCTGCTCTTTGGCCAGTTCGCCGACAATCGCCCGTATACGACGTTCGGTGGTCCGTTGCTGGCGCTCCATGGAAATTTGGTCGCTTTGGCGAACAGCCCAGAGCAGAGCAAGGGCTGCCAGCACGAGTGCAGCGGCCGTGCTCGCTGCCACCGGCAATAGGACTCGCATGGAAAAACGCCAGTTCAACTGGTCCAAAGAAGAAATTTTGCGCAATGGCTCAGCGCCTCGACAGAAATACCTTCCTCACAGGAAGGCAACATTATATAATGTTATTACATGATTAAATGCAATCGAAGTTGCATTTCTGCAAAACTGTTAGGCTTAAATAAAAATAATCCGAGCAGGGGCACGCGGTCGGAAGTAATGCCGCAACTGCCGGCTGCGCCTCTTTCTGAGGAGAGCATGAAGGGTGAGCCTTTTAAGAAGCCCAAGCTTCGCAACAGGGCTACGGAAGTCCAGAAGCTGAAGCGTCGCTTTCAATCGTTCTCAGGGAGGCACGGCTCTGATCAGCGCTTTCCCTAACTGAAAGCTCCCCCTGGCGTATCCTGGTCGTGGAGGTCACCCTAAGTGCGTTGGCGACTTGGGCATTCTATGCCTGGGTCTGGAACTCCAACCTCTGGCCATCGACGCAAGTCCTGCTCGAAGCCGACTTGTCCATGATTGCACGACGGCCCAGCGCATCGGTGCGGCACCGCTCTACAAGGGCTTTTTAGGGTTTCGATAGCGGCTCGATGCTGATCGCGACGGGATTGCCTGTGAGCCCTTTGGCCTCTAGAGCAGGATTGATCCTCTCTTTGCCTCCCAACAGCCCTTACCTCCATTGCTCTTCTTGACAGGAATGGCCCACGGACAGAGCCTTTTTCTCGCGCCCCATCGGCATGGCACGGGAGGAGAACCATGGCCAAGAACGTCAAGGACTTGCTGGCAGAAGCGAACTCGTCTGTTCCCAAATTATCGCCGGCAGAGGCCGCCGAGAAAATGAAGTCTGGTGACGTGCTCGTCGTCGATGTCCGCGACCCGACAGAAGTCCAGCAAATCGGAAAGCTCAAAGGCGCGCTGAATGTCTCCCGTGGCATGCTGGAATTCCGCGCTGATCCGGAGAGCCAATACCACAACCCAGCCTTTCAGAAGGACAAGACCATCCTCCTGCATTGTGCGTCAGGCGGCCGTTCCGCCCTCGCTGGAAAGGCCCTCCAGGACATGGGCTACACCGCCGTGTTCAACATCGGCGGCTTCAAGGATCTGGCAGAAGCAGGCATCGACACGGAACCTGCGTGAACGGCGATCCAGAAAACTTCTTAGATTGGGAACCCCGGAAGCATCATCGGGAGAGATGGTAGCGGAGGAGGGATTTGAACCCCCGACACAAGGATTATGATTCCTCTGCTCTGACCAACTGAGCTACTCCGCCCCAGGCCGCTGGGGCGAACCCCGCGTCAGGCATGCGCGATATAGGGAAGATTAGGCCCCAGTGTCAAGAAAGAGGCGCAGCCTCTTTCAAGAATTTATCGGCTCGGGCGACTGAGCCGGACGCTTTCCATAGAGCCGGCTAAACGGACCAGATATCCATCCGGATCCTGCACCAGGGATCGCTGCTGTCCCCTCTCGACGGCCCGCCTCTGTACCACTTGTCCTCAGGCTCCATGAAGAGAGGCCAGGATGCGCCGTCGAGATCGATGAAGGCAAGGCCATGCTCAAGCCGCTCATACAGATGGCAAAGCCAAGATCGTTGAGCCCGGGGCGCAAACTGGCCGCGAGATTCCCGACCAGCAGCTCGGAAATGAGCTTGGTCCATTCCCTCTCCTTCGTTTCAGCTTTCATGTCACCCTTTGGGCTTCATGCGCCAGAGCTGGAACCCTTCGGTGGAAATCGCGTGTTCGATGGTCCGGCGCGAGAATTTGTGCGGCGGAGCTTCGCGGGAGCTGAGAGTACCGGTCAAGCCCCAGGGTCCATACTTGGCGGGCAGCTTGCTGCCGGACTCATCGCCCGCAAAAGCATGCAGATCGTCCTTGGCCTGGGAAGTGAACATGAAAAGACGCATGGGAATAACTTTCTTGAATGTGTGCAGGGGCTTGAGCCCAAGGAAATAGGGCTGAAACCCTGGAAGTCACGCCACGGGCTCCCCCGTCTAAGACACGAAAGAAAAGCGGGCTACCAAGCCCGCTTCTTGATTCTCATCAGCTTGAAGAACCCGGCTGGGAAAAGGGACCTCAGCTCGACCACCTCCATGTTGCCGGTGCTGCGGGCCCAATCGTCAACCCTGGCCGACTTGAAGGAGGAACTCCAACCGATGGCCTTGGCGATCGGTGCCGCCATCTCCTCAAGGGCCGCAATGGGGCCCGAGGGCTGCCCCCAATGGTTAGCCAGCACGATCTCGCCCCCGGGCTTCAGCACACGGGCGAACTCAGACAGGGCAACCTCAGGCTCTGGCACAAGGGTGATAATGAACTGGGCAGTAACCGCATCGAACATCGCATCGGGAAAGCCGAGCTTGGTCACGTCCATGACCTGCAGGCCCTTCACATGGGACAGGCCACGCCTTTCCACCTTCTCCTGCGCCCGACGCAGCATGTCCTCAGAGAGATCGACCCCGTAAACCTCGGCATGCTTGGGGTAATAGCCGAGGGACAAGCCGGTGCCGACCCCGGCCTCCAGAACCTTGGGGCCACAGGCGACTGCGGCGTTCACGGCAGCGCGGGCGGCTGGTTCGGTCAGCTTGTCATAAACGAGGTCGTAGATCGGCGCCCAACGCGCATAGGCCTTGCGCATCAGGGCCGTGGTCGCTCCATCCGTCATACAGGTTCCTTCAGAGGGATGCCTCAAGCCGCAGCGGAAGCGGCTCCGGCAACAGTGCGGGCGATGGTGCCTCCGCCAAGCACCCGTGCCCGCGGAGCATCGCTCTCATAGATGACACAGGCTTGACCGGGGGAAACTCCATCTTCCGCCGACAACAGCTCGACCGTAGTGACGGTTCCTGTGGATCGCAAGATCGCCGGGCGCGGCTCGCGGGTGGATCGGACCCGCACGGCCACCTCCATCCCTTGCTCGCCCAAGGCTTCGAGCGGTCCATCACCGAGCCAGTTCACATCCGTAATGGTGATGAGGCGGGTCGCCAGGGTCTCGCGGGGACCCACCACCACGCGGGCCTCCTTGGCATCGAGGCGCACCACATAGAGCGGCTCACCGACAGAGAGACCGAGACCCTTCCGCTGGCCCACGGTGTAATGGATGATACCCTGATGGTGGCCAAGCACGCGGCCGTCCACGTGAACGATCTCGCCGCCCTTCACGGCCCCGGGCTTCAGGCGCTCGATGACGTCGCTGTAGCGGCCTTGCGTGACGAAGCAGATGTCCTGGCTGTCGGCCTTCTCGGCAACGGTGAGCCCGAACTGGCGCGCATATTCGCGGGTCTTCTCCTTGGGCAGTTCGCCAAGAGGGAAGCGCAGAATGTCGAGCTGCTCCGGCGTCGTCGCATAGAGAAAGTAGCTCTGATCGCGGTCCGGATCGGCAGCCCGGTGAAGGGCGCGACGCCCATCGGGCAGACGGCGGCTGGCCACGTAATGGCCGGTGGCGAGCACATCGGCCCCAAGCTCCTTGGCCGTTTCCAGCAGATCCCGGAACTTGATGGAGCGATTGCATTCCACGCACGGGATCGGCGTCTCGCCCGCCAGATAGCTCTGGGTAAAGCGGTCGATCACGGCTGCGCGAAAGCGCTCCTCGTAATCGAGCACGTAATGGGGAATTCCGATGGCCTCCGCCACACGGCGGGCATCGTAGATGTCCTGACCGGCGCAGCAGGCGCCTTTGCGGTGCGCGGCCTCGCCGTGGTCGTAGAGCTGCAGCGTAATGCCGATGACGTCATAGCCCTCCTGCTTGAGGAGAGCCGCCACGACGGAGGAATCCACGCCGCCCGACATCGCAACCACGACGCGGGTCTCGGCAGGAGCCTTGGGAAGATCAAGTGAGTTGAGCATCGTTCCATCCAGAGGCGCCGTTCAAGGCGGCGCACGGGAGGGGCCAAAGCCTTTCTATAGCGATGACCGGTGAATTCTTAAAGAGAAACCGTGCCGCAATAAGCCAGCGTTAACGTTTATGGCTAAGCTTAGGCACTCTCGTAACCGCTTGGACGGGCTTAGGAAAACATTAAGTCCCGCCGTTTAGGTTCGAGCCTACCAAAGGTCGTTGAATTTTTGTGTGAGCGTATCATGACCGAACCCCACCGCCCAAGGGTCAAGTATGTCATTGGGCCCGATGGCAGTCCCCTGACGATTGCCGACCTGCCGCCCTCCAGCACCCGCCGCTGGGTCATCCGCCGTAAGGCCGAAGTTGTCGCCGCCGTCCGCGGTGGCCTGCTGAGCCTGGAAGAAGCCTGCCAGCGCTATACGCTGACCACGGAGGAGTTCCTGAGCTGGCAGATGTCCATCGACCAGCATGGCCTCGCCGGCCTCCGGACGACCCGCATTCAGCAATACCGGCAGTAAGCCTTTAACGCTTGAGCGCAAAACATGACGAGGCGCTGCTCCAATCAGGCGGCGCCTTTTTCGTTGGCCATAAATCATGAAGGCGGAAGCTGGGCTGTTAAGATCTTCCTAACCATACCTTGAGCATAAATCCTTGCCCTCTACTCAGATAGGTACGAATCGTGCTCAGCGCTCAGGATATGCCGGAACAGCAGGCTCTCACCCCTTCGAATACGGGCCTTCCGCCATCCTCTGCCACCAGTCAGACCGTCGAGGCGCTCCGGCGCATTCTGGTGGGGCACACCATCGCCGATGTGGAGCGCCACCTGATCCTGGACACCCTCACCTATTGCCTCGGCAACCGCACCCACGCGGCGCGCATTCTCGGCATCTCGATCCGCACCCTGCGCAACAAGCTGAACGAGTATATGGAAGCCGGCTTTCCTGTCCCGGAGCCGGGCCAGAAACCAGCTCTCGCAGCCTGAGACTGGATTTCTCTCACCTTAGCGTATCGTGCGGAAAAGCGGACCCGCTTTTCCGCACGATACGCTCGCTAATGGAAGCAAGCCTCGGACGAGAAAAGTGCAAGTCCACTTTTCTCGTCCGAGGCTCTAGGGCCGCATCGAAACGCGGACGTGCCATCTTGCAAGGCCTACTGGTCGGACGAGGAGAGAGGCGGGGGCGGCACGGTGTTGGTGTCGACAGCTCCGCGGGTACGCCAAGCCTGGGCCAAGCGGGCCCGCTCGAAGAGAAGCACGACCACCAGCGACATGGCGAAGGGAATCAGCAGGTAGAACAGGCGGAAGATGATGAGGGCCGCCAGCACATCCGCCTTTGGGATGTCGGGCATGGCCGTGAGGAACACGAGCTCGAACACGCCGAGCCCACCAGGCGCATGGCTGACAAGAGCAGCTGAGAACGAGGCCAGAAAGACCGCGAGAACGACGAGGAAGCTCGGCTCGAGATGGGCCGGAAGCACGAAGTAGATGATGCCGGCAGCTCCAAGAAGTTCGAGAGGAGCGGCGATCAGCTGGCGCACCATGATGGCAGGTCGTGGATACTCCAACTTGGCCTTCCGGATCACCAGCGGCGGCAGGTGCAGAACGGAGCCCACGACGTAAAGAGCCACGAAGCCGAGTAGCAGAAAGCCGATGATCCTGGCCGTCGCCGGATTGGTGAGCGCTGACGGCAGCATATCCTCAAGCCGGTAGAGGAGCCCTGGATTGACGGTGAGCACCACGCCGCCGAGCAGGATCGTGCCAAGCCCGAAGGTGAAGGAGCAGAGGGCCACCAGCACGGCGATCTGCGCCGCGCTCAAGCCCTTGGAGGTATAGGCCCTGTAACGCACCACGGCGCCGGAGAAGACCGAGGCGCCAATGTTGTGGGACAAGGCATAGGTGGTGAACGATGTGACGGACACGAAGAACCACGAAATGTGGCGCACGCCGAGATGAAGAAGCGCAATCCGGTCGTACCAGGCCAGAGCGGCATAAGCGACAAGGGTCGACAGACCAGCCATGGCGTAACGATGTGCCGGGACTGCGGTCAGGCTGTCCCAGACATCATCGAGGGACATGCCTCGCAGCTCGCGATAAAGAAGCCAACCGGAAATTACGACCGCCGCAAGCCCGATCACAGGCCAGATGAACTCACGCACATTCTTCATCGAGACGGCAGTGCTCCTTCGCTTTCCCTTCTGTGCCCATAATCCATTTAATCCGCAAGAGGAAACGGCCTCCTGAAGGGGTGGACATAAAGTCCAATCCTGCAAACGCTCCAGGCAGGATTGCAGCTTCGACTTTCCCACCATTGCTCTTCAACCAGACCCGTGACAGAGCGTTGCTTTCCTCTTCGGATCGGAAGGCGGCCACATGACAAATCCTCAGACGATGCTAAACCTCGACGGCTATACGGATCTGCCGCCGCGCAAGATTGCGGCGATCGTCACCTATTTGGAAATGCGCTCCCCTCCTCCTGCTTCACCTGCGCCGATTCCAGACGGCTGGTCGCTCCAGCCTCTTAACAAGCATCGTGACCGCTACAGAACTCTGTATCGCCGGATTGGCGAATCCTGGCTCTGGTTCAGCCGGGTGGTCATGCCCGATGAGGAACTTGCGGGCATCCTCAACGATCCAAAAGTCGAGGCCTGTGCTTTGAATGATGGAAAGGACGACATCGGTCTTCTGGAACTCGACTTCCGGCCTCAAGGAGAAGCGGAGCTCACCTTCCTTGGCCTCGTGCCGGGAGTAATCGGCAAGGGAGCCGGACGCGCCCTCATGGACGAGGCGATCCGCCGGGCCTTCGCACAGCCGATCAGCCGCTTCTTCGTCCACACGTGTAGTCTCGACCATCCGGGAGCCCTGTCCTTCTATATGCGCTCCGGGTTCACACCCTACCGGCGCGCCATCGAGGTGGTGGACGATCCCCGCATCCAAGGTTTCCTCCCGCGCGAGTGTGCGCCGCAGGTTCCGGTTCTCGACTGAGCCTCAAAAGAAAAAGGACGCGCCGAGTGCGGTGCGTCCTTTTCAATCTATCGAGAGAGGAACGGATTAGGCGGTAGCGCGCATGGCGCGAGCCTGACCCATCTGGCTGATGGCCGGATCCAGGGTCCGCTCACTGGTGCGCTCCCGATCCTCCAGGCTCTCAGCCCTCTTGAGCTCCTCGAAGGCCTCGCCGAGTTCGGCTTTGGCATCATCGAGCTGAGCGTGCAGGTTCTGAGCCGACATGCGAAGGTTATCCCGCCGCTGGGCCGCGGCGCGAGCATAGGTCGGATAGGCGAAATGGTTCGGATCAGTGATCCCAGCCTTCTGCTCTTCTGCTGCGATTTCCCGGTCAAGGTCAGCCGCCATGCGGTCGAACTCGGCGATCATCATCTCAATCTGCGCCACCCTCCGACGTTTCTCGTCGACTTGAAAGCGCTTGAGGCGGATGAGCGTATCTCGCGACTTCATATTGATTCAACTCCACACGTCGCAGTTTCAGGTGCCCGCCGGATCGCTCAGTTATCCGCGAGGCTGAGGCATCATTACGCATGGAAGTTGACTCTTCCTTACCGAAGCAACCGAAAATCATTGAAGGGTCAAATCCCTAGCCACCTGTTCGCGGCTCAGGAAGCTTGCGCGAGGCTTGCGTCAACCTTTCGTTTACCGATTTCGTTAACACTGCTCCCGTCACGTCTGCGGTTTCGAAAAAACGGCAGGCGAGTGCAAGCGAAATCCTTCGTTTGCAATGGTTTCGAATGGAGCAACGAGGTTCCCTATGGTCACCCGGAATCCACAGCTCATAAGTTCTGAGCGACAGACCTGCAGGGTCATGTCGTTAAGCGCTTGCATGCAGGAATCAGGGTTTGTTAACCATTCAGAACTAGCGTTACGAATCAGTGCAAAAGGGCATCCGCCGCTGGCCCGGTGGCGGATGGGTAGCCGCAAGCTACACGCAAGCTCCAGGGCAAGGGCTGGGGAATAAAAATGCGCGTACTTCTCATCGAAGACGACAGCGCAACTGCGCAAAGCATCGAGCTGATGCTGAAGTCCGAGAACTTCAATATCTATACGACGGATCTCGGCGAAGAGGGCATCGACCTCGGCAAACTCTACGACTACGACATCATCCTCCTCGACCTGAATCTTCCCGACATGTCGGGTTACGAGGTTCTGCGCACGCTGCGCGTCGCGAAGGTGAAGACTCCGATCCTGATCCTCTCCGGCATGGCCGGCATCGAGGATAAGGTGAAGGGTCTCGGCTTCGGTGCCGACGATTATCTGACGAAGCCCTTCCACAAGGACGAGATGGTGGCCCGCATCCACGCCATCGTGCGTCGTTCGAAGGGCCATGCGCAATCTGTGATTACCACCGGCGATCTCATCGTGAACCTCGACACCAAGACTGTCGAAGTGAGCGGCGCCCGCGTGCATCTGACCGGCAAGGAATATCAGATGCTGGAGTTGCTCTCGCTGCGCAAGGGCACGACGCTCACGAAGGAGATGTTCCTCAATCATCTCTATGGCGGCATGGACGAGCCGGAACTGAAGATCATCGACGTCTTCATCTGCAAACTGCGCAAGAAGCTCGCCAACGCATCGCAGGGCAAGAACTACATCGAGACCGTTTGGGGCCGCGGCTATGTGCTGCGCGAGCCGAACGAGTCCGACGAGCGCATCGCGATCTGAGCAACGCGATAAAGGAACAAAAAGCCCGGTCAACACCGGGCTTTTTATTGGTGCAACTCTTCAAGAGCATTGCACGGATTCGAGACGCTGTCTGGTCACTTACGGATACGTACTTCTGGATGGCGTTGGCGTGCCGTCTACCTTGTAAGCTCACGACCGCATCGGTCGGGAGTACCTCTCTTTGGCGGGAGAGACCGTCGCAGCATCGCTTCTGAAAGAGTTCCTCCTTCCTTCCTCAGCTGTCTGTGCATTGTTCTTCGTACTGCAAGCATTGATGCTGCTACTGCCGCTGATCCGGAACCGCAGGCGATTGCGACGCAACCTTAATGCGTGGAGCCTCGCAGTGTTGGGCCTTGCAAGTCCTTCTCTGTCATTGACGCATCACGTGCATGTTTATGGAAATGCCTGGATGATGACGAAGACCCTCATGGGCCTTGTGACGCCGGCATGACCCGCAACGCCTATCATCATAATCGTCGACTTCTACATCGGCGCACGTCTTGATAAAGAGGTAATCCGGACAACTTAAGTGAGACGCTCGACGAGAGCGCCTCACTCAGACTTCTTCTCAAACACTAGCCGACTTGATCGTCACTTCATCGCCCTCGATGCTGAAGGCGATGTTCATGTTCGACGCGCGCGCGACCATCCCGGCGTAGTAAATCTGAATGCCGTGCGCGTCCACCGTGCCGGTTTCCGACTGGCCTGCCAGCAACTCCTGCGAGTGCGCCGGGATGCGTGCATTCATCCCCTTCGCCTTGATCGTGAACTCGCAGTTCTCCGCATCGCCCGTCACCGTCACTGCAATCGAACCGCCGCGCGGGATCGCGGTGATGGCGATCATGACCAGATTGAGGAGAAGCTTGACCCTGTTCTTCGGGAACAGGAGGCGCGGCGAGGACCAGGAGAAGGTGACCTTGTCGTCGAGGAAGAGGCCACGCGCGACCTGTTCGGCATCGCCGAGATCGATGGAGGCTCCGGCCGAGCCTGCCGCGCCGAAGGCAAGACGGGCGAACTGGAGGCGGGCGGAGGCCTGTCGGGCGCTCTTCTGGATCAAGTCGAGCGCGAATTCGCGCATGGAGGTGTCGCTATCGTCCTCCAGGACCTCGAGCCCGTTGACGATCGCGCCGACCGGCGAAATCACGTCGTGGCAGACGCGTGAGCAAAGAAGGGCGGCGAGATCGAGCGAATCAAGGGAGATGGTGGCCATAAGGGCTCCGGGTAGACCGTAAGTTCAGCGTTGGATTCATGAAATTCTGGATTTCCAGTCCCACGAATATCGCCAAACGGGAAAGAGAACGTGAACCGGATACTCGGCTACGAGTTCTTTGGAAAGAAGGCAAAAGAGATCGACAGGTCTTCCGAGAACAGGCACAAATTCATCATGCGCCTCGATGACTCTCATCCTGAAGACATCGCCCTGAAGCTGGCCCCGATCGCCTCGGAGGCCGCCCATCTGCTGCGAGGCATGGAAAATGCCTTGATCGAAAAGCGTATCAAGGACGACGGAAGCCCAACCACGGCAGCCGATCTGGCGGCGGAACAGCTGATCATTCGCCGCCTGAACGAGGCTTGGCCTGGGGTGCCGGTGGTGGCGGAGGAAACGGCGAGCACCGCCCATACGGGTGATTTCTTTTTCCTGGTCGACCCCCTCGACGGCACGGGCGACTTTCTCAACGGCACGGGAGAATACAGCGTCAACATCGCCCTGATCCGGGGAGACCGCCCTCTGGCCGCCGCTGTCGCAGCTCCGGCCATGGGCTCGATCTGGATTGCCGGCACGACCGCCCGGATGAGCGCCATGCCCGAGACAGGCGGTAGCACATTCGAGTGGCGGGAAATCAAGGTCAGGCAAGCCCCCGAAGATGGCCTCGTGGCGCTGGTCAGCCGCCGCCATGGCGATATCGCCACGGAGGCCTGCCTTTCGGTGCTCTCCATCGGCACAAGGCGCATGACGTCGTCTGCCCTGAAGTTCTGCCTTATCGCCTCGGGCGAGGCCGATATCTATGTGCGGTGCGGCGCGACCATGGAGTGGGATACGGCGGCGGGCGATCACATTCTCAGCTGCGCCGGAGGCAGCGTCGTCGGTCCCGGCAGTGTTTCCCTCACCTATGGCCACGAGGATCGCGGTTACCGGAACGGCCCCTTCGCCGCCATGGGGGACACCTCTCTCGCTCCCAAGCTGGACCTGCCGGTCGCTGTGGCTTGAGGCCCCCGGACCTGCCCCTGCGGCACTAAAGCGCCGCTCGTACAGACATTGTTAGGGTTGATGCTCGTAAAGTCGGGGTTCGATAGAAGCCGTCCGGCCTCAGAAAGCCGGCTCGCCCCCTGTCTCATACGAGGAGATAGCCCATGCGCTTCCGCCTTTCATTGGCTGCTGCTGCTTTAGCCGCCCTTGTCGGCGCCCTCCCCTTTCAGGCTTCCGCCCAGACCACCCATCGCGCCTACGCGAGCAATCCGGGCGCCCCGAACTCCTTCAACTCCAATGAATTGGTCGAGTCGGGCCATCAGTTCTTCGGCTCCGCCTCCCGCGGTTTGGCCTCGGCTCTCGAAGAAGCCGTCCGCCGCTGGGGTGAGCCCAACGGCTATATCCTCGGCCAGGAAGCCTCCGGCGCCATCGTCGGCGGCCTGCGCTATGGCGAAGGCAAGCTGTTCACCCGCAATGCGGGCGAGCGCAGAGTCTTCTGGCAGGGACCGTCTGTGGGCTTCGATTTCGGCGGTGAAGGCGCCCGGACCATGATGCTGGTCTACAACATGCCCTTCACGGACGCCCTCTATAAGCGTTTCGTCGGCATCGACGGCTCGGCCTATTTCATCGGAGGCTTCGGCATGACGGCGCTGGCGGCGGACGAGATGGTTGTGGTTCCGATCCGTACCGGCGTCGGAGCACGGCTCGGCGTCAACATGGGCTATCTGAAGTTCACACCCGAACCGACCTGGAACCCCTTCTAAGGGGCTCCCGGAACGCCGCCCCGCTTCTACGCCAGTGGAAAGGACTTAAAGATGCCCTAGAACCGGCCATTCGGAGCCTCAGGCTCTAGAAAGCTGCGCAGGCACAAGGCAAGGTGCTTGAGCGTTACCGGTCTGGTCTCTTTTCAGGTCTCTTGGAGTTGGCGTCCGCGTGGTCGAAACCATCATGATCTTCGCGCTGGGGTTTGTGGCAGCAACCCTCATCGCGCTTCTCATCATTCCCGCCGTCAATGCCCGCGCGCAACGCCTTGCGCGCCGGAGAGCCGAGGCGCTGTTCCCCATGTCCATCTCCGAGCTGACGGCGGAGAAGGACCACTTACGCGCCGAGTTCGCGGTTCTGCAGCGCAAGATCGAGCGCAAGGCCGAGGAGGCGCTTGCCGCCAAGCACCAAAGCATGGAGGAGCTAGGCCGCCGTGCGGTTCGGATCGAGGCTCTCGAGAGCACTCTGAGCGAGCGCGACAAGGTCATCGCTGAGCTTGAAAGAACACTTGCGGAAACGCAGACACGGCTCGCTGCTTTCGAGGACGAGCTGGGGCAGACGAAGACTTATCTCGCCAGCGCTCGCGAAACCCTTGCCGCTCTCGAAAACGCTCACCGCGCGACGCTGAACGAATTGTCCAATACCCGCATGGAGCTGGATCTCGCTCAGAACGACCGCTCCCGGACAAAGACGGAGCTGCTTCATACTCAGGAGAAGCTCGCACGCCTTGAAGCGGACCATGCCGACACCGACCAGCGCCTGACGGCAGCCTTGAGTGACATTGATGCCAAACGCATCGCCATCTCGGATCTCGAAACGCGCCTGATGACGCAGACCGCACGCGGCAACGATTTCGAACGCGCGGTGAACGAGCGCCACAGCGAACTCTCGGACGAGCGCAAGCGCCTTACCGAACTCGCCAAGGATCTGGCCGCCGAACAGGAGCGTGGCCTGATCCTGGAACAGCGCATTCGGGAGATCGAGGCCGAGCGCGACGAGGCGCGAAACCGCATCGCCTCGCAGGAGAGCTTCGGGAAGGGCGACGAGGAGCTGCGCCGCCAGATCAGCGAAGTCGCAGCCAAAGTGATGAAGAGCAACCCTGCGTCCGATCCCCGCAATGGGAATGGCCGCAACAATAAGCGCAATAGGGCGGCTGGAAAGCAGAACCTGCCCGACCCCGCTGTCTCTTGAGCAGCTGGCTTACTTCGGTTCGACCTGCTGATTGCCGCCTGGGCTTCCCGGTGGCGGAATGACCGGTGTCGTACCAGGGTTCGGAACGGGCGCAGGCACGGTGATGTCAGGCGCACCTGTCTCCGGCGGGCGAATGACGCCTTCGGATTCCTCAAGCCTGTCACTCAAGGTCGATCCAGTCGAAGACGGATCCTCCTGAGGCCGGATTCCTTCTGGCTCCACCTTTTCAGGAGGCATCTGCTGCAGCGGCGGCATATTAGGAGCCTGCTGATTCAGCACCTCGGGGTTTTGCGCCAGGGCGGCGGTGACACCGCCGACCATGGCCAGGGACAGAACCAGGATTCGCTTCATGGACCGCTCCTTTCAAAAGGCAACGGGCGACCCTTGTGGCAGTTCCGCTTGGCTTATTCAGCCGCCATGCGCTGTGCTGTCGCCATCCTGATATAGATTGCCCGCAGCTTCTTCGTGACCGGACCGGGCTTGCCGTTACCAATCGGACGTCCGTCGATGGAGACGATGGGAAGCACGAAATTCGATGCACTCGTGAGGAAAGCCTCGGCAGCATCGCAGGCTTCTTCGACGGTGAAGGGGCGCTCCTCAAGCTCAATCCCCGCCTCTTTCGAGAGAGCAAGGAGTGATTGCCGCGTAATGCCGGGAAGAATGGCATTCGAAAGCGGGCGCGCGACGATGCGCCCTTCCTTCGTGACGATGAAGCCGCTCGACGAACCCCCTTCGGTCACGAAGCCGTCTTCCACCATCCAGGCCTCCTGCGCACCGGCTTCCTTTGCAGCCTGCTTGGCGAGAACCTGGGCAAGCAGGTTGATCGACTTGATGTCACGCCGCTTCCAACGCAGATCAGGCACGGTGATCACGGCGATGCCCGTTTCTGCTGCGGGAGAGTTCACGATGGATTTCGCCTGCGTGAACATCGCGACCGTTGGCGTGGTGTTTTCAGGGAACATGAAATCACGCTCCGCCACACCGCGTGTCACCTGGAAATAGATGAAGCCCTCCGTCAGGCCGTTGCGGCGGGCGAGTTCCTCCTCAAGCTGCGTCCATTCCTCCCGAGTATAAGGATTCGGGATCCGCACCTCACGAAGCGACCGCTCCAGGCGCTCGAGATGCGCCTCGTTGTCGACGAGATGTCCGCCCAGCACGGCAATGCCTTCATAGATGCCATCCCCGAACAGGAAACCTCGATCCATGAAAGGCACCTTGGCCTCTTCGATAGGCAGGAACGAGCCATTCAGGAACACGATGCGGGACATGGATACCTCGAATGATGGAATTCTTGAGCCACCTTAGCAGATAGGCGCCACGGCCGGGTGACCTAGATCCCTACGTATCCCATCAGCATGGCCATAGGTAACCCCACGATGAAAGCGATGCCACTTTTCATTTCAGCGGTCTTATCGGTGCTGCCTCTGTCCTCTCCAGCGGGAGCCTCGCAGGCTGCGCTGAGCTGGTTTCAGAGCCAAGGATATGTGGGACCTGCAGGCACTCGCATCATCGCCTGCCATGGTTATGGCTGCTCTCGCCGTCAGGCGATTTCTGTGGATGGAACTCTGCTCAGCCGGGCGAGCGCTCTCCTGAAGTCCGGCAGCGCGTCGCCCGAGGCGGAGAGGAGAGCCCTCGGGCAGGTGGTGAGCGCCTACACGGCGTATCTTGCTGCCTCCATTGGCGGCAGGCCGGATATCCCGGGCTCACCGGCTCAGATGTCGGGCGTTCATGGTCAGATGGACTGCCTGGACGAGACCGCGAATACGACGAGCCTGCTGCTCGTGCTGCAGGAACAAGGCCTGCTGACCTATCATCGGGTCGAGCCGCCGGAGTCGCGGGGTTTCTTTCTGGATGGCCGTTACCCGCATTTCACTGCCATCATAGCGGAAAAGGGGAGCGGACAGGAATGGGCGGTCGATCCGTGGAGACGAGCGCCGGGCCAGAGGCCGGAAATCCTGCCGCTCATCCAATGGCGGCAGGATTCCTGATCAAGAAGCCGAATGGCCTTATTTCAGGTGCTGAGCGAGGTGCTTGTTCATCTCGAACATGGTCACCTTCGGCTTGCCGAAGATCGGCTTCAGCTTGTCGTCGGCGATGATCTCGCGCTTGTTCTCAGGGTTCTGCAGGTTGTTCTTCTTGATGTAGTCCCACATCTTGCTCACAACCTCGCCACGCGGCAGCGGGTCCGAGCCCACGATGGCAGCCAGTTCCTTGGACGGCTGCAGGGGCTGCTGAAGAGCATTGGGCTTGGAACCAGCGGCCTTCTTGGTGGCCGGCTTGGCAGCAGCCTTCTTCGCTCCGGCTTTTCCGTCTGTCGTCTTGGTCGGCATGTATTCCTCCGGGAGTAGAGTGGGAAAGCTTGTCGACAGCCGTTTCATCTTAGGCCTCGAAAGCTCATTGACCTGCCCTGGGTCGGATATTCCGGAGACTATGTAAAAGGCCCCAGCCCCCGATGGAAGGTCAATTCCGGCAGAGCTTATGTCTGCTCCGCGCCTTCAGCAAGACAGAGTTCAGGGATTTAGGCGGTTTTCGGAAAGGGGAGGATTTTCGCCGTTTCCCGAAGGATCGGACTCTGCCTCGGACGGGAGGTCCTTCTGGACCGCTCGGCCGCAGAATGGACATGGGAGACGATCGCCTCGTTCGGGCAGGGTTTCGCCAGAAAAGCCGCTCCCATGGGCAGGTCGCCCTCGGCAGGCCATTGCCGCCCGGACATGATCAGGATCTCGGCCTCAGGCCAGGATTCATGAACTTTATGAGCGAGTTCGAACCCATTGCAGCCGTTCGGCATGTCCACGTCGGTGAGCAGAACATTCACCTCAAGGCCCGCTTCCAGAAGCACCAAAGCCTCGGTAGCATTGGCGGCTTCCACCACCTTGAATCCGGATTCCTCCAGAAGTTCTGCAACAAAGAGACGAATGAGGGGCTCGTCTTCAACCAAAAGAACTGTGGACGGGGACTCAGGCATCGGGCGCTCGGCAGACTGCACAATGCCCATGAACGCTCGAGCTGAGCGTTTGTTCCAGACCTGAAGCAGACCAGTTGACCTTTTGGTCAGATTTTCACGCGACCAGAGCCCCCTGCCCTTCCACATGGCGGGCCAGCCCCTCGGAAGCGATGTTCTTCAGTTTCGCTTCCACCTCGAAATCAGACCAGGCGAGATGGCATGCGACGAGATCGTTGACCGCCATGTTCCACATCAGATCGGAATGACCGCGCAGATCCTTAGGCCTGATTCCAGCCTGAATGAGGGCTTTGTAGTCGGGGAGCACGTGGATGTCGTGATCCGGCAGCAGATCCTCCCGGGACACGCTGATATGACTTAAAGGCCGCTCGCCCCGCCAGGAGGTGATGATCCGCTCGATTCTGGGATCGTCGGGCTCGACATACTCGCCCCCGCTCTTGATCCAGTGATGGTGGAGATCGAGAACAAGCGGCACCGCATCTGCAAGCGGCAGGAGATCGTCAAGGCCGAAGCTGACCTCATCGTTCTCAATGGTGATCAGATTGCGCGCCGTTTCAGACAAGCGGCCGAGGCCCTCGCGGATGCCCTCGACACCGACAGCCTTCGCTCCACCATGAATGTTGATATGGGCGCCGAACGGATGCCAGCCTTCGCCGTATCCCATGTAGCGCATCACATCCGCATGGTACTCGAACTCCGCCATCCCATTGACAACAGCAGATGGGCTCGCGGAGGCAATCACGCAGAATTGACCGGGATGCATGCTGAGGCGCACGTCATGCTCCCGCGCGAGCTGTCCCGCTGACGCGAGCTTGGTCTCGACAAGATCGCGCAGGTCCCGGTCCCGATAGAACTCCTGGCAGCTTGGATGCGTATAGCCCGGCAGAAGATCACTGGAGAGACGATGCAATCGCTCCAGCTTCGGACGGCTCGCAACATGCGCAATCTGGCGGACGGCCGCCTCTAGGTTATGCGCTACGACGGTGGCCAGCTTGTCATAGGCAGCCTCCGGACCGAGACGGCCGAGATAGGCCATCGTCACCGTTGTGGTGTTCATCTGCCGTACCGTTTCCGCCTCACGACCCTGAGGCAGAAACTTGCAGCAGAAGCCAAGTCTGGGATTGGGCATGAGAGATGGAGTTCTATGATCCAGGTTCCTGCCACATGCCTTTAGCACGAATAGGAGCGGGGCGAGGTCTCGTCGATCGACTGCAAAATGGCGCGCTCCTCGAAAGGTTTCGGAATAAAGGCGACATCGCGCAAGGAGTGAGGCAGATCACCCGGCTGCGATGCCGACACGAAGGCAAAAGGGATACGTCTTTCGGCGAGCGCATTTGCTACGCCAAAACTCTTGCCGCCAACTACATCCACGTCAAGAAGCGCGTAATCAAAGTCATCCTCAAGATGCTCGTACGTTTCAGCCAGTGAACCAAAAATGCCGACGATCTCATGCCCTTCGTCCTCCAGGATCGTCTGAAGATCGGATGCGATAAAGGGATCATCTTCCAAAATCAGAATACGCACGCCAAGACTCCACTCACAGACCCTGCCGGATCGCCTTTCGAACAGTCTGTTCAGATGAACCGCAACTCTATCCAACCACGAGTGGCAACGGGCTTGCCGATGGAGGGTTCCAGCTCGACCGGAATCTCTCCGGAATTCGATGCGGTATGGTTAAATTTCTGAAACCCAGGCCTTGAAATGAAGCCTGTCCAATACCATTTCAGTGTCAACCTGGCGGCGTTGCCTGCCAGATGCGGTCACGATGCCGAGATGATGACGCCGGATGTACGCGCATGATCTCGCCGTGGCCGTTCCCATTTCTGGGGTAGTTCATCTCCCGTGAATCACGCCAAAATGAAAAGCGCCGGCCCGAGGCCAGCGCTTTCGCTTCGTTCGAAGACCTGCCGTCAGTGACGGTTTGCGTCGCGGTCTTGAGCGCCGAACTCGCTTTCGTGACGGCTGAACTGTGGCTCGTCACCGCTGAAGGTTTCTTCCACATATTCGCGGCCGCGATTGGCGGCGTCACGAGCATAGCGAAGGCCTTGGTTGCGCACCTCGTCCGCCCACTCGCCGAAGACCTCGTTCTCACGCCGCGTGCGCGGCAGGAGAGCGCCTAAGAGGAGACCTGCAGCGAGACCGACAAGGCCGACGACCATCGGGTTTTCCGACACGTAGTTCTGCATGCTGCCACGTGCGCTGCCGAAAGCTCGCGCGGAGCGGCCGCCCATATGGCGCACGCGACGACGCTGGCCTTCATAGGCGTCCGATGCCCAGTCTGTTGCACGCTCATAGGTGTCACGTGCCCATTCGGAAGCGCCTTCGTAGGCCTCTTCAGCACGGTGGCGCATGTCGCCTGCCATCTGCTGAGCCGTGTCCGTCATCGAGCCACCCTGATCCCGTTCGCGCTGCTGCGGGGACTGGAACTGCGACCCGACCTTCGACCTATCACCACCTTGGTTGCCGCCCAACGGATGGGAGGTGTGAGACGCGAGCGTTGAACTCTGCGCGTTTTTTTTCTCCTCATGAGCGTGAGGCATCGGAGCCTCGCCGATATTGCCGACAGACGTACCGGCCGAAACCTTGCCGGATCCGGTCTCGTTCTGCTTGTCGGTCGGCGACTTGCCACCTTCGTTCTTTCCGTTGGCCATGAAAAGCTCCTGTTCCGTGCGTTAAATGCGGGAGTTCATTCTGCGGTGATCGAACATGCCGTCCGCCTGCTCCAGCGGAGCTGCTCCCGAGGGATAGAGACGCAGATCGTCCGGTTCTCCGGTGAGATCATGCTCGGTGATGAAGTCCTCATCCGCAGCGATCAGCCGCGTGGGGCGAAGTCTCGCCGGACGCCCAAGGCGATAGGCGAGAAGGCCAAGGCCCATCGCAATCAGCATGACAGGCACTGGATTACGGCGAACCGTCTCAAGAACCCTGTCATAGACAGGGCCGTACTGGCTCGCGCGCGCTGTTCCCAGCATATCGTCGACGACACCCGAGACGGTCATCTTGTTCTGGAGTTGGTCGATGGTGCGATCAAGCTGCGCGCGGCTCTGCTCGATGTCCCTCTCCAGATCCTGAAGGCTCTGTGTCATCATGCACCTCTCTCGGACAGAACTTCCGCATCACGTTTGAGCGAACGCATGGTTCTTTGCGGCGTGAGCGATGAAGCCGTCATGGCATGACGCCCGTAGAGGCCGAGGCCAATGGCGACGAGCGCCAGAACGCCACCTACGATGAGAGCAGCCAAAGCCTCGGAATTGACAACTGTTGCCAGCCACTCGACGAGCGACTCCGTCAGGAGCATGACTGCGGCAATCGCGAAGATCGCGGCAACCACGACCATGGCCAATCCGATAAAGAGGGTTCGAATATTCTGAGAAATCTCAGTGCGGAAGAGCGTGAATTCTTTCTGCGCGAGATCAGTGGATTCACGCAGGGCCTCACCGACGAGGCCCTGAATGGTTTGGTTGTTGTTACCCTGCATGGACGCTCTCCGTCATGCACCGGCTCTGGCGCGCGAGCGCTGGGCCTGCTGTGAACGCCCCTGGCCTGGACTCGAGACGCTTGGGGTCATGCGTTCCTGCCGCAGGTCCTCGGCCGTGCTCTTGAGGAACCGCGCCGTCAGGAATCCAACAGCGACCGACACTGCAGCAACCGTTGCAGGGCGACGCCGGACGACATCCTCGAAGTCATTGAAGATATCCGCAAAGCTGCGATCTCTGATCGACTCGGCGAGCTGCTCCAAGCCATCGGCAGCGCTGTCGACGACAGCGCGAATGTTCGGGCGCTCGTCGAAGGAGTGGGTAGACTCGCGCAAAGAGGTCGCGAAATCCGCTACCGACTGCGCAATGTCGTCCTTGCGATGCCCGACGTAATCGGCCGCCTGCTCGCGCGCCGATTCAATAAAGTAACGGCCACGCTCGACGGCCGCACCAGCCATCTCGCCGACATCCCCTCTCAGGGCGTCCCAATCATCGCCGCCGGTATCCTGCTGCCTATTGCCGTTCTGCTGTCCCACGCCCATGGTCAACCTCTCTCAATCGTGGGGGAGTAACCATTAGAAGCGCGGCAGGTTCCGAGGAGCGCAAGGCTCTTTCGCGTTGAACCATCAGAGATATTCGAGAGCGGAAACTAGCGGATCGATGCAAGCCAGTCGACAAGGTCGGCCACTTTCTTACGGGCTTCGTCGTCCTTCAGACGGACGAAACCACGCACGAGACGGTCGCTGTCCGGGCTCGTCAGAAACTCCGCCATGACGCTATCATCCGAGAAGCCGCCCTTACGCAGTCCAGGCGCCTCCTCGAAGAAGAACTCGATGTTCACATCCAGAATGCTGGCGATATGCAGAAGGCGGCTAGCCCCGATGCGGTTGACCCCTTTTTCGTATTTCTGAACCTGCTGAAACGTGAGCCCCAAGGCTTCCGCCAGTTTCTCCTGGCTCATCCCGAGCATGATCCGTCTGGCCCGCACCCGGCTGCCGATATGCTTGTCGATGGGGTTGGGTGACTTCTGCTGCAACCGCTTCTCCTACTCTTTAGGGCTCTTTATGGCCGCGATTGCATCAATATACCATTATCTTACCTATGGTAGAAGGAGTATGATATGCTCCTTTCAATAGACCCCACTGATAGCCTGTATCATGTTGGGAAGCCTGCAGGACTGCGCGGCCCATTGTTGGTACGGGAAGATTCCAGCTTCTCCGCCTCGATCAGGTGCCCCATGTCGCTGCCTGACGAGGCCTCTCCCGTCGCCTCTTTCGCGCAAGAGGAAATAATCGGGAAATAATCGAAGGCCTCGGCGAGAACCAGAGCCACCTGCTTGATCTTGTACCGCCGATCTCGCGCCTGAGGCTGCTGGTGTTCCGCACTTGGTTGAGCAATCCGAAACCATGAAGACAACGCTCGGAGTGCAGCCGTCAGGGTTGCTACGCCTGACCCTCGTCACCAGCGTTGCGCCCTGCAAGTCCCACCGGCCCTGATGCCCGGCACCTCCACCAGCGTCATGCAAAAGCAAAGCCCCGCTTTCCTGGCGGGGCTTTGTCTTTAAGACAGTGACCTTAAGCAGCTTTTATGTTGACCCGGGCCTCGGCCAGTTTCGTCAGCAGCAGATCGGTCTTCTTCTCTTCCTGCAGGGTCTGGTCGAGCAGTCTTGCGGCATCGCCCATGCCGAGCTCCTGCGCCCAAGTCTTCAGGGAGCCGTAGCGGGTGATTTCATAGTGCTCGACAGCCTGCGCAGCCGCCAGGATACCGGCGTCGAGGGCCTCGCTGTCGGCAAAGTCTTCCATGACTTCCTTACCCTCTTCGATGATGCCGTTGATGGCCTCGCACTGCACGCCACGAGCCGCCTTGCCGAGCATCTCGAAAACCTGTTCAAGGCGCTCGATCTGACCTTCGGTTTCCTCACGGTGCGTCTCGAAGGCCTGCTTGAGTTCCTCGGATTCCGTGGCCTTGGCCATTTTGGGCAGTGCCTTCAGGATCTGCTTTTCGGCGTAGTAGACATCCTTCAGGGTGTGAAGGAACAAGTCGTTCAAGGTCTTTTCCTTGGCAGGCATCGTCCAACTCCTCTTGGTGAGAGTGGACTCAACGACGGCCAAGTTTTGAGGTTCCTTTGGAATTGCCATCTCCCGGAACAACAACGATCCACGTCGCGTTCGGCCCTTTGTACCCCAAGGAGAACGAACGTGGCGAATATCATCTCGGCCAGCACCGGATCACTGATGAACGGAGAACCGAATTTGAGCGCGACGGAGCGCGGCATCTATATGCTCGCAGGGCTCGGCCTCGCCGCGGCGGCCGTCAAGCCGCGCCCTAATCCTCTCATGAATATTCTAGCGCTCGCAGGCGGCTCTTATCTCGCCTGGCGCGGCTATGTGGGCAATTGCCCAGTCAAGGCAGCCCTGATGGGCTCCCACGAAGCCGCCTGAGGCGGATCCTCTTGCTAAACGAATGGGCCGCAACCATCGGCGCGGCCCATTTCAACCTCTCAGTAAGTCGTCGTCGAGCGCCGACCGGCGATCAAACCATAAATGAAGAGAACGATGACGGCTCCCACAATGGCGCCGATGAAGTTCGCTCCATCATCGGGCCCATACCAGCCGACGGCGCGTCCAAGATACGTGGCGACTACAGCACCGATGATGCCGAGGATGGTCGTCATGATGAACCCGGAAGGTTCATTCCGGCCCGGCATGATCCACTTGGCGATAAGGCCAGCCACAAAGCCGATAATGATGGTCCAGATGATGCTCATGCTATGATCCCTGAGTGTGTTGCCTTCTCAAAAACGCGCATCCCTAGCTAAGGTTGCGACCGCCCAGGGACTGCGAGCGGCATTTTTTCATGATCTTGCCGCACTTGGAGGAGACCTTTCACCTCTGCCATTGGAGGTGATTGCGATGAATGCCGAATCCCCTTGGACCTATGAGGCCGTTCAGATGCTCAAGTCGCTGGCGCAGGAAGGAATGCCGGTTTCCGTCATCAGCCTCAAGCTCAAGCGCTCAATTACCGATGTTCGCGCCAAATTGAGCGATCTCGGAATCACGCCGGCGGCGGAATCAAGAGAAGTGTAGGCCGAGCAACGCTTACCCATTTCGGGGCCAGTCCCTTTCTATTCTCATTCGGATAATAATCCTACCGAGATTAAAATTTCGTTAGGATTGGGGCCGCCAGAGGTCTCTCGTCACCTTCTAGCTTGACCATAAGCACGGAGAACGATCGCAAGGCTCAAGATCGAGATCTCTTCATTCATCCCTGTTGAGCCTCAATGTCGGACCTGGATGCCCAGTAGGGGAGCAGGCCAGACGGAGGTTGCCGCCAAGCAAGCGATCGGAGCAGCCCAGGAACTCTCCCGTCACTTCAGTCCATTGCGCCAGAAGGTCGATATCCTCCCGGCTGGCGTGAGGGTAGCGCCCCCTGCCCTCGGTTCTTACCGCCTTTATCAGACTAATCTACTACCGGGCACGAGAGCGCACGAAAGACGCCTCCTGCCTTGGCATTTTGAATGCGAAACGTCAGCAGAAGCAGGCAAGTCTCACACAAGCAATCCCCGCTAAGTCTGTTAGCCGCTCACATAAACTGCAGCAGCGATCTGGCTCACGGGGGAAACAATGAAAATCAAGACAAAGCTATTTGCGCTCGTTTCTGCATTGAGCTTAGGCACCATCATCATAGCCGGCGTCGCGATCGGCACGGTGCGAACCTATAATGCAGCCGTCGACGAAGTCAGAGACGCCGCCATTCACGCTCTCTATGCCGAGCGTCTGAACAGGCTGGTGACCCAGGTTGTCATGGAATCGCGTGGCATATACGCGTCGACCGACACGAAGGAAGCTCGAAAATTCGGGGATGGCGCCCTGCTCGCTCTCACCGAGATCGATACTCTGCTCAGGCAATGGAAGCTATACGTCCCGGCAGAAGACACGGCATTGTTTGAGACTCTGGAAAAGAACGCGGCAAGTTTCAAAACTTTTCGGACTGAGACTGTTCGCCTAGGCACGGAAGTCTCTCCTGCGGCAGCTAATGCACAGGGCAACACGGACGAGAATCGCGCGAACAGAAAGGCCTTCCAGGTCGGTATCGACGCCTTCACAGAGCATGGACGCCAGGCCATGGACGCTGTCGAGCAAAAGGCCGAAGAGCTTTATAGCAAGATGTTGATGCTGCTGCTCTCCATGGCGGGCGGCTGCACGCTCATTGCGCTTCTGCTGGGCTGGCTGATCGGCCACCGCCAGATTGCCCGTCCGCTCCAAGCTCTGACCGGAGCGATCCAGAAGTTGGCATCCGGTGATTTCAATCTGCCGCAGGTCAAGCCGAGCCGCGACGAGATTGGTGATATCTGGAAAGCCACCCAGGTCTTTGCCGATGCCATGCAGGAAACCCAACGCCTCAAGCTCGAGCAAGAGGCGACGGAAAGCCAAATGGCCGAGAAGCGCAAAGCAGAGATGGCTGCCCTCGCACAACAATTTGAGCGCAGCGTCGGTGGGCTCGTACAGCACCTTTCATCTTCGGCTAACGAAATGGAAACGACCGCCCGATCCATGGCCTCAGTCGCGAACCAGACGACCAGCCAGTCCATGACGGTATCGTCTGCCGCGCAGCAGACTTCGGCCAATGTTCAGACAGTCGCCGCCGCCACGGAAGAACTCTCCATTTCCATTCGCGAGATTGCAGGCCAGGTTACGCAATCCTCCCAAATTGCCGACCGTGCCGTTGAAGGCGCTCAGCGGACGAACGCCACTGTTCAGGATCTGGCTGCCATGGCAGAGAAAATCGGCAATGTCGTTCAGCTCATCAACAACATCGCAGGCCAGACGAACCTGCTGGCACTCAATGCCACGATTGAGGCGGCACGCGCCGGCGAGGCAGGTAAAGGCTTTGCCGTCGTCGCATCCGAGGTGAAGGATCTCGCCAGCCAGACGGCCAAGGCCACGGAGGAGATCTCACAGCAGATCGGATCCGTGCAGCAGGCTACCCAGCAGACCGTCGAAGCGATTCAGGAGATTGCGCGTACCATCAACGAGATGTCTCAGATCTCGATCTCCATTGCGGCCGCGATGGAGGAGCAGGGAGCGGCGACCGCAGAGATCGCTCGCAATGTGCAGGAAGCTGCCCGCGGCACGGAATCGGTCACCGGCAACATCGTGGATGTCCAGAAGGGCGCTGGCGATACGGGTGCCGCGGCCTCGCAAGTTCTCGGCGCAGCTCAGGAGCTGGCGAGGCGGTCGAGCGAACTTGGACGCGAGGTCTCCAACTTCCTCATCGAAGTCAGAGCAGCTTAGTACTTGTAGAATATTCAAATTGGATGCTCTCTCTCCTTACCCCTGAGAAGAGAGCATCCTCAATCGGGTCTGATGAAGCTCGTCCCAACTGCTGATCAGCGCTTTCGAAGTCAAGGGCGATAGTGCTATCAGGTCAGCTTCAATCCAGAGGACGAAGCTCCTCCAGAAACCTATCGGCTGATCTACCATAGCTTGAGAATTCAAGACCCGCACTTGCCCGATCTGTCCGCGACTGTTCTTGACATTCTCTCTCATCCTCCGGAGCACAACGGTCCCGCAGGAATTTCCAGTGTTCTGCTGTTTGATACCAAGGGTTTCGCGCAGGTCATCGAGGGGTAACCGAAAGCCGTCTGGGATCTCTTTGGACATATGGCCTGCGATCCACGTCATGCAGCCGTGACGGTGCAAGAACATGGCGCCGTCCCGAAACGGGAATTCAAAAGATGGATCATGGCATTCGCTACGCCGCTACCCCGGATCGATCCCGAGATTTCTCCAGACGTCCATGCCAGCAGGGCCGAGGATGGCGAGCGTGTTCTTCAGCTGCTGATGGCTCTCCTGAGAGAACAGGCCGCACATTGATAGGGCGGATGTCTATGGTTGATATTCGCAAGCCGGCAGAAAGCAAAAGGCTGAATCAGCAGATTCTTGCGAGAACAAGCATATTATGTGCGGCGATTCAGGCGATGACCTTGAAAGAGAATTGGGAGCAAAACCTCTGGTACATCCGCAGCAAGTTCCACTCCCGATCGCCCTAAACGGACATCGTGAACGTAATGATCGTGGCTTGCGCGAAGCTGACTTTACCTCAAGCAGGCAGGAGATTGCTCTCAAAGAATGCTGACAACTTGGCTTAATGTTATGAGAAACATAGACCAACATCTCTGATTCTATTGACAGGAACAGTTATGCTCACTCGGTTCGACAAAGCGATGGAACAAGTGGCAAGGGCAGAGAATGATCTCAAGGCAGATCGGATCGTTCTCGAGACTCATGCGCAGAAGGTTCGCCGCCTGGAAGAGCTCATCCGCGCCAAGGAGGCAACGGGAGACCGTATTGTAATCGGCCTGGGTGCAGCGCTCGTGGTCTCCTCTATGGCGCTCCCTGTCTATGCTGCTTTCTATAGCGACGGCTATGCGTATCTACCAAGCGTCGGGAGTTCGATTTCTGCACGGGGAAGCCACGTCGCGGAAAGGCTCCAAATGACAGCTCATTCCCTGATCACCGCATCAACAAGGGAGAGTAATACATTCGATCACTCCGAGGATGAAGAGAAGCCCGCGACAAATGAGTCTGATTCCGGAGGAGCCATTGTCGCACGCTATGTGATCCATCGTGCAACAACTGCATCGGCATTGATCGAAGGTCCAAATGGATTATGGTGGGTCACTCCCGGCATGAAGATCCCTGGAGCGGGTCAAATTCTCTCCATTGAACGCTCTGACACCGGTTGGGCCGTTGTTACGTCAGAGACCACCATTACTGAAGGATCGGTCGCCAGCTTGACGAACTGAGCTCAGAGTGGCGCGCTGACCTCATCGATTGTCTGATCACGATCCGCCAAGCCTCAGCTTGGCGATGCTCATCATAAGATCGATGCTCATCCCCTGCTCAGTGGATTGATTGAAAAGGCTGAGCACAGGCGACATCGTTGCCGATGTCGCGTTATTCATGTCCCACATGGCATTGAATCGCTGGATCAGCTTGTCCACCTTCTTCGGATCCTGGAGATCCTTCACGTTCAGGAACTTTTCAAGGTTGCGAACCTGAAAGTCGAGATCGGCTCTCGAGGCTGCCTCGGGGATACCGAATGTCGTCTGAACGAACTTCAAAAGCGCCTTGTCGGCCAGGATCCCCATTGTCGTCGTGACAGATGAAGCCTTGCGCTTGAAATAGAGCGCCAGCTGAACGCCCTGATTGTCCTTGCCCTCCTGCTGTTCCAAAGTCTGTTGAATATATCTCTGCACCGCTCCTGTCGTGGCGCTGGCGGCGGATGTCGCCGCTGCCCCTTTCCCGGCAAAGTCGAAGGCTTTCGCAAATTCCTTGTAGAGCGGATTACTCATCTTGTTCGCCATGCTCTGAGGACTAGTAACGCCCTCTTTAAGCAGCTTTTTGATGAGTGCCTTGCCGTAGGCCATGTCCTCCAGACCATAGGCCTTCATGGCAAATTTGAAGACCCTGTCGTTCTTGATGAACTCGTCGACTGTTTTAATTTTCTTGATCGTCGCATTGTAGTAATCCGTCTCACGCTTGACGACAGGATCTTGTTCAATCAGCGCCTTCGTGCGCGTCATGTTGGTTGTGATGATATGATACCGGGTTGACGTGCTGACCATGGCAAACCTTCAAACAATTCGCGTTTCGACAAGCCGCCTTAACGGATCAAGGATCGATCGGCGTTCACACGACCAGCTATATCCCGGCAATCCTGCCTGAACCTTTCAGCAACAGCCTTGGTATCGGCTGCGTCGAACTGGAATTCTGATCTTAGTGTTTCATAGCGATAGTTCGAGAGCTCAATGACCAGCGACTGGGCTCCAGACAATTTTTCCAGGAAGAGAGCAACCTGTTCCGAATTGGCAAGCTGCCCCACTCTGCCGCGGTAAGTCCAGTAACTCAGCTCCGGGCTGCCATTGTCGAACCAGTAGACGGTGCTGCGCCCCCTAGGGGCACTGAACCCTAGATAGCTTCTCTGTGAAACCGCAGCCGTCATGGACATGGCTTCCGGCAAGTCTTCGCCGACTGCCATCCGCGAACACGTCAGCCATAGCAGCGCTTCGTTTTCGCCCCGTAACCGTGCGAATGCGGCTTGCGGTTTTCCCTCCTCATCGTGACGGAGGACGTAGTCCCAGGAGCCGATCCACGTTGCCAGAGCCTGCACCTGTCCGGCCGCGAAGGAACACGTGATTCCGAGCGCCACGGTGAGGCACGAAACTTTCTTCAAAGAAAAGGAATAAGACGGCTTCTCTCTCATGGCCGCACCAACTCTTAAAAAAGAAGCCTCGCCCTTTCCAAGGCGAGGCCCCTCTCAAGCGATATTGTGGCTCTTACTGGAAGAGCTTCAGGATCATCGAGCTGTTCTGGT
>NZ_LCYG01000020.1 GCF_001017175.1 Microvirga vignae | reverse complement strand
GAGCCGGACTGCTCCTCGCGCCCCCTCGATCAATGCCGCACCTCGGAAGGCTCGCCAGCCCCGAGGACACAGGCGCTTGCTGTCGGTCGGGACAACCATCACCAAAGTTCCCAGGCAGGATACGGATGAATGAGAGTGACCGGCCCTCTGGAGAGTTGCGCCCAAGGCGCTATGGTTCAATCGACACCAACCTCGATTCGATCATGCCCGCAAAAACCGCCCCCTCTCTGAAGTCTGTCGACGAACTGACGCCTCGCGAAGCCCGTGCCGAGCACGAGGCACTTGGGCGCGAAATCGCGGAACACGACCAGCGCTATTACGAGGAAGACGCGCCCACCATCTCGGATGCGGAATACGATGCCCTGCGCAAGCGCTACGAGGCGCTGGAGGGGCTGTTTCCCGAACTCAAGACCTCAGAGAGCCTGACACAGAAAGTCGGTGCCAAGGCTTCCGAAAAATTCGCCAAGATCCGACATCGCATGCCGATGCTCTCACTTGCGAATGCTTTTGCCGATGAGGAGGTGAAGGAATTCGTCGAGCGGATCCGCCGCTTCCTGCAATGGAAGGCCGATAAGCCCCTGGTCTTCACGGCAGAACCGAAGATCGATGGGCTTTCCTTGAGCATCCGTTACGAGAAGGGAAAACTCGTTACCGCAGCAACACGCGGTGATGGTGCTGAAGGCGAGGACGTGACGGCGAATGCCCGCACGGTTGACGACATCCCGCATGTGCTGAAAGGCTCGAACCCACCCGACGTATTCGAGGTGCGCGGCGAGGTCTATCTCTCGCACAAGGATTTCGCGGCCATCAACGAACGGCAGGAGGCCGCGGGTAAGCCGGTCTTCGCCAATCCGCGCAATGCGGCGGCCGGCAGCCTGCGCCAGCTCGATCCAAAGATCACGGCATCGCGTCCCTTGTGCTTCTTCGCCTATGCCTGGGGCGAGGTGAGCGCCATGCCGGCGGATACGCAGCACGGCATGATGGACGTGCTGAAGCATTTCGGCTTCAAGGTGAATCCGCTCACGCGCCGCTGCTCCAGCGTTGCGGAGATGCTCGAGCATTACCACGCCATCGAGACCGATCGCGCCAATCTCGGTTACGACATCGATGGCGTCGTCTACAAGGTCGACGATCTCAATCTTCAGCAACGCCTCGGCTTCGTCTCCCGCTCGCCGCGCTGGGCCCTGGCGCACAAGTTCCCCGCGCAGAAAGCGGTGACGGTGCTGGAAGGCATCGAGATCAATGTGGGCCGCACGGGCTCGCTTAACCCGATTGCACGCTTGCGCCCGGTCACGGTGGGCGGTGTCGTGGTGTCGAACGCGACGCTGCACAATGAGGATTACATCAAAGGCATCGGCGGCAACGGCGAGAAGATCCGCGATGGTGTCGATATCCGCATCGGCGATACGGTCATCATCCACCGCGCTGGCGACGTGATCCCGAAGGTTCTCGACGTGGTGCTGGAGAAGCGTCCTGCCGGCGCGAAGCCTTACGAGTTTCCGACTCAGTGCCCCGCCTGTGGCAGCCATGCGGTGCGCGAGGTCAATCCGCGCACCGGCAAGGAAGATGCGGTGCGCCGCTGCACGGGCGGCCTCATCTGCCCGGCGCAGGCACGCGAACGCCTGAAGCATTTCGTGTCGCGCAATGCCTTCGACATCGAAGGAATGGGCGAGCAACGCATCGATGAGTTCTACGAAGAAGGCTTGGTGCAGCGCCCGCAGGATATCTTCACGCTTGCTGAGCGCAATGCGCGGAGCCTCAAGCGTTTGGAGAACAGGGAAGGATGGGGCGAGACGAGTGTGCGCAACCTGTTCGCGGCTATCGAGGCGCGGCGTTCGATTGCGCTCAACCGCTTCATCTTTGCGCTCGGCATCCCGCATATTGGTGAGACCTCTGCACGGTTGCTCGCTCGCCACTTCGGTAGTTTCGAGGCGCTGCGCGAAGCGGCCAAGGCTGCCGCCGACCCGGAATCGGAAGCTCACGCGGAGCTGACGGCTATTGGCGGCATCGGCCCGGTGGTGGCGGAGGCTGTCGTCGAGTTCTTTAAAGAAGAGCACAATGAAGAGATGCTCGATGCGCTGCTGGCGCAGGTGAATGTCGAGTCGATGGAGGCACCCGCCAGAGTCAACTCGCCCGTGGCCGGGAAGACGGTGGTCTTCACCGGCTCTCTTGAGCAGATGACCCGAGAGGAGGCCAAGGCTATGGCCGAACGTCTTGGGGCCAAGGTGGCTGGCTCCGTTTCGAAGAAGACGGACATCGTCGTGGCAGGCCCGGGCGCCGGTTCGAAGCTCGCCAAAGCGGCCGAGCTCGGCGTTCAGGTCATGGACGAGGACGGCTGGTTCGCGCTGGTCGGGCGCGCGTGAGACTCTTGTGCAAGACGGATCCGCCCTGATGTGGCATCATAACGTCCATGACGGAGATGACCCCCGAGGTTTCGTTCGAGCCTGCCCTCAAGGCCGCAGGCGACGTAACGCATTTCTGGCGAGTGCCACGTTATCGTGGCCTCGGCTGCCTGCGCGCGACCTTCCGGCGGCATGCTTACGCCCGTCACACTCACGACACCTATGCCATTGCGGTGATCCTGGCCGGTTGCGAGACCTTCTTCCACCGGGGCGAACAGCATTATGCGGGACCGGGTAGCATGGCCGTGGTCTGCCCGGATGAGATCCACGACGGTGAGCCTTATGGCAGAGGCTTCGTGTATCGCACGTGCTATCCGTCGCAGGAGCTGATGCAGGAGATCGCAGAGGATGTGGCCGGCCGGCCGCTGTCGCGCCCGCCCTGGTTCTCGCGCTCGGTCATTCCCGATCCTGAGCTGGCGATCAAACTCGCACAGCTCCTTCACTGCCTGCACCAGGACCCATCCCGCACGTCGGAGCTTGAGCAGGACACGCGTCTCATCAGTTTCCTGACGCAGCTCATCGCACGCTGGGCCGATCTGGAAGGGCTGCCCCCTGTCCGCTACGGTTCACAGGGGATTATGCGGGTGCGGGAATATCTGGACGCACATTTGGCGGAAGAGGCCGATCTCGCCGATCTCGCGACTATGGCGGGCCTGTCGCGCAGTCATTTCATTCGCGCTTTTGCCAAGGAAACGGGGCTTACGCCCCATGCCTATCTGATTGACCGGCGCTTTCGTGCGGCAAGCCGGCTTCTCGGCCAGGATCGGGCACCCGGCGATGTGGCGGCGGCCTGCGGCTTTTTCGATCAGAGCCATCTGAATCGCATCTTCAAGGCGCGCATGGGCGTCACGCCCGGTGCTTATCGCGTCGCTTGAAATCGCACTTTCATCCAAGACCGTTCGTCCTTTCTGGCCCATAAGACGGGAAAAGGGCATGCCCATGGATCAGACCAACCCATTCCCCACCACGTCACCTTACGCGCGCGAATTCCGTGCAGGATTGCGCGACATTGCGCCTGTTGCTGTCGCTGCGGTTCCTATCGGCCTTCTCTTTGGTGCCGTGGCTGCCGCCAAGGGATTATCTGCGCTGGAAGTCGCGCTCATGTCCGCATTCGTCTATGGGGGTGGCGCGCAGTTCGCGGCTATCGAAGCCTGGGCACACCCCGCACCGATTGCAGCGCTCGCGTTCGCGACGCTTCTCATCAATGCGCGTCATGTGCTGATGGGGGCTTCGCTCGGGCCGAAGATGCATCTCGAAGGCATCCAACGGTTCATGGCCTTCTTCTTCCTGACGGATGAGGCCTGGGCGCTCTCCGAGAGGCGTGCGCTGGAGCGGCCCGTGACGGGTGCTTACTGGGCCGCCATGGCTCTCGTGCTGTGGGGGAACTGGACCCTTTCGACGACATTGGGAGCCGTGCTCGGTTCCTTCATGGGTGATCCTGCACGCATCGGTGCGGACTTCGCCTTCACGGCGCTCTTCATCGGCCTCATTGCAGGCTTTGGGCGGAGCCGCGTGACCCTGGTGACTGTTGGCACCAGCGCTGCAGTGGCCGCGCTCGTGCACCATTTCATCGGAGCGCCCTGGCATGTCGCCTCGGGAGCGCTCGCCGGTATCGCTGCTGCCTATCTCGCCGCCTCCGAGGAGCCGCGCTCATGAGCCTCGACATGACAACTCTTCTCGCCATCGTCGCCATGGCCGTAGTGACCTATATCACGCGCATCGGAGGACTCTTCGTGGCAGATCGCCTCGTGCTCACGGGACGCGCCAAGGCGGCGTTCGATGCCATCCCGCCCGCCGTGCTCGTCTCGGTGATTGCGCCGACGGCGTTGACGACAGGATGGGCGGAGGCCATTGCCGCCGCCGTCACCGCTGTCGTCGCCTTCCGATTGCCGCTGCTCGCGACAATCGCCATCGGCGTTGTCTCCGTCGTGGTGCTGCGCAACCTGATCTAGCCGATCATGCGGGTGGCATCCTCGAGCCATGCGCGCGTCTCGGCATCGAGATGCGGCCCGATCTTTTCGCGCACCTTCGCGTGATAGTCGTTGAGCCATTCAATCTCATCCGCCCTCATGATCGCGGGCTCGACAAGGCGCAGATCGATGGGCGTGAAGGTGAGTGTCTCGAAGCCCAGCATCTCGCGATCGCCGCCGGGAATGGTGCGCGGCTCCACGAGGATCAGGTTCTCGATGCGGATGCCGTAATCACCCTGTTTGTAGAAGCCAGGCTCGTTGGAAAGCATCATGCCCGCTTCGAGCGGCGTTGTGCCGGTCTTGGCGATGCGCTGCGGGCCTTCATGCACGGAGAGATAGCTGCCGATACCGTGGCCCGTGCCATGATCGAAATCGAGACCGGCTTCCCAAAGAGGCTTGCGGGCAAACGCATCGATCTGCGCGCCCGTCGTGCCTTTCGGAAACACCGCGCGAGCGATGGCGATATGGCCCTGGAGAACGCGGGTGAAGCGATCCTTCATCTCGGGCGTAGGCTCACCCACGATGATCGTGCGCGTGATATCCGTTGTGCCATCTTCATACTGCGCACCAGAATCGATGAGGAAGATCTGATTGCTCTCGATCCTCCGGTTGCTCGAAGCCGTGACGCGATAATGGGGCAGGGCGGCATTGGGGCCAGCGCCCGAAATGCTCGGGAATGAAATGTTCTTCAACGCGCCGGTCTCGATGCGGAATGCCTCCAAGGCTTCGACGGCATCGATCTCGGTAAGTTGTCCCTTCGGTGCCTCACCATCGAGCCAGCCGAGGAAACGAGCCACTGCTACACCATCGCGTAGATGGGCTGCATGCGAGCCCGCGATCTCGGCCTTGTTCTTCACCGCTTTCATCAACGCGATAGGGTCCGCGCCCACATCCACCGTGCCGCCGGCCGCTTCGATGCGGCGGATCAGAGCGACGGCACCGGTGGCGGAATCCACACGCACCTTGCCGCCCTTCTGACCCAGCGCATCAAGCGCGCTCTGGAAGGAGCTGATGGGGGCAAACTCGGCGAGATCGCCGACAGCAGCTCCGGCTTCGTTGGTGATCTTGACCGGGTCGAAGAAAAGGCTCGCGCGGCCCTCCCGCGGCAACACCGCATAGCCAAGGGGCAGGGGCGTATGGCCAACGTCGCCGCCTCTCAGGTTGAAGGCCCAGGCGAGATTGTGTGGGTCAGAGACCACGAGCGCATCGAGCTTGGCTTCAGCCATCTTCTCGCGGATGCGCTCCAGCTTCGACTCGGCGGTCTCGCCGGCATAGTCAAGCGGATGTGGCCGCACGAGTGCCTGAGGCGGGGCAGGACGGTCGATCCAGATCACATCGACCAGATTGATGTCGATGGGAGCGAGCCTGCCGTCTGCTTTCGCTACGGCCTTCTCCAAGCGCTTCAGGCCATCGCTCGTGTGAAGCCAGGGATCATAGGCAAGGGTCCCGCCTTCCGGCAAATTCGCGGCAATCCAGTCCTCGACCGACATCTCGGCAAGTTGCACAGGCGTGATCACGGAAGTGTCTACCTGCTCGGCGGCTTGGACCGTGTAGCGCCCATCGACCACGAGGGCCGCCGTGTCCTTCAGGATCACGGCGGTGCCGGCGGAACCCGTGAAACCCGTCAGCCAAGCCAAGCGTTCGGCGCTCTTCGGCACATACTCACCCTGGTGCTCGTCGGCCCGGGGCACGATGAACCCGTCGAAGCCGCGTCGGCTCAATTCGGCCCGTAGCTTTGCGATATGGGCGGGACCCTGCGAAGGGGAGGTCGTATCGTCAAAGAACTGAAATTGAGCCATCCGAGAAGCACCGGAACAGAAATGGGAAAGGCAGCACGCTATGCCGGAGGAAGGAGCCCCGCAACCGCTATGCTGTCCTTAAGACCTGCATATGCAACAGGCAATCTGCCCGTCCAGTATGCGCTGGACGCCTAAGCATTAATATTTTCTGATTGTGCGCTGCAAAATACGCATGGCTCACATGCAATCCCCCAACTACAACTAAAGTCGTGCATGGCTTATGTATAGCGTAACAACAACAGAGGAACGCTGAACTGAAGGGTCTCAACACCAACCTGTTGGAAATGAGCCCATGAACACAGCCGTTTTGTCGTCCGTCTATGCCGGTCAGGTCCGGACTCCGTCCACGTTTTCATTGATCGTCAAGACCATGATGAGCGCTCTTGCCGAGAGCCGTGCCCGGAGCGCAGCGCGTGAGCTGCGCCGTCACGAAACTCTCATGGCCGATCTCGGCCGCAGACAGGATCATTCCGCGGATTTCTTGATCCAAAGCAATGATTTGCCGTTCAAGATCTGAGACAAGAATTACGTACGAAAGAGAAGAGAAAAGCCATGTTGATCGTCGTCGCTATGAAAGTCATCCGCGAGATTATTGCCGACACCTTCAAGCTCCGCCGCGAGTTGATGAAGCGTTATCCCGGCCTCATCACCGAGTAAGTCCTTAACGGTTATTGGCGGGGTTGCGGACGCGCGTTGCCCCGCTTCAATACAAGAGCGGCCCAGCCTTCAAGATCGTAACGGCGCTGGAGATACCAGCCCTGATGCGCGTAAGAAGACAGCACTCCCGGAACGTCATGGGCCAGAAGCCCTGAGAGAATGAGAGTTCCGTCATTGCTCGCCACCCGCGCCAGCGAGGGCGCCAGCATTCGCAGGGGTTTTGCGAGGATGTTGGCGAAGACGAGGTCAAAATAGCCCGGCCGGTTCGCTTCCGCATTGCGCGTGCCAGGGCCGACATAGAGCTTCATCCACGGTCCGATGCCGTTGAGACGCGCGTTCTCCTTCGCCACCCGCACTGCTTCCGGATCGATATCGCCCGCAATCACAGGCCGCTTCAGGACCTTGGCTGCAGCAAAGGCCAGGATGCCCGTGCCGGTGCCCACGTCGAGCACATGGCGCGGCGTACGAATCTTCAGCTCATCCACGAAAGCCTTGAGACACCCGAGCGTCGTGCCGTGATGGCCCGTGCCAAAGGCCAAGCCTGCCTCGATTTCGATGGCGATGTCGTTGCTCCGGCGTTGCTCCCGATCATGGGAGCCGTGAACCAGAATGCGGCCGGCCCGCACTGGCTTGAGGCCTTCGAGAGAAGTCCTGACCCAATCCTTCTGCTCCAAGGGCAGGAACACGCCCTTGTCGGCTTCCTCGCCCACGATGGGGCGCACGAGGTCGCGGATGGCAGTCTCGTTCGGCTCATGGGCGAAATAGGCCTCGAGCAGCCAGGGGCCGTCCTCCACCGTCTCGAAAGCGGCAACGGCCGTCTCGGCGGGATCGAAGATCTCTCCGATCAGATCCGTCATGGCGCGCGCGGAGCGCTCGTCCGTGGTGATGCGGAAGACGTGGGTAGGGCGATTGGGGTGCAGACCTTCAAGCATGGACGCTGCTCTAGCACCCTGCGGGTTATGCCTCAAGCGATCACGATCGGGGTCTTTCGCCGGAACCCTCAGGAGCAGCGCCCGTTTTGCAAGCGCTAAGCCTGTTCCCGTAATGCTCGAAGCGTTGCAGTGCGCCCGCAGGAGATCCCCATGTCCGGTCGTCTTTTCGATAAGGTTGCCATCGTCACCGGTGCTGGCACCGGCATCGGCGAAGCCATTGCCCTGAAATTCGCCCGGGAAGGTGCACGCCTTCTTCTTGTCGGCCTGCCCGATGATCCTGTCGAGGATGTGGCGCGGCTTATCAACGGGGCAGGGGGCTTTGCCGAAGTATACCTTGGCGATATCGCCGAGGAATATCACGCCCAAGCTGCGGTGGAAGCCTGCGTGAGCGCTTACGGGCGCATCGATATCCTCATCAATAATGCAGGCGTGTTCTTGGCTGTCGCCGAAACGCAGGATTATCCCATCGACAAGTTTGATGAGACGCTCCGCTCGAATGTGCGCTCCGTCTTTCTCATGACGAAGTTTTCACTGCCGCATTTGCAGGAGACCTACGGCAATATTGTCTCCACGGGTTCGGAGGCCGGCATGGTCGGACATCCGAAGAACGCGATCTATGGCGGCACGAAGGCGTTCATCCATTCCTTCATGCAAGGCATCGCGGCTGAGCAGGCTGCTTATGGCGTGCGTGCGAATTGCGTTTGCCCTGGTCCCATCGATACCGCTTGGACCCATAAATCCACGGGGCCGATGGATGCGGAACTTGCCACAATGATCACGCAGGCCACGCCCATGGGCCGTCGTGGCACGCCGGAAGAGGTTGCGAACGTGTTCTGCTTCCTTGCGTCTGACGAAGCGAGTTTCGTCACCGGCGCGCTCTACACAGTGGATGGCGGCATCACGATCGGCAAAGGACCCGTCGGCATGAAGGCATCCTCGCATTTCAAGAAGCAGCCGAAGAGCACATTGCCTACGCGTCATTCGCATGACGGACTGAAGAACAAGGATTACGAGACGCTCACCTGATTGATTTGATGCCGGTTCCTACGCCGGCATCAGCTCCTTGGCCTTTTCGAGGATCTTGAGACGCTCAGGCTCGATGGATTGGTAATGGCGCTGGAGATCCGTGATGTAATCGCGCACGATGGGCGCGGCATCGCGTTTGCGGGCGAGTTGCATATGGAACACGAGCTGGCTGCCCGTGGTGAACATCGTCTCTGCGCTGATGAGATAGAACTCGAACATCCGGCAGAAACGCTCGTCATACATGGCGGCGATCTTTTCCCGATTGGCTTCGAAACGCTTGTGCCAGTGGTTCAAAGTCTTGGCATAGTGAAGACGCAGGAACTCGAGATCCGTCACCCACAGGCTGTTCTGCTCCGTGACAGGGAAGACCTCGGACAGGGCAGGCGAGTAAGCGCCAGGGAAAATGTATTTGCGCAGCCAAGGGCTTGCGGTTCCGGGTGGGCTCATCTTGCCGATGGAATGCAGCACCATGAGCCCGTCATCGTTGAGGAGTGCGTTGATCTTGGCAAAAAACTCGCCGTAATGATGCACGCCCACGTGCTCGAACATGCCTACCGACACGATGCGGTCGAAACGTTCGTCGACCTTGCGGTAATCGAGCAGCTCAAAGTGTACGCGGTGTGACAGGCCCGCGCGCCGCGCTTTCTCATTCGAGAGTTCGTATTGCTCCTTGGAGAGCGTCACACCCGTGACATCCACATCCTCCATGGCGGCGAGATAGAGCGCGAGATCGCCCCAGCCGCTGCCGATGTCCAGGATTCTCAGGCCAGGCTTGAGTTGCAGCTTCGCTGCGATGAGGCGCAGCTTGTTCTGCTGGGCTTCTTCCAGAGTGTCATCATCATTGATGAAATAAGCGCAGGAATACTGCATCCCCTTGTCGAGGAAGAGCCTGTAGAAGTCATTGCCGAGATCGTAGTGATGCGCCACATTCTGCTGTGCCTTGCCGACGGGGTTTGCCTGCTGGAAACGCTTTACGGTCCGTGAGATGCGCTTCAGAACGTTCTGCAAGGGGTAGTTCGCCAGCGTCGAGCGGTTCTGGGAGAAGAGGTTCAGGAAGTCCCGCAAGGTCGAGCCTTCTTCGAAACTCATGCGCCCATCCATATAGGCCTCGCCTGCATGTAACTCCGGATTGAGGAAGAGCTTGTGATAGAGCGAGCGGTCCGTCAGCCGCATGGTCACGTTCAGGCCCGGCTTCTCCCCGCCGAAGACATGCACTTTGCCTTCGGCATCGATGACTTTTAACGTGCCGGTGCGCACGAAGGACTTCAGCATATGTGAGAGAGGAAACATCAGAGGCCTTCCCGATGAGCATCAGCTGGGCCAGGATGGTTCCACACTTCAAGGAGCTTGGCTAGAGGGTAAGAAATTCAGAAAGGATCTAAAGTAGAGGTTACTTGGATTCATTGGGGAACAACGGCGGTAAGCCCTGGTTGGAAGGCTGACTCTTGCAAGGCCAGAAGGGTCAATTCACTAAACTTAACCAGGAGCAAGCCGATGTTCTTCCGTCAGCGGCAGTTGGCATACCATGCCAAGCCCGAGAGACCTGATCCGCTTTTCGCCAAGATGTTGCAGGAGCCTCTTGGCGGCCAGTGGGGCGAGATCAGCGTCATGATGACGTACCTGTTCCAAGGCTGGAACTGTCGCGGTCCGCAGAAGTACAAGGACATGATCATGGATATCGGGACCGAGGAGATCGGTCACGTGGAAATGCTCGCCACCATGATCGCGCGCCTGCTCGAAACCTCGCCGATCGAACAGCAGGAAGACATGGCGAAGAACTCCATCGTCGGAGCCGTGATGGGCGGTGCGCGCGTAGAGGATGCCATTGTCGCGGGCATGAACCCGCAGCATATGATCGTGGCCGGTCTCGGTGCACGTCCATCGGACAGCATCGGCAATCCCTGGACATCGGCCTACACAATCGCGAGCGGCAATCTGCTCGCTGACTTCCGCTTCAACGTGACGGCGGAAAGCCAGGGCAGACTGCAGGTGAGCAGGCTCTACAACATGACGAATGACACGGGTGTGCGCGACATGCTGTCCTTTCTTATTGCGCGCGACACAATGCACCAGAACCAATGGCTCGCTGCCATCAGGGAACTGGAGGAAGACGGGCTGGAGATGACGCCGGTGCCTTCGAACTTCCCGCAAAATCTAGAGAAGAGTGAAGTCGCCTATCAATTCCTCAATCACTCGGAAGGTGTGGAAAGCCAGCAGGGTCGCTGGGCCAACGGTCCCTCGCCGGATGGCAAAGGCCAGTTCACTTACGTAGATCGTCCTCCTGCCTACACGGAAGACGAGGGCCAACTCAATCCGGTCGATCCGCGTGTCTACGGCACGCCGCCTACGCCTGTACCGCCCACCGCTGCGGAGTGATTGTCAAAATAGTCTCCGTCATGCCCGGGTTTGACCCGGGCAGCCATGCCTATCTGGCTTAGCGGTTCTAAGACGCAGATGGCCGCAACGAGTGCGGCCATGACGATCACTATTTGAAAAAACGCTAACCCAACGCTTCGACGAAACTGTCGAGCACCATCTTGCGCCCGGCCTTGTCGAACTCGACGGTCAGCTTGTTGCCGTCCACCGCCTCAATGGTGCCAGGGCCGAATTTCGAATGCAGCACGCGCCCGCCGACAGTAAAGCCTGAGCTGCCGGTCGATTTTGCCACCAGCTCGCCTTCGATCATCATCGGGCCTCGCCTGTCGCGGGAGCGGCGGGCTGAAGAGCCGCCGTCCTCCGTGCTCGCGCGATGCGCCTGTGCACGCTGCCAGCCGGGCGTCTGGTAGGACGAGCCGCTAAAAGGCTGCATGCGATCGAAGCGCGAGCCGCCGCCGTATCCGCCACCATAGGAGAAGTTCGCGGGTGCTTCCACGATCTCGACATTCGCTTCCGGCAGATCGTCGACGAAGCGACTCGGCACGGTCGAGTTCCACAGGCCGTGAATGCGACGGTTGGAGGCAAAATAAATCTTCGCACGCCGTTTGGCACGGGTGATGCCCACATGGGCAAGGCGGCGTTCTTCTTCCAATCCTGCACGGCCGCTCTCATCAAGTGCGCGCTGATTGGGGAAGAGGCCTTCCTCCCAACCGGGCAGGAACACCGTGTCGAACTCCAGACCCTTCGCGGCGTGAAGCGTCATCAGGCTCACGCGCTCTGAGGTGTCGCTTTCGTTCGCTTCCATCACGAGCGAGACGTGTTCCAAGAAGCTCTGCAGATCCGGGAATTCCTCCATGGAGCGCACAAGCTCCTTCAGGTTCTCTAGACGGCCTGCGGCATCAGCGGATTTTTCCTTCTGCCACATGTCGGTATAGCCGGATTCTTCCAGCACGATCTGCGCCACTTCGGATTGCGACATGGTCTCGGAGAGCTTCGACCAGCGACCGAAGGAGATCAGAAGATCGCGCAACGTCGCACGCGGCTTTGGTTTCAGCTCGTCGGTCTCGACGATGAAGCGTGCGGCCTCCATCATCGGCACGCGCGCGGCGCGGGCATGATTGTGCAGCACCTGGATCGTCGCATCGCCAAGGCCGCGCTTGGGCACATTGACGATACGCTCGAAAGCGAGATCGTCGGCGGGCTGGTTCACGACGCGCAAATAGGCCAGTGCATCGCGGATTTCCGCGCGCTCGTAGAAGCGCGGGCCGCCGATGACGCGATAGGGTACGCCGAGCTGCACGAGACGATCTTCGATCTCGCGCATCTGCGCCGAGATGCGCACGAGAATGGCGATTTCCGAGAGCGGATGCTTCTTGGCGTGCAGCGCTTCGATCTCCTCGCCGATGAGGCGGGCCTCGTCCTCCGAGTCCCAGGCGCCGGTGATCGTCACCTTCTCGCCAAGCTCATCTTCGGTGCGCAGCGTCTTGCCGAGACGGCCCTGGTTCTTGGCGATCAGCACGGAGGCCGCAGAGAGGATGTGGCCGGTAGAGCGATAGTTGCGCTCGAGCCGGATCACGATTGCGCCCGGAAAATCGTGCTCGAAGCGCAGGATGTTGTCGACCTCAGCACCACGCCAGCCATAGATCGACTGGTCGTCGTCGCCCACGCAGCACAGGTTCTTGCGCTTCTGTGCGAGCAGTCGCAGCCAAAGATATTGCGCGACATTGGTGTCCTGGTATTCGTCCACGAGCATGTAGCGGAAGCGGTCCTGGTACTGCTCGAGAATGTCCGGGTGCTCACGCCATAGGCGCAGGCATTCGAGCAGCAGGTCGCCGAAATCCACGGCGTTGAGAACCTTCAGGCGCTCCTGATAGGCGCGGTAGAGCCGTCCGCCCTTGCCGTTGGCGAAGGCTCCGGCTTCTCCGGCAGCCACCTGATCGGGACCAAGGCCGCGGTTCTTCCAAGCATCGATCAGGCCGGCGAGCTGGCGGGCAGGCCAGCGCTTCTCGTCGATGCCTTCCGCCTCGATCACCTGCTTCATCAGGCGCAGCTGGTCGTCCGTACCTAGGATCGTGAAGTCCGAACGCAGGCCTACGAGCTCTGCGTGGCGGCGCAGGATCTTGGTGCCGATGGAATGGAAGGTGCCGAGCCACTGCATGCCCTCGGCCACTTCGCCGATGGCGCGGCCGATGCGCTCGCGCATCTCGCGGGCGGCCTTGTTGGTGAAGGTTACGGCGAGGATCTGCGACGGCCAGGCTCTACCGGTGGCGATCAGATGGGCGATGCGGGTGGTGAGCACGCGGGTCTTGCCGGTGCCCGCGCCGGCGAGCACAAGGACGGGGCCTTCGGTTGCCTCCACTGCGGCGCGCTGCTCGGGGTTCAGACCACTCAGATAGGCGAGTTGGGGCGCAACCGCGGCACGGGCACGGGCGCTCAGGGAACCGGAGGACGGCTGGTGCGCAAGATCGTCCTGGGAATTGGGGCTGTTATCAGGCTGATTCATCGGCGCGACCATGGATCAAAAGGCGAACGGCGTCGAGCCCGTAAATGCCGCCACCCTGCGGCAGGGCAGCTGGAGGCTCGGCGGCGTTGTCGGAAAAGGCTTTCATCACCATATGGGGAGAGAAGGTTCCGAAAGGAATGTCCCCATGCGTTTCCTCGTCGCGGCATTGATTGGCTTCAGTTTTGCTCTGCCTCTGCCGGTTAAGGCTCAAACGGAGCGCCTTCCGCTCAAGAGCCGGTCCGAACGTCGGGTGGAGGAGCTCAATCGCGATATGCAGCAGGAGCGGCGTATCCAATCCCTGGAGCAGGATTTTCGCCTCAAGAACGGGCAGATCAGGCAGGACATCGAGCGGCAGAGGATATTCTCCAGTCCGCCGATCACCTCCCCTTATCGTTGTTCTCCCGGCGCGGTCCGTTGCTAGTGCCGGGTGCCGGAAGCGAGCAGGGCCTCGGGCTTGTCGGGCTGGTCCGGAATGCCGATGATGCGGCCGGAGGCCTCGGGCTTAGCCAAACGGGCATGGGCCGCTCTCATCACCGCGAGATTGGCAGCGATATCCTCGGGGAAAGGAGAGACCTTACGGGTTTCCATGTCCACGTGGAGGGACAGGCCTTCCATGGAGGCGGCTACCCAACCCTCCGCGGCATGGCGGATTTCCATGTAGTAGTGCATGCGCTTCTCGTCGTAATCGACGAGTTGAAGGGTCACACGCACTTGGTCGCGCAACGTCAGTTCACGTTTGTAGAGAGTGTGGATCTCGGCGGTGAAGAAGGAGGCCTTGCGCTCCTCCACGTACTCTTGGCCAAGGCCGAGAAGGCTAAAGCCCTCATCGAGGGCGCGGTCGAACAGCACATGGTAATAGGCCATGTTCATATGGCCATTGTAGTCGATCCAGGCCGCTTCGACCCGCATCGTGGACGACACGAAGGGGGTGAAGAAGAACACCGGAGTCCTCTTCTCCATGGTCAGTTCTTTCCCGCGATGTCGGTCACGAGCATCTCTCTCTATTAGTCAGGGCGGGAATGTTAGCACATATCCGCCAGCCATGCATGGGCTAATTGGCCCATTTGCGGCCTAGCGTCTTGCGTTCAGGAAGGTTTTGGTAGGTATGGATAAAGAGACCCCGTAATTGGAACGCAAACTCAAGATGAACGCCATTCTCTCACCTAGCCGTCCTAAGGCTTCCGAAGCCGCCATTTCTGACTTGGTGGCAGAACTCTCTAACCGCTTCGGCGAAAGGGTGGTGACCTCTGCGGCCGTACGCGAGCAGCACGGCCATACGCTGACTTGGGTGAAAAATCAGCCGCCGGATATCGTGGTCTATGCCCGTACGACGGAGGAGGTCTCCGAAATCGTCAAGCTCTGCGCGGCCAAGGGCGTCCCGGTTATTCCCTTCGGCACGGGCACCTCGCTCGAGGGCCACGTCAACGCGCCCGATGGCGGCGTCTGCATTGATTTGAGTCTGATGAAGCGGATCATCGCCGTCCATGAGGAAGATCTGGACTGCGTAATCGAGGCAGGCGTGACCCGAAAGGAGCTCAACGAACACCTGCGCGACAAAGGCCTGTTTTTCCCTATCGATCCGGGGGCGGATGCCTCCATCGGCGGCATGGTCTCCACGCGAGCCTCCGGCACCAATGCCGTCCGCTACGGCACAATGAAGGACGTGGTGCTCTCGCTGACCGTCGTGCTGCCGAATGGCGAGATCGTGAAGACCGCGAGCCGCGCGAAGAAAAGCTCGGCAGGCTATGATCTCACCCGGCTGATGATCGGCTCCGAGGGCACGCTCGGTGTCATCACCGAGATCACCCTGAAGCTGCAGGGCATTCCGGAGGCGATCTCGGCGGGCATCTGTCCCTTCCCGACAGTCAAGGCTGCTTGCGATGCGGTGATCATGACGATCCAGTCCGGCATCCCAGTGGCACGCATCGAGCTGCTCGACGAGGTCCAAGTGAGGGCGGTGAATCTTCACTCGAAGCTCTCCCTGCCGGAGAGCCCCTTGCTCTTGCTTGAATTCCACGGCACCGACGCCAGCGTGCAGGAACAGGCCGAGCGCTTCGGCGAGATCGCGGCGGAGTTCACTGACCAGCCCTTCGAATGGGCCACGAAGCCTGAAGAGCGCTCGCGCCTCTGGCAAGCCCGGCACGATGCCTATTGGGCAGCCCGAGGTCTGCGCCCAGGCGCGCAATCGGTGGCGACCGACGTCTGCGTGCCGATCTCACGCCTTGCCGAATGTGTGGATGAGACGAAGAAGGATATCCTGGAAAGCGGCATGATCGCTCCCATTGTGGGTCATGTGGGCGACGGCAACTTCCACGTTCAACCGCTTGTGAACACGGATGACCCTGCGGAAGTCGCCGCCTGCGAGGCCTTCGTGGATCGGCTCGTGAAGCGGGCCGTTGCCATGGAAGGTACCTGTACCGGCGAGCACGGAGTTGGACAGAAAAAGATGAAATATCTGGAGATTGAGCATGGAGAAGCCGCGCTCGACCTCATGCGCGTCTTGAAACGGGCGATAGACCCGCACAACATCATGAATCCGGGTAAGATCGTTGCACTTTGATGGTGGAAGGAGCACCCGGGGCGCTCCCGATCCCATGATCTATGGGCTAAGAGATAGGGTGAAACGGAGACAATAAACCTCTTGCGCGATATCCTGACGATTATCGCAGGCATTGTGATCCTGATCCTGGCGATTGCCGTTGCGGCGCCTCCTCTCATGACCTGGGAGGATTACCGCGACACGATCGATGGGATGATTTCGCGTGCCTCGGGAACAGAGGCGCGCACGCAAGGCAGCATCGGTATTCGTCTGCTGCCGGAGCCGAAGATCGTCCTCGACCGGCTGCAACTCGGCGGCAAGACACCGGATTCTCCCACTTTGACGGCCGACAACGTTCTGGCTGAGATCGCGCTTACGCCACTCCTGCGGGGCGAGGTCCGCTTTACGGCAACTCAGATTGGCCGAGCCGATATCCAGGTTCCGGTTTCAGGCAGAGGTGACTGGCGCCTGCCGCCCGATCTCATTTCAGGCAGCGGGCGCAGCCGCGAATGGGCCATCGACAATCTCACTATCGGTCAGCTTCTGGTCACGACGCAGAGGACGGCCACAGGCCACACGAACCAGGCCTTTGCGGAAAATGTCCAGATCGAGGGGCAGAAGCTGATCGGCCCCTGGCGTGTCGAGGGCACGACGGCGGGTGTGCCGTTCCGGCTCGTGACGGGCGAACTGGGCGAGGACAAGACTGTCCAGGTCAAGCTCTCGGGTGGTGGTGACATCTATCCGCGCTTCGATATCGATTCTCGTCTTGCTCTGGATGATGTGGCGGCCGGAAGCACCACTCCGAATGTTTCTGGTAAAGCGAAGATCCTGTTCGGTCCTCCGGCTCAGGTCGCAGCGGCAGGCATTCCCATTCCGATCGCTGTCGAAACTGACTTCAAGACGGCTGATGGCGCTGTTGCGCTAAGTTCAGTCACGTTGGAAGCAGGCGAGGGTGGCGCGAGCCTGCGTATGACCGGCGAGGGCAGCATCGGCATCACCGATCCGCGCATCGCGCTGAAGCTCGAAGGACGGCGGCTCGATGCGGACAGCTTCATTCTGTCCTCGAGCGGTCGGGATTTCGCCTCGCGCGTTAAGGAGTGGTCGCTTCCTCCGATCACCGTTCCCATCGATCTCGATCTCAAGATCGACAGCATCGGGTTGGGACAGGAGGATCTATCCAACGCCAACCTCCGCCTGTCCCTCGAGCGGGGCAAGGCGCGGCTTGATCGCATCGAGTTCAATGCTCCTGGCGAGACGCGGGTGGCGCTCGAAGGTCAGCTCGGTCTGACGACACAGGGCGGCATCGAAGGCAAGGTGGCACTGGCTTCCAACGCATCGGATCGTTTGGCGCGTTATCTCGACCGCATCAAGATCCGCTCGCCTTTCCTCGACGTTCTCGATGGACGACCTGTCGAAGCATCGTCGGATATCGTCTTCAACAATCCGGTTCTTTCGCTCAACCGCATGCGCGTGAAAATCGGCGATGCCGTTACCACCGGTAATCTGCGTTATACTGCGCCCGAAGCCGATGAGCGCGGTAAGCTGGAAGCGCAGGTCGCGGTTCAGAACTTGAACCTCGATCAGCTCCCGCAGCTCTCCAGCGTGTTCGAGGCGACGCAGAATGTCGATGTCGGCTTCATACTCGAGGCGCGCGGTGTCAGCGCGGGCAAGAGCTCGGCGACTGGCCGCATCACGGCACGCATTCTCTCCGATGGCCCGGCGTTGCTGGTCGAGAACCTCGATATTGTGGATCTCGCTGGCGCCAATGCTCGTGTGAATGGACGCATCGCGCCTGATGGCTCCGGCAGCATCACCGGCAAGGTGACGGCACAGCGCGCTGCTCCTCTCATCGATCTTCTCGGCAGCGTGTGGGTCGGCGGAGTCTCCAAGCTCGTGCCGCATTTCCTGCGTGAAGGTGCACTCAATGTGCAGGTGGGAACCGAGCGCGTCGCTCCGCCTCCCGGCTCCACTGAGCTGCGCCTGCGCACGACGATGAAGGGAACGGCGGCAGGTGGCACGATTGAGGGCAGTGTCGATTCTGTCGATGGTCGGACCGAAAATCTCAATCTTACGCTCGCAACGGAGAATACAGGCCGCTGGGTGAACCGCAGCAACATGAAGGGTCTCGATCGTCTGTCCCGGATCGACCTTCGCGGCACGCGTGTCGGCTCCGGCCAGTTCAACGTCACTTTCGCCGGTGAGGTAGCAGGGGCGCAGATTGCAACTCTGCGGCCTTTCTCTCTGAGCGAGAATGACGACGTGGTGGATAGCGGCGAAGCAGAGTTCGTGACGGCCGATGTCACCCCATTCCTGCTGTTGCTGGGCGATGGCGCAGGCGTGAACCCGCCTGTTCCAGTGAAGGCCCGCGTCACGCTTGGGCGCGAACGCGATGCAAGCCGCCTCGATGTGACGGGGCAGGTCGCCGGCAACTCTGTCCAGGCGAGCCTCAATGTCCGCTCTCGTTCGGAGATCGGCGGTGAGGTTTCTCTCGATAGACTTTCGCTGCCGTGGCTCACGGCGGCGCTGGTGCTCAATGTGCCGGGCGATCCCAATGCCACCGCAATCTGGTCCAACGCCACGTTCGGGCAGAGCGGGCGGCTCGTAAGCGGTGGGCAGGTGACGTTTCGGGTTGGCAATCTCGATCTCGGGCGCGGCATCCAGGGCACGCGTGCGAGCTTCACGGTCGAGGCCCAAGCCGACGGCATATCGATCCGCAATATCGACACCAGCATTGGCACTGGTCGTCTCACAGGTTCCACCACCATCACGCGCCAGGGTGCTACGGCGACGGTCGTCGGCGAAGGCGCGCTTGATAGCGTGCCGCTTTGGGCCCTTGTCGGTTCATCGCCCATCGAGACCATACTGTCCGGCAATCTCAGATTCGGCACGGCGGGAGAAAGCACGTCCAAGCTCGTGTCGGCTCTTGGTGGTGCAGGTGATTGGACGATCACGAAGCTGCGCGTGCCGAATGCCGATCCTGCCGTGTTCGACCGTGCGCTCAAGCGCGCCTTGGCCGAGAACGAACCCCTCGTCGAGGGTAAGGCCGAAGCCATCATCAATGCTGAACTGGGCCGTGCTGCGCTCACCGCGCAAACGGTCAAGACATCGGCGGCACTCGTAGGCGGATCGCTGCGGCTCTCGCCTTTCGTGATCGAAAGTGGGCCGTCGACTTGGCAAGGTGGAGTGACGTTCGATCTCAATACGCTGGAACTCGATGCGCGGGGCTCGCTCGTTTCCAGGACATCTCCTGCTGGATGGACCGGCGCTCCGCCGTCCATCGGGTTGAACTGGCGTGGCCCGATTGCCGCTCCTGTGCGCCAGGTGGATGCGGCGCCATTCCGCAACGGACTCGCGGCCATCGTGCTCAAGCGTGAGCTCGAAAAGATCGAAGCTTTCGAGCGCGCTGCCGCCGAGCGGCAGCGCCAGATCCAGGCGCAGCAGGAAGCAGAGCGTCAACGCGCGAGAGCTGTCGCCGAAGAAGCTGCGCGCCAGCTGAGGGCCCAGGCTGAGGCCGAGCGGGCGCGCCGTGAGGCAGAGCGGTTGCAATCCGAGCAACAGCGACAGCCGGATGAAGAGGCGGCGCCTTCGCAGACATCGGCGCCGCCGCTGAATCCACCGGTGGAGCTCGGTGCTCCACCACGCATCTACGGCAATCCTGAACGATAAGTTTTTTCCAGCTTTTCGGTAAGGAGCGCCTCTCTGCGGCTCTCATCCGCGGTCGCGCAGATCCATCAGCACGAAGACACGAATGGCAGAGGAGAGATTCTGCTCTCGGCGTTCGGCGTCGATGCGTCCGATCAGGGCTTGAATGGAAAGTTTCTCGCGCTCGGCGATCTCGCGCAGAATCTGCCAGAACGGTTCTTCGAGAGAAATGCTGGTCCGGTGACCGGCAATCGAGACGGAGCGCTTGACGATGCCGGAGCCCATTCAAGGCTTCTCGTTGTCGTCGCGCTTGTGGAAGTCGAGGCGGCGTTGCGCCAGATCCCGCTCGGCTTTGGTCTGCTCCTTCTCCGCTTTGGTGCGGCCGAAGGTGATGCGGTTCTGCTCGGCGCGGGCCTCTTTCTCGGCCCGCGCCTTTTGCTTGCGCGCCTGGCGCAGATTGACGATCTCAGCCATGGCGCCTGTTTTATTATTCGCCTGGCTGAAGCATCGTCTCGGGACGAACGACAGCGTCGAAGTCCTCAGACGAAACACCGGCCTTGAGGGCCTCTTCCTTCAGCGTCGTGCCGTTCTTATGCGCGGACTTCGCAATTGCTGCGGCCTTGTCATAGCCGATCTTCGGAGCGAGCGCCGTCACGAGCATGAGCGAACGCTCCATCAGCTCCTTCAGGCGATCCCTGTTCGGCTCAATGCCGATGACGCAGTTGTCGGTGAAGCTGATCGCACCATCCGCGAGCAGGCGGATCGACTGCAGCACGGCATTCACGATCACCGGCTTGAACACATTGAGCTCGAAATGGCCCTGGCTGCCGGCGAAGGTCACCGTTGTCTGGTTGCCAGCCACCTGGCAGCACAGCATCGTCATGGCTTCGGCCTGGGTGGGGTTCACCTTGCCGGGCATGATCGACGAGCCGGGCTCGTTCTCAGGCAGCGAGATCTCGCCGATGCCCGAGCGCGGGCCGGAACCCATGAGGCGGATGTCGTTGGCGATCTTGAAGAGGCCAGCGGCGAGGCTTGCCAGCGCGCCGTGCGTGTAGACGAGCGCGTCGTTGGAGGCGAGTGCCTCGAACTTGTTGGTGGCCGAGGTGAAGGGCAGAGCGGTCAGCTCGACGACCTTCGCAGCGAAACGGTCAGCGAACTCGGGGTGGGCATTGAGGCCCGTGCCGACGGCGGTGCCGCCTTGAGCCAGCGCATAGATGCCGGGCAGCGTCTGCTCGATGCGGGCGATGCCGAGGCGGACCTGAGTGGCGTAGCCGGAGAATTCCTGGCCGAGCGTGACCGGCGTCGCATCCTGCAGGTGCGTGCGGCCGATCTTCACGAGGTCCTTGAACGCCTCGGCCTTGTCCTCGAGAGCCTTCAGCAGGTGCTTGAGGGCGGGAAGCAGGCGATCGTTGATCTCGCGTGCCACGGCGATGTGCATGGCGGTGGGGAACGAGTCGTTGGACGACTGGCCCATATTCACGTGATCGTTGGGGTGAACCGGTTTCTTGCTTCCGCGCTCGCCACCCAGGCGCTCGATGGCGAGGTTCGAGAGCACCTCGTTCATGTTCATGTTGGACTGGGTGCCCGAGCCCGTCTGATAGACCACGAGGGGGAACTCGCCGTCGTACTTGCCCTGCACCACGTCGGCGGCAGCCGAGGCGATGGCGTCGGCGAGGCGCGGCTCCAGCTTGCCGAGGTCCTTGTTCACAAGAACGGCGGCCTGCTTCACAATGGCCAGCGCATGGACCAGAGGGAGCGGCATCCGGTCGGTGCCAATGCGGAAGTTCTGGAGGGAGCGCTGCGTCTGTGCGCCCCAGAGCTTGTCGGCAGGAACTTCGATAGGTCCGAAGGTATCTGTTTCGGTGCGGGTTGAGGGCGACATCCTGACCTCTTTCGATGGAGTTGCGTGTTCTTATCTCAAACTCAGGCGCTCGCAACAGCGAAGGCCGCATAACGGGCTTGTAAATTCGGATGACTGACACCCTCGACGCCCCGCTTTTCCGCCCACCGGCCCCCAAGCCACGGACAGAGCCGCTCGGGACCTTGGCCTTTTTGAGAGCCGTCCGCGAAAACCCCCTTGCCACCTGGATGGAGCTGCATTTTGAGGAATTGGTCCTGGCGGGCGAGGGAGCCCTGGGTCATCTGACCGTGGTGCACGACCCGGCCATCATCCGCCGCATCCTCCTCGACAACGCGGCCAATTACCGGAAAGACGACCTCCAGATCCGGATCCTCGCTCCAGGTCTGGGGCGCGGTCTCATTACGGCCGAGGGGGAGGAGTGGAGGCTTCAGCGGCGCACCATCGCGCCGCTCTTTACGCCTCGCAATGTCGGCAGCTTCTTCCCGGCCATGGCAGGGGCGGCAGAGCGTCTCGTCAGGCGCTGGCGAAGGCGCCGGGAGGGCCGCGTGGTCGATGCCTCGCTGGAGATGACCCGCGTGACGCTCGATGTGCTGGAGCGGACGATCTTCACCCATGGCGTACAGCGGGACCCGGACGCCCTCGGGCGGGCCATCACGCGCTATTTCAACAGCCTGGGGCGGGTCGATCCTCTCGATATCTTCGGCTTTCCGGAGTGGATTCCGAGAATAGGCCGCTTGCGTGCCAGACCTGCCATTCGCTTCTTCGAAGAGATCGTCAACGAACTCATCACAGCCCGAAAGGCACTGCTTGCCCGTGGAGAGCCTGCCCCGCGGGATCTGCTGACCCTTCTCCTGGAGGCCTCCGATCCCGAAACCGGCAAGGGCCTGAGCGATATCGAGGTGCGGGCGAATATCGTGACGTTCATCGGAGCGGGGCATGAGACGACCGCCAACGCCCTCTCATGGTCGCTATATCTGCTGTCTCAGGATGAGCAGGCCCGCACCAAGATCGAGCAGGAGGTGGATGAGGTGTTGGGGCAGGGGCCCTTCGAGCCGCATCATCTTGAACGGCTCATCTATACGCGCGCGGTCATCGACGAAGCGATCCGCCTTTACCCGCCTGTGCCGTATATGAGCCGGACTGCCATCCAGGATGAACGGATCGGAGATCTGCATATTCCGGCGGGATCGATGGTGGCGATCTCGCCTTATGTTCTTCATCGGCATCGGAAGCTGTGGGATCAGCCTGACGCTTTCAGGCCCGAGCGCTTCCTGCCGGAAGAGCGGAGCCGTATTGACCGCTTCGCCTATCTGCCTTTTGGAGCTGGTCCTCGGGTCTGCATCGGCGCGAGCTTCTCGCTGCAGGAAGCTGTCATCGTGCTGGCCGCCATCGTCCGGGCGGTGCGGCTCGATCTTGTCGAAGGACATGAAGTGATGCCCCTGCAGAGAATCACCCTGAGACCGCGCGGCGGCCTGCCGATGCGTCTGACACACCGCTCGCCCTGAGCGACAGCAAACATGGCAACCCCCATGTACCGCGGTCATGCCCGGCCGGAGCGCAGCGGAGGGGAGGGGGCACTGCACGGCGCTTGATCGTGGATCTCCTTCCCGGTCCTTTCGGACCGCCGGAGATGACATGGAGCGGGTTCACAGGCGGACAGCGTCGGGAATGAGACAAGGGCGATGTCAAAGAGCCGAGCGGAATCGTCCTCGGGGCGTGAGAGCCATCCGAGGGTGAGCGGTCGAGGGGGCGCGAGGAGCGGTCCGGCTCGATGTCTGAGGTGTAAGCGTGGAACCGAACGGCTCCTCGCGCACGGTTCTTTTAGGCGGACAGGCGAGCTGAGGTTCACCAACTGCCGCAGGCGGACACTGCCCGTCTGAGCAGGCGGCCTGCGACCAGTCCTGAACCCCAAGCCACAGCCTGGGCCTCCCGTCACACGAGCCCGCGTGTGGCTCCTGCACGAGACCGCTCCCGACCCCGCAGCTTACGACGCCTCGCGAGCGCGCCCCTCGGCAGGTCAGCCCGACCATGGCCCAGATTAGGACAACAGTCAAGAACAAAGTGGGAACGTGCGCTGCCGCCGCCATGGCCTCGCGTCAGGCCCGCGCCTGTCGCGGGCATCCCCGTCTTGGGAGCGCTGCGGGTCCAAGACGGGGATCCCCGGCACACGGCCGGGGATGACGGGAGGGTTCACTGGCGATGCGAACAGACGTGAGTGGCCGGAGCTGTCCCTGGATAGTCCGGGGCCGGCCATGACGCGGAGGGTAGACTGGAAGGGGTGAACACGCTTAGCGGGCCAAGGCTGATCCCGGATCAAGTCCGGAGCCGGCCATGACGGAAGGGGCGCTCGGGACTGTATCGGGAGTGAGGGTCAGTTCTTCTTGCGGAAGGCGTCGAGGCTCACGACCTCGGCGGTGCCGGAGGAATTGGCGTCTGCCGCTTCCGGCTTGGGGGCAGGAGCTGCTTCGGTCTGCTCGACCTTGGTGACCGGGGCTTTTGCGGGGCCGGGCTTCTTCTCCGCAGCCGGCGAGGCCTTACGGGGCTGCTTCAACTCCACGGGCTCTGAGCCGCGCACAGGCTGCGGCGCGGGCGGAGCCTCGGCAATCTCGTCTTCCTCCTCGTCCTGGCCGTCGAACTTCAGGCCGAACTGGACGGAGGGGTCGAAGAAGCCAGTGAGCGCATCGAACGGGATGAGCAGCCGCTCGGGAACGCCGGAGAAGGAGAGACCCACCTCGAAGGCGTGCTCGGTGACGTTCAGATCCCAGAACTGATGCTGAAGGACGATGGTCATCTCCTGAGGATATTTTTCGCGCAGGCGGTTCGAGAGCCGAACGCCGGGATAATCCGTCTGGAAGGAGATGTAGAAATGGTGTTCGCCCGGAAGGCCGTCCTTGCCTGCATCGATCAGCACTTTGCGCACGACGCCCTTCAGAGCGTCCTGCACCAGAAGATCGTAGCGGATCAGGTCTTTGCCGGCCATAGGCGGTCCCTATTCAGAAATAGAAGTGGAGGCTTCTGTTGCCAGGTGCCTCCGAACCCCGCCTAACGGTGCTAACCGCTAGGGCTTTGAGTCGGTATTAGGGACCGCGTTACGCAGCCACTGCAACCGGAGCATAGTTGTCGTTGGCAACTATTGAATCGGCCCGATGTCGGCGGAACCATGCCGAGCGAAAGTCTATCCTTTACGCCCTCGTCGATCCTATTTCGCCCCCGCCGAAACCCAAGCTGAGCTTAGGCTTTGGTGGAGGCGCCGGGTACCGCCCCCGGGTCCGATGGGTTTATTCCGATAGCCGTTTATCGCCATAGCCGGTCTTGCGACCGGCATCCCCAATATAGGTGGCGGAGATGGAATTTGAAAGAGCGGGGATAACCCGAAGAGCAGTTAAAAGTGACTCGGAACGGCAGGAGCGCTGCCCTATGATGGGGCAGGAGCACCCCATGCACGCCTATCACGACCTTCTCCGCCGCATTATGGATGAGGGCGTCCGCAAGGACGACCGGACCGGAACCGGGACGATATCCGTCTTTGGCCATCAGATGCGTTTCGATCTGAGCCAGGGCTTTCCGCTCGTCACCACCAAGAAGCTTCACCTGCGCTCGATCGTTCACGAACTGCTCTGGTTCCTGAAGGGCGATACCAACATTCGCTACCTGCAGGAGAACGGCGTCACGATCTGGGACGAGTGGGCGGACGGGAACGGCGATCTCGGCCCCGTCTACGGCAAGCAGTGGCGCTCATGGACGAAGCCCGACGGCGGCACCGTAGACCAGATCAAATGGGTGCTCGACGAGATCCGCCGCAATCCCGATTCCCGCCGCCTGATCGTTTCCGCCTGGAACCCGGCGGATCTCGACAAGATGGCGCTCGCGCCCTGTCACTGCCTGTTCCAGTTCTACGTGGCGGAAGGAAGGCTTTCCTGTCAGCTTTATCAGCGCTCGGCGGACGTGTTCCTCGGCGTGCCGTTCAACATCGCCTCCTACGCGCTGCTCACGCATATGATGGCGCAGGCGACAGGATTGCAGCCGGGCGATTTCGTGCATTCCTTCGGCGATGCCCATCTCTATCTGAATCATCTGGAGCAGGCGCGTCTTCAGCTCTCGCGCGAGCCGCGCGCTCTGCCGAAGCTGAGGCTCAATCCGGCTGTGCGGTCGCTGTTCGATTTCACCTTCGATGACATCGCTATCGAAGGCTACGATCCGCATCCTGCCATCAAGGCTCCTGTTGCGGTTTGACGTGCATGAACAGGCGCGAGGCCATCGAGGGCGCTGTCCGGGTTCTGGCTCCCCGAATCCCGAAGCACGAATTCGAGTCCGTGATGGATCACGCCCTCGGCAGCCGCGGCCTCCATACGGCTTCGCCCGAGACTGCGGCGTGGCTCTCGATCACCTCGTATATCCGCCACAGGCTCACCGACTACGACAACCTGCTCGATGAAGGTTACGACGTGGAAAGCGCCCGCTTCTTCGTGCTTGATGACATGAATGCCATTCTCGAGGAATGGGGATCGCCGCGCCGTGTCCTCGCTGAGGACGAAGCGGATTGAATCCACGACAGTTTCGAGTTTCAGTACAAGCCCAATGACACTGACCATCCGCAAAGCTGAAGAGCGCGACGCGTCGCTCATCCTATCCTTTATCAAGGAACTCGCCGAATACGAGCGACTGGCACACGACGTCGGCGCGACCGAGGACGATATTGCGAAGGCGCTGTTCGGATCGAACCCGCGCGCGTTTGCGGACATCGCCGAATGGGAGGGGAAACCTGCAGGCTTTGCCCTGTGGTTCTACAATTTCTCCACCTTCCGCGGGCGTCACGGTATTTATCTGGAAGATCTCTTCGTCCGGCCAGAGTTCCGCTCGAAGGGCGTCGGCAAGGCGCTGCTGAAGCATCTGGCACGGCGCTGCATCGACGAGAACCTGCCGCGCCTCGAATGGTGGGTGCTCGACTGGAACGAGCCGGCGCTGAAATTCTACCGCTCCATCGGCGCCGTGCCGATGGATGAATGGACCGTGCAGCGCATGACGGGCAAGGCGCTCAACAAACTGGCGGAGGCGTGATGGCGATCCCTCTCATCTTGGTTGTCGCAGTGGCCGAGAACGGCGTCATCGGACGCGACAACCACTTGCTCTGGCGTCTTCGCACGGATCTGAAGCGTTTTCGCGAGCTCACCATGGCCAAGCCCATGATCATGGGTCGCAAGACGTTTGAATCCATCGGCAAGCCGCTGCCGGGGCGTGAGACCGTCGTGCTCACGCGCCATGCCGACTTCTCCGTCCCGGGCGTTCATGTCGCCCATAGCTGGGACGGGGCCGTGGCCAAGGGGGAGGAGCTTGCCAAGGCGATGGGGGCCAATGCCGTTGCCGTCGTAGGAGGGGCCGAAATTTATAAAATCGCCTTGCCGCATGTGCAGAAAATATACCTCACCGAGGTCGCTGCCGCTCCGGAAGGGGACGCGTTCTTCCCACCTATCGACCGTTCATACTTTCGCGAAACGGCCCGGGTTGCCCACCCTAAGGGACCTGATGACGAGCATCCGTTTACCTTTATTGATCTCGAAAGGCGCTCCTGACTTGCCTAAGGTTGACGAACGGCTCTTGAATCCCCAATTCGCAGGCTTGACAGGCGGGACAGGCAAAACCCAAAACCGTCTTAAATTCCCATCGGCTTCCCAGCCGGTCTTTTCAGAGTGAGGAAAGGCGTCCTATGCCTTGGAGTAACCAAAGCGGCGGCGGCGGCCCCTGGGGGCAACGTGGCGGATCAGGCGGCAAGAGTCCGTGGGGCTCCGGTGGCCCGCAAGGCAATGGAAACCCGCCCGACCTTGAGGATATCCTGCGCCGCGGCCAGGATCGCCTGAAGGATTTTATCCCCGGCGGCTCCATGGGCGGCAAGGGGCTCATCCTCCTCGTCCTCGGTGTCGTCGCCATCTGGTTGCTGACCGGCTTCTACACGGTCCGGCCCAATGAGGTCGGCATCAATATGATCTTCGGGGAATACAGCAGCACGAGCGGTGAGGGCCTGCGCTACAACTATCCCTATCCGATCGGCCGGGTGATCAAGCCCAATGTGACCGCGCAGCAGCGGGTCGAGGTCGGCTACCGCTCGACGGCGACCGGCCAGGGCCGCGCCCGTGATGTGATCGAGGAAAGTCTGATGCTTACCGCCGACGAGAACATCGTCGACATCGATTTCGATGCGGTCTGGCAGATCAATCCCGCGCGCCCGCAGGATTACGTGTTCAACCTGCAGAACCCCGACGGCACCATCAAGTCCGTCGCCGAGAGCGCCATGCGCGAGGTGATCGGCCGGCGCAATATTCAAGCCATTCTCACGACCGAGCAGGCGAGTGTCGCCCAGGAAGTGCGCCAGATCATGCAGGGAGCGCTCGATGCCTATGGCGCAGGCGTGCTGATCAACGTGGTGCAGCTTCAGGCAGCCCGTCCTCCGTCCGAGGTCCAGCAGGCCTTCTTCGATGTGAACGCCGCACAGCAGGATGCGGTGCGCGTGCAGAACGAGGCCGAGACCTTCGCCAGCCGCATCGTTCCCGAAGCGCGAGGCGAAGCCTCCCGCACCATCCAGCAGGCGGAAGCCTATCGCGAGCAGTCCGTGGCCGATGCAAGCGGTCAGGCTGCGCGCTTCCGTCAGGTCTATGAGGAATATCGCAAGGCGCCTGACGTCAGCCGCGAGCGTATCTTCCTCGAGACCATGGAGCGTGTCTTCGGCAGCGTCGACAAGATCATCGTCGATCAGAACGGGCAGGGGGTCGTGCCTTTCCTGCCGCTCAACCAAGTGCCGCAATCCCAGAACAGCGGCACCACCAATCAGGGGGCCACGCGATGAATAACCCTGCGCTTCGCACAGGTTTCCTGATCCTTCTGGCTCTGGTTGCCATCGTTCTCTACAGCTCGATCTTCATCGTCCAGCAGACGCAATATGCACTCGTGCTACGCTTTGGTGCCGTGCAGTCCGCGATCTCCGAGCCGGGCTTGAAGTTCAAGCTGCCGCTCATCGACAACGTCACCTATTTCGAGAAGCGGGTGCTCGATCTCGATCTGCCGGTTCAGACCGTCCTGTCCGCCGACCGTCAGAACCTCGAGGTCGATGCATTCACGCGCTACCGCATCAACGATCCGCTCCGCTTCTATCAGGCTGTCGGCAACATCGCTCTTGCCAATCAGCGCCTGCAGAGCTTCACCAACTCCGCCATGCGCAATGTTCTGGCCAATGCCTCGCGTGATGCCATCGTTCGCACGGAACGTGGTGGATTGATGAACCGGATCCAGGAAGACGTGAACCGCCAGGCACGCAGCCTCGGGATCGAGATGATCGATGTGCGCCTCACCCGCGTCGATTTGCCTGCGGCAAACAGTCAGGCCGTCTATCAACGCATGCGCACCGAGCGTGAGCGTGAAGCGGCGGATCTGCGGGCCAATGGCCAGCAGCGTGCTCAAACCATTCGGGCCCAAGCGGAGCGCGAGGCCACGATCATTCGCGCCGAGGCCAACCGCAAAGCTGAAGAGTTGCGCGGCCAGGGTGATGCGGATCGCAACCGCATTCTGGCCGAGGCCTTTGGTCAGGATCCCGAGTTCTTCGCCTTCTACCGCTCCATGCAGGCCTACGAAGCAGGCCTGAAGGGAAGCAGCACACGCCTTGTTCTGAGCCCTGACTCAGACTTCTTCCGCTACTTCAACGGGTCTGCGGGCAGGCCCAATGGAGGCTCTCCCTCAACCCCGGCTCCCCAGCCGGCTCCTGCTCAGTAAGACCTGATGTTGGACTTGATTGCAGCCCTCGGCCTCGCTCTCGCGGTCGAGGGCCTTTTGTTTGCGGCCTTCCCTGATGGAATGCGCCGCGCCATGTACGAGGCCGCGCACAGCCCGAGCGATCAGATGCGTCTTGTCGGCATCGTGTCGGCCTTCGTCGGTCTTGGCATCATATGGCTGGTGCGCTGGTTTGCTTAAGGCAACGGCCCAGCTTCTGCCGCATTCGCCGCTTGAATGACGGGCAGGAACGACAATCTATATCTCATTCTCCAAGAGAGGGTTTTCGATGACTCAAGCCACGAATGCGCTGGCGCTCTCCGCAACGGCGCCGTCTCAGCGCCGCATAGGCCGGCTGGCTGCGTCCTTCTTTGCGGTCATGACGTTTGTCGCGACTGCCATGCCGCTTGCTGCCTCAGCCCGGTCGGCGCCCGAGTCCTTTGCCGATCTGGCAGAGGAGGTGACCGGTGCCGTGGTCAACATCTCGGCTTCGACCACCGTTGAGGCCCGGAACCGCACCCTGCCTCAGCTGCCGCCTGGAACCCCGTTCGAAGATCTCTTCGAGGAGTTCTTCAACCGCCGCGGCCAGGGCAATGGCGAGAGTGGCCCCCCGCGTCCCCCGCGCAGCTCGAACTCGCTCGGTTCCGGGTTCGTGATCGACCCGTCCGGTATCGTGGTCACGAACAACCACGTGATCGGCGACGCCAATGACATCAGCGTGATCTTCTCCGATGGCACGCGGCTCAAGGCCGAAATCGTGGGCAAGGATTCCAAGGTCGACCTCGCGGTCCTGCGCGTGAAGTCGGACAAGCCTCTCAAGGCCGTCAAGTTCGGCGACTCCGATACCCTACGTCCTGGCGACTGGGTGATGGCAATCGGCAATCCGTTCGGCCTCGGTGGGTCTGTGACGGCGGGGATCGTGTCGGCTCGCGGCCGCAATATCGAGTCCGGTCCCTACGACAACTACATTCAGACGGATGCCGCCATCAACAAGGGCAATTCCGGCGGTCCGCTGTTCAACATGAACGGCGAAGTCATCGGCATCAACACGGCCATCCTCTCGCCCACGGGCGGCTCGGTCGGTATCGGCTTCGCGGTTCCGGCTTCCACGGCTGTCCCGATCATCGAGCAGCTGCGGGAATTCGGCGAGACCCGTCGCGGGTGGCTCGGCGTGCGCATCCAGAATGTGGATGACGCCACGGCCGAGGCCCTGAGTCTTGGTTCCGCCCGTGGCGCTCTGATCGCCGGCGTCGACGAGAAGGGCCCGGCCAAGCCGGCCGGTCTCGAGGTCGGCGACGTGATCGTCAAGTTCGATAACAAGGACGTGAAGGATTCTCGCGACCTGCCGCGCATCGTCGCCTCTACGCCCGTCGGCAAGGAGGTCGATGTCACCATCGTGCGCAAGGGTCAGGAAATGACCAAGAAGGTGACCCTGGGCCGCCTCGAGGATGGTGAAAAGCAGGCGAGCCTGCAGCAGCCGCCGGCGGAAGCCCCGACCGTCACGCGCCAGGCTCTCGGCCTCAGCATGTCCGGCATGACGGACGAACTGCGCCGCCGCTTCAGCCTCAAGGACGACCTGAAGGGCGTGGTCATCACCCGGGTTGATCCGAACTCCTCGGCCTCCGACAAGCGGATTCAGGCCGGCGAGGTGATCGTGGAGGTCAATCAGGAGCCGGTGACGAACCCAGCCGACGTGACCAAGAAGATCGACGATCTGAAGGCCCAAGGGCGCAAGTCTGCGCTGCTCCTGGTCGCCAATCCTCAGGGCGAGGTTCGCTTCGTGGCTTTGTCTATCGAATAAATGAACCGGGATCTCTCGAGAAAGGCGGCTTCGGCCGCCTTTTTCGTCATTCACTGTTCTAAATAAAGAACGTTTTGGTTGACATAGCGTCCATCGTCGAGGCATCTGGGGCATTGCCTCCTTAACGAGCCTTTGAGCACGGCTCGTGAATCCAGCGATGACCTTCGATGACCCAGAACGTTTTCCCCGTACCAGGTAGCCTGCAAGCATCGGCTCACGTGAATGCCGAGACCTATGAGAGGCTCTATCGGCAATCCATTGACGATCCCGAGACCTTCTGGCGGGAGCAGGCGCAGATCCTCGACTGGTCGCAGCCGTTCACCCAGGTGAAAAACACGCATTACTCGCCTGAGGATGTCACCATTCAATGGTTCGCCGATGGCCGACTCAATGCGTCCTACAACTGCCTGGATCGCCACGCGGCCACGCGCGGGAATGATGCCGCGGTCCTTTGGGAGGGCGATGCGCCCGGGGAGACGAAACGGATCACATGGAGCGCGCTTCACAGCGAGGTCTCCCGTCTCGCGAATGCGCTGAAAAAGCTCGGCGTGAAGAAGGGCGATTTCGTCAGCGTTTATCTGCCGGTCGTTCATCAATCGATCGCTGCAATGCTCGCCTGCGCACGCATCGGCGCAATCCATTCGGTCGTGTTCAGCGGCTTCTCGTCGGAGGCGCTTGCAGGGCGCATCGAGGATTGCCGCTCGCGCGTTCTCATCACGGCCGATGAAGGCATGCGCGGCGGCAAATATGTTCCGCTGAAGAAGAATGCGGATGCGGCTCTCGAACACCTTCCCTTCGTCGAGCATGTGCTCGTGGTTCGCCGCACGGGACGCGACGTTCCCATGAAGGCCGGACGCGACCGCTGGTACGACGAGGCTCTGGCGGAGGTGCCGGATGTCTGTGAGCCGGTGGATGTCACCGCGGAAGATCCGCTCTTCATTCTCTATACCTCCGGTTCTACGGGAAAACCGAAGGGCATGCTGCATACGACCGGCGGCTATCTCGTGCATGCGGCTGCGAGCTTCAAGGCGATGTTCGACTACCATCCCGGCGACATCCACTTCTGCACGGCGGATGTGGGCTGGGTGACGGCGCATACCTATCTGATCTATGGGCCTCTCGCGAATGGCGCGACCATCGTGCTCTTCGAAGGCGTGCCAACATGGCCCGATGCATCGCGCTGGTGGCAGATCATCGAGCAGTACAAGGTCAACATCTTCTACACGGCGCCGACAGCTATTCGGTCGCTGATGCGCGAAGGCGAGGGGCCGGTGCGCAAGCACGATCTCTCGTCGCTGAAGCTCATGGGCTCCGTGGGCGAGCCGATCAACCCGGAAGCGTGGCTCTGGTATCACGAGGTTGTCGGCGGTGGGCGCTGTCCCATCGTCGATACCTATTGGCAGACGGAAACGGGCGCGGTTCTGCTGTGCCCGCTGCCAGGCGCGATGGCGTTGAAGCCGGGCTCCGCGACGAAGCCGTTCTTCGGCGTGCGTCCTGCATTGCTGGGCAACGACGGCAAGATCGTCGAAGGCGAGGGGGTGGGCGGCTTGTGCTTTGCCGATTCATGGCCGGGACAGGCGCGCACGATCCATGGCGATCGCGAGCGCTTCCTGAAAACGTACTTCAGCACCTATCCTGGCTTCTACTTTACCGGCGATGGCGCGCGTCGAGATGCGGATGGCTATTACTGGATCACCGGCCGTCTGGACGATGTGATCAACGTCTCCGGGCATCGTCTCGGAACAGTCGAGGTCGAAGCGGCTCTCGCTTCACATCCGTCTGTGGCAGAAGCTGCCGTCGTAGGCTTTCCGCACGACATCAAAGGGCAGGGCATCTTCGCCTTCGTGACGCTGAAGGAAGGTGTCGCCGAGAGCCAGGACTTGCAGCGTGATCTCATTCAGATCGTTCGCACCCGCATCGGCCCCATCGCAACGCCTGATCGCATCGAGTGGGCAGCGCAATTGCCGAAGAACCGCTCAGGCAAGATCCTGCGCCGCATCCTCACGCGCATCGCTGCTGGCGACTTCGAGAACCATGGCGACACATCGACTGTGGCCGATCCCACCGTGGTGGCGGATATCGTGAAGCGGATTCAGCTCCAGCAAACCTGACCGTCATATCTTTGTCATAAAGGTCATAGCTCATCGGGATAGGTCGCTCGCCGGAGAGCCTGCGCGATAGTGCCTCCGGCAACTCGAGCAGCGCATCGTTGGGAGCGGAAAACCGGGCCCACTTTTCACTGACGTGGCCCTTCGGGTCCGCACGATGCGCTAGATTCTGCTTAAACCGACGTCGCAACGATCTCCTCTGCCCGGTATCCCTGCGCATAGAGAAGCGCCGTCAGATCCGCGTGGTCAATGCGGGCGTGAGCGGCGGCAGCCACGGCGGGCTTTGCACGGAAGGCGACGCCGAGGCCCGCTTCGCCCAGCATGGCGAGGTCGTTCGCGCCGTCGCCTACGGCCATGGTCTCGTGGTGCGCAAGCTTGAAGTGCTCTCGCAACTCGATGAGCGTCGCGAGCTTTGCTTCGCGGCCCAGGATCGGCTCTTCCACGAGGCCGGCGAGCTTCTCGCCTTCGACGATCAGGTGGTTGGACCGGTGCTCGTTGAAGCCGACCATCGCGGCCACCGGGCCGGTGAAAAGGGTGAACCCGCCTGAGACGAGGCACGTATAGCCGTCATTGGCCCGAATGGTCCGGACCAGGGCGGGGCCACCGGGGGTCAGGGTAATGCGCTTCTCGATGATCTCATCGACGACGCCGACAGGCAGGTTCTTCAAGAGCGCCACGCGCTCACGGAGCGCCGGCTCGAAGGCGATCTCGCCGCGCATGGCGCGCTCGGTGATTTCCGAAACCTCGCGTTTAAGGCCTACGTAATCGGCAAGTTCGTCGATGCATTCCTGGCCGATCATGGTGGAATCCATATCTGCCAGGAACAGGCGCTTGCGGCGCGTGGCCAAGGGCTGCACGATGATATCGATGGGCTGTCCCTCAACGGCCGCGCGGATATCTGCCTCGACGGCCATGGCCCCGGCAGAGGCGGGGAGGATCAGGTCCGCTGCGATTCCCCTTGCCAGAATGGTGCGTTCCGTCTCATGACCAAGCGCGCGCGCCGCCATGGCCACGAGGTCGTCCGTGACGACCGGCTGGGATGGGTTGGCGATCAGGGTCGCGACGAGGGATTCTTGAGAAGACGCCATGGGGAGACCGGGCTGTGAGTGGGTTTAAGATCGGCGCCGTTCTCATTGCAGGACCGACCGCATCAGGCAAGTCCGCTCTGGGCATCAAATTGGCTCAAGGCCTCGACGGCGTGGTGATCAATGCCGATTCCATGCAGGTCTATCGCGACCTGCGGGTGATCACGGCCCGCCCGACGCCTGAGGAGGAGGCTCAGGCTCTCCACCGGCTCTACGGCCACGTGGACGCTGCGGTGAACTTTTCCGTGGGTCGCTACGTGGCCGATGCCGTCCAGGTTCTGGAGGAGATCCGGGGGCAAAAGCTGCCGATCTTCGTGGGCGGCACCGGGCTCTACTTCAAGGCGCTGACCGAGGGCCTCTCGGATATTCCGCCCGTGCCGGAAGAAATCCGCGAAGAAGTGCGCCGGGAAAGCGAGGGGCTGGAAACGCCCGAGCTTCACCGCCTGCTGTCGGAGCGCGACCCCGAAACGGCAAGCACCTTGCGTCCCTCAGACCGGCTGCGGGTGCAGCGGGCGCTCGAAATCTTCGCGGCCACAGGCCAGCCGCTCGTGTCCTTCCATGGAGCCCGCCAGCCAGGGCCGTTGAGCGATGTGCCCGTCATCAAGCTGTTCCTTGCCCCCGAGCGGGAGGAACTGCGCAGGCGCATCGACCAGCGGTTCCTCGCCATGATGGAGCAGGGCGCGCTCAATGAGGTGAAGGCGCTGGGCGAACGAAACCTCGACCCGATGCTTCCCGCCATGCGGGCGCACGGTGTGCCGGGCTTGCTGAGCTACCTGCGGGGCGAGATTTCGCTCGATGAAGCGATCGCCAAGGGACAGGGCGACACGCGCCGCTACGCCAAGCGCCAATTCACCTGGTTCCGCCATCAGCTGCCGGATTGGCAATGGGTGGAGCCCGAGAGGGGATATGAGGCGGTGCTGGCGGGCCTCAATGCCCCGAGACGCCCGTGAACATCTGGTAGAAGGTGATGAAGATCTCGAACACGATCAGGAGCACGATGATCAGTTCGAGGCGTAAGGAACGCTCCGTGTCGATGATGTCGGTGAGCGCCTGAGCCGTATCACCCAGCACTTCGAGCTTTCGGTGAAGCGCGGCGGCACGCTCCTTCAGCTCGTATTCGTCCTCGAGGCGCGCATAGAGACGTTCGAGATCGGGCCGGTCCCAGAGCACGTCCGGCTTTTCCTCCACGGCCACGCGCCCTGACATACGCTGACGCACGAGAAGGGCGCGGCCCACATGCTTGAGGATCTTGCGGCGGTCGCTGGGGCGGCGGCCTTTGGCAGCCAAATGCTCGACGGAGGGCTCCACCAGCTCGAAGGCAGCGGTCGCCTCGCGTTCGTCGCGAGCCAGGGTCGCGCTCTTGGAAAGGGCGTCGGCAATGACGATCAGCCGCTCGGTGGAGAGCTGCTTGATATAGATCGGGCCGCCTGGGGGGATCTGGTCATCCCGGTCGGGCGAGATCTCGATGACCGCGGTCTCCTCCTCATGCCGCGCGAACTCGCCCTGGATGCGCTGGCGCAAGCCGCGGATGACCTCGTCCTCCTCGAGGGGCGTCAGGCCCACAAGAACGGCCACGCCGTAACGGAACAGGGCCACGAAGCCATCCTGGCCGGCCCGGAAGGCGAGGGGGGTGGTGGACAGAACGTCACTGCGCTCGAGCCCTGCCACGTCGAGGCGATCGCCCAAAAGGAGGGCACGGGCGGTCAGGCGTTGATTTTGCATCGGAACGCCGGTCGAGGAGATGGTATCGTTCATGGTCATACGACTAAAATAGGACGCGCACCTTAAAAGCTAAGCTGCATTCTGCCAATCGGACCCCGCTTGACCGAATGAAATGGATCAGATAGCGTCTGCGCAACTTTTGAACCGAGAGCTGCCCAAATGCGCAAGCTTATTCTCGTAGTACGAGCGCCATCGACGGAGCGGGATTAATCCCCGTAGATCCGGCGATGGCGCACAGGCCCCCTCAGGGGCCTTTTTTATTGCCCGAAACACCAGAACAACGCAGACAAACACGACAGACCCGACGGAGCTAAGTACCATGAGCGAGACGATGACCGGAGCCGAAATGGTGATCCGAGCCCTGCAGGACCAGGGAGTCGAGCATGTCTTCGGCTATCCGGGCGGCGCGGTTCTTCCCATTTACGATGCGCTCTTCCACCAGGAGAACGTGCGTCACGTTCTCGTCCGTCATGAGCAGGGTGCGGTTCACGCTGCGGAAGGCTATGCACGCTCTTCGGGCAAGCCGGGCGTGGTGCTGGTGACCTCGGGCCCCGGCGCGACGAATGCCATCACGGGTCTCGCCGATGCGATGATGGACTCGATCCCGCTGGTCTGCATCACCGGTCAGGTGCCGACCCATCTCATCGGTTCCGACGCGTTCCAGGAATGCGACACGGTCGGCATCACGCGCCACTGCACGAAGCACAATTATCTCGTCAAATCCATCGAGGACCTGCCGCGCATTCTGCACGAAGCCTTCTACGTGGCGCAGAACGGCCGCCCCGGCCCGGTGGTGGTGGATCTGCCGAAGGACATCCAGTTCAAGGCCGGCACCTACGTTCGCCCCACCAACAACCAGCACAAGACCTATCGCCCGACGGTGAAGGGCGACATGGACCACATCCGCGCCGCCATCGAGCTGATGGCGAATGCGAAGCGTCCCGTCTTCTACACGGGCGGCGGTGTCATCAATTCCGGCCCGCATGCCTCGGCGCTGCTGCGCGAACTCGTGCAGCTCACGGGCTTCCCCATCACCTCGACCCTGATGGGCCTCGGCGCCTATCCGGCCTCGGACAAGCAGTGGCTGGGCATGCTCGGCATGCACGGCACCTACGAGGCCAATCTCGCGATGCATGAATGCGACGTGATGATCAACATCGGCGCGCGTTTCGATGACCGCATCACGGGTCGCCTCGACGCGTTCTCTCCCTACTCCAAGCGCATTCACGTGGACATCGACCCGTCCTCCATCAACAAGACAGTGAAGGTGGACATCCCGATCGTCGGCGATTGCGCGCATGTGCTGGACGACTTGGTGCGTCTGTGGCGCCAGGGCGCGCGTCAGGCGGACAAGGTGGAGCTGAAGGAGTGGTGGAACAAGATCGAGGGCTGGCGTGCACGCAACTGCCTCGCCTACAAGAATTCGAAAGAAACCATCAAGCCGCAATACGCGATCCAGCGTCTCTACGAACTCACCAAGGATCGTGCGCCGTATGTCACGACCGAGGTCGGACAGCACCAGATGTGGGCGGCGCAGTACTTCAAGTTCGAGGATCCGAACCACTGGATGACCTCGGGCGGCCATGGAACCATGGGCTATGGCCTGCCGGCAGCCGTTGGCGCGCAGCTTGCGCATCCCGATGCGCTCGTCATTGACATCGCGGGTGAAGCCTCGATCCAGATGATGCTGCAGGAGATGTCGACGGCGCTGCAGTACAATCTGCCGATCAAGGTGTTCATCCTCAACAACGAGTACATGGGCATGGTGCGCCAGTGGCAGGAGCTGCTGCACGGCGGCCGCTACTCGCAGAGCTATTCGGAATCGCTCCCCGATTTCGTGAAGCTCGCGGAAGCCTATGGCGGGGTGGGCATCCGCTGCGACAACCCGGCCGAGCTCGATGCGAAGATCATGGAGATGATCACCGTGAACCGCCCGGTGATCTTCGACTGCATCGTCGACAAGACGGAGAACTGCTTCCCGATGATTCCCTCGGGCAAGGCGCATAACGAGATGCTGCTGAATGACTATCTCGGCGAGACCGGTGCCGATATCGGCTCCGTGATCGACGAGAAGGGCAAGATGCTGGTGTGATCGGAAAGAGTGAACCCATGCCAACCCTTGTCATTGCCAACAAGTGCTATTCGTCCTGGTCGCTGCGTCCCTGGCTGCTGATGAAGCAGCTGGGCGTCACCTTCGACGAGATCACGATCCCGCTCGATCTGCCGGATACGAAGGAGAAGGTGCTCAGGCACTCTCCCGCCGGAAAGGTGCCGATCCTCATCGATGGTGATGTGGCCGTGTGGGAGAGCATCAGCATCATGGAATATGTGGGCGATGCCTTTGGTGTTCCTGTGTGGCCCGAGGGTCGCAAGGCTCGTGCCATGGCACGCTCCGTCGCGGCGGAGATGCACGCTGGCTTCTTCGCTCTGCGTAATGCGTGCCCGATGAATCTGGGCAAGAAGTACGCGCAAAAGGATCGCGGCGAGGCCGTCGCGCGCGATGTGGCACGGTTCTGTGAAGTCGTGCGACAGGCGCGTGAGCGTTTCGGTGCGGGCGGGCCGTTCCTCTTCGGCGCGTTCTCGGCGGCGGATGCCATGTATGCGCCGCTCGTGACACGCCTCGACACCTATTCTCTTCCGCTCGATGCGCCAACGCGCGCTTATGTCGACACGATCCTCTCGCTTCCCGCTTTCAAGGAATGGCGCGCTGCGGCGCTGAAAGAGACCTGGATCGTCGACGCCGACGAGGTCGATGAAGAAGCACTCGAGAATTACCGCAAAGCAGCTTGAAGCCAGACGATAAAGCCGGACAACGAACCATGCTCCAGATGAAAACCCATTACCCCGATGCGCACCGCGTCGAGCCCGTCAACCGGCACACTCTTGCGGTGGTCGTCGACAACGAGCCGGGCGTTCTCGCCCGCATCGCTGGTCTCTTCTCGGGCCGCGGCTACAATATCGAAAGCCTGACCGTGACTGAGACGGAGCACGAGGCTCATATCTCGCGCATCACCATCGTCACCACGGGTACGGACAGCATCATTCAGCAGATCAAAAGCCAGCTCGAGCGTCTCGTGCCGGTGCATCGCGTGGTCGATCTCACGATGACCGGCGAAGCAGTGGAGCGCGAGCTCTGCCTCGTGAAGGTGGTGGGCAAGGGCGATCATCGCGTGGAAGCGATGCGACTCGCTTCCGCTTTCGGCGCACGCACTCTCGACGCGACGCTCACGTCGTTCGTCTACGAGCTGACGGGCACGACCGATGAGGTCGAGCGCTTCATCAAGCTCATGACGGCAGTGGGTCTCGTGGAAGTGTCCCGCACCGGCGTTGCCGCCATGGCACGCGGTGCGGAAGGAATTCTGTGAGGGATCACCCTCTGAAGTCGCTCTCTTTCAGAAAGGCTTCCTCATCCGGCGTCGTCTCTCTCCCAAGAATGGCGTTGCGATGAGGGAAGCGACCGAAGCGGGCGATGATGTCGTGGTGGTGGCGCGCCCATTTGATGGAGTCTTCCTCGCCGAGGGACTCGTTCAGAGCCACCGAGCGCTCCTGGTGCCGCAGGGACTCGGAGTGCATGAAGGGCAGGTAGAAGAAACGGCGGAGCTCCGGCTCCACCTTGCGGTCGAACCCTCTCTCGATGGCACGGTCTGCGACCATCAGGGCGACGGGATCGGTCTTATAGGTCTCGCGCCGGCTCCGGAACATGTTTCGGGGGAACTGGTCGAGCAGAAGGATGACGGCGAGCGCACCTTCAGGGGTGAGCTCCCATTCGTTGAGATCGCCCCTCGCGGCGGCCTCATAGGTGGACATGAAACGGTCCCGGCAGTCTTGGTCGAAGGCTTCGTCCTTTGAAAACCACTTCTCCGGCCCGGCATTGCGCCAGAAGGCGAGAACTTCATCGGGAGTGGCGAGGCGCTGCATGCGGCTTGTCCTTTCGAAGGGGAATCGCTTTGAAGCCAATCTAGAGCATTGGAGGGCTCTTTGAACTCTCCGCGCTCGGACCGTTTGTGGGGTGAGGTGGAAGTGCCGAACTGAGGCAATTTCCGCATCTTTCCTACAAACTTCGACTTGTCAGCGCAGTTTTGTTCGCTAAAAGCGGCGCTGGACAAAACAAATGTTGCGCGATGGCCCGGGCCTGACCGCAATGCCAATGGAGACTGGGGAACGCCCCCTGAAACACAAGGACTAGAGCACCATGCGCGTGTATTACGATCGCGACGCCGATATCAATCTGATCAAGGGCAAGAAGGTCGCCATCGTCGGCTATGGCAGCCAGGGGCATGCCCATACGCTGAACCTGCGTGATTCCGGCGTGAAGGACATCGTCGTGGCGCTGCGCAAGGGCTCTCCCTCCGCTGCCAAGGCCGAGGCTGCCGGCATCCGCGTGATGGAAGTGGCCGAGGCCGCCAAGTGGGCCGACGTGGTCATGATGCTCACCCCCGACGAGCTGCAGGCCGACATCTACCGCAACGAGCTGCACGACACCATGAAGCAGGGCGCGGCTCTCCTCTTCGCTCACGGCCTCAACGTGCACTTCAACCTCATCGAGCCCCGCAAGGACCTCGACGTGCTCATGGTCGCTCCGAAGGGCCCCGGCCATACCGTGCGTTCCGAATATCAGCGCGGCGGCGGCGTGCCGACGCTTATCGCGATCCACCAGGACGCCACGGGTAATGCTCATGACATCGCGCTGTCTTACGCCTCCGCCAATGGCGGCGGCCGCGCCGGCATCATCGAGACGACCTTCAAGGAAGAGTGCGAGACCGACCTCTTCGGCGAGCAGGTGGTGCTCTGCGGCGGCCTCGTCGAGCTGATCAAGGCGGGCTTCGAGACCCTCGTCGAGGCGGGCTATGCGCCCGAGATGGCCTATTTCGAGTGCCTGCACGAAGTGAAGCTGATCGTCGACCTCATCTACGAGGGCGGCATCGCCAACATGAACTACTCGATCTCGAACACCGCCGAGTACGGCGAGTACGTCACGGGTCCGCGGATCATTACGCCCGAGACCAAGGCCGAGATGAAGCGCGTTCTGGAGGACATCCAGACCGGCAAGTTCACTCGTGACTGGATGCTCGAGAACAAGGTCAACCAGACCTCGTTCAAGGCCGTGCGCGCCCGCAACGCCGCTCACCCGATCGAGGACGTGGGTGCTCGCCTGCGTGCCATGATGCCGTGGATCAAGGAGAAGGCTCTGGTCGACAAGACCAAGAACTGATCCCTGCAGGAAGCAGACATCAAAAGGGGCGGAAACTTCCGCCCCTTCTTTTTTCTGATTTTCAGCGGATCAGCCGAGTGTCGGGCCAGGGCTGCTACCGCAATAGGCCTGCAAAGATGAAAGCCCACACTCGGGGCACCGCCCCATGCAATCCTCCTGCAATGTTGTATCTTCTGGCCAACATTGCGGAAGGCATTTGCCACTGTCCGAAAATGGAGAGCGTTTTAATCAGGAAGGCTGAAAAGCACCGACACTACTGCTGGTTGCTTTTGGTGTTTGCGGCCTTGTTGTTGTCCTGCTTGCCGGGATCAGTGCGGTTCTTCATGGTGCCGCCCGAGCCGCGGATGTGAGTGCCAGGGTGCTTCTTGCTTTCGGCGGAGTTGTCGCCGCTCATCTTGCCTTTGCCCATAGGAAACCTCCGTTTGGTATGGGAGGTTAATGAGCCTTACCTGACCCGGTTCCCCGAAATATCTTACCAGAGCAGGTAATGTGCCAGCCCGGCCCCAGGCGCAAGGAGGGCAAAAGCCCAGACCGAGGCTGACGCCATGTTGGCAGCCTGGAAGAGAACGCGCGGCATCATGAAGATGCCGGCGATCAGCGGGAGAACCGCGCGGGTGGGACCGAAGAAGCGGCCCAGGAACATGGCCCAGGGACCGAAGCGCTGGAAGAAGAATTCGCCCCTTTCGATCATGCCCGGGCTTCTCGAGAGGGGCCAGATGCCATAGGCCCGCTTCGCCACAGGGCGGCATGTTTCCTCCCCGTGATGAAAAAGATCACATCCCCTGATTTGATGCCGGATCGGCGATGCGCTAACCCAGGAAGCAGAAGGGGCCAAAGTCATGAATGTTCTCTCGATCCAATCCCATGTTGCCTATGGACATGTGGGCAATGCATCCGCCGTCTTCCCGATGCAGCGGCTCGGTGTCGAGGTCTGGCCCATCCATACGGTGCAGTTTTCCAACCACACGGGCTATGGCTCCTGGAAGGGCCGAGTCTTCGACGGTCCTGCCATCGAAGAGCTGGTTGACGGCATTGCCGAGCGCGGCGTGCTGGAACGCTGCAACGGCGTTCTCTCCGGCTATATGGGCTCGGCCGATATCGGCAACGCGATCCTCTCCGCCGTGGCCCGGGTGCGGAAGCTCAATCCAAAGGCGCTCTATTGCTGCGATCCGGTGATCGGGGATGTGGGGCGCGGCATCTTCGTGCGCCCCGGTATTCCCGAATTCATGCGGGATCACGCGGTTCCTGCTGCCGACATCATCACGCCCAACCAGTTCGAACTGAACTATCTTGCGGGCCTCACGACTGAAACCTTGAGTGATCTGAAGAAGGCCGTCTCTGCCGTGCAGCAGCTCGGTCCCAGGGCCGTTCTCGTGACCTCCGTTGGAACCAAGGAAACTCCCGCGGATTCCATCGATCTGATTGCGGGTGAGGACGGACGCTTCTGGCGCGTGCGTACGCCGAAGCTCTCGCTCAGCGTGAACGGGGCAGGGGACGCAATCGCGGCCTTGTTCTTCGTCCACTATGCGCGCTCGGGCTCCGCTGCGACAGCACTTGCCGAAGCCTCTGCCTCTGTCTACGGCTTGTTGAAGCGCACGGAGGAGGCGGGGTCCCGCGAGATCCTCACCATCGCGGCGCAGGACGAGTTCGTCTCGCCCACCAATCGTTTTATCGCCGAAGAGGTTTGATCCGCATGGCCCGCCGTTTCATCACCCTCGACGTCTTCACCTCGGAGCGCTTCACCGGGAATCCCCTGGCTGTCGTCCTCGACGCAGAGGGGCTCGACGACGCGCGCATGCAGACCATCGCGAAAGAGTTCAACCTCTCCGAGACGGTCTTCGTCTTCCCGCCGGCTGATCCGCATCAGCGCGCCGATATCCGCATCTTCACGCCCGGACGCGAGCTGCCCTTCGCCGGTCACCCTACGGTGGGAACGGCGGTGCTGCTCGCGCTGCTGGATCAGAACGGCCAGCCCGGCGCCGTGGTCTTCGGCCTGAAGGAGCTGGTCGGCATCGTGCCCTGCGTGGTCGAGGTGAAGGATGCTGTGAGCGGCGAGGCCCGCTTCCGCCTGCCGCGCCTGCCGTCTTCCTGGGGCGAGGGCAAGGACACGACGTCTTGCGCCTGGGCGCTCGGCCTTGATCCCACGGAGATCGGTTTCGAGCGGCATGTGCCGAGCCGCCACACGGGTGGTGTGGCTTACGATCTCGTCCCCGTCGCATCGCTCGATGCGCTGGCCCGCGCCCGGCCGCAGGGCGAGGCGTTCGACAAGGCTTTCCTCGATAGCGATCATCCGGCTGCTTATGTCTATACCCGGATGCCGAACGCAGATGGCCTGCGTTTCCGTGCCCGCATGTTCGGCCTCGGCATGGGCATCGCGGAAGATCCGGCCACCGGCTCCGCCGTTGCAGCTTTCGCAGGCGCGCTCATGCAATGCGAGCCGCTGGGAGATGGCGAGCACAACATCGTCATCGAGCAGGGCGTCGAGATGGGCCGTCCGAGCGAGATCTTCCTGCAGATGACCATCAAGAATGGCGCGCTGGTTTCCGCCGAGATCGGCGGCGGTGCGGTCATGGTGAGCCGCGGCGAGATCATTGCGTGAATCGTGAGGTTCTGATCAGGCGCGTCTCACGCGTCGAGGCGAGATGCGTGCCCATGGAATGGGCCTGGGCGGAGCAGAATCGCGATCTCATCGCGGCGAACTGGAAGCGCCGCACGGCGGACAAGCCGAAGATGTTCAATGGGCGGGTTCTGCTGCTCCGCAATGTCGAGTTCGAAAAGGACTTGTGCCGCAACACCTACTTCGAGACGAGCTACGCTGATTTCGTTGCCTGGATCGACAGCGGCTATCCCGACAAGAGCATTGCCAACGGCTTCGCCATGGGCGCTTTGCGCGGATCGGACGGCGCTTTCATCTGCGGCGTCATGGGCGCGCATACCACGAATGCGGGCCGCGTCTATTTCGCGGCGGGCACACCGGATCTGTCGGATCTCAGGCCTGACGGCACTGTCGATCTTGCCTCCAGCCTGACACGCGAGCTGATCGAAGAGACAGGCCTTCGGGAGAACGAGTTCCACGTGGATGACGAGTGGATCATCGTCCAGCGCTGGCCGACCATTGCACTTCTGCGCATGGTGACTTTGCCGATGACGGCGGAGGAAGGCGCAGGCCTCATCCGCGCCAACATCGCCAAAGACTCCGAGCCCGAATTGCAGGATGTGCGGATCATCCGCGGAGTGGGGGACATCGACCCGAAGGCGATGCCCCTCTTTCTGCAATCCTTCTTCGAGTGGGTCTTCACTCACTAGAGCCTCGGACGTGAAAAGTGGATTTGCACTTTCGGGATCCATCCGATGCTCCCTTCTAGAATGAGCGCATCGTTGAAGCGGAAAACCGGGGCCACTTTCCGCTGACGCGGCCCTTCGGGTCCGCACGATGCGCTAATAACCGTGGCGGTTTTTCGTCGCGTTGATCATGCGCTGCGCCTCCGCATCGCGCCCGGCGGCGCACGCGGCCTCGGCCTGCCCGATCTCCCGGTCGACACGGTTGTAGACGGTCTGGTTCACGTGGCCCATGGCGAGATCGTTGCTCATCACGGCCCGGTAGCGGGCGATCTCGCCCTGGCAGCCGGAGCCGTCCGGCATGCGGAATCTGGCAGGCGCCTGTGCAGGGCCCGAGGTGGTCTGGTTGCAGGCGGCGAGCGGCAAGGCCACGAGGCCGGTAAGCCATAGGCCGCGGATCGCGTTTGTCATCGAAGGCACCTCATGTTCGGGCTGGGACGGTCTGAAAAAAGCCAAGCTCGATCTGATCTAGAGCATTTTGGCCTCCGGCCAGGGTCTCCAGCTGGGCCATGGCTTCGGACGATATTTCCTATACCATCGTCGGGCTCTGGCTTTTCGTTTGTTTCAAGCGCTTGCCATTCCCTGAACGTCCCGTTACAAACGTGCCCGTTGTTCGCGGCAGGGCCGCGGTCTTTGGAGGAATGGGCAGCGATGGCAATCGGCTCCCACAGCGCTGGAATGAACGGCACCGCTGCAGCGGCCGGCCGCGCGCTTCTCCTTGGCCTCCTTCTCCTTAGCCGCCCCTGAGGGTCGGCTGGGCGCTGCCGCCTGGGCTCTCAGGGGTTTTTGGAAGATCTCAAGAACAACCGTGAGCGCATGGCATAAAGGCCCTGGATCGCGCTCCCTCCGAGAAGGACTGACACGATGACCGCTTCCACCACCGGCTCCTCCAAGGACCGCGTATTCATTTTTGACACCACCCTGCGCGACGGCGAGCAATGCCCCGGCGCGACCATGACGCTGGAGGAAAAGCTCGAGGTTGCGGCTTTGCTCGATGCCATGGGCGTCGACATCATCGAGGCGGGTTTCCCCATCGCCTCCAATGGCGATTTCGAGGCCGTGTCCCTCATCGCGCAGCAGGTGAAGAACGCGACCGTCGCCGGTCTCGCCCGCGCCATCTCGGCCGACATCGCCCGCGCCGGCGAGGCCGTGCGCCATGCCAAGAAACCGCGCATTCACACCTTCGTCTCCACCTCGCCAATCCATCTGGCGCACCAGATGCGCAAGACCGAGGAAGAGGTGCTGGAGATCATCACCACCACGGTGACCCAGGCCCGCAACCTGATCGAGGACATCGAATGGTCGGCCATGGACGCCACACGCACGCCGATCGATTATCTGTGCCGCTGCGTGGAGGCTGCGATCAGGGCAGGCGCCACCACCATCAACCTGCCGGATACGGTGGGCTATGCGACGCCGGATGAATATCGCGCCATGTTCCGTGCGGTGCGCGAGCGCGTGCCGAATGCGGACAAGGCGATCTTCTCCGCCCATTGCCACAACGATCTGGGTCTCGCTGTCGCCAACTCGCTGGCCGCGTTGGAGGGCGGCGCACGTCAGATCGAGTGCACCATCAACGGCATCGGCGAGCGTGCGGGCAATGCGGCGCTGGAAGAGATCGTGATGGCGATCAGGACGCGCGGCGACGTGCTGCCTTTCGAGACCGGCATCGAAACGACGATGCTCACGCGCGCGTCGAAGCTCGCTTCGGCTGCGACCTCGTTCCCGGTGCAGTACAACAAGGCCATCGTCGGCCGGAACGCCTTCGCGCACGAAAGCGGCATTCACCAGGACGGCATGCTGAAGAATGCGCAGACCTACGAGATCATGACGCCGGAAAGCGTCGGCGTGTCCAAGACCTCGCTCGTCATGGGCAAGCATTCGGGCCGCGCGGCATTCCGCAACAAGCTGGACGAGCTGGGCTACAGCCTCTCCGACAACCAGTTCCAGGATGCGTTCGAGCGCTTCAAGGATCTGGCCGATCGCAAGAAGCACGTCTACGACGAGGACATCGAGGCGCTGGTCGATCAGAACATCGCCACCGCGCATGATCGCATCAAGCTGGTCTCGCTCCACATTGTCGCCGGAACGCGCGGTCCGCAGCGCGCCACCATGCGCCTTCAGGTCGACGGCAAGGCCGTGATCGAGGAGCAGGAGGGCAACGGCCCGGTGGATGCCACCTTCAACGCCATCAAGGCGCTGGTGCCGCACGAAGCCGTGCTGGAGCTGTATCAGGTGCATGCGGTGACGGAAGGCACGGATGCGCAGGCCGAAGTGTCGGTGCGCCTCTCCGCCGACGGCCGCAGCGTGACCTCCCGCGCCGCCGATCCCGACACGCTGGTCGCGTCCGCTCAGGCCTATCTCGGCGCCCTCAACAAGCTGCTGAGCCGAGGCGCTCGCCTCCACGCGCAGCACGCTGCGGAGTAAAGCATCCTTCCCGTCATGCCCGGCCTCGTGCCGGGCATCCACGTCTTAGGCGGCGAAAGACGTGATGGCCGCAACAAGTGCGGCCATGACCGGAGACAAAGAGCTGCCTTTGCTTAATCCGGCACCGGGATCGGGCTCTGCTGCTTGATGGTCGAGAGCACGAAGCTTGAGCGTACGTCGGCCACACCGGGCAGCGTGAGCAGCCGATTCATGGTGAACTCGCCGAAACTCTCGATGTCCCGCGCCACCGCATGGACGATGATGTCCACCTCGCCGGCGAGAGCATGACAGGCGATCACCTCCTCGTAGCCTTTCAGCCGGTCCACGAGGCGGGTGCGCCAGCCGGGTTCCGATTGCTCCAGCTTGATGAACACGAAGGCCTCCACCTCAAAGCCGAGGGCCTTGCGGTTCACGAGCGCCCGGTAGCCCTCGATGATCCCATCCTCCTCCAAGGCTTTCAGGCGTCTGAGGCAGGGGGAGGCGGCAAGCCCGACCTTCTCGGCCAGGGTGGAATTGGGAATGCGCCCGTCCCCCTGGATGGCACGCAGGATCCGGCGGTCGGAGAGAGACAGGTGGCGCTTCATGAAAATCTCATCAATTGAGGCCTTCAGGTCATTTTATGACCGCGTGGATGCTTTTCCAGGCAGGATCCGGCGAACAATGACCTGAAGCGGGTGTTATCCTAACGACACAACAACGACGGAGGAAACGCCATGAACACCGCCAACGGCAGCGACGATCCGCGCGATTACATCCGTGATCAGGGCTTTGAGAACTACACCGAGACCGATCACGCCACCTGGAGAACCCTGGCCAAGCGTCAGCGGGAGATCCTGAAGGGCCGTATCGCCGACCAGTTCCTCGAAGGGCTCGAACGCCTCGGCATCGGCGAGGAGGGGATCCCCGATTTCCGCGTCATGAACCAGCGCCTCAAGGCGGCGACGGGCTGGGAAGTCATGGCCGTGCCCGGGCTCATCCCGGATCTGGCCTTTTTCCGCATGCTGGCCAATCGCCAGTTCCCGGCAGGCTTCTGGATCCGCAAACCGGAGCAGCTCGACTACATCGAGGAGCCCGATATCTTCCATGACGTGTTCGGCCACGTGCCGCTGATCATGCAGCCGATCTATGCGGACTATCTCGAATCCTACGGTAAGGCAGGCCTCGTGGCCGCCGAGCATGGGGCATTGAAGTATCTGGCTCGGCTCTACTGGTACACGGTGGAGTTCGGCCTCGCCCAGACCCCTCAAGGGATGCGCATTGTCGGCGCGGGGATCGCCTCGTCCCCGGGCGAGACGATCTTTGCGCTCGAGAGCCCATCGCCGAACCGCGTCGCGTTCGATCTGGGCCGTGTCATGCGCACCCTCTACCGGATCGATGACTACCAGGAGACCTACTTCGTGCTCGACGGCGTCGAAGCCTGGCCGAGCCTGGACATCGACCGGCTGATTCCGCTCTGGAAGGAACTGGAGGGGCAGGGAGAGATCGAGCCCGGGCAGATCCAGCCTGAGGATCGGATTTTGACACAAGGTGACGGCAGCTATCACCGCGCCAAATCGAAAACCGCAGCTTGAGGAAAAAACCTCTCCAAATGGGCTAGACAGGGGCCGTACGGTTTGTTACACGCACGGCCTCTTCAGCGGAGATCGCGCCGCTGAAAGCGCTTCGGCGACGGGTGTATAGCTCAGTTGGTAGAGCAGCTGACTCTTAATCAGCGGGTCCAAGGTTCGAGTCCTTGTACACCCACCAATGTTTTCAAAGACATAGATAGTTTTAGGGCGCTGCCTGTACTGCATGTACCGGTTTAAGGTTACGCCTGAGGTAACACTTCTGCCTGCTATACGATGATATGGGTAGCGGGGGCACTCTCTTCCGCATTGGACGTTTGGCTTTTCCCTAGCAGATCCGAGGTTCGAAGCGGAGGGTCTAAATACAGACCTAAAGCGAACCTCTACACGGCCGCGCTTAAAGGCCGAATTCTATCCCAAGCGGTCGTTCGATAATTGCGTGTCGGATAACTGCAATAGGTGGGGCCGACCTCCGATCGCAATCCATCGCGGACGTTCATCAAGTCCGGGTACGGGTAACGCCAATTGACTCTGGGGAAGAAATACATATCCACCATCGTCTCGTCGCAACGTGTGGATGCACGTGGCGATTGCTCGACCGATTCAGAAGGCTGCTCATGCCGCAATCACCTGAACTCGCGGGAGGTGAAGGCTTCACCTTTGAGGGAGATGCCGCCGCCTTTTATCTCGCGGCGCTTCTCGCCGAGGACTATGCGCCCGGCATTGATGACCGGACCGTGGTCCGCGTTGCTGTCCAGCAGCGTGACTTCGGTGAGCCACTGGATGATGTCATCGTCGATTTGAGGGCGCGACTGGCGCCCCCGCGCGCCTCAGCCTGCAAGTCAAACGGGAACTGACAATCAGCAAGGCGGAGTCTAACGAGGATTTCCGCGACATCATTCGCGATAGTTGGGCTACCCTTGGAAAACCGGACTTTCGGAGTGGCGTGGACCGCCATGGGGCGGCGGTCGGAACGATAACCTCCGCCAAGGAAAGGGCTCTCAGGACCCTTTGTGATCTGGCGCGCGAAAGCCTTACACCAGCGCATTTCGATGCGCGCTTCGCGGAGGGCGGAAATGCCGGCCCAGCCGAAAAGGCGGTCAGAGCGGACATGGTTGCGCTCCTCAATGACACCAAAGGTTCGCTATGCACGAGTGAGGAAGTGCACCGGTTCCTCGCTCACTTCGTCCTGATCCGTTTCGATTTCCTGCGCGAGGGCGCAGCTGACCCGCCCGAAGCGATCAATCGTATCCGTGACTGCCTCATCCCAGGTGACGCTGCTAAGGCGCCTCTTATCTGGTCGCGAATGGTCCAGCTCGCCCGAGCCTCGGCGGGCAAGGCGGGGCAGTTTGATCGTCCGCGGCTGGTTCGCTCGATCGCGCAAGTCGCGCGTCTGCGTGGCGCGACCTCTTTGCAGGACGACCTCGACAATGTTTCCGCGCTCGCCAAGAGCTATGCGGAGCTGATCCAAGATGATGTTGGAGGCACGAAGCTTGAGCGACCGACACTCCTGGCAGAGCTGGACTCAAAGCTAAACACGGCCCGCCTCGTTCAAGTTCGCGGACTGCCGGGCAGTGGCAAGTCCGTGCTCATGCGCCGCGCCGTTCAGCGGTCGCTCAAAGACGGTCCAACACTTTTCCTCAAAGCAGAGCAGCTCGAAGGCACGAGTTGGATCAGCTACGCGGCGTCCCAAGGGATGTCGAGCGCTTCCCTCGAACACCTACTCGTTGAGATCGGGGCGGCGGGTACGCCGATCCTTTTTATCGACGCGATTGATCGAGTCGAGAAGGAGCACCAACCTGTTGTGCTGGATGTGATCCGCACCGTTGTGCAGTCTCCGCTGCTCGGCAACTGGCGGATCGTCGTCTCCCTCCGCGACACTGAGATTGAGATTCTGCGCAACTGGCTGGGCGACGTGCTTGCTCTAGCCAAGGTTGAGACGCTTGGCGTCGACGCTCTGAACGATGACGAGGCGGAGCTTCTCGCCAACGCAAAACCCCATCTCCGATCACTCCTGTTTGGCACGCGTCAGGTCAAGGCGATCGTGCGGCGACCGTTCTTTGCCAAGGTCCTGAACCAAAGTTTCATCGCCGATCCGAGGGGGCCGTCCTTCACGCCCCAGTCCGAAATCGATCTGATCGAGAACTGGTGGAAGCGCGGCGGCTACAACGCTTCTGGTCAGAGTGCGGTTGAACGGCAACGTGCGATACTCGATCTCGCCACGGTTCGCGCGCGACAGCTCAGTCAGCCGATCAGACTCAGCCAGCTAAAGTCGGTTGCTCACATCGACGACCTGAGGACGGACGGCATCCTGCAGGATGCCCGGGCGGGACACTCTGTCCGATTTGCCCACGACATCTTCTTTGAGCGGGCCTTCTTTCACGTTCTAGCCGATCAGGCGTCGCAGTGGCTTGATGAGATTAGAGCTTGTGGCGAGCCGCCGGCTGTCGCTCGTGTCGTCGAGCTGCTATCGCAGTGGGAGTACACCGAAGACCAGAATTGGGGGGCCTACCTGGCGCAGGCCGAAACGTCTGGTCTGAGGTCCCAGTGGATGCGCGCTTGGCTCGTTGGCCCCCTTGGCTCGGCTAAATTCGAAGTTGCTCCGGAGCGCTTCGCGACCGCAGTTTATGCCAATGACTTCCGCCTGCTTGAGAAGGTACTCGTCTGGTTCCAGTCTGAAAAGACCATCCCGAATCCAACGATCCTCGCGGGCAATCTACCCCAAGAGCAGCGCCAGCGGTTCGCGGACCTCCTTGGCTGGCCATCCGATTTCGCGGCATGGCGCCGCCTGATCACTTTTATTCTTGCCCGCCTCGACGAGATCCCTTCACGTCTCTACCCAGAGATTGTCGCTGTATTCGAGATCTGGCAGAACGCGCTCTGGGACTACCCCAATCCCATTTCGAAGGCGATCATATCGAGGTGCGCAGAGTGGCTTCGCGAAATTGACTGCGTGTCGTCGGACGATGTGCCGACGCCGACATCAAGCCGCTGGCATCAGGTTCCTGATTTCGGCGATTTCCGGCGTCGGCTCTCAGCGCTCATTCTCACATCGTCCCGGACCGAACCGGAACTCACAACCGAGTATCTTGAGCGCGTCATCCGGGCAGATCGCATGCGGAGCCGCCAGTTTGAGGAGTTGGTCGGCTTTTCGGGTTATCTCGCGCGCTCACACCCCCAGTTGCTGGTCGAGCTGACCCTTGCACACCTGACGAAAGAGCTTCCCGACGATCAGGTCGCGCGGGAGAGAAAGGAGTTGCAAAAGGCCTCCGAGCGCAGCCTTGCGGCGCTCGGAAAACCCGAGAGTGAGCGCACGCGCATCGATGAGCTCGGCATCGCTAGTGGGTTCTCAATCCGGAGCATTGGTGAATTCTCTTATCATGACTGGGAACGACTCTCGATTGATGAGGATACACAAAACTTCTGGCCGCCATCGCCTCTGAGGGAGCCGTTTCATGCGCTCTTTCAGTCCGCGCCAGCTGACGCGCTTCGCCTTTTGCGTGGGCTCTGCAATCATGCGATGACCGCTTGGCGGCAACTTCATCGCCATTCCCGCGACCGCGGGGGCACCCCCCATACCGCTCGAACTCACCTTCCCATGGGGCACACAAAGGTTCTGGGGCGGTACCCGGGAATACCTCTGGTTTCGCGCCCTTTGGGCACCGAAGCCCATCGCTTGCGGGTTCTTGGCGCTTGAGGATTGGTGTTTCGCCGAACTCAAGCGCGGTCGTTCACTTGACGTACTGATCCAGGAGATCGTCGAGGGGAATGAATGCATTGCCATCCTCGGTGTCGCTGTTGCGTTGGCGCTCGATACCGATGCCATTTCCGAAGCGGTCTTCCCCCTCGTCACATCACAGGCGCTATGGTCGGCCGATCACAACCGCATGGCCCAGGACATCTCGGCGAACACCACTAGCCTCATGGGCTTTAAGGCTCGCACCGACCAGGCGCACATCGACGCCATCCGGTCCGTGAACGAGCGGACTGCCCGGAAGAAGCAGCTGCGATGGCTGGTTCCCCGATACGTTTTCGGCGGTGAACAGTTCGCGGAGAGAACGCGCACGGCGATCCGCAATTTCAAGAACGCGCTCCCGTACCGTTACGAAGAGGAGCAAAACGATCCGGCTGCGCGGGAAAACTACCTCGCACAGGCACTCGAATATGAGGAGCTGGCTGACCCCGAGAACTACGAGGCTTACTGCGCCAGTGAGGATCCCGACACTATCTGGCTGAACCATGTCAGCCCATCAGCAGCCGCCCCCGAACGGCAAGTGAAGGCTGAAAAGGCGACGTTGTACCTCCGAAAGGCGCAGCTCTGGACCTGGGCAGCAAAGACCTTTGAAGATGGAAAGGTTGCTGACGGGTTCACAACCCATGAGGCAATTGCGCTCGCGAAGCAGATCGACAATCCTGCCCTGTTTGAAGCGCCAGAAGGCGAAGACGATCAGATCGAGATGCACCGCGGTGCGGTCGCCGCAACTGCTGCTGTGGCCTTGAATTTGCGTGAGCAGCTTGACCCCGCCGATCTCGATTGGGCCCGTGAAATCCTCAACCGGGCGATCCGCGCTCCGGAAGAGCGCGACGCATATTGGACGTCGAGAAGCATCATCCCTTGGCACCCATCGATCTTCGTTGCGCGCGGTCTGGCGGCTGACCTGAGAAACGGCACTGCGGAGAAGGACGCGGCGACCAAACTCTTAGCGCTCGTGGCGCATCCGCTTGAAGTGGTGTCGCTGGCTGCTTTGCAGGAGGTTTCTGGGCTCTGGAGTATCGATCCAAAGCTGGCTTGGTCGGCGCTCGTCCTTGCCTTTTCGCTCTGTCACATTAAGCGGGTCCCCCCGGGCGAGATGCGCGGCCCAGGCGATCCTGTCCATTCGCAGGAAGACGCCCAGGCCGCTCTCAACCATGCCGCTGAGTTCTACCTGAATGGCGCGGGCTGGTTGCCAATCCCTCAGCCGCCGCCGGCTTGGGTGAAGCTCGATGCACGGAACGCGCGCGGTCGGCGTCAGCACTATGAAGATTACGATGACAGCGACGCGGCGGACCCAAACGAAGTGTGGAGCGAGCCCGATGTGTACTGGTACTCGCAGTACGCGGCCAAGATCATCCGACACGGTCCAATCGAAGGAATTGTCGCGAGCGATGCAAAGCCCTTCTTCCTCGATTTTATGTCGTCGGTTCTCACCTGGACTAACGAGAAGAACGCGCCACCTTGGGTGAAGCCGGGCCGCCGTGATCGGAGCTCGTCAAACCTCTTTGAGTGGATCCACGAACTCGGGGAGACGTTGGGCCGGATCGCGGGGCTTCTTCCGCTCGCGGATATCAAACCGCGATTGCTCGAGCCGATCCTTCAGCTCGAGAGCGACAATTGCTGGGCGCTTCTCGCACCATTCGCCAGCTCCTATGTATGCCGCTACATCTACGATGCAGCGGCCGTGCCCTCTGATGCGATTGAGGTTCTTGAGCTTTGCCTTGAACGGTTGCTCGCTTCTTCAGCAATTGAGAAGGAGTCCTATCGCAGCGGTGAGTTCTCCGGTTTCGATCAGCCGCGGCTAGTGCAGACCCTGATGTTTGTTGAAATCGAGCGCGCGAATGGCGCGGCGCGCTATGTGAACGGCGACTGGTCCGAGATCGCTCGAATTCTGCCGATTATTGATCGCTTCGTGCGGGCTGGGGGCTGGGCCGCGCCGGTGATGGACCACTATCTTACCCTTTGCGAACGTGCGAAGGCCTCTTATCCGGCCGATGCTTTTGCCGACCAAGTCCTTGCAGTCATTGGCGGCGGGCTCCAATCTCTGAAGGGCTGGCGAGGCACATTCCTCAGCGCAAGGATTGCCCAGCTCGTTCAGGACTTCGCGGGGCGCGACGCATCGATGTCACTGTCCCTTGCCCAGAAGCTGTTGAGAATACTCGATCTGCTCGTGGATATGGGCGATCGACGGAGCGCTGCACTCCAACTTGGCGAATCCTTTCGGGAAATACGGCTGCCGTCCTGACGAGAGCCGCCAGGCGATGACTGCCAGAATGGATCCAAGGCGGTGCGAGTGGTCAAGTCCATGTTCGCGGCGGCCAAGTTCACTGGCTGGGTTCAGGTCCTTTCGGTCGCAGTTGTTGGCAACTTTACCTATCATCTGTGGCGGCTATCGAGCCGCCAAACGGTTTTGCCGTCAGGGAGCGTTGAAGTCACGCATGCGTCCGCAACAGCGGCACAGAGGAACGCGGAAACTTGCTGTAGCCAAGGTCAGCATCCCTGTAGCGGACCTTCCGAGCTTTCGCGATGAGTCAGCAGCCGTGTATGCCGCTGACCTAAATATCCACAAGGGATTGAAACGTGACTTCGACGTCGAGGGCACCCAAGGACTGCTTCTGGCACATCACAGACGTTGCATCTTGGTCAGCTTGTGAGCGGTGAGCCGACGTTTGTGAAGGGTGGGGAACTTCGCCTTTTGACCCGAAGGCGACCTTCAGAATAGCGCCACACAAGCTCAGCTCACCTCGTGCGCGCTACAGTGCTCGTTGAACAGAAGCATGCGCCTATCACGGTGTCAGCGGCGTGATAGGACATCACGTCGCCACATGGCCCCGTTGTCCAAAAACCTCTTTCGGATTACCCCATCAGAAACCAACGGCTAGGTTAAGACTTATGTCTCTGACCTACCTCGTAGCCTGATAGCGGATGCGTCTTCAATCAGGGGCAAGGGCAAGGTCGTTGCAGCCTAATCTGTCTCAGGTCCCGATCGAGTTCTAACCAATGAAATTCGTCCGTATCTTCTTGGGAGCAATCCTGCTCCTTGGAGGGCTCTATGTCGTTGTCGGCGAGTACCTCTCGGGAACCAGCGCCGACGCCACGATCAATGCCCGCACCACCGTCCTGCGTGCGCCCATCCAGGGACTGGCCGAGTTCTCTGTGCGCACGATTGGAGCCCAGATCTCCCCTGAAGAGACCGTTGTGCGCATCACCGACAACCAATTCGACAATGCCCGCCTGATTGACCTGGAGCGAACCCGCTCCACACTCGAGGCGGATCTCGCCCGGCTCCAGGCCCAGACCGCGGCGGTGGACGAGGCCCGCAAGGTCTTGGACACCCAGGCCAAGAGCTATCAGGAAGGGCGAGTGCGCCAGATCCGGTCCCGCATCGCTGAGGCGCAGACCGCCGTGAACTCGGCGGAGGCACGGTTCCGCGAGGCGAACAGCGCTCTGGACCGGACCCGCGAGCTGAGTTCGCGCGGCGTGCAGACCGCGATCACCCTCGACCGCGCCAAGGCCCAACACGACGTCGCGCAGCAGGACATCGCCAGCACCCGCGAGCGCATCACCTATCTCACGGCGGAACTCTCGTCGGCTCAGAACGGCGTCTTCATCGGTGATTCCTACAACGACGCACCGTTTTCGATCCAACGCATCCGGGAGTTCGACCTCAGGCTGGCCGAGCTCAAGGCGGAGGCCGACAATGTCAGCCGCCGCCTGAGCCTGACCGCCGAGCAGATCGCGGCCGAGCGGGTCCGGGTCAATCGCCTGACCTCGGCAGAACTCTCGGTGCAGAGCCCCGGCATCGTCTGGAACTTCCTTGCCAGCAGCGGAGAACACGTCAACCAAGGGCAGGATCTCGTCCGGTTCGTGGATTGCTCCGCCGTCATGGTCACGGCCAGCGTGAGCGAGAGTGTCTATTCCACCCTCCGGATTGGCATGCCGGCCCAGTTCCGGCTGGTCGGCGACAGCCGGGTCTTCGAGGGAACGATCACCCGCCTCGGCGGATCGGGGGCAGCCGGCCTCTACAGCACGCTCGCCATCGGTCCCAGCCCCGAGCACCTGACCCGCTTCGACGTCGCCTTGAGCATTCCGGAGCTTGCGAGCGATCCGGACCTCTCCTGCGCCGTCGGCCGCACGGGCCGGGTGGTCTTCGTAGGCGGGCCGCTCGCCGGCATCCGGCAGAAGCTCGCGGATCTCGGCCTGTAGATGCTCGTCCTCGACCAATACCTGTCGAGCCTCGCGGGTCTAGCCATTGTCATTGGCCTTGCCCTGCTGCTGCTGCCGCTCGCCCCGCCGAAGAGCACCTGGATCCGTGCCCTATTGCTCGGTCTGACGACCTTGCTGGGCTGGCGCTACATGATCTGGCGGATCACCGAGACCGTTCCGTCGGCGGCCGAAGGCCTCACCCTCGATGTCATCGCCGGATGGATTTTCGTAGCGATCGAGGCCCTGACTCTCGTGTCCTCGACCACGGCCTATCTGTTCCTCACCCGCCGGAAAGACCGACATGAGGAAGCGGACCGGAACATCGCCTGGTGGGGCAGCAATCCGCCGCGCGTCGACCTCTACATCGCCACCTACAACGAGGAATTGGAGGTTCTCGAGCGCACGCTCGCCGGTGCGCAGGCGAGCGATTATCCGAGCTTACGAGTCTTCGTTCTCGACGACGGGCGCCGGGAATGGCTGACCGAGGTATGCCGCCGCTATGGCGCCGAGCACAGGACACGACCCACCAACGAGCACGCGAAGGCAGGCAACATCAACTACACGCTGACACAGCGCCTGAAGGATGAGGATGCCCCCGACTTCGTCGCCGTCCTCGACGCGGATTTCGTGCCGCACCGCAATTTCGTGCGCCGGGCCGTCGCCCTATTCCACAATCCGAAGGTCGGCCTCGTCCAGACGCCGCAGCACTTCTTCAATCCGGACCCGATCCAGCACAATCTCTACATCGCCTCCGCCTATCCCGACGAGCAGCGCTTCTTCTTCGATCATCTGGAACCTGCGCGCGACGCATGGGGCATCGCGGTGTGCTGCGGGACCTCCTCGATGGTGCGCGTTTCGGCTTTGCGCGAGATCGGCGGCCTGCCGACGCAGAGCGTGACGGAAGACTTCCTTCTGACCATCCGCCTCGACAGCCACGGCTATCGCACGGTCTACCTCAACGAAGCGCTCACGGAAGGGCTCGCCCCGGAAGGACTGCACGAATATGTTGTGCAGCGCGGGCGATGGTGCCTGGGCATGATGGAGATCGTGCGCAACGTCTACAATCCCTTCGGCGCCAATGGCTTGCGCTTCATGCAGCGCCTGAGCCTCGTCGACTCGGTAATGTTCTGGACGACAACCTTTCCGTTCCGCCTGATCGCTCTCATCGGCCCGCTGCTCTACTGGTACTTCGGCATCTTCGTCGTGAATGCCTCGCTGACAGATGTCGTTTCGTACTATCTGCCCTATTACGCAGCCGTGCTGATCACGCTCAACTGGATCTCCGGCGGCTTGATCTGGCCTGTGCTCAACGATGTGTCCCAGCTCATTGCCGCATGGCCCATCACGCGCGCGGCAGCGATGGGTCTGTTGACCAAAGGACCGCACAAATTCCGCGTAACGGCCAAGGGCGGCGACCGGACGAAGACAATCGTGCAATGGCCGATGATGAAGCCCTTCGCGATCCTCTTCGGCCTCACCGTGCTGGGAATGCTCCTGCCCCTGATCTTCCCGGATCATTTCAGCCACGTGGCCAAAGCCGGAGATGGCATCAGGATCATCCTGTTCTGGACGATCTACAATCTGGTCGTGCTCGCCATCACCATGCTGGTCTGCATCGAGCGGCCTCGCGCCAACCGGCCCCAGCGCGAGAATGTCGAGCTGGCCACGATTTCCGTCGGATCGCAACGACTCCCGTCCTGGGTGCTCGAGCTCGGAGTCGATCATGCCCGTGTCCGCGGATTGGCCGGGTTGACGGTCGGCGCCCTGGGAGCGATCGCTCTTGCGGATGTCGGCGATGTCGCCGTCCGAATATCGAAAGAAACGAACGACGGCTATCACCTGTCCCTGCGTCCAACTCCGGAACAGCGCGATGGGATTCTGCGCAAGCTCCACACGGCAGATGCGAAGCCGGGAACCGGGCGGGGCGACCTTCCCGAGATGATCAGAGGCTGGATGCGCAGCCTGGCGTCGCGGTAGGCGCAAGAGAGGAGAGCGCGAGAATGCGCATCGGGATCAAGACACTTGTATTCGTCATCGGCGCCTTGCTGATGCTCGTGCCAGCCATCGTGGCCGGCACCATGTTCACGAATGCCATGCAGCGCCGTGCAGAGGTGGCCAACAGCGCGCGCTTGCGGCTTCTTGGCGAAATCGTCGCCAACCAGCTCGGACAGCGCATGCACGAGCTCTGGCAGGACGTTGAGGGAATGGCGCGCGTCGTTCGCCTGGACGATCCTGAGGAAATCCGCCGCCAGTTCACCCTGCTGGGTCAGGTGGATCGGCGTTATACCTGGATCGGCGTGGCCGATGTGCAGGGGAAGGTAATCGCCGCCTCGCAGGGCATGCTGGAGGGCGCAAGCGTTGCCGAGAGGCCGTGGTTTCGCCGCGGCCTTAACGGCCCGACCGCTGTCGATGTGCATGAGGCGGTTCTTCTGGCGAAGCTTCTCCCCGCCACGCAGGAGCCGCGCCGTTTCGTCGATTTCTCTGCTCCGATCAGGAACGACCAAGGCGCCGTGATCGGCGTCATCGGGGCGCATTTCGACTGGAACATGGTCAGGGATATCATCCAGGCCGTGAGGGGACAGGGAGTCGATGCCCTTCTCGTCTCGCGGGACCGGATGGTTCTCTCGGGCCCGCCGGAGCTTCAGGAGACGAGATTGTCCGAAGGGTCGGCCGTCGCCGCCGGCCAGGGCATATCGATCTCGCTTCGCGAAAGATGGCAGGACGGCAAGGACTACATAGCGGCCGTCATTCCCTCGATCCAGTTTAAGGACATGCCCAGCTTCGGCTGGAGCCTCATCGTACGTGCGGACCTGAACACGGTGCTCGATCCCACGCGGGCCATCGCACAGGCCTTCTGGATGCTGCTCGGCGCCGGTGCACTGGTCGGTCTCGTCCTGCTCTACCTATTCTCGGCATGGCTCGCCAAGCCGCTCCGCCGGCTGGTCGCAACGACAGAGGCGCTCGCCAGCGGCCACACGGACCAGCCGCCCCATGATGAAACCCGCTATGAGGAGGCCGCCCGCCTGAGCGCCGCCCTCGTGCGTCTTCAGACGTTCTCGATCAGGCCCTACCAGCCGGCCCGGACTGAAAAAGGCAGGACGTCGACACTCGCGTCGTGATGCGGGTGCTGAATGGCGGGCAGGTTTGGAAAGCCGATCGACGAGTCTTGGGGCTGATAGTCCAGATTGATGCGTCCCGAATGGAGATAGTGGGAATGTCAGCAATTGGCACTTCTCGGAAGTAACGTTTTGGTCCGCTCGTCGCGCCTAACCAGACATGTGTAAAGGGTGGGGGAACTTCATGGATATTTGTTCCATCACCTGATTATCCATGTTCAATGACACCGAGCAGTGGTTTCCATGTGCCCATGTGGACTTATCGGGCGATCGACGGGTCAGCTTCACCTACGGCACTTAGCTTTGATGTCTTGAATTGAAGGTCAGCCGGCGAGATCAGAACCGAAAATTCGCGACACCAGATCACGACACTGTCGAATTGAGCCACATCGACTCCGCTCGGGATCGAATAGCGCTGGCTTCCCTTGAACGCGCGCAGGGGGCCGAGGTCAACGAACATGGTTCCGGTGACATCCGCGGATCGGCGCACCTCCTTCCGTGGCACCAGGTAGACATGAAATGCTGGGCCGGGACCGACCTCGAAGTCGTCCTCGAGAAACACCGTTCTTGAGGTGGCCGTCACGCGTCCACGGCCGTAATGAATTGGATCGGCGGGATTGGCGTGAAGGAACTCACCGGTCGCGATTACCTTCGTACGTTCGTTTTCACTCAGGGCGTCCATCGCGACCGGGGGAGGGAACACGAACGGGAAGAAGAAAAACCCGAGGGCCACCCCAACACTGGCTCCCAGAATACCGCCAACCAGAAAGGCAAGGAGAAGCTTGCGCATGCCCAGAACTCCTCAAATTGAGACCGGCACCCAAACAGACATTTCGTCTGGAACTCGGTGCTATGGCTGTTTCAGTTTGTCGCTTCAGAAATGCTGGTCATGGTCGAGACGAGCCTTTCCGAAAGCCAATGGATCTAGGATGAGGGTAGGGGCTGCGTGGCGGAAATACTTTGTGGCTCTTGCGTCGATAGAGGGAGAGCATCGATGCCTGCGGCGAGCTTGGCCCATGTGTTCGTCCGACACGCCAAAAGGGCGCGGAAACAGCCACTCAGCACGCGATATTGCACCGCTTGGCTGGCCCATAACTCCTATTCTTCAGTTTGCCGTTATTTCGCGGAAGTTAAGATGATTCGCGTAGTTTAGCCGGGCGTTGTGTTGGGCGGTTAGTAGGATGTCCGGTGTTGGAGGTTTCACCTCAGCGTCCAGGTGCCCTTCCGCACATCGGCTCGACCATCGCCTTAGTATCCATGCAAAAATTCGTCCGCCAATGGTTGAGGCGAACCTTTGTGGCCCCACGGAGGCACTTGCTCAGGGCACCTGAAGTCAGCGGGAGACCACTATGGGCAACAGCAGATTGGCGAATTTGGTTCTGCGGTTCTCCTGATCGCGTTCTCCATCACCTTCTGATGGAGCAAAGTTCAAACCCAAAGGGAATCAGACCCTCGCCGGCCATGAAGGCCAAGCTTGCGGGAGGTGTGCGATGGAAATGCATCAGGTGCGGTACTTTCTCGCCCTGTGCGAGGACCTTAACTTCACCCACGCGGCCGAGCGCTGCCATGTGGCTCAACCCTCCCTGACGCGCGCAATCCGGCAGTTGGAACAGGAGCTCGGAGGGCCACTCTTCCACCGGGAGCGTACTCACACGCACCTGTCGGAGCTCGGCCGGATCGTCCGCCCGCATCTGGAGCAGGTCTACCGCGAGATGCAGGAGGCCAAGCGCCAAGCGGGGGATTTCGCCAGGCTGAGGCATACTCCCCTAAAGCTCGGCATCATGTGCACCATCGCTCCGGATCAGATCGTTGGCCTCATCAGTGCAGTTCGGGCGCGGCATGAAGGAGTCGAGCTGAAGATGGCCGATGCCAATGCCTGGGAACTGGAGGAGCGTCTCCTCCAAGGTGACCTGGAGGTCGCCATTTACTGCATTCCCGGAAAGGAGCCGGACGAGCGACTCCACGTTCTTCCGCTCTTCCGAGAACAGATCGTTGCGGCGCTTGGGAGGCAGCACCGTTTGGCGAGCCGGAACGCCGTCCGGGTGAAAGATCTCGATGGGGAATGCTACATCCATCGCACGAATTGTGAGTTCGCAGGCTATGCCGATCCGGTGTTCCAGGCCCAGAACGTCAAATGCACCGCCGTTTATTGGAGCGAGCGGGATGACTGGACGTTGGCCATGGTCGCGGCAGGCCTGGGTTGGGCCTTCATGCCGGCCAATTCAGTCAACCATCCGGCTGTGGTCGGCCTGCCGATCATCGAGCCCGAGTTCTGGCGCGAGGTGAACCTCGTCACCGTGCGGGGTCGGCCGCACTCGCCGGCCGTCGGGGCGCTGGTGCGCGAGGCGATGAGCACGCGCTGGTTCGGGGAGCGTGCCCTTGCAGTCGAGCAGGCCAGGTCCGCTGAGGCTCCCGTCGATGACGATGCCCAAGCATAGGATCTGATCGGGTCGTTTCAGTGGGCCGTCCAGCCGCCGTCGATGGGGAGCGCCGCGCCCGTGATCGAAGCGGCGGCATCACTCGCCAGGAAGGTGGCGAGAGCCCCAATCTCCTCGACCATGGCAAAGCGCTTGTTAGGCTGCTCGGCCAGCAGGATGTTCCGGATCACCTCCTCGCGTGAGAGACCCTGCGTCTGAACCTGCTCCGCAATGTGTGCCTCCGCGAGCGGCGTCCAGACATTTCCGGGGCAGATGGCATTGCAGGTGATGTTTTCCTCTGCCGTCTCGAGCGCGACCACCTTGGTCAGGCCCACGATCCCGTGCTTGGCCGCCGCATAGGCCGACGTGAGCGGCAAACCGACGAGAGCGAGTGCCGAGGCGACGTTGATGATGCGGCCCCCGCCCTGGCGGCGCATCGCTGAAAGCGCCAGGCGGATCGTGTGAAAGGCGGAAGACAAATTGATCGCCAGAACCGCATCCCACTTGTCGACCGGAACCTGATCAACGGGACCGACATGGAAGATACCGGCGTTGTTGACCAGGACATCGAGGCGACTGAAGCTCTCCAGGGCAACGTCCACCATGCTGGCGATCTCGTCCGGCCTGGTCATGTCGGCAGCAGAGTAGACTACTCTGCTGCCGGTCTCACGCTGCAGGCCGTCAACGGCGTCGCTGATCTCCTCGGGCTTGCCGAAACCGTTGAGGACGACCGAGGCTCCCGCAGAGGCGAATGAGCGGGCGATGCCGAGGCCGATTCCGCTGGTGGAGCCCGTCACAAGCGCCACCTTGCCGTCGAGTATCCTCGTCGCACCGACCGCCGGCTGGGGGAAGGTGAGTTTCATAGTGCTTCTCCTGCGGCAGTTCCACCAGGTCTATTCATTGATGGAGAGGCGCCGGTCCGCATGACCGGCACCTTATCCGGCCGTCATCATCACACCGGGCCGGGTCTCATGCAGGATGAAGCCCTCCACCGGATCGAAGTCGCCCAACCAGGGCGCCAGTTCCAGAACCCGGCTCGTGTCGGCATAACCCGTCTCCCAGCGGCGGCGGATGCCCCGCGGACTGAAGTCGATATCCTTCGTGTGGTCATCCCCCTCGAAAGGCGGCGCCAGCAACCGGACCACATGCATGCGGGTCAGGCAGCCATAGCTTGCCAGCTCCCGCACAGCATCGGTCCTTTGCTCCCTCTCCGGCAACCGGCGCACAAGTTCGGCAATCACATGTCGGAGCCGATGGATCTGCTTCTGCCGGGCAATGTGGCTGACCGCGCGGCTGGAATACTGGATATCCTTCTGCCGGCTCATGACCTGCCAGATCGTGTCCGGCTCAGGTCCCTGCGGGTTCCAGATGTGGACCGCAAAGATGACCGAGTTTTTCCGCGGGTTGTCATCGAACACGGCCTCGACCGGCGTATTCGACAGAATGCCCCCGTCCCAGTAGAGATCTCCGTCGATCCGCACCGCCGGGAACGCCGGAGGGAGCGCACCGGATGCCATCACGTGTCGGACATCGAGATCCATGTCACGGCTGTCGAAGTACCGCATCTCGCTGGTGCGCACATTGGCGGCTCCCACCGTCAGGCGGGTCTCCTTCCCGTTGATCCGCTCGAAGTCCACGAGTTCGGACAGGGTTTCGGCCAGAGGCGAGGTATCGTAGTAGGCGGCGGTTTCCGATCCGAGGGGCACCTGGAGGCCGAGAAAAGCTGGCAGGTTGGGCCTGAAAAAGGCCGGAATGCCCTGCGTGATGGTTGTCAGGTTCGTGGCCAGCGGTCCCACCAGTGGCCAAGCCCCCAGGAGCTCTACCCAGGGGCTGTGCTGCATGCGGCTCCAGAACTCCCGCAGCCGCTCCATGCGGTCCTCCGGCGCGTTGCCTGCGATCAGGCTGGCGTTGATGGCGCCAATCGAGGTGCCGATCACCCAGTCCGGCTCGACTCCGGCCTCATGCAGAGCCTGATAGGCGCCGACCTGATAGGCTCCGAGCGCGCCGCCGCCCTGCAGCACGAGGACAATCTGGCCGAGCTCCTTCGGGATCCGGCGCAAGCGGGTCGGCACCGTCGCTGGGAGCCGTTGTTCGGTGATCGCTTCGGGTGAGGTTCCCGTCCGCTCGAGTTCGCGGATCACCGCCTCGTCGGAGCCCTTGCCCCTCATGTCGGCCTTAGGTGTCCCATGGTTCAGCATGACGTCCTCCTCAGTGGGCGGTCCAGCCGCCGTCGACTGGCAGAGCAGCACCTGTGATCGAGGCTGCGGCATCGCTGGCCAGGAAGGTGGCGAAGGCACCGATTTCCTCCACGGTGGCGAACCGCTTGTTGGGCTGCTGCGCCAGGAGCACGTCCCGGATCACCTGCTCGCGCGGGATGCCGTGAGACTTGGCCTGGTCGTCGATCTGCGCTTCGACCAGCGGGGTCGAGACATAGCCCGGGCAGATGGCGTTGCATGTGATGTTCTGCTCCGCCGTCTCAAGCGCGACGACCTTGGTCAAACCGACGATCCCGTGCTTTGCAGCCACATAGGCGGCCTTGAACGGGGAGGCGACCAGGGCGTGCGCCGAGGCGATGTTGATGATGCGGCCGCCGCCTTGACGCCGCATTGCCGGAAGGGCGAGGCGGATCGTGTGGAAGGCGGAGGAGAGATTGATGGCCAGAACCGCATCCCATTTCTCGATGGGAAACTGGTCGATCGGGCTGACATGCTGGATGCCGGCATTGTTCACCAGGATGTCCAGGCGACCGAACGTCTCCAGGGCAAGATCCACCATGCCGGCGATCTCGTCCGGCTTGGTCATGTCTGCAGCGGAGTAGACCGCCTTGGTGCCGGTTTCATTCTGGAAGCCATCGACCGTTGCGTTAATCTCGTCCGGCTTGCCAAACCCGTTGATGACCACCGACGCTCCGGCTGACGCGAAGGCGCGGGCGATGCCAAGGCCAATGCCGCTGGTCGAGCCCGTGATGATGGCGACCTTGCCGTCCAGAACTCTCGCGAAACCGGTCGATGGCTGGGTGAGGGCGACGTTCATAATGATCCTCCTGCAGGGGTGTCGTGACGCGTTCCGGTGGATTGACATCCAACCCATTCGACGATGGCAGCGAAGGGCTTGGATCTGAAATGCCGGTTTGCTGCCGTATTGATAGAGGGCCGCTATCGAGCCGCCTGGATACGCCTAGCGCAGAGCGGATGGAGATGGTGTCGGGATATCCCGCTCCGTCTCGGGCAAAGGTCTCTCGTATGCGGGTCGCAGCCGGATTGCGAGGAGTGCGGCGGCCAGGAGCGAGATACCGACCCCGATGACGCACGCTCCCCAGCCGAGGCGATCGAAGGCCTGACCCAGAATCGCGCTCCCAACCAGTCCGCCCGAGAAGTAGGAGGCGAGATAAAGTCCGCTCGCCGAGCCGCGGTCCGTTGTGGCCGCATGGCTGACGAAGCCCGTCGCGGTCGCCTGCGCGAAGAAGGTGCCGACGCCAACGAGCATCAGGCCGATCAGAACTGCGGGGAGGCTTGGCACGACCAGAAGGGGCAGACCGAGTCCTGCGACGGCCAGGGATCCCCAGAAGGTGGGGCGGGTCCCGAAGCGCTGCACAGCGCGGCCTGCCAGCAGGGTGGTGACGATGGAGGGCGCGAATACGAAGTAAACGAACCCGAGAGTCATCTGATCGATCGCGATCGGCTCACGGACCAACACGAAATTCACGTAAGTGAAGGTGCCGATGAAGGCGAACAGGATGCAGAAGCCGATGGCGAAACTGGGTCGCAGGAGCGGATTGTGCAGGTGCTCGGCCCAGATCGAAAATGGTGCCCGGACGGGTTCGTCCTGAGCGGTCATCATCGCGGATTGCGTGAGCCAGACATAGACGATCACCGCGCCGAGAAGGTTCAAACCGGCCAAAGACAGGAAAGTCGCTGGCAGGCCGAGATGATCGGCGAACCCTGCCGCCAGAAGCCGGCCGAAGAGGTTGCTGGCCACATTGCCGGTGATGTAGGCCGCGAAGGCTCCGCCGGCGTCCATGGCGCTGCAATGCTCGCCGAGATACGCGAGGGTGAGCGTGAAGGCTGAGGCCATGCACAGCCCCTGGGCGATCCGCAGCACCGTGAAGGTCGTAAGGTCGGGGGCAACGGCGAGGAGGGCCGTCGGGATTGCGAGCCCCGTCAGGCTGACCAGGATGCCGCGCCTGCGATCAATCCGGTGACTGAAGTAGGCGACCGCCAGGCAAGCGAGCGCCATGCCCATCGTGGTTGCGTTCACGGCGAAGCCCATGGCGGCGGGCGTCACGCCGTAGCTCCTGGCCAGCGCCGGCAGGATGGCCTGGGTGCCGAACAGATCGACCACCGTCAGGAAGGCGATCAAGCCGATCAGAACGGTTCGCTCCAGCGTGCCGGCATGATGGCCATGCATCGGCATTAGCTGATCTTGGCTGAAATGGGTCATGATCACCTCCCGTAATGCTGTGGTGGTCCGGCGGCCGGCCCGAAATGCCGGGCGCCGGACGCGTCAGGGCATGATCACATCATGTGCTCGTCCTCTTTCCTCATCTCGTGGAAGACATCCGAGGACAGCAGGACCGCCGGTGCCTTGCCCGTGTTCTTCCACCAGTGCTGGACGCCGAGCTTCTCGACCGAAACCTCGCCGGCCTTGTGCACGATCGGTACGGTGCAGTTGCTGGCGTATTCCTCGATCGTGCCCGAGACGACATAGATCAGGGCAGGGCGGTCCTCATGGCTGTGCCAGGGAACGACGCCGCCAGGCTGGACCACCAGCCTCCGGATTCGCATCTGCCGGTCTTGCAGGTTGACCTTCTCCTTCGACAGGTCGATCGACGCGAGGGTCGTGTCTGTGACACCTTTAGGTTGGGTTTCACCCTGGGCGCGGGCGCCGGCCTTCATCTTGTCAGCGGGGCACTCCCCGGCATGTGCGGGAGCGGCCAGGACAGCACCCGCCAGGAGAGCGACCGCGCAGAGTCCATGCCGGAGCATAAAGGCGCCTTGAATTCGGTTCAGCATATCAACGTCTCCTCTGTTCCGCTGCGCCCAGATGGAGGCAACCAAGTGGAGCCGGCGCGATGCGGTAGCTTCATGGTCGGGCAGGCAAGGGCCGATTGGAAATGCCGAGTGGGCCTCAATTCCATAGCCAGAAGCTATCACTGCAACGGACCATTCGACGGTATGTTGAGGATGAGCGCCGAATGCAGGCAGAGCCAGCGACGGTGGTATAGCCACCTAACCAATGGGGAGGAGGCTTCCCATGGAGATGCACCAGATCCGATACTTCCTCGCCGTCTGCGAAGATCTCAACTTCACGCGGGCGGCAGAGCACTGCAATGTCGCGCAGCCCTCCCTGACGCGAGCGATCAAGCTGCTCGAGGAGGAACTTGGGGGCGTTCTGTTCCATCGGGAGCGGAACAACACGCACCTGTCAGAGCTCGGGCGCATGGTGAAACCGCATCTTGAGCAGGTCTATGCCCAAGCGGAGGAAGCCAAGCGGCAGGCCTTCGACTTCGCCAAGCTGAAGAAAACAACCTTGAAGTTAGGTGTGATGTGCACAATCCAGCCTGATGAGCTCGTTGGGCTCGTCAGCGGCCTGCAGGCGCGACACCCCGGGATCGAACTCGAAATTGTCGATGCCAACGCGGCCGACTTGGAGAACCGGCTCATCAACGGCCAGCTTGAGGTGGCGATCTATTGCATTCCGGGGCAGGAGCCTGACGAGCGATTGCACCACATGCCGTTGTTCCGGGAGCAGTTCATGATTGTCGTCTCGCCCGATCACCCGCTCGCATCCCGGCACGTGATCACGCCGCGCGACCTCACAGGGGAGCGCTATCTCAACCGCATCAATTGCGAGTTCAACGGGTATGCCGGGCCGATCTGGAGAGAGCATGGTTTTGCTGGGTGCGACACCGTCTATCGCAGCGAGCGGGACGACTGGATTCTCGCCATGATCGCGGCGGGGCTCGGCTTTGGCTTCATGCCCAAGAGCTGTGCCAGGCATCCGATGGTCGTGGCCCGGCCGATGGTCGACCCGGAAATCTGGCGCAAGGTTAATCTGGTGACGGTCCGCGGGCGCCCGTATTCCCCGGCCGTTGGAGCCCTCGTGCGCGAGGCCATGCGGGCGCAATGGCTCGGACAGCCTGCTCTTGCCCTGGACCTCGAGAAGGAGCGTCAACGGATGGAAGAGCTTGCCTGACGTGAGGTCTGCAAGGAGGGATTGATGGCGGCAGAAGCCTGCTCAGGATCTGTCGCGGGACGATTGTTGGTGTCCTAGGCAACTTCGTGCAGTCGCTCCATCCCCGGACCTTTGTCGGTTCTGATCTCTGGCTCCGGATCAGGACCCGTGATGAGGCGTGCGCCGCGCTGGAAGCTGACATAGGTCCAAGCCCAATTCATCGCCACGACCAGCCGGTTGCGGAACCCGATCAGGAAGTAGATATGAGCCACGCTCCAGAGCCACCATGCCAAGTAGCCGCTGAGGCGAAGCCGGCGAAACTGCACCACCGCTTTCTTCCGGCCGATGGTAGCGAGCGATCCCGGGTCGCGGTAGCGGAAGGGTGGAAGATCGCCGCCGGCGATCCGTGTTTGGATCAGCTCGGCAACATACTTGCCTTCCTGCTTCGCCACAGGGGCAACGCCTGGGAGAGGTTTTCCATCCATGTCGCGCACGTGGGCCGTATCACCGAGGACGAAGATGTTCGGGTATCCTGGGACGCTGAGGTCCGGCGCGACTTTGACCCGGCCAGCCCGGTCGGTCTCGGCCCCAAGCCACTGGCCCGCCCGCGATGCCTGCACGCCCGCGGCCCAGATGATTGTGCGCGTCCCGATCCGCTGATCCGCGAGTGATACACCAGCCTCATCGCAGTCTGTGACGGCGGTCGAAACCCGGACCTCCACCCCGAGCTCTTCCAGCGAGCGCCGGGCCGCCTCCGAGAGATGCTCCTCAAAGACCGGGAGGAGGCGCGGACCCGCTTCGATCAGGACGATGCGGGCATTCGTCGGGTCGATCGAGCGGAAGTCGACAGCCAGCGCTTTCCGGGCCAACTCAGCCATGGCCCCAGCGATCTCGACCCCTGTTGCACCGCCGCCGATAATGACAAACGCGAGCAGGCGGCCGCGCTCCACTGGATCATGCTCGAATTCGGCTCTCTCGAAAGCGAGCAGGATCTTGCGCCGTAGTGCAGTCGCGTCGTCGATCGTCTTGATGCCTTTGGCATAGGCCTCCCAATCGTCATGGCCGAAGTATGCGTGCCGGGCGCCGGTCGCGAGAACGAGATAGTCATACGGAATCCGACGATCTCCCGCCATGACCTCCCCGGAGTTCGTATCGATGCCCGTGACCTTTGCCAGCAGCACGGAGGAGTTCCGCTGTCCTTTGAGAATCGTGCGGATAGGCGAAGCAATATCAGCCGGTGAGAGGGCTGCCGTCGCAACCTGGTAGAGCAGGGGCTGGAACAGATGGTAGTTGTGTTGATCGACAACCGTCAGGTCGATCGGCGCCTTGGCCAAGGCCTTCGCCACCGTCAGACCGCCAAAGCCCGCGCCAACGATCACAACACGAGCCCGTTTGGGGGCATCGGAGAGTTCCGTCATGGGAGATCCTCCTGAAGAGATGGCTGCGATTGTCCCAGGTGGCTTCGTAAAGCAGAAATATCGCCTCTCTATGGGCTCCATGCCGAATGGCTATCGGCCCGTTCCAATCCCAGCATTACGCAGCACGCCGCTGCTGGCGGGAGTTGGTGTCGGCAGAAATTGGCCGATTCCGGTGTCTGTTCATCAGATGGCGAAGGGCTTCCATCACCGCGGCCAGTGTGGGTTGAGCGAGGATAATGTCGCCGGCACGGGACGGCCGGGCCTGCGGAGCCGCAACGATGACCGCACGACCGGAATGAGTGTCATGGTATTCATCGGCCAGGATCCAGCCGTCGATCAGACCAGGGAGAGGCGCTCGGGTATAGAGCCAGCCGATGGGGCGCTGCCAATCTCGTAGCATGAGAAAGGCCTGCTCGCCGCCCTCAGCCGCGACGACATCGTGATCGGCGGCTCGGAGCCACTTCACGAGAGTCTCCCGGAACGCCGGATTGTCGTCGACGATGAGAATGCGCTCGTTCTCGTTGGTGCTCATGACGGCCTCTTGGTGCCACTGTCCGCTGGTCAAGTCAGGAAATGCTGGACACGAACATGATCGCAGGCGTGATGCATGAGCTGAAATGCCCGCTGTCTGTCATGTCGATAGGAACTGTCTATGAGCGCTTCCGGCAGCAGGCGGGTAGGATACCGACAGTGATGCCAAGGATGCGACAGGTACCCGGGATCAAAATCGTTCACAGCCACGCCGGAATTGTCAGGAAGATGAGATGCCTCTTCTTATGCCCGTGATCCTGGGCTCGGTTCGTTCGGATCGCCAAGGGATAAAGGCCGCCCGCTTCATCATTCGCCATCTGGAAGGGCCGGGGGCATGTGGCGCCCTTGGTGGATCCGCTTGAGCTGAAGCTGCCGCTGCTCGATCGCATGTACAAGGAATATCCCAAGGGAGAGGCGCCCGAGATCTTGGAGCGTCTCGCGGAGCTCTTCCGACGCGCGGATGCCTTCGTGGTTGTGTCCGGAGAGTACAACCACAGCATCCCGCCTGGCCTGTCGAACACTCTCGATCACTTCCTCGAGGAGTAATTCTGGCGGCCCTCAGCCATCGTCTGCTACTCGGGCGGGCGTTTCGGCGGCGTCAGGGCCGCCATGCAGCTGCGGGCGATGCTCTGCGAGCTCGGGCCCTCTAGCATCCCATCCCTACTGCCGATCCCCGAGATCGGCACAGCGCTCACATCGGACGGGTATCCGGAGGTGCCATGGCTCGACAAGGCAGTCAGCAGCTTCGTCGATGAGCTCGTCTGGTACGCCGAGGCCCTGCGGCGCCAGCGCGCCGAGGGAATGCCGTATTGACGATTAGACCCAACGCGCCGAGCGCGGCGAGCGCGGCTCCCGACTGGATTGTTTTCGGTTGAATCCTGGCTTGGCCTGGCCTCATGCAAACAACCAGCGACGGCCACAGTCTTCCCTGCTCAGGTCACCGGCCAGCGCGTGAGTTGAGCCCAACGATCAGGTGATGACTGAGAAGCACGCTCAGGCTCGTGACGAGATCGAACTGTGGATCCTCTACGGCAGCTTTGTCAGCCGCCTCCCTGAACGTCGCCTTGCTCATCAAGCACTGAACAAAAGCTGCACCGCCGTGTGGCAACCGGTGTATCTCGACCTGAAGCTCCCGACGAGCGACCAGGGCATCCTCCGGCCTTGAACTATCAACCAGGCTTGGCGACTCGGCGATGTGCGCCTCCCAGATCGACACGATAGGGTAGGTGGATCTGACGATCTGAACGGACGGATGGAGAACGGCCCAGAACCGTTCCCAGGCATGAGGGGCGTAAGCAGCAAGCTCCACGACCGTCAGAGGGCTAGCTTCCGCCGCGTGACAGGCACGGGTTCGTGCTGCCTCGAGACGCGCCATGTCCCCGAGATACGGCACCGGCCGGGGGAGCGGGAAAGTATTGATGAAATCACCGAAGTCGTCGCCATAGGCCATGGGCACGGGAAAGAGGGGTGGCGACGACTCGATGAAGGCGTGCGCCATGGCCCGGAAGACATCATCCCCCACAAGTGCCCGGCTCACGGGGAACCGGGTTGCCAGCGCCTCGGTGAGGCTGACGACGTCGGAGCGCGTGACGGAAGCTGATGATGCCACGGTTCCCTCCCGTTCCAGCAACCGGGAAGCATTGATCCGATCTCTCGGAATATGAGCTTAGTCCCTGCTTGCGCTGCCGGTTGGGACATGATCGCGGAAATGGCTAGGCGGTTGAAATACCATTGAACAATGGAGCCGATAGCGGGCGGCTATGACGGCGGCACGGCTGTGAGCGCCTGCGACTATGTGTGGAGCTTCCCTCTTCTCGCATGCTCGCGCCGGCGATAGCTGACGGGTATCGATTTGGGAGCTACTCGGTATTTCAACATGCAGGCGACCTTCTTCATGCTGCTGCCATGGCTCACGCGCGGTGCGTGGGCGGCAACCGAAGGAGTGCCCAATGGCTACCCGCATTGCAGATCTATGTGCCGCTGCCCTGATCCCCTTCGCGCTCGCTCTTTCCCCCGTCACAACAAGAGCGGAGGACTCCAGTCAGCAGACCCTTGAGAACGGCATTGTGAAGGTGAAAAGCGCCTATCAGTTCAATGAAACCATCGACCGGATCAAGCAGAATGTCAGCGCAAAGGGCATCATGTTCTTCTTCGCCGTCGACCAGTCGAAGCTCGCTTCTGATGCAGGAATCAAACTGAGACCATCGACCCTTCTGGTGTTCGGCAATCCTGCGCTCGGCTCGCAGTTCATCACCTCGAACCCGAATGTTGGCATTGACTGGCCAGTGCGGCTGCTGATCTCGGAAGATGAGAATGGCACAGTGTGGACGGTCTATAATGATTTCCAGTACATCGCCCGGCGCCACGGCATCACGGACCGGGACGCGGCCTTCCAGAAGGCCTCGGAGGTGATCGCGTCGATCACCTCTAGCGTCGCTAAGTAAGGCAGAAACACGGCCGCTGCACTCGGCCCTTCTCCAATCCGAACAGCTGACAGGAATGACCGCTCCTGGCACGAGGCGGACCTAAGCCCGAGGGCAGCAATCCTGCCCTAAGCAGACGTTGCAAAATGGCACGAGAACTTCAGTACCTGACTCTTAGCAGTCCTCCAACTGCTCAGGGGATAGAAGTTCTGCAGGTAGCGTCAGGATGGAATTCTTCGCTAGATTCGGCAGCGTGGGAGACCCTTCAGTTCTTCCTCGCGACCGTCAGGCCGCGCCTCCGCCGACGACGGGATCCGCTGCCGCCACAACGCCAGCAGGAATGACCCGACCATTTGGACGAGCCCATAGGCCAGCACCGCCGTAACCGGGATGGGCTGGCGAAACCGCCGGCTGCGATCACTAGGCCAAGGCCGACATTGCGGATCGAGGTTGTGAAGGCCACCGCTTCACGGTCCCCGCTCCACCGACCGCCGGCAACCCACCCGGCCCCAAGGCTGGCGCCGAGCAGAGTCAGCATGGCCAGGATACCACCGGGCCGAACGCCGAGCCCGCTGGCAAGCATCGTTTCGATCAAGGTGACGGCGACGAGAAGACTGATGAGCTGGTCCAGGCTCATCCGCAGCCCCTCCGTGATCTGCCGCGTCCCGGACCTCACTCCGGCCTCCGCAGGAGCTCGATGATTGCGCTGACCTGACGGCCGGCTTGACGCTTCAAGACAGGCCTTTGACCAGACGGGACAGCGGCAGGGAAAAGAGCGGGCATTTTTCGTGATTGGGCCTCAATTGCCGATTAGCCTATGTTAGCCTGATCCGGTCAGGGCGTTGGCGTTCGAGCGGACCAATTATGCGGTCCCAAGATAGATTTCAGAACTCTGCGAAAGGGCCTGGCGATGACCAACGACATCGGGCCTGCGTCCAAGAGTACGAGTAGAAGTCTCGGACAACGCGTATCAATCTCACCCTCTGTTCTGGCAGGCCCCGGGCGAACCCTTCCGCCCGGCTACATCCATCTAGGGGTTGCCAAGGAGATTGCCCCGGCCCTGCGCGATTTCGACATCGATCCCGATCCGGTTATCCGCGAGGCGGGGCTCGACCCGCATCTGTTCGACGATGGCACGAACGTGATCCCGCATGCTGCCTTGGGCCGACTGCTCAGCCTGAGTGTGACACGCACCCGCTGCCCGCATTTTGGGCTGCTGGTCGGCCAGCGCGCCACGATCTTGTCGCTAGGCATGGTCGGGCGCCTGATGTTGCATTCGGAGACGCTAGGCGACGCCATGCGAGCGCTCGTGTCAAACCTGAGCATACAGAACCGGGGGGCTGTCCCGTCGCTGAGGCTCATCGGAGACACGGCCCTGTTCTCCTTCTCGGTCTACCAGCCCGAGGCCGAGAGCGCGGATCAGATCTCGGACGGATCCCTCGCTGTAGCGCTCAACGCCATACGCGCTCTGTGCGGCCCCGACTGGAACCCGATTGAGGTGCTTTTGCCACGGGCCGCACCAGCAGATCAGGAGCCCTACCGGCGCCACTTCCGGGCTCCCGTCCGATTCAATCAGGAGACAGCTGTCATCGTCCTCCCGACCAGTGATCTGGATCGCCGGATCGCTGGCGCCGATCCCATGGTGCGGGCCCTGCTGGAGGAACGGATCCAGCAGATGAAGGGCGCTCAGGGTTCCGTTCTTTCAGACGATATTCGGCGGCTGCTGCGTACCCGGCTGACGAGCAAGCGCTGCTCTGCGGAGGATATTGCCGACCTGCTGGCAATGCACCGGCGCACCTTGAGCCGCCGCCTCAAAGGCAGCGGGATGGGATACAGGGCGATCACGAACGAAATCCGCTTCGAGATCGCTCGCCAGCTTCTGCAGTATACCGAGGTGCCGCTGGGCCAGATCGCGGCGGCTCTGGGCTATTCCGAGGCCAGCGCCTTCACCCGCGCCTTCCGGCGCTGGTCGGGTCAGACGCCCACCGCCTGGCGTGGTGAAGGCCACCCGGGTTGACGTGCTGGCGGCCAAAATTGTCAAGAGATTGTCCCCACCGGTCAAGCACAGGGTTCCGGCGGGCCTAGAGTGACCGTACCGGCTGTCGATCCGGCAAAGCGCAGTTCGACGCTCCCACGGCTTTGCTCCGGTGGGAAGTTCCAGGGAGGATCACACGATGAACCGACGAATCTGTTCGCGTCCGGGTGTGGCGCTCACGAAATCCGCGTTGGGCCTTCTCGCCGGCATGGCCATCACGGGCGCACTCGCGCCTGCCGCGTGGGCGGAGGACGGTGCTGCTCAGAACATCCTGAAGGCCATGTCAGATTACGTCAGCCGCCAGGAGAATCTGTCACTGAAATACGATGCAGATGTCGAGGTGGTGACCCCGGCCGTCGAGAAGATCCAGTTCAGCGCCTCGGGCGAGGTCACCTTGAGCCGCCCGAACAAGTTCCGCGTCAGCCGCACCGGGGGCTACGCCGATGTCGAACTCATCTCAGATGGGTCCAATGTCACGATCCATGATCGCGGTGGCAACAAGTTTGCCCAGATTCCCGCCACCGGCACGTTCGATGAGGTTGTCGACCGGCTCCGGACCGAGGCCCCGCTCGAACTTCCAGGCGCGGATCTCCTGCTGTCAAAACCCTATGATGAATTGATGGCAGGGGTGCTGGAGGCCAAGCACATCGGTCGCGGCGTGATAGAGGGTGTCGAGTGCGAGCATCTCGCATTCCGTAACCTCGACACTGACTGGCAGATCTGGGTCGAAGTCGGCGAACGGCCGCTTCCCCGCAAATATGTCATAACAAGCAAAGCGGTGGGCGCCGCGCCCCAGTACACGCTGCGGCTTCGGGACTGGCAAACTGGTGTCAGCCCGGCGACGGACGCATTCACGTTCAAGCCGCCGGAAGGCTCCAGCGGGGTTGCGATCACTCTCCTCAAGGACATCGACGAGATCCCATCCGGTGTCGTTCCCGGAGGTGCGAAATGACCATGTCACTCAAATTAGTATCCCGGGCTGCGCCCGCGCTCCTGGCCGGCGGCGCGACTCTCTTCTGGAGCGGTAGCGAGCCTATTCCGTCCGGCTCATTCATCAGCCAGGCGGAGGCGAGGGTGGGTCGCCCCGCGACACCCATGAGCTATGCCGGCGTGGCCCGCCGGACCACTCGCCGGGCCGTGGCCTACGGAACGGCGGCCGGCGCCGCGGCGGCCGGCACATACTACTATGCCGCTCCCGGCTGCCAGCAGGTTGTGAACTCCTACGGCCAGATCGTCTACCGCTGCCCGTAGCCAGCCCTGATTGGAGCGGAGCGTGAAAGCGACACGATTTCGGTCGGTGGCCGGGGCCCTGCGGGGCCTGATGTTCCTGTTCGCGGTTCAGGCCGGGGCCGAACCAGCCTGCGCGCAGACCGCTGCGGCTCCGGCCGCTCCGCCACCCCAAGTCCAGGAGCTTCTCAGGCTCCTGGACGACCCTGCCATCCGGACATGGATCGATCAGCAGCGGCAGCCGGCGGCGTCCCCGAGAGAGCCCACATCCTCCGAGCCGCAAGGCGTGGGTTCCGAGATGCTGGCGACGCGGGTCGAGGCGCTGCGGACGCATCTTGGGTCCCTTGTGGCGGCGGTGCCCCGTTTCCCCCAGGAGGTCGAGCGGGCCGCCGTTCTGTTGTCGCAGGAGCTTCAGAGCCGGTCCCTCCTTGATGTCGTTCTCCTTGTGCTCGGCTTTCTCGGCCTCGGCGCTGGAGCCGAGTGGCTCTTCCGGAAGGCCACGGCCTCCGCGCGCGACCGCAACATCTCCGGTCCGATCGAGACAGCGGCCGAGCGCGTGCGGATGACAGTCTGGCGCCTTGCGTTCGGTCTGGCCCATGTGGCGATCTTCGGGATCGGGAGCATCGGCGCGTTTCTCGTCTTCGATTGGCCGCCGCTGCTCAGGCGGATCGTGCTAGCCTATCTGTTTGCGGCGCTCCTGCTGCGGTTCGCTCTCCTGGGCGGTCGAATCTTGCTCTCGCCCCGGCCGATGGGCCGCCACGATCCTGAAGCTCTGCGCGTCATTCCGATGGCCGATAGGGCGGCCCGGTTCTGGTACCGCCGCTTGGTACTGTTTGTTGGTTGGTTCGCGTTCGGCTGGGCGACTGTCGAACTCGTGCATACCCTCGGGTTCTCGCCCGACGGACGCAGGCTCGTTGCCTACGTCCTGGGGCTCGGTCTTCTGGTGCTGGCGGTCGAGGCCGTTTGGCGATGGCCATCTTCTCCCACCCTTGTGCCAGAGGCGGCTGAGCATCCTCCTCGTCATCATGTCCTTGGGGAGTGGCTGCTGTCGCTCCACCTGGTCCTGCTGTGGGGATTGTGGGTTGCCGGTCTGATAGGGCTGTTCTGGCTTCTGGTCGTCGCCGTTGTGCTGCCTCAGGCAGTGAAGATCACCCAGCGGTCCGCCCGTCACCTTCTGCGGCCGCCGGGGAGCGCGGAGGCCGCCAACCATCACGAGCTGGGTGCCGTTTACCTGGATCGAGGCATCCGGGCGCTCCTGATCGTCGCGGCCGCCCTGTTCCTGGCCCGGGTCTGGAACATTGATCTGGTCGAGCTGACCAGCCGCGACACGGTCGGGACCCGGCTGGTTCGCGGTGCGCTCAGCAGCATTGTTATCCTGCTCGTTGCGGACCTCATCTGGCAGGTCGTGAAGACACACATCGACCGGCGTCTGTCGCGCCTGCAGGCCGAGGCTCCTCCGGGCAGCGAGGCCGCCTTGAGCCAAGCGCGGATCCGGACCTTGCTGCCGATGTTCCGGATGGCCGCCTTCATCGTCTTGGCCGCGGTGGCCGTGCTGATGACACTCTCGTCGCTGGGAGTGGACATTGGCCCCCTGATCGCGGGCGCAGGGATTTTCGGCGTCGCCGTCGGCTTTGGCTCGCAGACGCTGGTCAGGGACGTCATCAGCGGGATTTTCTACCTGCTCGACGACGCTTTCCGGGTTGGCGAGTACATCCAGAGCGGCAGCTATAAGGGCACCGTGGAGAAGCTGGGCTTCCGCTCGGTGAAGCTGCGGCACCATCGCGGTCCAGTCTTCACGATCCCGTATGGGCAGCTTGGGGCAGTCGAGAACATGAGCCGCGACTGGGTCATCGACAAGATGACTATCAACGTCACCTACGATACCGACCTCGACAAGGCGAAGAAGGTCATCAAGCAGGTCGGCAAGGAGCTCGCAGCCGATCCGGAGTTCGCACCCAACCTCATCGAGCCGCTCAAGATGCAGGGCGTGGAGCAGTTCGGCGAGTTCGCCATCCAGCTGCGCATGAAGATGATGACCCGGCCAGGCGAGCAGTTTGTGATCCGTCGCAGGGCGTACGCGATGCTCAAGAAGGCCTTCGACGAGAACGGGATCAGGTTCGCATTTCCCACGGTGCAGGTGGCGGGCCGCGACGAAGCCGAGCCGGCCGCCGCCCGACAAGTGCTCACCCTCGTCAAAGGCAAGCCGCCCGAGGAGGGTGGCTGATCGGGTGCCCCGGATGGCTTCGCCAACCGTCAAGGGGAAGTCCCAAGCGATTAGGCGGGCCGACGGGGAGGGGATGATCGCAGGTCCGGTAGCGCCAAGGTTGCCAGAAAGGGGGAAAGAGCCATGGAGATGCCATCCATCCGCAGGGCCGGGCCGCATTCAGCCAATGGTGCTGGTCCCCTCACCGAGGATCTGCGTCGTGTGCTTCGGATCGAACTGCTCAGGGACACCTGCTCCGCCGCCACGATCGCCCGTCTCTTCTCGATGCACCGCCGCACCTTGAACCGTTACCTGCGCACGGAAGGACACGCGTTCCGGCAGGTGGCCAACGAGATCCGCTTCGAGATCGCGTGCGAACTGCTGCAAAACACCGATATGGGGCTTGGCCAGATTGCGACGGTCTTGCGATACTCCGAGCCGAGCGCCTTCACGCGCGCGTTCCGGCGCTGGTCCGGGCAGCCCCCGTCGGCATGGCGCGCCAGCCATCCCCATGTCCGGAAGGTGCGCCGGCTCCGCAAATTGCGCTGACCTCGCGAGGACGCCGGCTTCGGCCCCCCAGCTGGCCGGACAAACCTTTCTGATCCGGCTGCAGGCAGAGGCGAGCCCTGTGCCGCCTCCAGGACAAGGCCGGATGCTCCCTTGACCTGACCGTCCGGGGCAGGAGCCCTGGTAGGGCTTACCTCTAAAATCATGACGTCACGACACTTTTCCTGCCCGAGGCAGGCAAGTCTTACCGGGGCGGGCGAGGCGGGGGCATCGCACATTCCCCGCAGGGTAGTTCCCGCAGGGAAGTCCTAAACTGTCAAAACAATGGCTCAATGGGTCAAGCAGCGGGATGGGAGCGGCCCATACTTGCATCTGCACACAGGCCGGACGGTCGTGAAACCGGGCATGGGAGGCGCTTCCGCATGCCCCCGCATTCCGGCATCCCCGCGGCCATGGCGAGTGACCATCGGTAGAAGAGCGAGGAGGTCATCATGACGGCTGCGGTTTCAGCGCAAGACGCGCCACAGCACGGCCAGCGGCGGCACGACAAGTACGACCGGCTCGTGGCAACAGCTCAGTCTCTGCCGAAGTTGAAGGTTGCCGTGGCACACCCCTGCGATGCGGCCTCGTTGGGCGCGGTGTTCGAGGCAGTCGAACTCGGTCTGATCGAGCCAATTCTCGTCGGGCCACAGGCCAAGATCGCGGCCGCCGCAGAGGCGCTGGGCAAGGATGTCTCCGCGATGCGCGTTGTCGACGCGCCGCACAGCCATGCGGCGGCGGAAGAAGCCGTCAACTTGGTGCGGTCCGGGCAGGCCGAGGCCCTGATGAAGGGGAGCCTGCATACGGACGAGCTCATGGGGGCGGTGGTTCGCCGTGAGGGCGGCCTGCGCACCGCACGCCGGATCAGCCACTGCTTCGTCATGGACGTACCCGACCATGAGACCGCGCTCATCATCACCGATGCGGCGGTGAACATCGCGCCGACGCTGGAGGACAAGATCCACATCGTCCAGAATGCCATCGATCTCGCCCGGGCGCTGCGGGTCGATCCGGTGCGGGTCGCGATCCTGTCGGCGATGGAGACCGTCAACCCGAAGGTGCCTTCGACCATCGAGGCCGCGGCCTTGTGCAAGATGGCGGACCGCGGCCAGATCACGGGCGGGATCCTCGATGGTCCCCTTGCGCTCGACAACGCCATCGACCTCGGCGCGGCGAAAATCAAGAAGATCCAGTCGCCGGTCGCCGGGCAGGCCAATGTGCTTGTGGTCCCGGATCTCGAGGCCGGCAACATGCTCGCCAAGAGCCTGACCTTTCTGGCCGACGCGGATGCCGCCGGCATCGTGCTCGGCGCCCGCGTGCCGGTCATCCTGACAAGCCGGGCCGACTCGACGATCACCCGGCTGGCCTCCTGTGCCGTGGCCTCGCTCGTGGCCGACGCGCAGCGCAAGCAGCTTTCCGTTCCGGAGGTCTGAGCCATGACACCGGTCCTCATTGTCCTCAATGCAGGGTCATCGAGCCTCAAGTTCCAGGTTTTCGACATGCTGGACGGCGCGGAGCCGCGGCTCGTCTGGAAGGGCCTCTATGAAGGGTTGGGGGGATCGGCGCATTTCCTGGTCAAGGACGCGGGCGGCGCCGTCCTCGACGAGATGACGTGGGACTCCGGCGACTGGTTCGGGCATGAGGAGGCGCTGATGCACCTCGTTTCGTGGTTGAGCCAGTTTCGGGAGGAGCGCAAGCCCGTGGCCATCGGGCATCGGGTCGTTCATGGCGGCGAGGCCTTTTCACGCCCGGTTCTGGTCAACGAGGCCGTCATTCAGAGGCTTGAGGCGCTGGTGCCGCTTGCGCCGTTGCACCAGCCCCACAACCTGGAGCCGATCCGGATCGTTCACCGACGCCTTCCCGGAATGCCCCAGATCGCCTGCTTCGACACGGCCTTTCACCAGACACAATCCGAGATCGCGAGCCTGTTTGCCCTGCCGCGCGAAATGCGTGAGCGCGGCGTGCGGCGCTACGGCTTCCATGGCCTCTCCTACGATTACATCTCGTCCGTGCTCAAGGACTACGATTCACGCCTTGCCGAGGGCAGGGTGGTCGTTGCGCATCTCGGCAACGGCGCGAGCCTTTGCGCCCTTGAAGGAGGCGTCAGCGTCGCGACGACCATGGGCTTCTCCGCCCTCGATGGCCTCCCGATGGGAACCCGCTGTGGCGCCATCGATGCCGGGGTCGTCTTCTTCATGCTCCGGGAAATGAAACTCACGCCGGAAGAGGCCGAGCGCGTGCTCTACACCAAGTCCGGCCTCCTTGGGGTTTCCGGTATCTCGAACGACATGCGGGTTCTGCGGTCGAAAGCGGCGACCGATGTGGACGCAAGGCGCGCTATCGACCTGTTCGTCTACCGCATCACGCGCGAAATCGGCTCGCTCGTGGCTGCGCTGGGCGGCATCGACGGGATCGTCTTCACGGCCGGCATTGGTGAGAACGACGCGGCGACCCGCGCCGAGGTGATCGCCGGCCTCGCCTGGGCCGGGCTCACCCTCGATGAGGCCGCCAACCGCACCGGCGGCCCGCGCATCTCTTCCCAATCCGGGCCCACGGCGTGGGTCATCCCCACCAACGAGGAACTCGTAATCGCCCGGCAGACGCGCAGCATGCTCGGCGCGATGCAAGACAAGCTCGCATCCTGAACAGGGAGGTTGTTGTCATGGAAACGCTGAAGACTAGGCCGGACGAGAAGGGCCAGCAGGAACTCGGGGACGAGACGTTCATGTCGGCCGCCGACCTGCGGACCTACATGACCGAAATGCAGATGGCGAAAGCCAGCAAATCGGTCGAGGGAATGGACCGCGCCGAGAAGGCGCGCCAGGACCTGATCAAGCGGATGGCAGAGCCCATCGACCTGACTCCTGAGCGCCTGAAGGAAATCCTGCAACCGCTGAAGTCGAAGCTGCGGGCAGCGGCGGAGCGCGGGCAGACCGAGCTGATGGTCATGCGCTTCCCCAACGCGCTGTGCACCGACCATGGCCGCGCGATCAACAATTCGGATCCCACCTGGCCCGACACTCTCACCGGACGCCCGCGTCAGGCCTACGAGTTATGGCGTGACCAGCTGAAGAATGCTGGCTTCAGGCTGAGCGCGATGATCATCGAGTGGCCGGGCGGATTGCCGGGCGACGTCGGCTTCTTCCTCAAGTGGGGCGACACCAAGCAGTAATCACGACCTTCATGGGTGGATGACTCCGATGCCAAGAACCGAACCGGCGACCGACAGCAATCACCACAGCCTAGACACGAGGCTGACCGAACTCGGCTGCGTGCAGACGAAGGTCACGGAGGTCTATCAGGAGCGGTGCACCAAGGCCGTGCAGCGTTACCTTGATGCCGTGAAGGCTGCGAGTGAGCCAATGAGAGATGACTCGCACCATTCGGTGCCGCCTTTCGACCTTTGGCGCGACGCCAGCTCCTATTGGCTCGACTTCACCCAGCGCTCGATCCTGTTCTGGGACACACTGCGGCAGCGCGGCAACAACTGGATCGAGCACGAGAAGGCCGGCAAGCCGCCGCTGCTGGCCTTTGACTGGGAGATGATCGCGGACGCCCGCACCTTTGAACGGCCCGTGAACTATGCCCTCGTGCGCATCCTCCCACCGGATGGGATTGAGACCGACCCGGACCGGCGGCCGTTCGTCATCATCGACCCGCGGGCGGGCCACGGGCCCGGCATTGGTGGGTTCAAGCAGGACTCGCAGGTCGGGGTGGCGCTCAAGGCCGGGCATCCGGTCTATTGCGTGATCTTCTTCCCGGAACCGGTGTCCGGACAGACCCTGGCGGATGTTTCCCGCGCCGAGGCCGAGTTTCTCCGCATCGTCGGCGAGCGCCATCCGAAGACCCGCAAGCCCGTCCTGTTCGGCAACTGCCAGGGCGGTTGGGCCTCGATGCTGGTCGGCGCCGTCGAACCGGATCTCGTCGGTCCTATCGTCATCAACGGGGCGCCGATGTCGTATTGGGCCGGCAATGACGGCGAGAACCCGATGCGCTATGCTGGCGGCATTCTCGGCGGCACTTGGCCCGCGCTGTTCGCAAGTGATCTTGGCGCGGGCAAGTTCGACGGGGCCTACCTGGTCGAGAATTTCGAATATCTCAACCCGGCCAACACCTATTTCGACAAGTACTACACGCTCTTCTCGAAGATCGACACCGAGCCGGAGCGCTTCCTGGAGTTCGAGCGCTGGTGGGGCGGCTTCTTCCTGATGAACCGGCAGGAGATCAAGTGGATCGTCGAGAACCTGTTCGTCGGAAACAATCTGGCGGCCGGCGACGCCGAATGGTCCGAGGGACGCGCCTTCGACCTGCGGTCGATCAAGTCGCCGATCATCCTGTTCGCATCGCTTGGCGACAACATCACGCCACCGCAACAGGCCTTCAACTGGGTCGCCGATCTCTATCCGACCACCGAGGCCCTCAAGGCCAACGGACAGGTGATCGTCGGCCTGATGCACAAGAGCGTCGGCCATCTCGGCATCTTCGTCTCAGGCGCTGTCGCCAAGCGTGAGTACACCCAGATCGTCGACCTGATCGACTACATCGAGCATCTCCCGCCGGGGCTCTACGGCATGCAGGTCGAGGAGCAGAAGGCGAACGGGCGCGTTCGCTATGACGTGCTGTTGACCGAGCGACGGATCGAGGACCTGCAGGTTCTGCAGAAATACAGCCGCAAGGATGAGATGCCATTCGAGGCGGTTGAGAGGACCTCGGAGGCGCTTGCTTCCGCCTACGAGACGTTCGTGCACCCGTTCGTGGCGCCCATGGTCACCCCGGCCACGGCCGGGTTCGCCCGGGCGTTCAATCCGCAAAGGGCGCAGCGCTGGGCGGTGTCGGACCTCAATCCCTTCCTGTGGCCGCTCAAGGGCATGGCCGACTTGGCGAGAGCGAATCGGGCGCCGCGCGACAATGACGGCCCGATGGCCATGATGGAGCGCTGGACGGCCGCCGTGACCTCCGCCTCGTGGGACCTCTATCGCGACCTGCGCGATGCGACAGTGGAGAACGCCTTCTTCCGCGCCTACGGTCCGGCCAGCATCGGCATGGCCGCGGAGGAAAGGGAAGCCGTTGCGGAGGAACCCATCGATGTGCGGAATGCTCCGCTGGTCAAGGAGGCGCTGGCGCATATCGCGGAGGGCGACCGGACGGAAGCCATGGTCCGCGCGGCGCTCCTGCTGATGAAGGCCGGCACGGGCCGGCGCAGGCTCTCGACCATGAAACGGGCGCGCGAGCTCGTCGGACGGGAGATCGGCCTCATGGAGATGCCGGCGGAGGCCGCCCGGGAGATCATCCGCGAGCAGTCCTTCATCGTCGACTTCGAACCGGTGAAGGCGCTCACCGCGCTTCCGAAGCTCCTGCGAACCTCTGCGGACCGGCGCAGGCTGCTGGACCTGCTCGACCGTGTAGAGGGCCAGATCGAGGCCAACGAAAAGCAGGTCACCCTGCTCGGCGAGATCCGGCGCCTCCTCGCCGAAGAGGACACAAGCGGCACGGCGAAAGCCGAGCCCATCACGGTGACGCTGGCGGAAAACCCGGCAGAAGTCCGTCCTGAAGCGGTGGCCAAGCAAGCATCCGCCCGTCACGCACGCGACAACCGACGCACGAGGGGAAGCTCATGAACGATCAATCGACAGACCTGACCAAAGTCGCCATCCAGTCGAAGATCCTGCATGGCAAGCGCGCCCTCGTCATCGGCATCGCCAACGAGCATTCGATTGCCTACGGTTGCGCCCGGGTCTTCCGCGAGCTCGGGGCCGACCTTGCGGTCACCTACCTCAACGAGAAGGCCCGGCCCTATGTCGAGCCGCTCGCCATGGAGCTCGGGGCTTCGATCTTTGCACCTTGCGACGTGGCTCACAGCGGCCAGCTCGAGGCCGTGTTCCGGCAGATCCGCGAGACCTGGGGCAGCCTCGACATCGCGCTCCATTCCATCGCCTTCGCCCCGAAGGAGGATCTGCAGGGACGGCTCGTCGACAGTTCCGACGAGGGATTCAAGGTGGCGATGGACATCTCCTGCCATTCGTTTGTCCGCATGGCGCGGCTCGCCGAACCCTTGATGCCCGAGGGCGGGACGCTCCTGGCAATGAGCTATCACGGCGCCAACAAGGTCGTGCCGAACTATAACCTGATGGGCCCCGTGAAGGCGGCGTTGGAGAGCGTCGTCCGTTATCTCGCCTACGAGCTGGGCGACAAGCACATCCGCGTGCATGCCATCTCGCCAGGCCCGCTGAAAACCCGGGCAGCCTCCGGGCTGAAGGACTTCGACGTCCTTCTGTCCGAGGCCATCGAGCGGGCCCCCATCGGCGAGCTGGTCGACATCGACGATGTCGGCCTCACGGCCGCCTACCTGACGACGCCGTTCGCCCGGCGCCTCACTGGGACGACGACCTATGTCGACGGCGGGCTCAGCATCATGGCGTGACGCTGGTCCGACGCTTGAACATGCGAACAAGAGGAGGTCCAGATGGCTTCCATTCCCTTGTCGTTGAGCAGACTCACCGCTCTTGCGATTCCAGCGCTCCTTTGGGTCGGAACCGCCGTGGCCCAGGCGCCGGATCAGCAATCTTCGCCTGACAGGCCCAAGCTCCGGCAGCCGACCCCGTCGTCCGTTCAGCAGCAGGAAGACGTGCAGACGAACGCGGACAAAAGCAGGACGGAGGCAGACAGAAAGATGCGCGAAATGGACCGCCGTCTGAACCGCACCCTGCGCAGCGTCTGCAGCGGGTGTTAGCGGCAGATGGGGCGAGGCTGACCTGAGAAAATGGTTCAATCTGCGCAATGGGAGAAACAGTATGACCGCAGCACTTAACCCAGCGGCTCCCCACCACCTGCCGGCGTTCATCACCGCGCCCGGCGAGACCGACGTCCTCATGGTCATCGTAGCGGTGTTTCTGGTGCTCGCAGTGCTGGCGGTCGGGCTCCTGTTCCTAAGGTTGCACACCCTGCCGGAGCGGATCGCCCATAGGGGCCACAAGCTGCAATTCGAGATCGTCGCAATTCTGGGCCTGCTGGCGCTGTTCACGCACGTGCATCTGTTCTGGGTGGCCGGATTGCTGCTCGCCCTGATCGACATTCCCGACTTTGGAAATCCGCTGCGCCGGATCGCCGGGTCGCTTGAGAAGATCGCCGGCCTGAAGCCCGGCGAGGGCGCGGGCGAGGCCCCGGATGAGATCGGCGCCGAAGTCACGCCGGCCGAAGCGTCAGGTGGGGGCGCAGTCGAAGTGCCGAAGACCATCGCTCCTGCTCGAATCTCGAAGGAGAAGATCCATGCTTGAGCTTCTTCTCTGCTCCCTGCTGACAATCCTGCCGGACTATCTCTACCGCCGCTATGCCCAGGGCAAGCGGCTCGGCAAGGAGATCACGCTCTATTCGGTCTGGTTCGAGCTGCGGTGGGGCATCATTGCCTGCCTGATGCTCACGGTGGGGCTGATCACGGTGATCTTCTACAATCATCCGTCGACCACGAATGCCACGGCGTTCTTCCGAACGATCCCGATCCTTCCGGAGACCAACGGGCGTGTCGCTGAAGTCTTTGTCGGCGGCGTGAGCGGCCCGGTCAAACAAGGCGCGCCGATCTTCCGGCTCGACAGCTCGAAACAGGAGGCGGCCGCGGAGGCCGCCCGTCGCAAGATCGCCGAGGTCGACGCGGCGCTGGTCGTCGCAAAGACGGACATCCAGGCGGCCGAGGGCAAGATCCAGGAGGCCCGGAGCGCGTATCAGCAGGCGATAGACGAACTGGAGACCAAGCAGGAGATCTACCGGCGCAATCCGGGCGCGGTCGCCACACGGGACATCGAGAAGCTGCAGGTGGCCGTCGAGGGACGCCAGGGCTCCATTGACGCCGCCACCGCCGCCAAGGCCCAGGCCGAGGCGCGGCTCACCACCCTGCTGCCGGCCGAGAAGGCCAGCGCCGAGGCCGCTCTGGCCCAGGCGCAGGTGGATCTGGACAAGACCGTCGTTCGGGCCGGTATTGATGGGCGGGTGGAGCAGTTCACGCTGCGGGTGGGTGACATCGTCAACCCGCTCATGCGTCCGGCTGGGGTCCTGATCCCGGAGGGCGCCGGCCGGGGACGCCTGCAGGCTGGCTTCGGCCAGGTCGAGGCACAGGTGATGAAGGTCGGCATGGCTGCCGAAGCCACCTGCGCGTCCAAGCCTTGGACGGTCATCCCAATGGTGGTGACAGACGTGCAGGATTTCATTGCAGCCGGCCAGATCCGTAGCGGCGAGCAGCTGATCGACCCGCAGCAGGTGACGCGGCCGGGGACCATCCTGGTCTTTCTTGAACCCCTCTACGAGGGCGGGTTCGACGGCGTCACGCCGGGCAGCAGCTGCATCGCCAATGCTTACTCCAGCAATCACGATCTGATCGCCTCGGGTCAGGTCGGCACCCTGAAGGGACTTGCCCTTCATGGTGTGGATGCCGTCGGGCTCGTGCACGCCATGATCCTGCGCATCCAGGCACTGCTGTATCCCATCCAGACCCTCGTGCTCGGCGGGCACTGACATCACGACGGGCGGACTTTGCCCTCCGCCGCCTGTGAGCAGGCGAGGGGGCGCCTCTTTCAGTCTGAAGAAGGATTCTGTTCAAGGAGGACGATCCATGGCCACCATGTCGAAGAGTTCAGGAACATCAGACACACTGCGAAGCGGTGCCGGATATGCATTGTCAGGCGACAGCGGCCGCGCCCTGGCGAACGCCACGGAAACGTGGTTCGCCGCGGCCACTGAATGCCAGCGCGAGATGATGAGCTTCGTGTCTATGCGGCTTGAAAAGGACGCCGAGACCACCCGCGAAATGATGGCCTGCAAGAACCTTGCGGACGTGACGGCCATTCAATCCCGCTGGATGGAGGAAACCCTCCGCGACTACAATTCCGAGATAGGCAAACTGATGACCATCTACACCAAGTCCGTGAACGGAGGGGGCCGGATCGGCGGGTGACGGTTTCCCGCTGGAACGTTCTGGGTCAGTGTTTGCACGATCCAGTGCCAGCTGTAACCCGAGCGGTCACGCACTGCGGGAGAGCGAGCGGATTGCCTCGCAACCGGCCTCGGCTGATGGCAAGCGCCCGTGCCGAGACCATCATAGCCTTGTGATCGCCAGGTCCCGGGTTCGTCTCTGCCCGTGAGAACGTGAGAAGAGGGAGGGATCCATGTTCACATTCCACCATACTCTTCGTTCTGGTCTGGTTGCCCTTGCGGTGACGTTCGCGCTGGGGCTGGCGGCACCAGGATGGGCCGCAACCGGCACGGTCCACGTCGAGATTGCCAAGGCGGGGTTCATCGTCGGCATCGGCGGCGGCAGAGGCACGCTCGTCTTTCAGGGGCGGCGTTATCCGCTGAGTGTTGGCGGCTTGAGCTTCGGCGCGACGATTGGGGCCTCGAAGGCCGACCTAGTCGGACGCGCCTACAACCTGCGCCGAGCCTCCGACATCGCCGGCACCTATACGGCCGTTGGCGTGGGAGCCGCCGCCGGCGGCGGCGTATCGAGCATTCGTCTGCAGAATGCGAGGGGTATCGTGCTCGACCTGCGCGGCCGCAACATCGGACTGGAGCTGAACGCCAACGTGAGCGGCGTTGAGATCGGCCTACGCTGAGACCAGGAATCGCCTCAAGCGTCGGTCCATGTGGGTTAGCGGCCTGAAATCGCCTCCCTGACATGCACCAGTTTGTTGAGCTTCTGCCGGATTTTCGCATGGGAGGAAATCTCGGGGGAGTGAAGCTCTTTGCATGACCTCCGTCGCAAAATGCCAAGTGCTTGTCTCAAACGATCAAGCAGGTTTTCCTACCGTGATCACAATGTGTTCTGCCGATGATAGCCTGCCCTGTGCTGTGCGCCGGGCGGCGAAAGGGAGGATGGCAATGAACAGGACTCTCTTGGCTCTTATCACTCTCGCAGCAGGCACTCTTCTGATCCCGGATGTGGCTGAGGCCCAGCGTGGCGGCCGCGGCGGTGGCTTTAGCGGCCCAAGCGCCCGCATGAGCGGCGGCTTCGGTGGTGGTGCCCGCATGGGCGGCGGTAGCATGGGAGGCCCGCGGATATGGATTCCTCAAGGTGGCATGGGCGCCTCCCGAGTCGGAACAGGTGGTGGCTTCCGCACTGGTGCGATTGCCGCCCGGTCCGGCATGCCAAGCCGCGTGGCCGGCATCAGCCCCGGAGCCGGGCGCTTTCGCCCGGCTGCGATCAGCAATCCGGGCGGCCGCTTCGACAACCGCTGGGGCAATCGTGGTGATTGGCGGTACGGCGTGCGTCCGTCGGGCTCCTGGGGCGCGCGCTATCCGTATTATGGGGGGCGCAATCGGTATTACAGTGGGCGGTATCCCTATTACCGCGGCTACTACAGGCGCTATCCGTATTACGGCGGCTACTATGGCGGCTGGGGCTGGGGTCTAGCCACGGGGGCGGTGATCGGGGCGGCGGCCACGTACCCGTATTATAACTATCCGTATTACGGCTACCCGTACTCCACCTACCAGACACCGGTGGCATCGGCGTCTGGCGGATACTGTGTGACCCCGGTCCGGACCTGCGCTTTGACCAATTCGGCGCCGATTGGTACCGGATGCTCCTGCAGCATCCCGGGCGGCCGGTCCCGCGGCACCGTGCAGTGATCCTCTCGCGCCGGTGGGTGGCCGTCGGGCTGGGTGATTGTTCACCCTGTCCGAGGCCACGGGCACCTTGGACCGGAGTGACTTCCCGGTATCGGGAACTTCCTAGTGCCTGGCGGCGTGTTTGATGTCTTTGGACAGCGCCTTGCCAGTTTACGGCCGGTGGCCGTCGGTCGGGAGCGCTCTGAACGCTTCGAACCCCACGTGGGACGCAGGTGCGCAGGTTAGCTGTTACGCTGGTTGGGTTTCATCCCTGGAATCCAGCGGATTACGGGCCCGATCCGCCTCCGGGTCAATCAGGACAAATCCCACAAGCGCCCCCAGGATGGTCAGGCTTCCCGCAATCAGGAGGGCTGTGCGGACCCCGTCCGCCGGGCGGGTGCCGACATCAACCACCACTCCCGTGATCACCGGGGCGAGAGGGCCGGCCAGCGTCGTGATCGCGTTGGAGACGCCGAGGACCGCCCCGCGCCGCTCGACCGGAGTGACCTCGGCGATCAGGACAGGTCCAAGCACAAACATCACGTTGCAGAGGGAGAAGGCGATCACGGTGCACGCGATGATCGGCAGCGACCCCTCGGATCGCGCCAACAGAATGATGATCAGACCCGCAGCGAGTGTGCTGGCGCACGCAACCGATCCGCACGCCAGCCGGCTCGGAACGCCGCGTCGCTTCAGGCCGTCGGACAGGGTCGATAGGCCGGGCAGGAGCACGATCTGACCGAGTGACACCAGCATCATGATCCAACCGGCCTGGACCGGCGTGTAGCCGAAGGCCTGGCTCAGGAACGCCGGCAGCCAGACGACTGCTAGCGTCAGCAGCCAGTAGGCACAGAAGCCGACAATCTGGACGCCGATGACCGTTCGACACCTGAACAGCCGGCGGTACGACGGGCGCGCCATGGGCTCGTCGGAGCTCAGGCCATCCGGGGTGAGGGGCCCCTCGCGGGCAATCGCCAGCCACGCGACGCACCAGACGAGGCCAACCGCACCGAGAAGCCCGAATGCGGCGTGCCAGGACCATCCGGCAACGATGGTGACGATCACCGGTGCCGCGATGCCGTTGCCCGCCAAGGCGCCGATGGCGATGAGGCTCGTCGGGACGGCACGGCGCTCGTTCGGAAACCACTTGTAGGCGGCATGCAGCGCGACCGGGTAGGCAGGCCCCTCGCCGAAGCCGAGGGCGACCCGGTTCACAACCAGAGCGGCCACCGAGACCGACAGCATCATGGGCAGCTGGCATAGGGACCAGATCAACGCGAGGGCCGCCAGCACCCACTTGCTGGCGACGCGGTTCACCAGGAAGCCGCCGATCACGCCTCCCACCGAGAAAAGGGTGAAGAAGCTCGTCGCGATCAGGCCGAACTGGCTGTGGGTCAGTCCAAGGTCCTGCATGATCGGAACGGCGGCGAGGCCGAGCACCGCCCGGTCGGCAAAGTTGATCAGCATGAACAGAAACAGCAGGCCCGCCATGATCCAGGCGTGAACCGGATCCGTCGCTTGGGCCGTGGATACGGTCTGCGGCTGCGCCTCCGCCATCGCCTCGCCCCCTTCCTGGTCTGGAGGATGAAACTGTGCCGCAGCAACATAAACGTCTTGTGCCGATGATCTCCTGGCGTTCCTGACTGCCCCAGGCGCCGCCATCACGTCAGGCCCGATCCACGGCGAGGCTGACCCGGAATTGGGCCTTTTCAATGTCCTGATCTGTCAAAGGATCGTCCCCATCGGTCAAGTCCGGCACGGCGACCGAGCCAGAGTGGCCCCAAAGGCAGGAAATTCAAGGAGCGCCACAATGCTGGCAGCCAGCCGTCTCGCCGGCAGCATCTGATCCGGACAAGGCGCCCGTGGTTGGTTGGACTTCATCCTCGGACTTGGCCAAGGCGTTTAGGGGGCTTGGGCATTTGGGAGAGTGCCCGAGCCCTCACCTTTCAGGGGGAGGCTAGAGCATCGGACGAGAAAAGTGGATTCCGCTTTTGGGTTCATCCGATGCTCAATCTCCAGAGGAGCGCATCGTCTGCGCGACCCGAAGGGCCGCGTCAGCGAAAAGTGGATCCGGTTATTCGCTAGCGCGGCCCTCCGGATCCGTACGATGCACTAACTTAGGAGAGCTGGAGCACGACATGGGTGGTGTCCGGCTCCTGCCGCGTCGTGATCCCGAGTCCGCTGGTCCCGAAGACCTTCAGCATCGCGGTGTTGACCGGCAGAACATCGGCGATCAGCTCCTTGAGCCCGCCCTGACGGGCCAAGACAACGAGATGGCGCAACAGGGCCGTGCCGATGCCCTTCCCCTGGTGGGCATCGTCTACGGCGAAGGCGACCTCGGCCTGACCGGGCTGCCCCACGATGTAACGCGCTCCGCCGACGATCATCGGTCGCCCGTCCTCTTCCAGCACCGCAACAAGGGCGACGTGGCTGACGAAGTCGATATTGATGTAAAAGTCGACCTCCTGGTCCGTGAAGCCGCGTTTGAAGGCGAAGAAGCGCCGGTAGAGGGACTGGTCGCTGGTCCGGCTGACGGCGGCGAGCAGGGCAGCCCGGTCCTCAGGCCTGAGGGCACGGATTTCAACCCTGCGTTCGTCACGCAGGATCTCGGTGGCCGCGTAGTCTCTCGCCTGCATCGTGCTCAAATCCCTCAGGCCTGGTTGAAGACGGCGCAGTACGCCATCCCCTGAAAGTCCCAGCGGCTCCTCGCGGCACGACCTCAATAATACCGGCGGTAGGCCACGCGAGGTCCGAAGTAGCGCGGGCCGTAGTAGCCCCGATATGCGCCATAATAGCGGGGCCCGTAGTAACGAGGGCCATAATAGGCGCGGCGCGGATAGTAACGCGGACCGTAATAGACTCGGCGGGGATAGTAATAGCGCGGGCCATAATAGACAGGCCGTGGATAGTAGTAGGCGGGACGCGGGTAATAGTAGCCCGGCCACGTGCCATAATAGCCGTAGGCAGGATACCCGTATCCATAACCATAGGCGGGATACCCGTAACCATAGGCGGGGGCAGTGGCGGCTGCGGTGATCAGGCTTCCGAGAACTGCCCCGCCGATCAGCCCGGCCGCGACGGCGCCGCCGCCCCAGCCGCCGTGATGGTGATAATAACCGCCGTGATAGCCCCAGCCGCGGCCACGCCAGTACTGCGCGTCCGCCGTTTCAACACTGCCCATCGTCATCAAGGCGGCAGCGGCGACAGTTGCGAGTTTCCTCATGACAACCTCCAAAGATTTCGTGCCCACCCCCTCTGTTTCTTCGAAGTTCCTCTTGGTCGTGCAGACCCGTTCATCGGAAATGCATGGCAATGAGCACGGCCATGCAGGCCGGACGCTCGCGGTTCTCAACCTTAATTATAACACCATTCGGCGCGCAGGCCGCATCATGCACCATGATCATCGAGGCTACCGTCTCAGGCGTGATTTCTGCACAGCGCCTCCGTCGCCTCCGCCTTCTCCGGGAATGGTGTTGAGGCACAGCCTGACCCGATTGTCCTCCGAGTCGCGCATGGTCAGGCAGATCTCGGCTTCCTCCAGGCAATCGCCCGGGCTGCCGTAGCGGGCGCAGAGCTCCTCGCTTTGGGCCCGGATCTGGTTGATGATCCCGTACACGAAGTTGCCGGACTGGTCAGGCTGCTTCCTCGTCGGCTTTCGTGTTGGTGCCTTGGCGGATCCGTACCGTTCGGATGAGATCCCCGCCGACCTCGCCCCGATCTCCAGCGCCGCTGCGGGAGCAGGGTTGTCCGCGAGAGCCGAGTGCGTCGCAAGGGCCAAGCCGAGTAAGTTTGCGGCCGCCACGGAAAAAACCTGTCGCTTTGTCGATGCTCTCAAAGAAGTCACCATCGCACCCCTTGCTGTTATTCGACTGATGGCTCGTCTGAGCTCGCCTTTCTTGACCGTGACCGGGGAAGGCTTGCGAAAGCCGCTGTCCCCAGGGATCTTATCGCGAGCATTGCTTGTACGCGGTGCCCATCGTGTCCTGGGCGTTGAAGTAGCGCTTGAGCGAGCCGTCCGGTTGCGGCGCCATGAGAACCCGCACCTCGTTGCCCGCCACGGCGTTGGCGCATCCGAGGACCAAGAGCTGACGATCACCGCTCGGCCGAACCGATTTGATGCGGCACGATGCCTGAGGCGTCCTCAGGCGGCTGCCGGAGACGATGAAGGCGGGCGCGAAGATGTCGACCGGCCTCTTGAACGAGGTTCCTTTCCCCGCGGACGCGTAAACCTCTGCGCAATCCGCGCCCCCGGACAGCCAAGCGCCCTGATAGGCTGCTAGGCCTCCCTGCGCGATCGCGCCCGAGACCCACGTCGACGCAATGCCAAGGCCAAGCCCAGTGGCACCCACAAGTCCCGCAATTCGCATCGTGTCCTCCTCCAAAAGGCATCCGTCCAAGACCATCTCAGATGGGACCAACGGTTTGAGGCTTGGTCTGGCGTGGCGGGATACAGTCTGATGCCGGGGCTCACATTGCCCGTGCACGCCCAGGACAGGTCTCCATTGGGACCTGGACAAGCTGACGATCCGAGTGTCAGGACACTCCGCCACGGGAGAGACCAAGGATTGCCCATGGGATCACTGTAGGTCGGCCAAGGCAGCCTGCTTGACAGAATGGGACAATATCTTGGCAGTTTAAGTCAGCGACGCCCGTCCAGTGGTGAGGGCGCCAATGCAGCGGCCCACTGGCTAGCCCTGGAGAGTGATCCCGATCCACTTGGGTCGAATGCCGGATGAGGGCTCCCGGAGCCAGACCATGATGCCTTGATGGCAGGCATGGGCGGCAGTCAGGCTGCTGCATGCAGCTCGTCATCGCGGCATCTCCCGTTCACGGCCGGATCGGCGGCCCAAACTGCCAAAGGATTGTCTCCCTCGGTCAAGCACGGGGTTGCGGGTGGGCTAGGATGAATCGAAAAGGCAGAAAGTCATGAGATCCATCCTGGTGTCCATCGCCATCGCAGGTTTCGCCCCAGGCGCCATCGCGCAGCCGGGACCGACGACCCTTGCCATGACCTGTGCGCAGGCCAGGGGGATCGTGGTGTCGCAGGGCGCGGCCGTGCTGCGCACAGGGCCAACGACCTATGACCGCTATGTGCGGGACGCGAGCTTCTGCGCTCTCCAGGAAACGGCACGTCCGGCCTGGGTGAGGACGGTTGACACCGCCCAATGCCCGATTGGAGGGGTTTGCCGCTCCATCGAGATTGACAATGGGCGATGAATGGAAGCGGCCAGGTTTGCACGGTCGACCAAGCAAGAGGGATGAGGTCATGACAGACAAGCCGTATCCCGACACTCACCCGGTGGCCGGAGCATCACCGCACAGGTCATCCCTGCTCAGGCCCTCTCTCCTGTGGCTCCTGGTCCTCGCGCCAATTGCCGCCGGTCTCGACCGCGTCGGCACCCTTCCTGCCGGCGTGGTCTTCTTCTGCGCCGCCTTGGCCATCGTGCCGTTCGCCAAGCTCATCGTCCAGGGAACCGAGCAGGTCGCCGTCCACACGGGCACCACGGTCGGAGGCCTCCTCAACGCCACCTTCGGCAACCTGCCGGAGCTGATCATCGCCATGGTGGCCCTGCGGGCCGGCCTCCTGGAGATGGTGCGCGCCTCCATTGTCGGGGCGCTCCTCGCCAACCTGCTGGTGGCTCTGGGCTTCTCCTTCCTGCTCGGCGGCCTGCGCCACCACAGCCAGAAATACAACCCGGATGCGGTGCGGACCTACTCGTCGACCATGGTTCTGGCCTGGATCAGCCTGGCGCTGCCGAGCGCGTTCCACCGCACCCTTGAGGCGGAGCCCCACCTTGGCCTGCACGCCACCCTGGACCTCGTCGTGGCGGTCGTCCTGCTGGGCCTCTATGGGCTCTTCCTGCTGTACTCCCTGCGAACCCATCCGGAGATCTTCGCCGAACTGAATGCCCCTGCCGCCGGCGAGGAAAGTCACGATCATCCTAGCCTCGCGTGGGGCGTCGCGACGTTGCTGGTTGCGTCTCTCGGCGCAGCCTGGATGAGCGAACTCCTCGTTGGGGCCGCCGAACAGGCCGGGCACTCGCTGGGCATGTCGCAGGTGTTCATGGGCGTGATCGTGCTGGCGCTTGTCGGCGGCGCGGCCGAGTCCGGCTCGGCCATCGCCATGGGTCGGGCCAACCGTCCCGATCTCAGCATCGGCATTGCTCTGGGAAGCTGCGTGCAGATCGCCTTGTTCGTGGCCCCTATCCTGGTGTTGGTCGCACCGCTCATGGGCCAGCCGCAGTTCCGGTTGGCCTTCTCGCAGGCCGAAATGTGGATGCTGTTCGGGGCGGTGCTCCTTGGGGCAACCGTTGCGACGGCCGGCCAGTCCAACTGGTTCAAGGGAGCCCAATTGCTGGCCCTCTATCTCATCATCGCGGCTATCCTTTACCTGATCCCGACCACCACGCCGTAGAAGGTGAGCCATGTTGCGACAGCTTCTCCTCGGGGGCGCCGTCAGCCTGGGCAACATCGCCATCCATGCGGCCGTGATGGCAACGGTGGTGGGGACTGCCCGCCGCGCCCTGAAATGGGAGCCCCGCCGATCCCAAGCGTGGCTCGCTGCCGTCATGGTCGCGACCGTCGGGGTGCTGATGATCGCACACGTAGCCGAGGTGATCGCGTGGTCTCTCGCCTATGCAATCCTGGATGCCGCTCCTGCGGGAGTCGACATGCTGTACTTCGCGTTCGTCAACTACACGACACTCGGCTACGGCGATGTCGTGCCGGTGGAGCGCTGGCGCCTACTTGGCCCGATGGCGGCCATGAACGGCGTACTGCTGTTTGGCTGGTCGACAGCGGTCATCTTTGAGGTGCTGCGGCAGGCCATGCGCAGCCGCGATCGGAGAGGCAATCCGTGAGCCGGCTCATCCGAGATGAAGCACAACATGCACAACCTGCACGTGGCATGCGGTTGTTCATGGGTTCGAAGGTGATCCTCGCTTGCAGGGGCCAACTTCGACATAGGGATGGATGAACCTCTTTTCTGCTCGATCATTGATCCGGTGGTCCAGCGAGAGGGGGCAGATCATGTCCGACACAGTGTCCGCCGCAGCCATCGCCACCAACCAGGATGAGCGGATCCGGCGGCGGGCCTATGAGATCTGGGAGAGTGAGGGCCGCACCGGAAATCCTGAAGGCCATTGGTTCCGGGCAGAGCGGGAGCTGGCTGAGCAAGGGCAGGAGCGCTCCGGCGCGACGGTCGAGAATGCTCCGCCAGCGGCTGCGGCTGAAGCCAGCTCTGCCGCAACCGGCGAGATTCCTGACGAGCGGATGGCCGAGTAGCTGATGAGAGCATCTGGCCGCTGCGAATGCACGGCCGCTCTTATCAGGGCGTGTGCGTGAGCAGCGCGGCCTTGACCAGGCGGTCGGGGCCAAGGTCCTCCTCAGCATCAAGCGCCAGGAGCTCCGCCAAGCGGGTGCGGGCGCGGTTCACGCGGCTCTTGAGCGTGCCGATGTTGACCCGGCAGATCTGAGCCGCCTCCTCGTACGACACGCCCTCGGCGGAAACGAGCAGAAGCGCCTCACGCTGCTCGGGGCTGAGCCTGGCCAGTGCTGCCTGCATATCCGTGAAGTCCAGCCGCGAGCCTTGCTCCGGCAGCACGGCCAGTTTCTCGGCCATCGCTCCGTCCGGATCCTCCACCTCGCGCCGGTGTTTCCGCAGTTCGGTGTAGTAGTGGTTGCGCAGGATGGTGAAGAGCCACGCCTGCATGCTCGTGCCGGGCTGGAACTTGTCGAGGTTCTCCAGGCCCCGCATCAGGGCCGATTGAACGAGATCGTCCGCATACTCGACGTTGCCGGACAATGAGATGGCAAAGGCCCGCAGGTGCGGGACGGCGGCCAGCATGGCCTGATGGACGGAGGTCTCAGTCGCCATCGCTCGCGCTCCCCTTCCGATCCGGTTGCTCCAGGAGTTGGACGAGACGATCGGGAACAGGCGCGCTCATCAGGTGCGCGTAGAAGGCCTGGAGCTGTTCTCCCAGATAGGCGGCGATACGGGGTGGCAGGGTTGGCTCCGGCGCAGGCTCGCCATCAACGCTCTGCCCATCCTCAAGACCATCAGGTTCTTCCGGGAGTGTCCCCGCCTTGAGGCTGTCGGCGACCATGCTTCTCCTCCACGCACAAACGGCAGCCTCCAGGCTGGTCCGCGCAGAGGGCCGTGTGCCTTAAGGCACCGAAAGAGCCCTGCCACTAACTTATGATAATCTTTCAGAATGCAGGCCAGACTGGGGCACGCGCTGTTCGCCATAATGCCGTGACTTCGGAGAGTATGCGGCCAGGGTTTACCTGTGTGAGCGAAGAAGCGTTCGGGCCTGCGTAAAGAAGCGGGCAGATGCGATTTCGTCCCTCCTCGCGTCCATTGGGCTCCACTGGCGGCCTCCTGCCAGCGGGGCTCTTTCTCTTTGTCCAAGTTACACGGAGGGTGAGTTCGATGCGTGAATCCCACGGCATGATCGTCGAAGATCAGGCGCTGATCGGCATGTCGCTGGAAGCCTCCCTGGAGGAGACCGGATTCACGGTGCGGGCCCCCTCATGAGCAGTGCCCAGGCGCGGCAATGGCTGGAACACAACATCCCCCGACCTGGCCGTGCTCGACATCATGATCAAGGACGGCGCCTCCCTCGACGTCGCCCCTGAGCTGAAGCGCCGGGGAATACCGCTCGCGTTCTACTCGAGCCTGCCGCCAAAAGCCGGTCGTCCGCCGGAGCTGCGGGATGCACCATGGCTCGAAAAGCCTGTCAGCCGCGAAACGCCCGCCCAAGCTCTCTACCGGTTGCTGGAACCCGCCCCCAGACCGTCCTGAGTGTAGCTCCTCATGGGCCAGAGGCCTACCCAGCCGTCGTATCATGACGGTCTTCTTCCTTCTGCTGCGCGCATGGGGTGAGCCGCCGAGGCGGCTCCCACGCACTGGTTTCCGGAGGCTGGTTTTGGGGAGGTTGGCGGAATAGACCACCCAGTCTTTGCCGATCCGGATGCCGCGCAGGCATGGATCAGCCAGCGTCTGGCCTAGCGGCCCCGATGGGACGGCCGAGCGGATCCGCCAGCAGAACCAAGCGGCGACGCCGCTCTCTTTGATAGAAAACCAGCCGACAGCTATTCCGCCGGGGCAAGCTGGCCCTCCCGAACCAGCCGCTCCTGTCCATTCTCACAGGCTTTGACGTGGTACTGAAATCCGATCTCGTCGGCTGGCCGAAGCCGGACCACCTCCCAGATCTGCTGCGGGCGCTGTGCGGCATCCGCGAGCGTGACGAGTTCCAGGAAGGCTTCCGCCGCGTTGCCGCTGGAGGATCTGACAATCCACACCCGATCTCCAACCTTGAACCTGTGGGCGGGCGTGTCAGACAGGATCATCGATAAAAACCTCAAGCAAAACAAAGAACCTGGGCGGTAGGAACTAACATAGGTTAATTCCGTTCGACGGCAATGACACCGACCGAAATCAAAGAGCCTCCTGTTGTCCTGATCGTCGAGGACGAGCCGTTGGTGCGCATGACCGCTGCCGACGAGCTGGAGGAGGCTGGGTTCCATGTTCTGGAGGCGGCAAACGCCCGTGTCGCCTTGGCGGTGCTGGAGGCGCGGTCGGATGAGGTGCAGGTGCTGTTCACGGATGTGGACATGCCCGACTCGACGGACCGCATGGCGCTCGCCGAGCAGGTCCACCAGCGCTGGCCTCACATCCGGCTGCTGATCTCCTCCGGCTATGCCCCTCCGCATCCTGATGAGATCCCGGACGACGGACACTTCATGCCAAAGCCGTATCGCGGGGCCACTCCCGTGCGGCACATTCATGAGATGACCGGGAGATTCCGCAACAGGTAAGGATCTGCACGGCGGCACCTTTTCGTCAGGAAGGTCCGTTCATGGCACGACGCGGAAGCAGACCGAGTGTCCGCTTAAGAAAGGAACACCGGACGCTCCTGAGGAGCAGGGGATTTCCTGGTCTGACCCGGCGCTGACATTCGGTCCGTCGGTTTACTTGCCAGGGGCGAGACAAAGGATCGGACAGAGCACAGTTCGTTCCCGTCGCGCCGCCAATTGGGAAGCTGCGGTTACGTTTCACTTATGTAAGTGAGGCCTCTCGCAGCTCTGAGTAAACGAGGGGTCTCAAATGCGGATTGGCGTCACATCCGCATCGGTTCGGGCTCTGCTGGGTACCTCCGTCCAGCGGGGCTCGTTCTCATTTCGCGGTGGATCAGCCCATGACGGGGCTGAGGCGGGGTAGCAACCTCAACCGCCAGACGGCAGGCGCCGCACGGCCCAAGCAACGAAGCTGCCTTCCCTCGCCACGATGAGGGGCACACCGGGCGAATGAACGAGGCGGCAGTCGGGGCCGAGCCCCTGAGCCCTCAGACAAACAGAATGGAGATCATGGACGGCAACTTCGGACCGAACACGCGGCTCGACCTCCTTTCGGGCGGCGGGGAAATGGGTACCCGCATCCGCGCCCATGACTGGGCCGCGACGTCGCTCGGCCATCCCGAGGGTTGGTCGCAGGCCCTCAAGACCCTGATTGGCGTTATGGTGAGCTCCAAACAGGCCATGTTTATTGCCTGGGGCGCCGAGCGCACGCTGCTCTACAATGACGCCTATGCCGAGATCCTTGCGCGCAAGCACCCGGCCGCATTGGGCCGACCGATCCTTGATGTGTGGTCCGACATCCACGACAAACTCCTGCCGATTGTTGAGCAGGCCTATGCGGGCGAGTCGGTCCACATGGACGACATCACCTTCATCATGGAGCGGCGGGGCTACCCGGAGGAGACCCATTTCTCCTTCTCCTATACACCTGTGCGTGACGAAACGGGCTCGGTTGCCGGGTTCTTCTGTGCCTGCACGGAAATCACCCGCCAGATCATGGCCGAGCGGCGGCTCGCGTCCGAGACCGAGCGGCAGCGGCGCCTGTTCGAGCAGGCCCCCGGCTTCATCGCGATCCTGCGCGGACCCGGGCACGTGTTCGAGTTCGCCAACCAAGCCTATCTGCGGCTGGTCGGCAACCGCGACTGCATCGGCCGGAGCGCGCGTGAGGCCTTCCCCGAACTCGCGGGGCAGGGTTTCTTCGAGTGGCTCGACCAGGTCTATGCGCGCGGCGAGCGTGTCGTGGCCGAAGACGTTCCGGTTCGCCTGCAACGCGCGCCCGGCACCGTGCCGGAGGAACGCTTCCTCAGCTTCGTCTACGAGCCCGTGTGCGACGCAGCCGGGCGGGTGACCGGGATCTTCTGCGAAGGGCATGACGTCACCGACGCGCACCTCGCCCAGATGGCGCTGCGCGCGAGCGAGGAGCGCCTGCGGCGGGTGTTGGAGACCGAAGCCGTAGGCGTCATGTTCTTCAACTATGAGGGTACGCTGATCGGCGCCAACGACGTATTCCTCAAGATCACCGGCTGGTCGCGGCAGGAGGTCGAGAGCGGCAATCTCGACTGGCGCCGGATGACCCCGCCCGAGTGGGTCGCCGCCAGCGAGGCGCAGATGAAGGATCTGGCCGGGACGGGGCGGATCGGCCCCTATGAGAAGGAGTACCTGCGCAAGGACGGCAGCCGCTCCTGGATGCTGTTCGCCGGCCGCGACCTGGGCGACGGCACCATCGTGGAGTTCGCCGTCGACATCAGCGCCCGCAAGCAGGCGGAAGAGGCCGCGCGGCGGCTTGCCGCGATCATCGAGTCGTCCGACGACGCCATCCTGAGCATGGATTTGACCGGCGCCATTACGAGCTGGAACAAGGGTGCGGAACGGCTCTACGGCTACCGGGCCGAGGAGGTGATCGGCCAACCCGTGACGCTCCTGATCCCCGAAGATCGGCAGGACGAGGAGACGGGGATTCTCGAACGCACCGGCAGGGGCGACCAGATCGAGCACTTCGAAACCGTTCGCCAATGCAAGGACGGCCATCAGGTCGCAATCTCACTGACAGTGTCACCGGTTAAGGACGGCCACGGCCGGATTATCGGCGCCTCGAAGATCGCCCGCGACATCACCGAGCGCAAGCGGCTGGAGGAGCAGCTCCTTCTGGTCAACCGTGAGCTCCATCACCGGGTCAAGAATACACTGGCGACAGTCCAGGCGGTGATCGCCTCGACGGCGCGGCGCGCCCAGACCATTGCCGAGTTCCAGCAGGCCGTGACGGAGCGGATCACGTCGCTCGCGAGAACGCACACACTGCTGATCGAACAGGGGCATGGCGGGGCCTCGCTCAAGGGCATCCTGGACTTCGAGCTAGCGCCTTACGACGATGGATCCGGCCAGCGGGTGAGGCTTGCCGGACCCGACGTTCGGCTGCCCTCCGAGATCGCGGTGGCACTCGGGATGGCGGTGCATGAGCTGACCACCAATGCCGCCAAGTACGGTGCGTTCTCGCTTCCCAGCGGCTGCGTTGAGGTAACCTGGAGCGTTGAGGAGCGGGCCGACGGGCGCAAGCTCAATCTGGCTTGGCAGGAACGTGGCGGACCTCCGGTCGAGAAGCCGGAGCGGCAGGGCTTTGGATCGGTGCTGTTGCACCGAGCCCTCGGGCGGCAGTTGGGGGGCGAGGTCGAGACGACTTTCGCTCCGGACGGACTTCAAGTCCGGATCAGCGCCATGCTTCCGCCGCGGTAGTCAAAGCAGGAGCAGGGTGATCCCGAGAAAACGGCTTCCGCAACAGGCCGGGCGGGACGGCAGCCTCGGAGTAGACCTCAACCATCAATTAAAGGTGCCGTACAAAGTGCGCTCGGTCGTACACCGGAAACCTGTCCGCATGCACACCATGCGTCAAACTGCGGATTCAGGATCTTATCGCAACGTCATCTGGCCTCGGCGTAGTCAGTACCAGCGGCGTTTCACCATCAGCTTTGGCCAGCCAAGAGACTTCCGACGGGACACTAGATCAGCTCCCGAACCGATCTGCCCCACGCCCGCGCATGTAGGCCTGGGGGCTGCACCCCATGTCGGTGCGGAACGCATACACGAAGGCCGACGTCGAGCCATAGCCGAGCTCCATGGCCGTCCGGGTCACGTCCAAGCCACCGCCCATGAGTTCAATCGCCTTGAACAGCCGCAGGCGCCGCCGCCAGGAACGCAGGCTCATGCCCATCTCCGTCTCGAAGCGGCGGGCCAGGGTCCGCTCCGACATCCCAAGCTCCCGGCCCCACGCCTCCGGCCCGCGCGGGTCGGCCGGGTCGGCGTAGAGCGCCTCGCAAAGCGCCGTCAGGGAGGATCCCCCGCGCGGCCAGGGGAGCGCGCCCGGGAGGGGCTGCGCCCGCCGGAGTTGGTCAAGGATCAGTTCCGTCACACGGCCGGCATATCCATCACGATCCTCCTCGTCCTCGATCGCAGTGGCCTCGACGATGAGAGCCTTGAGCAGCGGCGTGACGCCGAACACCGTCGGAGCCGTCGGAAGGCCGCGGCCGGCCTCGTCGGCGATCCAGAGACTGCGGAACTCCGCCCCGAGCAGGGATCCGACCCGGTGCCGCAGGCCTGTCGGCAGCCAGACGGCCTGCTCCGGCGAGATCACGAAGGAGCGCCCCTCCACCGCCACCGTCAGCACGCCGGAGATCGCGTATACCATCTGGTTCCAGGAGTGTGCATGCTCGGGGAAGTAATGGCGCGCCGGGATCGACTGAGCCCGGACGGTGATCGGTTGGGGTGGTGCCAAGCCAGACGGCGCCTGGATTGTCTCCCATGTCATGTTGGGCCTCCAGTTTGGCGGTTACTCTACATAGTTTGGCAGATTGTCAAAATACCGACAGGAGGGGATCGCGTATAAACCGCTGGAACGAGCACTGATTGCCCGCCCGATCCCAGAACGAGGACCCTGCCATGACCCTCCTGGATAGCCGTGGTCTGCCACTCTCGACGACGTCCGATCTCGCAGCCGAACGTTACCGGCACGGAGTCGACCTGCTCCTCTCGGCCTGGCCCGGCGCCGCGGAGTCCCTGGAGGAGGCTATCGCGGCCGACCCGGACTTCGCTCTCGCCCATGCGGCGCGCGCCCGCCTGCACGCCATCCGGGCCGAACTGGCGAAGGCCAAGGCGCGGATCGCGACGGCGGAAGAGATCGTCGCCCGGCGCGGGACCGAGCGCGAGCGGAGCCATGTGGAGATCCTGTCGCTTGCCGTCAACGGCCAGTCGGCAAAGGCGCTGGAGCGGTCGCTCGCGCACGCCGACACCTGGCCGCGGGACGTCCTGATCCTGTCGCTGCCTCTCGGCGCCTTCGGGCTCTTCGCCTTCTCCGGGATGGCGGACCATGACCAAGCGCGCGTGGATCTCTGCGAGCGGCACGCCCGGCACTTCGACGCCGACGATTGGTGGTTCCTCACCTACCGGGGCTGGGCCCATGCCGAGAACGGCAATGTGACGCTTGGCTGGGCACTCACGCAGCGCAGCTACGACCTGCGAAGAAACAACGCGAACGCAGCGCACGCGCTCTCGCACGCCATGTACGAGGGCGGCGCGGGTGAGGACGCGGAGAGGCTGATCGCGGACTGGCTGCCGGGCTATGACCGCGCCGGCATCCTCCATGGCCACATCGCCTGGCATTCGGCGCTGGGTGCCCTGGAGCGGGGTGATCCGGAGCGGGCGCTTGCGATCTACGCGGATTACATCCAGCCGTCGGTGTCGGCCGGGATGCCGGTCAACGTCGTCAGCGACACGGCGTCGTTCCTGTGGCGGCTCAAGGCCTACGGCCACACGGTGCCGGCGGGGTTGTGGGAGGCGGCGGCGGCCTATTCCGGCGGAGTCTTCCAACAGGCCGGCTTCGCCTTCGCCGATGTCCACATGGCCCTCATCGCGGCGGCAACCGGCGACAGGGCCGCGGTCGAGCAGCGGGTGCAGGCGTTGACGGGACTGATCGAAGCGGGAGGCTTGGCCGCCGGGCCGGTGGTGCCGGCGATCTGCCGCGCCGCCTTGGCCTTCGCGGAGGAGGACTACGCGGGCTGCGCCCGCATCCTGGAGCCGGTCGCGGCCGAGGTCGTGCGCATCGGCGGCAGCGGTGCCCAGCGCGAGATGATCGAGGACATGCTCCTTCTGGCTCTGATGCGAAGCGGCGAGACCGTGAAGGCCGGCAAGCTTCTCGACCGTCGCCTGCACCGCCGCCCGTCGCCGCGCGACACGCGCTGGCATGGTCTGCTCGCAGCCTGAGGATCCCCATGTCACACGCTGATGCCAACACGGCGACCAGGCTCGGGCCCGCGAGTCGATCCGGGGATGCCGATGTCCTGAGGCTCGCGGTCGCGCAGGCGCTCGCCGGGGCGAACTCGGCGGTCGTCTACGCAACCGGCGCCATCGTCGGCAACATGCTAGCCCCCAGCAAGGCGCTAGCCACGCTGCCGATCTCCATCTTCGTGGTGGGGATGGCGGCCTGCACTCTGCCGGCCGGAGCCATCGCCCGGCGCCATGGTCGTCGCGCCGCGTTCCTGACGGGAACGGGATGTGGCGTGCTCGTCGGCCTGCTGGCCGCCCTGGCGGTCGTGCTGGGCTCGTTCTGGCTGTTCTGCTTAGGCACGTTCTTCGGCGGCGCCTACGCCGCCGTCGTCCTCTCATTCCGCTTCGCCGCCGCCGATTGCGTCGCGCCGGAGCGACGCCCCCGGGCCCTGTCCGCCGTCATGGCGGGCGGGGTGTTCGCCGGGGTCATCGGTCCGCAACTCGTCACCTACACCATGGACCTGTGGCAGCCCTACCTGTTCGCGGCGACGTTCCTGGCGCAGGCCGCCGTCGCAGTCGTGTCCGCCCTCGTCCTGTTCGGCGTCCGGGTCCCGATGCCCACGGCGGCGGAGGTGGCCGGCGGTCGCCCGCTCGGTGCCATCGTGCGCCAGCCCCGCTTCATCACCGCCGTGATCTGCGGGGTCGTTTCCTACACGCTCATGAACTTCATCATGACGGCGGCCCCGTTGGCGATGCGTCTGTGCGGCCTGTCGCAGGAATCGTCCAACCTCGGCCTGCAATGGCACATCATCGCGATGTACGGCCCGGGCTTCTTCACCGGGCGGCTGATCACGCGCTTCGGCGCCCCCCGCGTGGTAGCCGCTGGATTGGCCCTGACGGCCGCATCCGCCGCCATCGGGCTGACGGGGGTGGACGTGGCGCATTTCTGGCTGACCCTGATCCTGCTTGGGGTCGGCTGGAACTTCGGCTTCGTGGGCGCTTCGGCACTCGTGCTGGAGTGCCACCGTCCCGAGGAACGGACGCGCGTGCAGTCGCTCAACGACTTCCTGGTGTTCGGCACGATGGCCGCGGGCTCGTTCTCGTCGGGAGGACTGTTGGCCAGCTACGGCTGGGACATGGTCCTCTGGATCTCATTCCTCCCGCTCCTGCTTGCTGGTGCTGCACTCTCCTGGAAGACGGAGACGCAAGCACCGGTCTCTGAACAGGGGCGGACTTCCAGGGCTTAATCGCGATCGACCAAGACCTTCCAATTGAGAAAGGGACAGATCATGACTGGTACGAAGAGGTTAGCCACCATCGGAGGCGTCGCGCTGCTCTCCGGCATCGCAATGATGATCGTTCTGCATCAGTCCGGTCCCGGGCACTTCGCCACGGACTCAACGGGCACGCCCTGGACTCATCCCATGATGCATGCGCCGGGCCAAACAGGCTGGGCCATGGCTTTGGGACCAGTTGCGATGGCGCTATGGTTTGGCGGCATCTTGAGCCTAGTCGTGGCCCTTGTTCGCTCGGTCGCCAAGGCGCCGTGATGCCTGCCGACGCTGAGGGCGCGAGGAGCGTGGATCAACCGATGCTTAAGGGAAAGACAGCGCTGATCACCGGCGGATCGAGCGGTATTGGCCTCGCGACTGCGCGGCTGCTGCAAGAGCACGGTGCAAGGGTCGCCATCACCGGGACCAATGCGGATAAGCTTGAGGGCGCACGCGCCGAACTGGGCGACGCTGCCCTTGCCATACGCGCGGACGTCACCTCGCGAGAGGATCTCAACCGACTGCAACAGGAACTGAGGGAGGCCTTCGGCTCGCTCGACATCCTGTTCGCCAATGCCGGCGTCGCCTTCGGCACGCCCATCGAGAGCACGGACGAGGCGATGTACGACCGGCTGATGGACGTCAACGTGAAGAGCGTCTACTTCTCCGTGCAGGCCGTGTTGCCTCTGATGTCATCGGGCTCCTCGATCATCCTCAACACATCCTGGCTCAACCAGGTGGGAGCGCCCGGGCGTTCGCTCCTTTCGGCATCGAAGGCGGCGGTCCGTTCCTTCGCGCGGACCTTGTCCGCCGAACTCCTGGAGCGTGGGATCCGGGTGAACGCGGTCAGCCCCGGCTCCATCGAAACGCCGATCCACCGTGTCAGGAACCAGACGGAAGAGGAGTTCCGCGCTTACGCCGCCAAGGTCGGTGCACAGGTTCCGCTCGGGCGGATGGGCCGGCCGGAGGAAATCGCCGCGGCGGTGCTGTTCCTGGCCAGCGATGGTTCGAGCTACATGCTGGGGGCCGAGATCGTCGTCGATGGCGGACGCGCGGAACTCTGAGCCCTGGTACTGAACGAACAACTCACAATCGATCAAAGGACGTGCAAGTGAACAGCCCTGTGACAGCCTTCAATCGTCGCGGTCCCGGGCGAGCGAACAAGGATTTCGATATGCGCGCCGATCTCGGTTGCCCCAGACCGACGGTCGATGAGGCGATCACCCGCATCACCGGTGCTGTGACCTCCTCTCTGTGAAGGGTGCGTGTCGCTTCATTCAGTTTGGTGGAGCGGCTGCCGGGCTACAGAGCTTGGAGAGACATGCAAGCCTGGTGCGTATTCCTGACGTCGCCTTTTGGCACTTCTCCGACGCAAGAAGTTTGTTCTGCTCATCCGGCGTAAGCTGACACTCGGGAAGGGCAGGGGAATGTCGGACTGTGACCCGAGGCTGACCTTAGGGTGAAGCCGATGTGACAACGCTTCTCCAACTGACCACGTCGCCGGCTTTGGAAGGCTGATGCTGTTAAACCGATCCTGTGGCGGCGAGTGCCGGCCGCAGAGCGAACCATGACCCGAGGAGAAGCAAGGATACCAGACCTCACCTCATCGCGCTTGACTGAAAACCCGCGATTAGAGCACAGGGAGCGAGAATTGCGGCTCCCTCGGGCTAGAGCATCGTGCGGAAAAGTGGACCCGGTTTTCCGCATGAACGATGCTCTGCTTGAAAGAGAAAGCATCGGATTGATCCCAAAAGTGCAAATCCACTTTTGGGGCCGATGCTTTAGCAGCCGATTTCAATTATGCCGGCTCCCGGTTTGTGGAGCTGTTCGCCAGTTTGAGGAAGTCCACAAAGTATGTCGCTTTCGGAGCTCATCGGCTTCCTGGTCCTGACGGGCGCCGCTGCCTATGCGCAAACCCTGACGGGCTTCGCCTTCGGCCTCATCACCATGGGTGGGGTCGGTCTCACGGGACTTTTGTCTCTGCCCGACGCTGCAGTGATCGTGAGCATGCTGACTCTTGTGAATGCCACACAGATGCTTCTGAAGGGCTGGCGTGATGTGGCGTGGTATCAATTCGGCCTCGTCATGGCAGCGAGCATTCCGATGCTCTTTGTCGGCTATTGGCTGCTGGAATGGCTTGCTGGAAGCCACGTCGATCTTCTGCGCCTGCTTCTCGGCTTGGTGATCGTCGTCTCGAGCCTGCAGCTTGCGCGAAAGCCCGAGCCGCTTCCGGAGCGATCCGGCAATGGATCATTCCTATTTTTCGGCGGAATTGCTGGTGTGATGGGCGGGATGTTCTCAACTGCAGGCCCGCCGCTCGTTTACCATTTCTATCGTCAGCCCATGCCGTTGGTGAAGGTGCGTGAAACCCTGGTGACGGTTTTCGCTCTTAACGCGGTATTCCGCATCAGCCTTGTGGCAGTCTCCGGCGATCTTCCATCGAGCTCGACCATGTCGGCGCTTGTGGCTATTCCGGCCGTGATGAGCGCAACCTACACTGCTCGCCGCTGGCCGCCGCCCTTTTCACCTGTCACGATGCGGCGCATCGTGTTCCTCCTCCTACTCCTCTCGGGAATTTCACTTGGTGCACCTGCCGTCATTCACCTTTTGGGAGCTCCTCGATAACGGCATGGCATAGCGGCTGGAACGCTGACGCATGTGGCGGGAACGGTTGATTTCGAGTGGGGCGTCGAAGTGAACGATTCGATAGCCTGATCCTTCCGGCCTCCGGAGCATGCTCCAGAGGCGGCGCGAGGCTCACATGATCCAAGTCTCCATCCAAGTCTCCGGAATTGAAAGCGTGAGCGGACGTTTATGGCCAGCACCGAATTTCGTGGTTTGACCCGGTGCCGACATTCGACCGCTGTTCCCTCAGTTGCTCAGGAAAGCACGAGCGTGCTCAATCTCGGCTAAGCCTGGCTGAGCTTGTGCGGCGACATCAAGCAAGTGTGCATAATGCCGTCGCGCCGCCTCACGATCGCCGCTCAACTCAGCCGCTCGTGCGGCCCCATGGACGGCACGGAACCGGCCAGGCTCCGTCGTCTGGACGGCCTCATATTCGCGCTGCGCCTCGGCATAGCGGCCCATGATCAGCAGCATCTCCCCGAGTTGCTCGCGAGCAGGGAAGAGCGGGCCGGGCGTCACCGGATGCTTATCCGTCCGCCCCTCGCGCTCAGCCGCCTCCTGCATGATGGTGACTGCCTGGTCATGCTGGGTGCGCGCAAAGGCGACCCAAGCTTCAGTCGCGAGGCGCAGGATCTCCGTCTGCTCCGCCCAATAGGCATCGCTATTGCGAAGAGCGGCTGCCGCAGCCTTCAGTGCCTCAATGTCCGCAGCCGCTGCATCCGGGCGCCCAGCCCGCGCCGCGCCCACCGCACGAGCGAAGTGCGTGTTTGCGACAACCAGCGGTGCGGTTTGCTGGCCTGGGGTGAGAGCCGCCGCCTCCTCCCATGCCCCGCGTTCAAGGGCAAAGCGGGCCGGCATCACGGTCAGGGCCCAGGCAAAGATCGGAGCCGGCGCTGTCCACGAGGCAAAGCGCCCTAAGTCGGTGACCACGCTCCGTGCCGCCTCAATCTGCCCGGTCTGGAGATAGCCGTACACCATGTAGTCAAGCGCATGGATCTCGTCGAAGACGGCCTGCCGCTCACGTGCCGTCTCGGCAGAGCGGTGGTTGGTCTCGATCGAGTCCTCCCAGCGGCCAATCCGGGTGAAGATGTGGGAGGGCATGTGCAGCGCGTGCGGGGCGTCGGCAGCAATCTCGGCGTAGCGCTCGGCTGCCGCCACACCGCGCGCCGCAAGCGCGGGCGTGTCGTATGTGTGGATCAAATAGTGGGCGATACCGGGGTGCTGCGGCTGCCGGGCCCACGCCCGCTCCAGGATCTCCGCGGCGCGCATCTGGCGTGCGTAGGTCTTGTCCGTCGGGGGCGCCGCCATCACCAGAGCAAGGGCGTAGTGGATGCCGACCTCCGGGTCGTCGGGGAAGCGCTCGTACAGCCCGCTCATCGCTTGCTCATAGCGCTCCAGGCGGGATCTGTGCGTCGCCGGGTCCTCATTGCCGTAAAGCTCGGAGAGAGCAGCGATAAAACCGGCCTCGCGCTCGGAGCGGGCACCGATCCGCCGCGCCTCCTCGAGCAAGGCGCGTCCTTGCCGGAGGTTTGCTGCGGTGGTGACGGTGAAGGGATTCACCAAGAGGGCCATGGCCTCGCCCCAATAAGCCATGACACAGGCTGGATCGCGCTCACGCACCCGCCGGAAAGCTTCGCCTGCGGCTTGATACCAGAACGAGTGCTGCAGCTTCATCGCCTCGTCGAAAGCAGCTTGCGCCTCGGGCGTGCAACTGACCGGGAAATGGACTTCCCCGAGAGCCACCGCGCCTGGGGAGGCGCCCTGCGCGTGGTCGTGATGATGCTGGGCCTGTCCATATGCCGGGCAGAGCACGAAACCCAGGGCAACCGCCCACAACCTGATCTTTGGCATCGTTTCCTCCATGCCGGGAGACCCGATCGGGTGCTCCACCTCATCGGCGAAGATCCACCCGCCTCCCTATACGCCCGACTGGCGGGCTTTCCGACCGGGACTACAGACTCCTGCCTGCCCGGGGCTTATCGGCACCCGTTCCCATCGGCGGGATCGGCATCAGTTCGGCGGTATCGAGAATCACCTCGCCGGACACCGGGTCGGTGACGCCCAAGCCGGAGCCGAGGTCCTCCAGCATGTCCCTGAACCGATCCAGATAGGAGGTCCTCGCCGGGCGTGCCGCCACCAGGGCGTCCATGCTGCCCCATTCGCCGATGGCACAGCAGGAGCGCTCGCCGGTCTTGATCACCACCCCATGTCGCAGGCCTGCCAAGTCGGGAGCGATGCTGCGATGAAACTCGATGAACACACCCTCGCGCCCTGACTTCACGCGTACCCGAACAACGTTGAAGGCCGTCATGGTTCCGCTCCTTGGTTGGATCGGAGGTTTCCGCATTCGGCGGCAAGAGCCACCAAGCAAGTCCTAAGCTGCCTTGGCTCCCTCTCCGGTCACCCGAAGGGTTCCGCTCCCCACGGCGACCGCCGCCGTGTCCATGAAGTCGGTGAACGCGGCCACCTTGCCATTCTCGATCCTGAAGGCATGCAGGAAACGGTCGTCGATGGCTTGCCCGGTTGCGGCCGCGCGGGAGCGCGAGTGCCCGAAGCAGAACACATGATCGCCCGCGTCATGGAAGCTGTCGGGCGAGAATTCCTCAAACGTGTAGCCGCGGGCCAGTTCCTCAAAGAAGCGCCGGACGGGGTCCTTGCCGCTGCGGGTACCGGCCAGCGGCACCCAGGCGGGATTGCCGACGCAGTCCCAGGTGATCGTGTCCGAGCAGTGCTCGAGGATGGTATCGATCCGGTGGTCGAGGAAGGCTTTGTAGAGCATCTGAACCAGCTCGACATTGGTCTGCATCGCACCCTCCTTCGCCATGCGACCCGCGACCCGAAGGGACCTCGAGTCAGTGCGGGCATTATACACCCGAGGCCGGAAGCGGCAGGTGAATTTCCCTTGTCGGCCAGCGGGATGTTGCCCGTCAGGTGCTATTTCGCACCTTCTCGAGACCTTCAGCACGACTAACCCATCGCGGAGGCCGCTGAGCACGGACCGGGTTCAGATCCCCTGTCTCCGCCCGCACTAAGTTCGTGGCACGTCCCGGCGCGACAAGCCACCCGCTAAACCGACGCTGCTCGTTGGCCTCAACCAATGCATTCTTCTTTCCCTAGCGATGGTCGTATTGGCCGGATTGGTGGGGCCGGCGGTCTTGGAGCCGAGGTTGCGAGAGGGCTGACGCGAATGGAGATGGGGCTGGGTCCTGAAGATCGGAGACAGCTACCGAAATGAAAGCCTGATCGGCACGATCTTTGAGGGTCGAGCCGAGGCCTCCAGTCCTGTCGGATCCTACGATGGGATCATGCCAAGCATAGGGGGATGGGCTGGTATCACCGGTCACAACACGATCTTTGTCGACGACCGGGATCCACCGGCGCATGGATTCCAGATTAAATAATCTGCGGTGGAGCAGAGTGAGCGGATGCATGAGGCCGGACGGGAGCATCGGGGACGAGCTTGGTTCAACTCCGCGACAGCCAGTGCTGTCGTCCCTTGGGGGCCTCTTGCCTCTCGGCTGATGCGTCCGACTCATGGTTCTGGTCGAAAACCCGCCGGTCGACGTTATCGCCAGCATATGCATGAGCCGACGGGCGCCTGACTGGTTTCGTGTCACCGTGGCGGCTCATCTGACGGAATTGGACAGGAGTCATCCCGTAGCGTGCCTTGAAACTGCGACCGAAGTGGGAACTGTCCGAGAAGCCGAGTTCCGCCGCGATCAGGACGGCCGGAAGGGCACTATGTTCAAGCATCCAGCGTGCATGCTTGAGACGCAGGGCCATGTAGCTCTCCTGCGGGCTCTCGCCCAAATGGTTGCGGAAATGACGTTCAAGCTGACGTACGCTCAATGACAGCGCTCCAGCGAGATCCTGGACGGAGAGAGGCTCCATGAGATTCTGCTCCATGAGGAGCAGGGCCCGTGAGACAAGGTGGTCATCCTTTGTCGCAGCGATGAACGGTGCGGGCTGTGCGGTGTCTCCCGAACGTGGCCGCTCGACGAGAAGGATGTGCAGAGCCTTATAAGCCTGAGCCTGTCCCAGATGGTCGCTGACCAGGCGAGCCGCGAGATCGGCTACGCCGGCTCCGCCGGAGCACGTAATACGATCACGATCGATCACATAAAGTCGGTCGGCGATCGGGACGAGGTCCGGAAACTCCTCCATAAAGTCCCGGTAGTGATACCAGCTGACGCAGCACTTGCGATCGGCCATCAATCCTAAGCGGCAAAGGACGAAGCTGCCGGTGCAGACTCCGATGAGCGTCACGCCAGCCTGGGCTGCGGCTCTCAAGTATTGAGCGATCTCGGGAGGGAGCCCGTGAGCGCCATGCAGCAGCCCTCCCACAACCACCACGTAATCGAAAGCCTTTGGGTCGACGAAATCCGACGATGGCTGAATGTCGATTCCGCAGCTGGACCCGACTGGCCGGCGCTGCGGGCTCATGACCTCCCACGCACAGGCGATCGGCCGGCTGAGATCCCCCTCGTCAGCTGCCAGGCGCAGCACGTCCAGGAAGGTCGAGAAGGCCGTCAGGGTGAACTTCGGCATGAGCACGAAGCCCACTTTCAACTTGCGACCGGATTGCGCCATTATCTTCTATCCTCTGTCGCATCCGTTCTACTCTAATGTCGCACAAATACGAAGTCCGACGGCTGATGTACGGCATAACAAGCGGACAGCACGAGGGTGTTCCAATGCGCCGATTTTCGCTTCTCACGCTTCTGAAGGAGGCGACGAACGCTCACCAGGGATGGGGACGCCAGTGGCGCGCCCCGGAGCCGAAGGTTGGCTACGACGCCGTGATTGTCGGCGGCGGCGGCCACGGCCTCGCTACGGCCTACTATCTGGCGAAAGAGCACGGCATGCGGAACATTGCAGTGCTCGAAAAGGGATGGATCGGCGGCGGCAACACCGGCCGCAATACCACCATCATCCGCTCCAACTACCTCTATGACGAGAGCGCCGCCATCTACGAGCATGCGCTCAAGCTCTGGGAGGGTCTGTCCCAGGAGCTTAACTATAACGTGATGTATTCGGCCCGTGGCGTGATGATGCTCGCGCACAACGTCCATGACGTTCAGAGCTTCAAGCGCCACGTCTATGCGAACCGCCTCAACGGCGTCGACAACGAGTGGCTGACGCCCGAGGAAGCCAAGGAGTTCTGTCCGCCCCTGAATATCTCCAAGAGGCTGCGTTACCCGGTCATGGGCGCGGCTCTGCAGCGGCGCGGCGGCACGGCCCGCCATGATGCCGTCGCCTGGGGCTATGCCCGCGGCGCGGACGCGATGGGCGTCGACATCATCCAGAACTGCGAGGTGACGGGCATTCGCCGCGGCCTCAGTGGCGCGGTTGAAGGGGTCGAGACGACAAGAGGTTTCATCCGCACGCCTCGCATTGGCGTGGTGGCGGCAGGCCACACCAGCGTGATCATGGAGAAGGCCGGTGTCCGCATGCCGCTGGAGAGTTTCCCGCTGCAGGCACTCGTCTCCGAGCCGGTCAAGCCGGTCTTTCCCTGCGTGGTCATGTCGAACGCGGTCCATGCCTATATCTCGCAATCGGACAAGGGCGAACTCGTCATCGGTGCCGGCACAGACCAGTACGTATCCTACAGCCAGCAGGGCGGCATCCACATCGCGACGCACACTCTCGATGCGATCTGCGAGCTGTTCCCGCAATTCACCCGCATGCGCATGCTGCGCAACTGGGGCGGCATCGTCGACGTGACCCCGGACCGCTCTCCCATCATCGGCAAGACGCCCGTGCAAGGCCTGTTCGTCAATTGCGGTTGGGGCACCGGTGGCTTCAAGGCCACGCCCGGTTCCGGCCACGTCTTTGCCCACACCATTGCCAAGGGCGAGCCCCATCCAATCGCCGCTCCCTTCACCATGGACCGCTTCCGTACCGGCCGCCTCATCGATGAGGCGGCAGCGGCGGCCGTTGCACATTGAGGCGCACCATGCTGCTCGTGACCTGTCCCTATTGTGGACCCCGCCCGGAGATTGAATTCCGCTGCGGCGGTGAGGCCCACATTGCTCGCCCGGCAGAGCCTTCAAAACTCAGCGACAAGGAATGGGCGGAATTTTTGTTCGTCCGCACCAACGCGAAGGGCGTCTTCGCCGAACGCTGGAATCACGCCCATGGCTGCCAGCGCTGGTTCAATGCCCTTCGCGACACTGCCAGCGACCGATTCATTCAAACCTACAAGGTGGGTGAAAAGCGGCCCGACCGCACACCCGGGCAGGAGAGGCTCTGATGGACCAGGCTTACCGACTCCCCGAAGGCGGTCGCATCGACCGAAAGAAGCCTGTCTCGATCAGCTTCAACGGGCAGACCGTGCAGGGTTACGCGGGCGACACCGTCGCTTCCGCGTTGCTCGCCAATGGCATCCATCTGGTTGCTCGCTCGTTCAAGTATCACCGGCCTCGCGGCATCGTCACCCACGGCTCGGATGAACCGAATGCTCTGTTGGACGTGGATCGTGGACGGGGACGCTCCGACCCGAATAACCGCGCCACAGTGGTGGAGGTCTTCAACGGCCTGGCCGTCGCTTCGCAGAACCACTGGCCATCGCTCGACTTCGACGTCGGCGAGGTGAATGATCTCCTCTCGCCGGTGATCGTATCGGGGTTTTACTACAAGACGTTCATGTGGCCGCGCACGTTCTGGACGAAGGTCTACGAGCCACGCATCCGCGCTGCCGCCGGTCTCGGCCGCGCCCCAACAGTGGCGGACCCTGATCGCTATCAGTATCGCCACGCCCATTGTGACGTGCTCGTCGTCGGATCCGGGCCGGCTGGTCTCACTGCGGCTCTCGCCGCGTCCGAGAGTGGAAAGCGGGTCATCATCGTCGATGAGCAGGCTGAACTCGGTGGCTCGCTTCTGCACGACGTGACCTCGCTGATCGATGGCATTCCGGCGCAGGACTGGGTCCGACAGGCGGTCGATACGCTGGATTCCCGCGCCAACGTCGTGGTGCTGCCACGCACGACGGCCTTCGGATACTACAACCATAACCACATTGCCTTGGCTGAACGCGTGACGGATCATCTGGCTGACCCGTCGTCCAACCTCCCGCGAGAGCGGCTCTGGCAGGTGCGTGCCAAGCAGGTGGTCCTCGCCACCGGCTCTCATGAACGCCCGCTCGTCTTCGCCGACAACGACCGTCCCGGCATTATGCTGGCGGAGAGCGTCCGCGCCTTCATCAATCGCTACGGCGTCGCGCCGGGACGCCAGATCGTGTTCGCCACCAGCGGTGCATCCGCCTACACGGCAGCGGCCGATGCCAAGGCGGCGGGGCTCGCCGTCTCGGTGGTCGATGTCCGCAGTGAGGCGGAGTGCGGACCGGAGGTCGCTCAGTTGCGGTCGATGGGCTGCGAGGTGCTGACCGGCCATACTGTTGTCGCCTCGCGGGGACGCAAGCGGGTCACCGGCCTCATCGTGGCTCCGGTCAGTGCCGATGGACGTGTCGGCGCACGCCGCACGCTGCGCTGCGACTGTGTGGGCATGTCCGGCGGCTGGACGCCCGCTATCCACCTGTTCTCCCAGTCGCGCGCCAAGGCCCGCTACGAGCCCTCGTTGGACGCTTTTGTGCCAGGCACTTCGGTGCAGGCTGAGCGTTCGGTCGGCGCCGCCAAGGGAGCATACCAGCTTGGCGAGTGTCTAAGGCAGGGCTGGATGGCCGGCGCCGAAGCGGCGGAGCATGTGTCCGAGCGGACCTTCGACGCCACCAACAGCCCGGCCGGCTTCAAGCCGGTGCGGGTGCTCCCGACCGACGTCAATCCGAAGCGCCTGCGTGCCTTCGTCGATTTCCAGAACGATGTGACGGCAAAGGACATCAGGCTTGCGGTGCGCGAGGGCTTCGAGTCAATCGAACACGTCAAGCGCTATACCACCACAGGAATGGCGACGGATCAGGGCAAGACGTCGAACATGAACGCGCTCGGTCTGGTGGCGGGCACTCTCGACCGTCCGATCCCGGCCGTCGGCACGACCACCTTCCGGCTGCCCTATACCCCGACCACGTTCGGCGCCTTTGTCGGTCCGAGTCGTCACCACCTGTTCGATCCGATCCGCACTACGCCGATCCACGAATGGGCGGCGGCCCATGGGGCGGAGTTCGAGAATGTCGGGCTATGGAAGCGTGCCTGGTACTTTCCGAAGGCGGGCGAGGATATGCATGCCGCCATGGCACGCGAGTGCAAGGCCGCCCGCACGAGCGTCGGCATCTTCGATGCCTCGACCCTGGGCAAGATTGAAGTCGTGGGCCCGGATGCCGCCGAGTTCATGAACCGCATCTATACGAATGCGTGGTTGAAGCTCGAGCCGGGCAAGTGCCGCTATGGCCTGATGCTGAAGGAAGACGGCTACATCATGGATGACGGCGTCGTCGCGCGCCTCGCCCATGACCGCTTCCACGTGACCACGACGACTGGCGGTGCGCCCCGTGTGCTGGCCCATATGGAGGACTATCTCCAGACCGAGTGGCCGGACCTCAAGGTGTTCCTTACCTCGATCACCGAGCAATATGCGGTCATCGCACTCCAAGGCCCGAAGGCTCGGGAGGTGATCGAGCCGCTGGTGACGGACATTGATCTGTCGCCCGGGGCGTTCCCGCATATGTCCGTGCGCACTGGCTTCATCTGCGGCATTCCCTGCCGGTTGTTCCGTGTGTCGTTCACAGGCGAACTCGGCTTCGAGATCAACGTGCCTTCCGACTATGGGCAGTCCGTGTGGGAGGCGATCTTCGAGCGCGGCAAACCCTTTGGCATTACACCCTACGGCACCGAAACCATGCATGTACTGCGCGCCGAAAAGGGCTTTATCATCGTCGGCCAGGAAACGGACGGCACCGTGACGCCGGATGATCTCGGATTGTCGGGACTTATCGCGAAAACCAAGCCCGACTTCGTCGGCAAGCGCTCGCTCTCGCGTCCAGACATTGTGAGCGCAGGGCGCAAGCAGCTGGTCGGGTTGGTGACGGATAACCCGAACGAGGTGCTCGAAGAGGGGGCTCAGATCGTGATGGATCCTAATCAAACAATTCCCATGCGCATGGTAGGACACGTGACCTCCAGCTATTGGAGCTCGAATTGTGATCGCTCCATCGCACTTGCGTTGCTGGCCGGCGGACGCTCGCGCATGGGCAGCCGCGTCTATGTCACGACACCGACGGGCTTCACGACCGCGAAGATCTGTGAGCCGGTGTTCTTTGACCCTGCAGGGGAGCGCGTTAATGCTTAAGACCAGCCATGCCGCCCACCGTGATCTGTCGCTGCCGATCGAGCAACCTGTCACGAGGCCCGACACTAAGGCGCAGGTCGTGATCCGACCTCTCCCGGCCCAGGCTCGCTTTTCGCTTCGGCTGAATGAGGCCGATCTGGAAGGTGCTCAGACTGCCGCGGGAGTCACACTCGATATTCCGATCAACACCCGCTCGGGCTCGGCCGAGCGGTCCTCGATCCGCCTCGGACCCAACGAGTGGCTTCTGACCGGACCCTACGATGATGCGGAAGTCATTGCGAGTCAGATCGACGCAGCACTCAGCGGCCGCTTCTACACCCTCGTGGACGTCAGCCATCGCAATGTTGGCATCACGGTTTCCGGCCGCCGCGCGGCCGAGGTGCTCAACAGCGGCTGCCCGTTGGATCTCGCCGAGGCCGCTTTTCCAACAGGCATGGCGACCCGCACGCTGATGGGAAAGGCCGAGATCGTGCTCATGAGGCTCGATGACACGCCAACCTACCAGGTGGAGTGCTGGAGGTCATTCTCGACCTACGTGCGCGACTACCTGATCGAAGCAGCCCGTGAGTTCGAACCTTCCATCGCCTGATCGAGACGCGAGGCTCCCGTGATCAGTGCTTTTGAACTCTCCGAAATCGGCATCAGGCCGTCAAGCTCGCATACGGTCGGCCCCATGGCGGCCGCGAAGCGCTTCATCGATGAGCTGAAGTGTGATGGTCTCGTTCCGAGACGGACTGAGGCCCGGATTTACGGATCGCTGGCCTGGACCGGCCGCGGACACGGAACAGAAACGGTGATTTGCCTTGGCCTTCTCGGAGAGGCACCGGACTCAGTTGATCCAAACCGGGTCGCGGACCTCGTGCACCACAAGCGATGGCCGCGCACGCCGTAGAGCAGGGGCTCCCGGAGGAATTTGCCCGACACGCTGCAAAGGGAGTGGTGGTTGGAGCGAGCCAGCCGATGGCAAACGCAGGCGTCGATCCGACCGTCATCGTGCAGGACATGATCGACTATCGCGGCACGAGTGCCGCTGCCCTCGTAACCATGGTCACTCGTGGCTTCAGGGAATCGGTTTCTGCAGGCCTGGATGCTGCCGCCAAGAAAGCGGCTGCCATGTCGTGTTGAGCGAGGGCTGCAGCTTAAGCGTCTGGTTTGCGGCAAATATCCTGTATCGACGTTCGTCAAACGCGCAATTCAAATTTCTCCCCTTTGAGCGGACGGCGCTGTCGGCTCGACAGGATATGTATTTAACCGAGAAATCCGGGCGGGGGCTGCCGTCGCGCTCTTCACGCCTGGCCGAGGGACTTTGTCCGTCCGCGTTCATTCATTCACGGATCCGTGAAGGCGGAAAGTTGTCTCTTTGGGAGGAGGCGAGTTGCCGGTCAGGCCGTCAATCCTACTCCTCCGTGGACCGAGTTCAGCAGACGGCTATGATCCCTGACGATGAAACAGGCACGACGAGCAAAAGGTCATCGCTCCAACCGGCTTCTGGCCGCGCTTGATCCCGACGATTTCGCCTGTCTTGAGCCTCACTTGGAGATGGCTGATCTGCGACGCGGCACGGCGGTCTATGAAACAGGCGATTTCATTCGCCACGCCTATTTCCCCCATGACGCCATTGTCTCCCTCGTCAACGTGCTGGAGGATGGTCGCACCGTAGAAGTTGCAAACTTTGGCTGTGAGGGAATGTTCGGGCTTCTGAGTGCGCTTGTGACACGCGAGTCCTTCGGGCGCTACATCGTGCATGTATCGGGAACGGCATCGCGGATTTCCTTTGAGCAACTCAACGAGATCAGGAATACGCGGCCCGGCATTCGCCAGATCATCATGCGGTATGGCGAAGCGTTACTGGCCCGGACATTCCAGATCCTGTCGTGCAACGCCGTTCACACCGTAGAGGAGCGATGTTGCGGTTGGATCCTGAACACACAGGACCGGGTAAACCAAGATGTGGTGCCTCTTACTCATGAATTCTTGGCCGAACTGCTATCGGTGCAACGGCCCACTCTGAGTGCGGTGTTAGGACGGCTCCAGGCTCAAGGCTTGATCAGCCAACACCGAGGCGCAGTTGCCGTGTTGGATCGTGACGGGCTCGAACAAGCAGCGTGTGAATGCCACACGAAGATAAGACAGGTCTTCAGGCGGCTTTTGCCGCACACCTACTCGTCAACCTGATGCCGCTGCATGCCACCTCTGATAGCAGGCGCTGATCATCACGGAGGCGTTGTGAGGAAATAGAAACCATTCATCAAAACATTCATCTCAACTGTCGTTCTTCCGACAGACGCTGCACATGGTTTCCCGCAAGATTGGAGGGTCTGACGGTGGTCGAGAGGGGCGGGGAGTGACCTATCAGAAGGCAAACAGCGCAACTGAAGGGCTAGGCAGCGTTGGGTTTCGTGCAACTGTGGAGGATCACCCTCTCGTGAGGTCCCTTCGGGCCATCTTGAAGGGGATCGATGACCAGTATGAGAGGGAGAGGCAGAAATCTTATCGCAGCCTTGCCGGATCCATTCGTGAAGGATCGCGCTTTGACGATGCTTGAGGCCCGGCATCACCAACGACGGGAAAGCTACCTTCGAGAACTCGCTGTCCTTGAGGATATGTGATGACCGCAACAATCCTCAGAATGCCTGTTCCCGACACCTGCATGTTTTCAGCGGGAGAGGCTGCTGTGTTGTGGCGATTGCAAGCAGGGGTGCAAATCGACACAATCGCATCGGAACTTGGTTTATCAGAGCCGATCGTGAAGGAGTATATCAAGGCGATCTTAGGAAAAGTTCGCTCGCAAGGCACGTATCTCAACGCCGCGGTTGAAGCAGACGAAACTTCCGGGCTGTGTTGCAAACTCTTTGCTTCAGAGCCCTGTCTACCGTGACCGAAGTCTCAGCGACGGGTCAGATGCGGCTTCTCAGGAGTTGGTTTGACTGAATAATTCCAGCAAAATCCTGTAATTGCCGCAAAGACTTTTTGAACACTTAGTATCGAGTTCGATGATCGCGCTTATCGAAAGTTACATTCCGCGGACGGCTCTGGCCTCATCCGCGGCGCTTCTTTTCCTCTCGGATCCGTTGGCCAAGAAGTCCCTCAGCAAGACGACGAGTGCAACACCGAACGGGGTCACGTTTGCCCCGAGCAGCGCGCAAGCCAGAAGATCCAGAGCGGATGCCGGCATCATCAATCCCACGACGGCGGGCGCGGCAACCGCCCCAACGAGTCCGAAGACCACATAAGCAAGGATCATGGCTCATCTCCCTGATCGATCAGCTTTCGGGTTTGTCATGTGAGCAATGCCCTTTGGCTGAGCGTGAGTGGCTCGACGGCGATGGAGGCCACCGCCGAGCCTCGTCATGGTAACTCTAGGTCCTTTTCCCACGACGCAATCTATTTGTATTCCTCGCTGCCGCTGTTGTCCCCAACACAGAAGGCGGAACAGGATCATCGGCAGGATGAGGTTCAGACATCGGAGGACGTATGGAAGGCAAGGCCGTGGACGTGCTACCCAATCTTAATGGAAGCGGTCACCATGCACACCCGCTGCTTCTGCTCGTCCATCGCGTCAATAACAATATTGCTGCGCCCCCGCGCAAGCTGGCTTGTTCCGATCCCCGCCGCTGAGCGGACTGCCGCTTGCATAGCAGCGTCAATGCTGTCGAATCCGGAGTCGGTCTTACCCGCCTGAGGTCGGAAGAAAAAAGGCCGCGCCCGGCCTTTAACCGTGTTCGCGACCCCCTAGTCCGTATCTGCCCATACGGACGGATACCTATTTTAAAATATGCGGCCTCATAATCTTAAGGTCATATCATCAATTATTAAATCAATGGTCAATTAAACGACAGCATTGTAATTCTATGCGCCGAGTGAGACGTAGATCTACAGGTAAATGAGGAAATTTTATGAACATCAATTTACGTGATGTTCATAAGAGCATCTTTTGTATTATTTATAGGCTTTACTTATTGGATTTATTACTTAACTTTCCTAATTCTGAATTGTTAAGCTGAACATTGTGTTCGGCGCTGGTCTGTCATGTATCCGACAGATAAAGTTAGGTTGCCTGTCGTGATTAGCTCATGGCCCACGCGACAAGACAATATGAGATCCACAGTCGAAATTGCCCAAGGAACCGCCACGAAGGCTCCAACAGCAATATCGTACGTCGGGCGCGGCCTGTCTCACGCCGGGAAGAAAAAAGGCCGCCCAACGGCAGCCTTTTCAGAACTTGAGCGGGTGATGCCGTCAGGCAGCTTGCGCAGCAGGGCCTGATCCGGCTTCATCCATGGCCCGCATGTAGACGTCGAGCAGGCTATCGTGCTCGTCGCGCTCGTCCTGATCCTGCTTGCGCAGCTTGATGATCTCCTTGAGGATCTTCACGTCGAAGCCCTCTCCCTTGGCCTCGGAGAAGATTTCCTTCTTGGCCTCGTTCAACTCCTTGATCTCGGTCTCGATCTGCTCGATGCGCTCGATAAACGAGCGGATCCGATTGCCCGGAATTCCAACGATGTCACTCATGGCTTCTCCTTTGCCGTCCGTGGACCGGCACTATCTGACAGAGGAGTAAGGGCCTGGTTAATCCAGAGCAGCAGCCGCGCAAAAAGTGGCCGAAAGGGAATGTCAGGAAGTGGCACATCTCGAAGATCGCGCAGTGGTCAGCTTGCGAGCGGTAAGCGGATACTCGCGAAGGAGAGGAGGCCTCCGCTTCTGGATCACTGCGGACAGCTAACGCCATGGTGGGAGGGCACCGACGGCAAATAGGTCGCCGTGTCCTCATTGCTTGGGCGCGAGTTGGACCGGCACCAGCATCGCACTGGCCTCATGCAGAACGGCCCGGGTTACATCGCCCAGCACAGAACTCACTATCCGGCTCTGCTGCCAAAACAACGGGACATCCAGAGGCTGATCGGGCTTCAGCGCAACCAGTCTCCCCGCACGCAGGTGATCGATCACAAGCGGTTCCGGGTTCATGCCCCAGCCGAGCCCAGCCAGTGCCGCATCCACGAAAGCCTGCGACGAGGGCAGCCAGTGAAGCGGTGGATAGAGATTGGTTCCGAGCACCTGCTGCAACCATTCCGCCTGGAGCTGATCCTTCTGATTGAAGATCAGGCATGGCGCACGTGCAACCGCATGCTCGCTGAACCCATCAGCAAACCATCGGGCGCAATATTGCGGGCTTGCGGTCGCAATATAACGCAATGCCCCAAGAGAATGGCAGTCACAGCCCTGGATCGGCGTGCTGTGAGCCGTCACCGCTGCCACGACCTCGCCGCGCCTCAGCCATTCCGCACTGTGATCCTGATCATCCAGCATCAGATCGAACAGGTATCCGTCTGTGCTCGCCATGGCCGCGATGAACCATGTCGCGAGACTGTCTGCATTCACGGCAATGCGCAGCGTGACTGGTCGGCTCTCGGGCCGAACGGGAAGGTTCTGATGCAAAGAGCTTTCGAGCAGCGCAACCTGCTCCACATGCTGGTACAGCCGCTGGCCAACTTCCGTTGCCGTGCAGGGCTGTCCCCTAATCACAAGTACGACCCCAAGCCGCTCCTCCAGCAGCTTGATCCTCTGGGAGATGGCTGAGGGCGTTACGTGGAGTTGCTGCGCGGCGCGCTCAAAGCTGCCGGTCCGGAGAACAGCCGCAAGGGCGGAGAGGTGGGAGTAATCGAGCATGGATTAGAGCGTCTAATGTAGGCTGAGAAATTTTAACTGTCCTAATCTTGCAGTGTAGCCTAGCCCATGTCGACCCTTATTGGAGTTCGACATGACAATTCCTCTCTTCGCAGGCTTCATGCTGGGCCTCAGCCTGATCCTACCCATCGGAGCGCAAAATGCTTTTGTGCTGCGCCTGGGGCTGAAGGGGGAGCATGTCCTGGCGGTGTGTCTGACCTGCGCTCTGTCCGATGCCGTGCTGATCCTGCTCGGTGTCGCTGGATTTGCCCAAATCAGCGCCATCATGCCCTGGGCTGAGCCTGTCATGCGCTATGCGGGCGCCACATTTCTCATTGTGTACGGTGCACGCAGCTTCATATCAGCCTTTGCGGTCGATACTGGCTTGCAGTTATCCGGAACTGCCACGACCACACTGGAAAGGGCTTTGCTCACTTGCTTGGCATTCACTTGGCTCAATCCTCACGTCTACCTCGACACCGTAGTGCTGATCGGGTCGATTTCGACCCAGTTTGATGAGGGGCGGGAGATGTTCGCGCTCGGGGCCATGCTCGCATCCTTCACCTTCTTCTTTTCGCTGGGGTATGGCGCACGCCTGTTGCGTCCCTTCTTCGTCCGCCCGGGTACGTGGCGGTTTCTCGACGGCGCGATTGGTCTCGTAATGTGGATCACGGCAGCAAGAGTGCTGCTGGGTTCGACTTCGGCATGAGAGCGCCAAGCGGGATTGACTCCACACCGACGAAGCTCGGGTTGGCCTGGCTTTCGGCTTCAGGCATATCCGAGACCTTGGGCCTTGGTGAGCTACCGTGGACCTTGCAAGCGCAACACGCTAGGGAGTTCCTGTGGCTGAGCAGCCGAAATCGCCGGGATGCGCGCAGTTGCCCTGACCTGCCTGCTTGCCCTGCGGGCATCGGCGCCAGTCCGAACGAGGTCAGACTGCGATGTCGCTGTGACAGCCCGAGGGATCGAAGCTGTAGCGGTTGGGCCAGAGCCCGGCATATTCCGCCGATCAGCGGGACGCACTGTCTTCATTTTCGGGCGGCTCTGTATTTTTGTCGGACTGGCGCCCTGAACTTGTTTCTGTGGCTCGACCGTAGTCTCGCCGACGGGTGCCGGACTTGGCGGTTGGGCAGAAGCCGTTTCTTGCTTCAGTCGCGTAAGTTCGGCCTCGGCGGCATCCCGCACCTTGATGGCCTCATCTCGCTCTCCACGGGCGGCAGCTGCTTCTGCTCGCGTTTTGACCAGCTCTTCAAACAGGTTGGCGCGAACTCGATTGAGACGGGCGATCTCATCCTCGGGTGAGGCGGAAACAGCTGTCGCCGCACTGACCCCCAGCCCAACCCCCGTGAGAATGGCGATGCTAAGAGACTGCAAGGCGCTCTTGCTGAATGAGGATGGCATCGGAACGGCCCTCCCTTGTTACCGGTTGCATCAGTGCTGATGAGCAATCCTGCTCTCCTTGCAGATTCGATGCTAGCTCTCTCAAAGGATTAGCACTCTCCAGTACAACCAACGTGGCAGAGGCAGTCGCCGATTGATACTTCTTCGCCTTAAAGGCCTCTCCTGCAGCAGGTCGCTTCCATGACGACGGGCGGCGGCACGAAGATAGGGGCGCACGTCGTTGGAATGGTCCCTTCAGTTTCCAGTGACGACCTGGGATTCCGTGGGCGTGCCGAAGATCCCAGCCTGAGGTATTCGTTCCTGAGCGCTGCTCCGGGATCACGGCCTTTTACACGCAAGCGCGATTTATCTCCATCCGGTGCAAGACGACGATGATCTGCTCTGGATTGAACCTCTTCTTCGCTATCGTGGAATCCCTTCGTCCAGACTAACTCTGCCTTGTGTTCAGGACGCCGGCAGGGTCTTCAGACCTCCCGTAGGCTCCGCCTCAATGCATCGGCGAATGGTTTGATCAAATACTGGACCAGGGTCTGCTCGCCAGTGACGATCAAGACCTCTGCTGGCATTCCGGGCACCAACTCGATACTTGGATCATTTCGTCTCACTTCCTCCCGGTCAACCTCGACGCGAGCGAGATAGTAGGGCTGGTGGGTACTCTCGTCGATGAGACGGTCGGCAGAAACGGACTTCACCACACCTGAAATTCGAGGCGCGGTGCGATTTGCATACGCAAGTAAATGCACCTGCGCCGGAAGGCCGACATGAACAACATCAATATCGTTCGGCGCAATACGCGCATCAATCAGAAGCATGTCGTCCGAGGGAACGATGTCCATGATAGGCTCGCCTTTTTGAACGACCCCGCCCTCCGTCTTGACCCGAAGGCCTACGACCTTTCCCGCAACCGGTGACCGGATAGTCGTCCTGTTCAGGATATCCTTGCTGGCGAGGAGGCGCTCGCCGTTTGTCGCCAGTTCAACGCGAGCTTGGTCAAGTTGAGCTGTGATTTGATCTGCGCGTTCCGCCTCGAAGGCTGCAATCTGAAGCTCTGTTTCGCCGATCTGCTGCCTGACGCGAGAAATGTTGCCAGTGTACTCGCCCTTTCGGCCGAGGATCTCAGCTTGCATGCGCTGCACCCGAAGCAATTCCGGTTTCGGGAGAATACCCTTTCGCTGGAGCTGTTCCTTGCCCTCTACCTCTTCGTTGAGTAACTCAAACTGCCGTGTCGCGCTTTGAACCTGCGCCTGCAATCCCAGAATCTGCTCTTGATACTGCTCGATGCGCTGCCGGAGGACTCGTACTCGAGACCGATGCATGGCGTGCCGGGTTTTGAGAAGTTGACGCTGCCCCTCGAGTATCTTGTGAAACCCTGAGTCATTGACGCTATCACGCAACTCGGACGGAACTTCCAATTCGTCTTGTCCCGCACGTTCAGCCAGCAACCGTGCACGTGTCACTAGGAGAGTTCGCTGCTGCTCCAGCAGCGTTTCGTATGTGGCACGCGGCTGAATGCTGGATAAAATGACGAGAGGTTGCCCGACGCTGACAGTATCGCCGTCGCGGACACGCAACGCCTCAACTATGCCTCCTTCTAGATGCTGGATTGTCTTGCGACTCCCGTCTGGGCTGATGATTGCAGGAGCGGAGGCACCAGCAGCGATCGGTACCACAGATCCGCATAAGCCAAATCCGAGCAGGAAAGCGGCAGTCAAGACACATCCTGCGCGCGTTGGTCCCCGAAGGCCGTGACGAAGATCCGCCCGATCATTTGTTATCGTCGGGAACCGATCCCGATCCCCCTCAACGACTCGCAACACCGGGACTGAGCTCATTGTGCACACCTGTTGGGTTCTGCATTTTCGGGTACAGATGCCGTGATCGGGGCAGGTCCTTCCGTATGACCTTCCTTAGACGTATCATTTTCCTCGACACTGGGAGTTTTATGCATTGGAACCGTTCCCGGTTTGCCACTGGTTGCGGCGAGCCCACGAAGCGTTTGCAAGACCTGCTCGCGTGGACCAAAGAGTTCGACGCGGCCGTCCTTTAGCAGGAGGATTTTGTCGGCCTGAGCCAATGTGGAGGGGCGATGCCCCACGATGATGAGAGCTGTGCCCTGCTGCTTCAATTCATGAAGGGTTGCGGCCAGAGCCGACTCACCGGCTTGGTCGAGATTGGCATTGGGCTCGTCAAGGACGATTAACCGTGGGTTTCTATATACGGCTCGTGCCAATCCCACGCGCTGGCGCTGCCCCCCTGAAAGGCCAGTTCCACCATCCCCGATCTGCGTCTCATATCCTTGCGGAAGGTGCTGGATAAGCTCATGTGCATGAGCCGTCATCGCGGCCTCTACCACAGCTTGGTCGTCAACCTGGCCCATCCTGGCGATGTTCTCGCGGACTGAAGTTGCGAAGAGCTCGATGTCCTGTGGTAAGTACCCAATGAATTGGCCAAGTTGATCCTGATCCCAGTGATCAATTTGCGATCCATCAATCCGGATCTGTCCGGAGGAAGGGATCGCGGTTCCAACCAGCAGACGGCAAAGAGTGCTCTTCCCGCCGGCCGATGGACCAATGATGGCCACCGCTTCGCCTGGCTCGACAACAAAGGAAACATTCCGCAATACGGGCCGCCGATCCTGCGGCAACAGATAGGTGACGTTCTCGACAGTGAGCCGGCCTGCCGGAGTGGGAAGCCTCGTCCGGTTGATATCCACCGGGCTATTCTGGAGTCGCAGTTTGAGGCGTCCATAAGCAATCCGGGCAGAAGAAAAGCCGCGCCATACCGACATGGCCAATTCGACCGGCGCAAGGGCGCGGCCCAGGAGGATCGACCCTGCGATCATCGCGCCAGGCGATAGCTCGCCCCTTAGAACGAGCCACGCCCCCAGTCCGAGAGCGGCGATCTGCACCAGAAAGCGCATAAACTTCGTCAGACCGACTAGAACTCCTCCGAGCTCCGCTGACGTCCGGATGGCGCTCTGAGCCAGAGCGTTCGAGTTCCTCCACCGCTCGACGATAGCGGGAAGCATGCCCATCGCGCAGACGACTTCGGCATTGCGGATGGCTGCTTCTGCCTGCTGGGTCGCTGAGATCTGAGCGAGATTTGCCGTGAGATTAGGTTTACGCGTTAAGAGATCGTTGGCGATGGTCAGCGCCAGAAGAATAATGGCCGAGCAAAGAGCCAATATTCCGAGTACCGGGTGCAGCATCCAGATCAGGATCACGAAGGCAGGAACCCACGGCGCGTCAAAGAACACTGTTAAGCCCTGAGTCGCAATGAAGGTCTGGACTTGGCTCAGGTCTCTCAGCGGCTGCGCGCCCGCAGTGTCTCCGAGAAGGCGGGCATTGACTCCGTTCGCGAGATACACAGGCCCGAGACGATTATAGAGCCAGCAGCCGATTCTGGCTGTGACGGCAGAGCGAAGCGAATCCAGGGCGCCAAGAAGGAGGAGAGCGATTGCAGCGAGACCCGTCAATGTTATCAGGGTCTCAAGATGGCCCGTTGTCAGCACCCGGTCATAGACCTGAAGCATGTAGATGGGCTGTGTCAACAGCAGTAGATTGATGACAAGACTGAACAAAGCCATGATCCAGAAGGCGGAGCGGCAAGCCGACAGGGCTTTATCGAGTTCAGTATCTTGGCGTGACGATCGTGTGATGCTGGCTTGCTGCGCCATGCTAACTTCTCCAAGCTTCGACAGACGGCTGGCAGGACTGTCGGCAGTCTCGGCGCCATCTGCGCCAGACGACATTGAGATCGCGCTTGACGTGTGCTCCAGTTAAAGGGAGCGTCTTGCTGTTCAGCGTTATGGCACGTGCGAGTACGCTTTCCGCCACCCGTACATGCCATCGCTGCTCGTGGTCAGGCGATCGAAGTTGGATCAACGATTGAGATATCACCACTGTTGAGGATGGCAGATGCCGCAGCCTGCGCTGCCGGAGTATTGGCCAACGATCCCACGACCACATAGGTGAGGTATGCTCCTCCTGCTCCCGTCAGCTTGAGCGCAAGGGTGCCAGCCGAATTGATCTGAGCCAGGCTTGCCGTGAACGCGCCGCCGACCTGAATGTCCTCGCCGGTCTGATACTGAGTGATGAACGACGTTCCGGCGAGAGTCCTGTAGGTGTCCAATCCGGCGCTTCCGCCATCTGTGATGCCGTCACCGATCAGTGTCTTCGACCCGGTTCCGTTCGAGATGAGCAGATCGGCCCCGCTGCCTCCTCGGAGGATGTCATCGCCGTTGCCGCTGATGAGGCGATTGCTGATGCTGCTGCCCCTCAGATCGTCGGTGAAGGCCGAACCGATCAGGTTCTCGATGCCATTGATAACATCTCCAGCTGCGTCCCCTCCGGCACCTGTTGTTGCTCCATTTGCGATGGCAGTCAACGTGACCAGGATGCCGGCCGACGACGCCGAATAGTCCGCCGTGTCGCCCGTGCCGTCACCACCGATCAATACGTCTGCTCCGGCGCCGCCGCGGAAGGTGTCATTGCCGTTCCCACCTTCCAGCCGGTTCGCGGCTGTGCTGCCAATCAGCAGATCGTCGAAGGCCGACCCGATCAGATTCTCGATCGTGCTGAGCTGATCGCCTTCAGCATCTCCGCCGAGGCCTGTCCCCGCCTGAAGGTTGACCGAAACTCCTGATGATGAGGTCGAGTATTCTGCTCCATCAACGCCGTCACCTCCCGTCAGAACATCGGCTCCGGCACCTCCCATGAGCGCATCATTGACCGAACTACCCGTCAGCGTATCGTTGAAGTCTGATCCGATGACACGCTCGATCGTGTTGAGCTTATCTCCTTCGGCATCGCCACCAGCGCCGGTTCCGAATCCGGCGGGATCAGCGTTGAGGGTGATGGAGACCGCAGCCCCCGAGGCCGAATAGTCGGCTGTATCGACGCCACCGTTTCCAATCAGAAAATCCGCACCGCCGCCACCGACGAGCCGGTCGTTGCCGCCGAACCCATCCAGCACATCCGCGATCGTGCTGCCGAGCAAAACGTCGTTCGACGACGAGCCGATGACTTTCTCGATTCCGGAAAGACTGTCTCCCTCAGCTTCACCTCCGTCTCCTGTGCCAGGGGCTGCGGGATCGGCGCTCAGCTGGATCGTAATCGCCTGCGACGATCCTGAGTAGTCAGCCGTATCAAAACCGAGACTGCCATTCAAAACATCCGCACCCGCCCCACCAACGAGCCGGTCGTCGTCCTCGCCGCCAACAAGCTCATCATCGCCGTCGTCGCCGAAAAGTTGGTCGTTTCCGGGGCCGCCGTTCAGAAGATCTGCACCCGCTCCGCCGACGAGCCTATCATCGTTCTCGCCACCAATAAGCTCATCGTCGCCGTCGCCGCCAAAAAGCTGATCGTTTCCGGCTCCCGCCAACAATGTGTCCTGCCCGAGGTCTCCGCGAAGGATGTCGTCCCCGCTGCTCGCCAGCAATTGATCGTCACCATCTCCACCGTCCAGGTCGTCATTGCCAAGTCCCCCGTCGAGCGTGTCATTGTCGGCACCTCCTCGCAGGGTGTCGTTATCCCCGGCACCAATGAGCATGTCGCTCCCGTAGCCGCCGAGAAGACTGTCACTCCCGTAGCCTCCGAGTAGGCTATCGTTGCCGCCACCGCCATGGAGCGTATCGTTGCCGTTGCCGCCATCGAGGATGTCGCCGCCTCCGACGGGACCGTCGATGCTGGCGGAATCCACCACGCCATCTTCATTAGCATCCGTGGCGTCACCGTAGATGACGTCGTTTCCATCGTTAGCCCTGAGAATGTCCGTGCCGGCACCTCCTGCCAGGGTATCGTTCGTGCCCGCGGCCGTGATCGTGTCATTGCCGTCGCCGCCGTCCAAGTAGTCACCACTGTCAGGACTGGTTGAGCCTCGTGCAATGCTCACTTGAATGATATCGGCACCTCCGAGGCCGTAAACCTGATAGCTGCCGGCTGTCGATATTTTTGAAAAGTCGCTCGATCCAGTAAGCCTGATTTTCGGCATGGCACATTCCCCATGAATTAACTACATCAACGCAGATCACGTTAGTGCTTTGCCGGGATAGTAGAGACTGCACTCACCAATACAACGACGCACACGGCTAACACCCTTTGACGTAGGCGATGCCCCAGCACGGGTGTGCTCATACTGTTGGCTAATCATCTTTGCGGGATCGTCATGCAGTCGGGCGAGCCGACAGAGATGTAAATGTGGGGAGGGTGAATGCATGCGACATGAAACATCTGGCGTCGCGACCGTAGCAGCTGCCGCACGAGGCTCTCGCAGCCCTCAGTGTTTTTCAATGCCGTGAAAGCACAAAACCCGGAGCAATCAGTCAGATTATCTCCAGACGAATAAAAGCCGGCGGCGGTCGCCCGCAGACGACCGCCGCCGCAATCACCTAGCCACTAGTCTACGGCAGAGATGACCGAAACGGAGGCATGCGACAGATAATCTGTCGTGAGGACCGCCATATCGATTTCCACAAGGGTGTTCTCGCCATAAGCTTCGGCGTCAACATTCACTTGGGTCAGGTTGTCCTTGATATCGACATCGGACTCGACCTTGATGTCGACGTCAACATCCTTCTTGAACTCGATATCCCACTCGAGCTCGACCTCAGCCTCGACCTCAATATCAATTTCCTTTTCGAATTCGAAATCTACGTCATAAGACATTTCCTGTCTCCCGTTACGAAGCCGGCAAGATCACCGACAAACGAAGCTTGAAATCGAAGCAGTTCAAAGTCAAAGATGCTAAAGTTTGATCAATCATTAGATATATATAGGAGCAACAACAGAATACTTGTAATTATTCCGATGGAGCATCTTTCTATGCCGCACAACGAGCGATTCAACTTGAGACGAATAAGCATTCAGAATATCGTTCCGCGGCGGCTAAAGGCATGCCAAACACGACGGGCCGAGTTCCGATGTGAGAACGAGCGTTCAACCCTGTAGTCAGGGGCGCATAGCGGGCGCGGATCACGATAGGCTGCGCTTTACCCAAAAAATTGGGCTTATCCTAGAAGCGCTCCAGAGCATTGTGCTCATAGATCCGTGTCGAGAGCACTGCCGATCTTGCGACGGCAACAGCTTTTGCATATGCAGTCCGTGCGTTGGTACCATCCGGCTGTAGATCGAGCGCCGCCTCGAACGATGCAACCGCATCCCGGTGCTGTCCAAGCTTGAGTTGAGTGACTCCAAGATTGTAGTATGCGTGGGGGAATGTCGGCTGCCGCCTTATGATCTCTTGATATGCGGCTGCCGCCTCGTTAAGCTTGGCTTGCGCCAGAAGCGATCGCGCCAGCATGGACCATGCTTTGCATGCGGCAGGTTCAGCAACGACAACGGCCTTAAATAGTTGCTCCGCAGCGCGGTGATTGCCTTTGACTGCCATCAACTGTCCCAAATGATAGAGCGCCATCGTACAATCAGGCTGCAGGTCGGAAGCCCTTCGATAAACACGTTCGGCCTCATCAAGTCGTCCCGCCCGATGAAGGGCGATCGCCTGCCGGAGCAGCAGAGGCAGGCTTCTTCTGTCCAATCTGTTCCCAAGATTGCGTCCGCTTTCCGTCCTTACGACAATGCACCTGATGTGGCGCTCATCAGCTCCGAAGGAGTACTTGTAGGCTTCGTTCCCCCTCAGGAAGTCATAGGTTGCGAAACCTGCGGCGATGGCCGTTCGGATACTGTACGCATGAAGGACAAGGCCAGGCGGAGGATTGTTAAGTCCTTCCATGCGGCCGCCCATGTAAAACAGAAGCGACTTGTTTTTCATGTCGATCAGACTGGCGAGTGCGCCGATTGGGACGCCATCCTTCCATAGAACTGGCAGAAACAGCAGACCGCTGTCGAAGCAGTCCATGAGCATGACACGGGCCACCTTGCGGATGCTCGCCAGACGTTCGCCCTTCCGGGATCCCCATTGGGCTTCCCAAAGACGGAGCAGAGTCCCTATGTCATGTTCGATGGTTTCTGCCGTGGTATTCGTGATGCGGAACTCATGCGAGGTCTCCACATGCCTCAGAAACCGCCTGATCTTCTGCCTCAAGTTCGGGCGCAATCCATTGTTCAGGTAGACTTCCCAATCTTTCGGGAGTTCAACGCGCGGGCACACACTGTTGTCAATGCCGTCGGTATTCACCAGTGACGTGATTCCTATCCGGAATGAACCTCGCGGAAAATGTCTCAGAAGCGAATTGAGACGCTCGCTCGATGCGAGGACATGTGTAAGATTGAGGTCCGCCCAATTCAGCGTCTTAATGTGTGTCGCAAAAGCTGCCGCCACATCGTGCACGATTCCTGGCACACAGATGAAGCCGGTGTAGTCGGCTCCCGGTGCCCCGGCCATTGTGATTTCATTGTAGAACTCGCCATTCTCCCTCGTCTTGAGTCTGAGGCGGAGAGGAAAGAAGCCAACATAGCTGATGGCGTCGTTCGTCGGCTTCGCGGCCAGCACGAACCATGGAGAATCAAGGCGCTCGAGGTGTTTGAAGAGCCAAACCGATGACAGAAAGAATTGTGCCTCCGGATCGGCTTCATATACGGCGTCCCAGTCATCCCGGAGCGATGAGAGCGTCTGTATGTCACTGATGACATCAATTTGCATGTCTTTCACTCTCCATCTTAGATGACTTTGCGGCCGGGCTGGATCAGCCCACGCCAAACCAGGCGTAGCCGCCGATCACGGACAACTCGTCCTCGATAGTCAGTGCGGAGGCGTCAACAAGAACGAGGGATTCGTCACCATATGCCGTTGCATCGATCTCGATAACGGCGAGGTTGCCATCCAGATCGACCGACGTGGAAGCATCTGACAGGCTCGGTTCATCTGCCTCAACGACATTGGATTGCTCGTCGGAGCCACCGTCAAGGGATCCGCTGCTTACGTCCGAGTCGCCGGAGGCATTCGACAGATCAAAATCAACAACCAGAAGGTCGGTCGTTGACGTCTCCGTCCATGTGGACTTGTCGGACGTTTGGACGGTCTCGGAGGATGCCGAAGTGACGGTCACAAGCGTGTCTGACGGAGATGCCTCACCGTAGGTGCTGGCGGATGCATAAGCGAGTTCGCCGTCGGATGCCTCGCCGGTGGCAGTAAAACTGGCAGATCCCTCTGCGATAACAGCGGTCCCTGTATCAGTGACCTCGCCCTCGATGGTCCCGATCGCCGACGTGTCATCGCCAACGGCGATTGCTTCGCCGCCCAGGACGGCAACCGTGCCGTCGTCGCTGTCCGTACCCAGAGACCCGGTCTGAATACCGATCGTCGTGTCATTACTCTGAGTACGAACGATGGAATCGCCCGCCGGGTCCGTCGAATTCGTCACGGAAGATACGGATGTCGTGGATTGGTATGAACTGCTGACCTTCATCATCTATCCTCCTGACGGAGCGATTCCGAGCCCCAGAAGTACTGAAGTCGAGGGAGCATTGAAATAGACGCAATGGGTGATCCACCTAACGATCGTCATGCGGGTGAGAAGTTGGTCATGATAGATGACAGGTGAGGCGCCGCTTCGGTGGCAGTGAGAGCGGACTAAAGTCAGTCTCTGCGGCGCATATCGATCAACATCGGTCTTCAAGCCACTTCGGTGATCACGATCGCGCTGACCGTAGAGAGGCTGTCCTCCATCGAAAGAGCGGAGGCATCGGTGCCGATATAGGTATGTTCTGCCTCGGCTTTCGCGTCAACGTCGAGAATTGCCAGGTTGCCATCGCTCGGGAGTGCCGTGGGTGGATCCCCTTTCTCGATCGTCTTATCGACTGTTATTGGACCGCGCGGCAGGTCCACCTTCTCGATGTCAATCGCGAGATAAACGGTTCGGGATGTTTCGCCCGAATAAGTCTGAAGCGCCTCTTGTCCATTGTATGAGGAGACTTTCGTGCGGGTCAGGAAGATATCTGCGCCTGACGCAGACGCATAGGAGTCAGCGGCTGCGTATGTTGGATCACCGCCGGTTGTCTTCGCGGCTGCCGTGAATTCGGCGGAGCCAAAGCTTATCTTGACCGCGCCTTTGTCGAACGTCCGAGTGGTGACTTCTCCGCTTGCGCTGGTGCTCTCCCCCACGGCGGTCGCTTCGCCACCAATCATGGTCTGCATCTTGCTGTTCGTATCTGTGCTGAGGGCATTCGGCGTTGGAGCTGGTTGCTTGGCCGCATCGCCTGTAGGGCCATCGGCTAACGACGAAGCACTGCTGCTTGCGGATGACAGAGATCCTGTTATTTTCGCGAAAGCATTAGAAAACATCTTTGCCTTGGCCATCCTGTTTCTCCTTCCGAAATTGTCAACCGCTCGTGCGAGGTCGTTGCAAAGAGAGCAGATCCATAGGCCGAATAGAACGTGTGCAGTCAGTGATCAAACTTATGATTTAGGCTGACGCGACGTCAAACCATCGTGGATTATCCTTGTGATACTTGGCGTCAGAATTGCCTGCAAACGTTTCATATCAAGACGAGAGACCGCAGCATCTGATGCATCCGGCCGTGCAGATCAGGAAGGCTCTGCAGATGGCGGCTATGCACGGCAGCGGCGTTTGGCCCAACGATTTTGATGTAAAGCGGTCAGCGTAACATGGGGGACGCAGCCACCTCCCGATCCGCCGGCATTCGACTCTGCTCATAGAATTTCCGAGCCTTCTCCGGATCGCCGGGAACGCCGCGCACCTGCCATCGAGCAAGCACACTTGGATCGTAGGTCTGAGCGAGGAGATAAGCTCCGCGAGCACTACCGCGCTCTGCAGCGCGCTCCAGCAGAAGGCGGGCGCCGCTGATGTCGCGAGCTTGCAGGAGCGCCTCGGCACGGTCGACCAGGCGCTGCTCGTTCGCGGAACTGGTTTGCGACGAAGACGGGATCGATAATACTGAGGCGGTGCGATCGTTCTCGGTGGATGGTGCCGGGAGAGGAGCTGTCATCGGTTCCGCGTTCGCCCGATCTGCAGGCTCTGCGGGTGTTATCTCCGTGCCAGCCGCCTGGGTGGCTTCCGGTGCAGGCATTACGAGGAGGGGTGCCGTTCCCCATGAAAAGGATGGACGAAGACGCAGCGCGCCCAGCTCTTCACGTGCCAAAGCGAGTTCGTGAGCGAGCGCATCAGCGCGCTCCCGTTCACGCTCCAAGGCCACTCGGTTCTCGGCAGCGAGTTCCTCAGCCATCTTGACGAGGCGCTCAACAGGGGCTGGTGCAGGACTGTCTGCGGTTGGCGGCGCTGGAACGCCGTGCGGAACCTCGAGCGACAATGAAGGCTCCGTCTCAGGCGCTGGCATGACATCTGGTTTCTCTTCCACGGAAAGCCCGTCGGGCAGCGTCGCAGCGCGCTGTGCTTCCTCGCTCGGTTCGCCGGCAGGGACCTCCTCGTCCGGCGATAGCGGCTCGGGTTGTTGCTCTGTGACTGTTGCGGCTGAGGTTTCCTCCCGGCTCAACCCCTCTGCAGCGGCGGGAATCGGGTCCGCAGAAGGATCTGTCGTGTTCAGCACTGGAGCAGCGGGTCCGGGCACAGAGACGGTCGGCGACGGCGGTGACGCAGCACCAGTCTCCTCGGGCGTGCTTTCGGTGATCATCCCGTCAGCCTCATTCCGGACTGACACGACATCGGTGGCGGGAAGAGGTGCGACCGGAAGGCTCAGGATAGCGTCGGTCGCGGGCTCGGCTGATTGAACATCAACGGGAGCTGGTGGGGCAAGGCTTTCAGAAGAGATCGCCGTTATGGCAGGTTTCTCCGCTACTTCGGACGGCACCGCTTCATTCTGTGGGAAGTTTGTCTGTGGAATATCAGCTTGGACTACGATCGTGCTGCCTTGCAGGGGATTGCTCGCTGTCCGTCCTTTCCGACCAAACACTTGCGCGACGGACTCCGACAGGAGACCCGGCATCCAGACAATTACCAGCACTACGACTGCCACAATCTGAGCGGTGATGACCGCAGGTCCCATAAGTTGTAGCCAGGGTGCCAAAACCGACGGATAGGTAGGCATCTGCGCGGAAATGCTTCCGTCGGCTCGAGATTCCACTAAAGGTGCAGCCTCCTGCGGCTTGGCTATCGCAGCGTGCTGGTCGGGTGTCTGAGCTGCGAATGTGCCAAGAGTACCAAGAGAAAAATCGTGACTCGCCTCAGCTGCCTGTGAAGCCAGGAGATAGGCGAGCTCATCCGCAGCCGAGGAAGCAGGTTCCCTGGAGAGCTTGTGATTTGACTCCGTCGCAAGCTGTCGAGCCGCCATAACGGCTTGGTCGAGTCTCTCGTAGGCGCTCTCGACGCGGCTTGCATCGAAATGTAGGCCTGTATCACTCATGACGAGGCTCCGCTGCAAGCGGTGTCCTAGATGTCGCTAGATAATCCAGTGGTTCGCCACGTCTGTACGGACAGCAGGGCGTAACTTCCCAGGCTTTTGCGACGAGCAACAATCGCAATCCCGTGAGGGCCGACGCAATCTATCAGAAGAGTGAAAGCTCAGTGCGAATATATCGTGAGTAGGAATAGTGCTGTCTTTTGGGGAAATAGGAGTTGAATTGAAAGGGTGTCCGGACCCGACAGATGGAAACAAGTTCCTATCCGCCGGTCACGCGATCCAATAGGCAAATAAACTCATGACCTGATCAGTGTCCACCTTATATAAATACGCTTGACCCAGAAGATCGCCGCCATTTCGTGCATCAACATCAGATATGTTCGTCTGAATACACTAATTATTAGGATATAATTCAACTAGAACGAATGATAAAACCATTAGACTTCTAATAAAGTGGTATAACTTTGGGTAAATAGCCAAGCCCCGCAACTCTTGGTTATCAGTAGTAGATCCGCACCTAGAACCTAGGTTTCAGCGGTAAGTTCAGCGTTTTAAACAACAAAGTTGCATTGGCAGCCAGATAACATTTTTGGTGGCTTGGGAGAGACCAAAATGAACGTGACGCCTGAAAACGCCACTGATGCTACAGCAATGATCCTCGATGTGAGGAGCCTCAGGCGGGCAGGCTTGGTAAGCCTTCTGGAGGCGTGGGCTCGCTCCTGTGGATTGACGCTCAAGGCGTCGGATTTTCGCGAGAATGGGTTGGTAGAAAATTGCAAGATGATCATGCTCAGCGTCGGCAACTGCACGTTATGTGATCCAAGCCTCGTGCAGAAAATCGATGCTATCCGGGCTCAACAGCCAGAGGCAGTTCTTGTTGCGATATCTGATCGAGAGGATCCTGATGAAATGCTTCGCGCTTTTCAGATCGGGATCCACGGCTTCATTCCAACGAACCTGGAGCCCACCGTCGCTCTTCAGGCCCTAACGTTTCTCTTAAGCGGCGGCTCATTTTTTCCACCAGCCGTCCTCCAGCGTTTTTTGCAGCATGCGGACATAGCAATCCATGATTCAGAGCCGCAGGTCGAGAGAGCGGAGATAGCAGAAGTTAGGTCGTCGCATGGCCTCACGATGCGCCAGCAGGAGGTGCTTGAACTCTTGCGACATGGAATTTCCAACAAGTTGATCGCGCGGGAGCTCCACATGACCGAGGCCACGGTCAAAGTGCATGTTCGACAGATCATGCGGAAGCTTGGCGCAGCAAACCGTACGCAGGTTGCGGTCATTGTCGCAACGGACACGTCGAAAGCGAAGGCTCTAGAACTGAACTAGAACTGAACCAGCCTTGGCCCACCTGATGTGCGGGATACGAAACCTTCCACTCCGGGAAGATCGGCGACCTGAGGTACGACCCGACCTTGTGATGAGTTCTTGTCGAACGGGACAATCAGATGGAGCATGCTGCCCCTTTTCCAGTTGACCGATGCCCGGCACGTCTTCGAAGCATCGTGCTGGCCGAATTTGCCGGACGCATTCCAAGCCTGCAGGAAGTGAAAAGTATTCCTGATAAGGAATGGTTGAAGAGGCCCGGAGTGGGGCCAAAAATTCTTGGAGAGCTACGCCGTCTTACTGGCGCCCAGTTGGACGAGGTTAGAAGTCAACCTCTCTCCGTTGTGCCTGTCGATGAGTTATTCTTTCGACTGGCCAGGCTCCAGGAGGAGGCACGAGCTGTCACCTATGAGATCTGGATGAGGACCAAGCCATCCCACCCTGAAGATTGCTGAAACTCCAGGGTCGATCCCGGCGCTTAGGTTTCAGGATCCCACCGCGATTGCCGTAGCAGTTCTACCGAATACCCTTTGACGCTCAATGCTCAGCGATTTCCAATCGATGGTCCAATGGAGTTATCCATTCGGTTCCAGGACATACTTGGGATAGGGCATATTTACTCCCCATGATCTAAGAATAACACCTCAGGTCGATAGGACTACGCCCCTCGCGCTAATTATCATGGGCAATCTTTCATAGCATCGACAATATCTTCATCGTGTTGTGCTGGACCATGAATGTTATGGCCAAGCCTGAGGACTCTCTTCTTCGGCGCCTTTTAACGGTGCCGCCGATCCGTGTCATCGTTCTTGCGCGGCTGCTGATGGCGATCTTTGCGCTCGCTGCGATCACGTTAGATTTCCCTCAGATTACCCGAAGTGCAGCGCCAAATTATATTATTGCTATTGCCTATTTGGTATTTGCGTTTGTCAGCTTTTATATAGTTATGCAAGGACCTCCAGCCAATCGAGAACAGATCCTTGCCCATACCATCGATGTTGTCTGCATTTGCCTTCTGATGTATTTCAATCACGGGCTAGCCAGCCCGTTTCTGCTGTACTTTACTTTTCTTATTGCGTCAGCCACGCTTCGATGGGACTGGCGCGGTGCAATCTTTACGACGGGGTTGCTCGTGTTGATCTTTTTCCTTGTCATGGGAATTGAACGCCAGGGTTTCACGGAAAGAGACAACGAACTCAGCCTAAGCCAGGCTATCCTCCGGCCGGCCAATCTGCTGGTCGCAGGCATTATGCTGGGTTATGTGGGCGCATTGCAGGAGCGCAGCCGTCTTCGCTTGGCCCAACTCGTCGCATGGCCGGGGCCTGAGCACAGGCAAGATGTTCCCGTTCCAATCATATCTGCGCTCGAACATGCGGCCGACATTCTTTGTGCCCCACGAATGCTAATCATTTGGGAGCAGCCTGATGAGCCATTCCGCGACGTTGTGTACTGGTCAAAACAAGGCATTCAGTACAGTCGCGAGCGCTCCGATCGGTTCGGTACGATCGTTGCCGAAGGTATGGCGCGCAAAAGCTTCTTATACACCCCTCGCGTACAACGGGTGAGCGCGGAAGAATTGATCAATGAGGATCTTCGGCAGACTTTCTCGATTCAGAGAGCCCTGTCTGCTCCATTTCAGCTCCCGGTTTGTAGCGGCCGAATTTTCTTACTCGATCCGCTTGATGAGAGTTCTCCGGACGACCTTTTGCTCGCTGAGCTGATTGCAACACGGCTTGGCGTCGATCTCGAGCACCATCTCTTACGTAGTGAGCGTGAAATGACTGTTGCTCTCAACGAGAGAGCTCGCTTGGCGCGAGATTTGCACGACGGTGTTCTGCAAGGGCTGGCTGCTGCTGACATTCATCTGATGATCAGCATGAACAAGGCTAGTGAGCAGAGCAAGGAGCACCTAGCTCGCACTCGACAGATTCTCACTGCCGAGCAACAGCGGATTCGAGCCTTCATCGAGATGACACGGTCGGGCGCGAATACCCCCTCAAGGCCGGCAGATCTTGGCAGCCAGATCAGAAGTCTGCTCAGCGATCTTAGCGAGCAATGGGATTGCGATGTGGATGTGACGGTTGACCCTCCCGGTTTACAAACTGCAGAACATATAGCGCGCAACGTATGCTATCTGTTAGCCGAGGCGCTCTCCAATGCTGTCCGGCACGGCAAGGCATCCCATATTGATATTGCCGTTCGGGCTGAGTCGGGCAGCCTTAATCTCAGGATCAGAGACAACGGATGCGGGTTTCCGGGCCTCAGCGGTCGATACTCGGATGATGAACTGGCAGCCCACAGAATCGGCCCCCTTTCACTCCGCACCCGTTCCGAGGAATTAGGCGGCTCCCTTACCCTCGAAGTCTCTCCCTCGGGTATTGAGATAACCATTGAGATCCCGCTGTGAAAACCGCCTTCCGGCCTCTTCGGGTTGTGTTAGCTGATGATCACCCCGTTTTCCTGGGGGGGCTTAGAACGTTGATTCAAACAGATCCGATGTTTGAGATTGCTGCCGAATGCCTTGATGGCATAACGGCGCTTCAAGCTATCCAAGATCTAAGACCCGAATTGGCTATTTTAGACTTCGCAATGCCGGGTCTCAGCGGAGTTGAAGTTCTTGTAGCTCTTGGCGATGAGATTCCTACTCGTATCATTTTTCTTACCGCATCCGTTAATGACAGCCAGATTGCGGAAGCCATCGCGCGTGGAGCTTATGGGTTAATGCTCAAGGATGCAGCAGCGGATACGCTGCTTAAATCCATGCGTGAAACTGCGATGGGCAATCGCTGGTTTCCAACAGATATCGTAAATTCTGAGATCGGGCTTTTGGAAGAGCAGTTTGAGAGAAACGAACAGACCATCAGCACACTGACGCCGCGCGAGTGTGAAATTATTCACCTCGTTGCGGAGGGGCTGTCTAATAAAGAGATCGGATCACAGATCGGTGTCACCGAAGGAACTGTGAAAATGCATCTGCATAACATCTATCGAAAGATAAATATCAACAACCGAACGGCTCTTGCTGCCTGGGCGCTCAGTTATGGAAATCATGCGAAGATCATCGGCTCTAAAAAATATTGATGCCGTTCGAAGGGCGAGTGGCGCGACTCTTCCTGCTGATAATCGAGCGGATCAGTTCGGTAGCACACACTTGATGCATCCTGGGGCCGGGTCGGTAGCAACGGGCAGTGCTTGGTCGGGATCGATATCGGTGAGGTACGGCAGGGCAGGCGCTTGACGCTCTCGCTTGGCGCAGATGGGCTCTGGCCCAGGGTTGATTGTGCAGCTTGGTTGCCACCTTGCTCGTGAGCGCATTCGCCGTAACTGCCGCCGCCTAGTCACATATCTTCAATCCCAACTTACCCCTCTTCCTCTGCGCTTTCCTTAAAGGTCCTCGGCTTGGCGATGCGCGAGACCGTCCTCGGGCGCAAGGGGGCATTGTTGGGCTTTCCGCGGCGGCGGCGTGGATGGGCCGTCCTTGAGGCTGCTCTGCGGCCTGGCTTGACCCGGCGATAGCCCTATGCTTCGCTTGAGGCTCGCTTTCTCGTTAAAACGGCGCAAAAACGAAAGCTCAGGCCATGGATCAGGTGCTTTCTCCTCGCCAGCAGGAAATCATCGGGATTGCGCGCCTCCACGGACGGGTGAACGTGGATGATCTGGCTGCGCGCCTCGAGGTGACACAGCAAACCATCCGCAAGGATCTGAACGAACTCTGCGAGCGACGGCTGATGACCAGGGTTCACGGAGGCGCCATCATCGCCTCGGGTGTCGAGAACGTCGCCTATGAGGCCCGGCGTCTCATCGCCCAGGCCGAGAAACAGGCCATCGGCGCGGCGACCGCCCGCCTTATTCCCAACAACAGTTCCCTCTTCATCAATATCGGGACGACCACGGAGGAAGTCGCGAGAGCGCTTCAAGATCACGAGGGACTGCTCGTCATCACCAACAATCTCAACGTTGCCAATATCCTGTACCGGCATCCCAAGATCGAGGTCATCATGACCGGCGGACCTGTGCGGCGCTCGGATGGCGCCGTCATCGGTTCGGCCGCGGTCGATTTCGTGCGGCAGTTCAAGGTGGATTATGCGGTGATCGGCACCTCGGCTATCGACGAGGACGGTTCATTGTTGGACTTTGACGTGCGCGAAGTGCGGGTGTCACGGGCCATCATCGACAATGCCCGAAAAGTTGTTCTTGTGGCCGACCACCTCAAGGCGGAGCGCTCTGCGCCTGTCCGGATTGGACACCTTCGGGAAGTCGACATGTTCGTAACGGATACGCTGTCGTCACCGCAACTGCGGGAAGTCTGCGAGGCCTCGCAGGTTGAGGTCGTGGAAGTCGGAAGTTTCGGCGAGTAGCCGCTGGTACAGATGCCTTTGGGTAGGATGCAATGTTATATTATAATATGTTTAGCTCTTCGGCCGATTTTCGTTTAGTGGATCTTGCTTTCGTTTTGAGGACTGAGTAGCCTCAAACGAATATAAAAACGAAAATCCAGCCTGGGGCTCGGGAGGAACGCCGGTGGACTCGCTTGAGGGAGCGACCTTCGACGTTGCCATCATTGGTGGTGGCGTGAATGGATGCGGGATCGCCCGGGATGCGAGCGGGCGAGGGGCGTCCGTCATTCTTTTTGAGCAAAACGACCTCGCCAGCGGCACCTCCTCCGCGTCGACCAAGCTCATCCATGGCGGTCTGCGCTATCTGGAATATTACGAGTTCCGCCTCGTGCGCGAAGCGCTGATGGAGCGCGAGGTGCTCTGGCGCATCGCGCCCCATATCGTCTGGCCGCTTCGCTTCGTCCTGCCCCACCACAAAGGCTTGCGGCCGCAATGGCTGCTGCGCCTGGGACTGGCGCTCTACGACAACATTGGTGGCCGAAAGCTCCTGCCGCCGACCCGGACCCTCAACCTGAGAGCGAATTCTGTCGGAGATCCTCTCAAGCCGGGTCTGGCCAAGGGATTTGAATATTCCGACTGCTGGGTGGACGATTCACGACTCGTTGCGCTCAATGCTCGCGATGCAGCGGAGCGTGGCGCACAGGTCCGAACCCGCACCCGCGTTGTCAGCGCCGAGCGCTCCGGCGGCCACTGGATCGTTACCGCCGAAGACCTGCGGACCGGTCGCCGGGAGCGCATTCGAGCGAAGGTGCTGATCAATGCGGCGGGGCCATGGGTGGAGAAGGTGCTGAACGGTGTGGCCCGAGCCAACATCTCCGCATCCGTGCGGCTCGTCCAGGGGAGCCACATCGTCGTGAAGAAGGTGTTCCAGCACGACCGCGCCTACATCTTCCAGAATAATGACAACCGCATCATCTTCGCGATTCCCTATCAGGGCGATTTCACACTGATTGGCACAACCGACAGGGACTACAATGGCGATCCGGCCCAGGTGAAGGCGACCGAAGAGGAGATCGCCTATCTCTGTGCCTCGGCCAGCGAGTACTTCAAGCAGCCTGTCCGCCCGGAGGATGTGGTCTGGACCTATTCAGGCGTCCGCCCGCTCTACAATGACGGTGCATCCAAAGCGCAGGAGGCCACGCGCGATTATGTGTTGGTGCTCGATGCTCCAGGCGGACAGCCGCCGATGCTGTCGATCTTCGGGGGTAAGATCACAACTTATCGGCGCCTTGCCGAGGCAGCGCTCGACAAGCTGAAAGGTTATCTTCCCGCGGCGCGAAAGCCTGCTTGGACAGGTGAAGCACCGCTTCCGGGCGGTGATTTCCCGCAGACGGGTTACGAGGCTCTGGTGGCCGAGTTGAGTGGCGCGTATCCATTCCTGGACCACGCCCTCGTTGCACGCCTCGTGCGCGCCTATGGCACCCGCACCCGAGACGTCGTGGGGAACGCTCGCTCCATGGACGACATGGGGCAGGATTTCGGTGCTGGTCTCACAGAGCGTGAAGTTCAATATCTGATGGATCAGGAGTGGGCGCTCACCGCCAATGATGTGCTCTGGCGGCGCAGCAAACTGGGATTAAGGCTTTCAGCGACCCAGACTGAGGCGCTCGACATGTTCATGCGCAATGCCGCTACTTCCAGCGCGGCTTGAAGGAATTGCCAATGACTCTTGTTCTGGAAGGAGTATCGAAGAAGGTCGGAGCATCGGTGCATATCGATGATGTCTCCATGACTTTGGAGCGAGGCTCCCTCAACGTTCTCCTGGGCGCAACGCTCGCCGGCAAGACCTCTCTCATGCGACTCATGGCAGGTCTGGATGCGCCCTCAGGCGGTCGCATTCTCGTCGATGGCAGGGACGTGACAGGCTGGCCCGTGCAGCGTCGCAGCGTCGCCATGGTCTACCAGCAATTCATCAACTATCCATCGTTGAGCGTCTACGAAAACATCGCCTCGCCACTGCGCGTCGCAGGTTTGCCAGCCTCCGAAATCGAGACGCGTGTGCAGGATGCGGCTAGGCTTCTGAAGCTCGAACCCTATCTCGACCGCAAGCCTTTGAACCTCTCGGGAGGCCAGCAGCAGCGCACAGCCATTGCACGTGCTCTGGTGAAACGAGCAGACCTCGTGCTGCTCGACGAGCCCTTGGCCAATCTCGATTATAAGCTGCGTGAGGAGTTGCGTGAGGAGCTGCCGCGCGTCTTCGCGGCGTCCGGCGCCATCTTCGTCTATGCGACCACCGAGCCTTCCGAGGCGCTGCTTCTCGGCGGCAACACGGCGACCTTATTTGAGGGCCGCGTGACCCAATTCGGCACGACGCCACAGGTGTATCGCAAGCCCCAAGATCTCGTCACGGCGCGCGTGTTTTCCGATCCGCCGCTCAACACGCTGACGATCCGCAAATCGGGCGGATCTGCGACATTGAGCACCGGTGGACAGGTTCTTGCCACCGATGTTCTCGCGACCGTTCCTGACGGAGATTACACGGTGGGCTTCCGGGCTCACCACTTAAGCCTCGTATCCTCGGGCGGTGATGAGATCACTATTCCGGCCTCCGTGTCCGTTGCTGAGATCACGGGCTCCGAGAGCTATGTGCATCTCGATGCCGGGGAGCACCGGTTCGTCTCCCTTGTCCCGGGTGTGCAACGCCTGGAGCCGGGTCTTTCCATCACCGCGTACCTCGACCCTCGCCACCTCTTCCTGTTCGATCCGACTGGCCGACTTGCCGCCGCCAGCACGGCACAGAAAGCCGCGTGAGGAGAGATCCATGGCTCGTATCACACTCGATCATCTCGCCCACGCCTACAAGCCGAACCCGCAGGCTCCGCAGGATTATGCCTTGAAGGAGATCAATCACGTGTGGAGCCAAGGCGGCGCCTACGCACTGCTGGGACCCTCCGGCTGCGGCAAGACCACTCTTCTCAACATCATCTCAGGGCTGGTGCGCCCCACCCGTGGCCGCATCCTGTTCGATGATCGCGACGTGACGGACCTTCCCACGGAAGCACGCAATATCGCGCAGGTGTTCCAGTTTCCTGTCGTTTACGACACGATGACAGTGCGCGAGAACCTCGCTTTTCCACTGAAGAACCGCCATGTTCCGAGGGACAAGACGGCTCAGCGGGTGGAGGAGATCGCGCGCCTGCTCGACCTGACCTCCGTGCTTAACCGCAAGGCGAGCAACCTCACGGCCGACATGAAGCAGAAGATATCACTGGGGCGCGGCCTCGTGCGTCCGGACGTGGCGGCGATCCTCTTCGACGAGCCGCTGACGGTGATTGATCCGCATCTCAAGTGGCAGCTGCGCTCCACTCTCAAGGAAATTCACCGCGCCCTCGACATCACCATGATCTACGTCACCCATGACCAGACCGAAGCGCTGACTTTCGCCGACAAGGTCGTGGTGATGCATGATGGCGCGGTGGTGCAGACCGGCACGCCGGATGAGCTGTTCGAGCGCCCGGCCCATACGTTCGTGGGTCACTTCATCGGCTCTCCGGGCATGAACATCCTGCCCTGCCGCGTGGAGGGGGCAACCGCTTATCTCGGCAACGAATCCGTGGCTCTCCAGCGCGGCTATCGCAGCCTGCCAGGAACTGACCGGATCGAGCTCGGCATTCGGCCCGAGTTCGTTCGGCTCCAGCCGAAAGGCACAGGGCTGCCCGTGCGGATCCGGCGTATCGACGATATCGGGCGCGCACGCATCGCTCGCGTGGAGATGAACGGACGCGTGCTGGCCGCGAGTGTCCCCGAAAATCTCTCCGTCAGCGGCGATGAGGCAGGGCTCCATCTCGACCCGCATCACATTCACATCTATGCCGATGGGCATCTGGTTGCCGGTGAAGCACTGGGAGGGCATGCAACATGACGAAAACCCTCAACAACAAGGCCTGGCTCCTGGTCCTGCCCGTCTTTCTCATCGTGGCGTTCTCGGCCGTTCTGCCGCTTATGACCGTTGTGAACTATTCCGTGCAGGACACCTTTGGAAACAATCAGTTCTTCTGGAACGGCGTCGGCTGGTTCCAGGAGCTGCTCGATCCCTCGACGGACCTTGGCGGACGCTTCTTCGACTCGCTCTGGCGTACCCTGTTGTTCTCCGCGATTATTCTTCTGATCGAGGTGCCGCTCGGCATTGCAGTCGCTCTCTCTATGCCGCGCGAGGGGTGGACCGTGGCGCTCAGCCTCGTGCTCATGGCTCTGCCGCTGCTGATCCCCTGGAACGTGGTCGGTACGATCTGGCAGGTTTTCGCCCGCAGCGACATTGGCCTGCTCGGCTGGGTCGTGAACCATCTCGGGATCGACTACAACTACACGGGCGACCCGCTGGACGCATGGATTACCATCATCGTCATGGATGTATGGCACTGGACGAGCCTCGTCGCGCTCCTGTGCTATGCCGGTCTGAAATCCATCCCGGACGCCTACTACCAGGCAGCGCGCATCGACGGTGCTTCGCGCTGGGCCGTGTTCCGCACGATCCAGCTGCCGAAGATGCGGCGCGTGCTGCTGATTGCCGTTCTCCTGCGCTTCATGGACTCGTTCATGATCTACACGGAGCCCTTCGTGCTCACCGGAGGCGGCCCGGGCAATGCCACGACCTTCCTGTCCATCGACCTGGTGAAGCTCGCGCTCGGACAATTCGACCTCGGCAAGGCGGCGGCCATGTCGCTGGTCTACAACTTGATCATCCTTGCCATCTGCTGGGTCTTCTACACCATCATGACCAATGTGGATGCGCAGAAGGAGAGGGCTGAGGCATGACCGATTCCGTTGCTATCCGGCCATCCGACGTCAAGACCTCCGCAGCGCCGCTCGCTGCGAACAAGGTCCTTGCCGGACCGCGTGTGAACGGGCGCGTGGTGGTGATGACACTCTATATCCTGTTCCTGATGTTGCCGATCTACTGGCTCGTGAACATGAGCCTCAAGACGAACACGGAGATCACCTCCGGCCTCACGCTTTGGCCCCGCAATCTCACTTTCGACAACTACATCACCATCTTCACGGATCAGAGCTGGTATTCGGGCTACATCAACTCGCTGTCCTATGTGCTGATCAACACGGTTCTGTCGATCGCCTTCGCGCTTCCTGCGGCATACGCGTTCTCACGCTATCGCTTCCTCGGCGATAAGCATTTGTTCTTCTGGCTGCTCACCAACCGCATGGCGCCGCCAGCAGTCTTCGCGCTGCCCTTCTTCAATCTCTATTCGGCGATCGGCCTGTTCGATACGCCATGGGCCGTCGCCTTGGCGCATTGCCTGTTCAATGTGCCTCTTGCGGTCTGGATCCTCGAAGGGTTCATGTCGGGCGTGCCGCGCGAGATCGACGAGACGGCCGCCATCGACGGGTATTCCTTCCCGCGCTTCTTCGTGAAGATCTTCATGCCTCTGATCGCCTCGGGTGTCGGTGTCGCGGCGTTCTTCTGCTTCATGTTCTCCTGGGTCGAGCTTCTGCTCGCGCGCACGCTGACCTCGGTGACCGCCAAACCTATCGCGGCCACCATGACGCGTACCGTGTCAGCTTCTGGCATGGACTGGGGATTGCTCGCCGCAGCGGGCGTTCTCACCATCATTCCCGGCGCGCTCGTGATCTGGTTCGTCCGCAACTACATCGCCAAGGGCTTCGCCCTGGGCCGGGTCTAAGGAGGTTCGCATGCCAGATCTCAGCTGGATGGCCTGGACATGGCAGACGGCATTGTTCTTCGTCGGCATTGCGGGCCTACTCGTCATCATGACTCTGTTGGCAATCTATCGGCCGGAAACCGAGCGGGTCGGAATCCTGCGCATTCCGACCACGCGGGGCGATCGCCTTTTCATTTCTTTGTTGGGCTCTGCCTTCATCCACCTTGCGTGGCTTGGGCTTGTCGGGCCCGACCTGTGGTGGGCCTCGGGCCTGTCGCTCCTTTATGCCGTGCTGGTGTTCCGCACGGTGTGAGAGGAGGCAGGCTCCAAGAATTTCTTCGGGTTGCCCGTGCCGAAGAAGACAACGGTGAGAAAGCCGGACAGGGCATCGTTTGGGAGGAATAAATGAAACTGACCCAATCTCATCGGCGCTTGAGGCTCTTTGTCTCGACGAGCGTCATTGCCATGGCGCTTGGCACCGGCGCTGCTCTGGCGGGCATGGAGGAAGCCCGTCGCTGGATCGATAGCGAGTTCCAGCCCTCGACGCTCTCCAAGGACGATCAGCTCAAGGAGATGGAATGGTTCGTGAATGCAGCGAAGCCCTTCGCCGGCATGGAAATCAACGTGGTTTCCGAGACCATCACGACCCATGAATACGAGGCGAAGACGCTCGCCAAGGCATTCTCGGAAATCACCGGCATCAAGCTCACCCACGACCTCATTCAGGAAGGCGACGTGGTGGAGAAGATCCAGACGCAGATGCAGTCCGGACGCAACATCTATGATGCCTGGGTCAACGATTCCGACCTCATCGGCACGCATTTCCGTTATAAGCAGGCTGTTGCGCTCGACGACTGGATGGCGGGCGAAGGCAAGGACGTGACCTCGCCGACCCTCGACATCAACGACTTCATCGGCAAATCCTTCACCACGGCGCCCGATGGCAAGATGTATCAGCTGCCGGACCAGCAGTTCGCGAACGTGTATTGGTTCCGCTACGACTGGTTCCAGCGCCCGGACCTGAAGGAGAAGTTCAAGGCCAAGTACGGCTACGATCTTGGCGTGCCGGTGAACTGGTCGGCCTATGAAGACATCGCCGAATTCTTCACCAATGACGTGAAGGAAATCGACGGCGTCAAGGTTTATGGCCACATGGACTACGGCAAGAAGGACCCGTCGCTCGGCTGGCGCTTCACCGATGCGTGGCTCTCCATGGCCGGCAATGGCGACAAGGGCATTCCGAACGGCCTGCCCGTGGACGAGTGGGGCATCCGCATGGAAGGCTGTCGTCCGGTCGGTTCCTCCGTCGAACGCGGTGGCGATACAAATGGTCCCGCCGCCGTCTATTCGATTACCAAGTATCTCGACTGGATGAAGAAATATGCCCCGCCACAGGCCAACGGCATGAACTTCTCCGAGTCCGGCCCTGTGCCTGCCCAAGGCAACGTCGCCCAGCAGATCTTCTGGTATACGGCGTTTACGGCCGACATGGTGAAGCCAGGCTTGCCCGTCGTGAACCAGGACGGAACGCCCAAATGGCGCATGGCTCCTTCGCCGCATGGCTCCTATTGGAAGGAAGGCATGAAGCTCGGCTATCAGGATGCGGGTTCCTGGACGCTTCTGAAGTCCACGCCGGTCGAGCGCCGTAAGGCCGCTTGGCTCTACGCTCAGTTCGTGACCTCGAAGACGGTCTCGCTGAAGAAGAGCCATGTCGGCCTTACCTTCATCCGCGAAAGCGACATCTGGGACAAGAGCTTCACCGAGCGCGCGCCGAAGCTCGGCGGCCTGATCGAGTTCTACCGCTCGCCAGCCCGCGTGCAGTGGACGCCCACCGGCAACAACGTGCCGGACTATCCGAAGCTCGCCCAGCTCTGGTGGCAGAACATCGGTGACGCGGCCTCCGGCGCCAAGACTCCGCAGGAAGCGATGAACTCGCTTGCCGCAGCCCAGGACGAGGTGCTCGGCCGTCTCGAGCGCGCCAACGTGCAGGGCGAGTGCGGACCGAAGCTGAACCCGAAGACTTCGGCAGAGGAGTGGTTCAAGAAGGCCGAAGCCTCTGGCAACATCGCGCCCCAGCGCAAGCTGGCGAACGAGAAGCCGAAGGGTGAGACGGTCGATTACGACACGCTCATCAAGAGCTGGCCGGCCAATCCGCCGAAGCGCAGCTAAACAAGTCCGGCCCCGCCTTTACGAGGGCGGGGCCTTTTAGAATCCATGTGCTCTGAAACATCCTTCAGACACAATGTTCCGGGGAAGTCATGAGCCTTGTTCTCGCGATAGACCAGGGGACCACGTCGTCCCGCGCCATCCTGTTCTCGGCGGACATGTCCATCGTTGCCGTCGCACAACGGGAGTTTCCTCAGCATTATCCCGCATCCGGCTGGGTCGAGCATGAACCGGAGGATCTGTGGGAGACCGTCGTGGAGATGGGCCGCGAGGTGCTCCGCAAGGCAGATGCCCGTCCTGCGGATGTGGCGACCATCGGCATCACCAACCAGCGCGAGACAGTGCTTGTCTGGGATCGTCGTACAGGCCAGCCGATCCATCGGGCAATCGTCTGGCAGGATCGCCGGACGGCGGAATTGTGCGCGCGGCTGAAGAGCGAAGGGCATGAAGATCTTATCCGGTCGCGCACCGGATTGCTCCTGGACCCTTATTTTTCCGGCACCAAGATCGCCTGGATTCTCGACAATGTTCCGGGTGCGCGCGCCCGCGCGGAGCGAGGTGAACTCGCGTTTGGAACGGTGGATACGTTCCTGGTATGGCGTCTGACCGGCGGCGAAGTCCACGCGACCGATGCCACGAATGCAAGCCGCACGCTTCTCTACGATATTCATCGCGGCGATTGGGACGACGATCTTCTGAACCTCTTCGGCATCCCACGCTCCATGCTTCCAGAGGTGCGTGACTGTTCTGCCTCCTATGGCATGAGCCTGTCCGAGCATTTTGGGGCCGCGATCCCGATCTGCGGCGTTGCCGGCGACCAGCAGGCAGCGACGGTTGGACAAGCCTGCTTCACGCCCGGCATGGCCAAGTCGACCTACGGCACCGGATGCTTTGCGCTGTTGAATACCGGAGACACGCCTGTCGCCTCCCGCAACCGTCTCCTGACGACCATCGCATACCAGTTCGGCGGCAAACCCATCTATGCCCTTGAAGGCTCGATCTTCATTGCGGGTGCTGCCGTGCAATGGCTGCGTGATGGGCTCGGCATCATCAAGAGCGCCGCGGAGTCCGGTGAGTTGGCCCGCGACGCGGATCCTGCTCAATCCGTATACCTGGTGCCGGCCTTCGTCGGGCTCGGCGCGCCATACTGGGACCCGGATTGCCGAGGAGCTCTGTTCGGCCTCACCCGGGCGACCGGCCCTCGGGAGATCGCCCACGCGGCCCTGGAAAGCGTTTGCTACCAGACGCTCGACCTCTTGGATGCCATGCACGATGATTGGTCTGGCAGCGATGGGGAGGGAACCGTGCTGCGTGTAGACGGCGGCATGGTTGCCTCCGATTGGGCGATGCAGCGCCTCGCCGACATCCTTGGGGCTCCTGTCGATCGACCTGAGGTGAAGGAGACAACCGCTCTGGGCGCGGCCTATCTTGCAGGTCTGCATGCCGGAATCTTCCCCGATCCTGTGGCTTTTGCCGATATGTGGCGTTTGGAGACGCGCTTTCTGCCATCCCTGCCAGAGACCTTGCGGGTCGAGAAAGTGAACGGCTGGCGCGATGCTGTCTCGCGAACGCTGACACACCCGCCTCGGTAATCCCGGCCGACTCATCCTGATCCAGGTTTGTTGGATCGAGCTGCAAGATCTTGGTCAGCATGTCCGAGATTTGACGCCTTATACATCCTTGACAGGGATGTCGGGCGCCTGAAGGCAGTTATAGCCATGTAAACGGCGGATCATCTCTCTTGTTCTTGCTTTGCGCAGCCTGGAGAGTCTTTCACAATTCTCTTCGTTGGCGCGGAAGAGTGGAACGCGAGCTAGCTCGTTATGGCAGGTGGCGTTTGCAACTGACTTCTGACAAGCATTAGATCCTCACCATCAGCAAGGCTCTCATTCTTCCGATCCGCTGATGGTTCACGATGGGGCTGACGGGAGATACAGATGTGGTGGGCTGTCCTGGCTGGATTAGGAGCCGCCCTGATCGGCCTCACGTCCTTTGCGGCCAATGCCAGCACACCACGGTTTGAGATAACAATAGAGGGCGGAACATTGACCCGCAGCGACGTGGAGAAGGCGCTCGGTATATTCATGAAGCATTGCTCGTACCTGAGCCAGCATCAGGGCGATCTGGTCATGTTCAAAGCCTTGGTCAAGCCGGAGTACATTTCCGAGCGCCTGCAACGGGGTTGGAAAACCGAGATTTACGTCACGCTCAAAATATCCGACCAGCCCAATACGATACCAGCCCGCATTCGAGGAATTGGCCGAACCGCTGGTCAGTTGCTGTATTTTAATATCGGAGGAGGGGAGACTCCAGGAATCACGGGAGCCAAGCGGATATCGCAATTTGCCTGTGGTCTGCCCCCCAATCGCCGCGGGACCGATAGCTTTAAGTCTGTTCCAGAATTGTCCTTTCTCCAATACTGATCAGGCAGCGATCAGAATTTCCCGAGACCATACGGGTGCTTGAATCTTGCTGGAAGCGCAGAGTGCGTTGCTTGCGTCGCGCTTAATTTTCAGATCTTACGTATAGACACGCTTCGGCGTTGTTGCTAATAAGCATTATTATTCAAATATATAAGAATATTTTCTTTTTTTATAATTGGGGCATACGATGTATTTATTGCAGGCTGTTCAGCCGACTGATGTTATTTGGGTATCCGCTGGCGGACGCACGGGCGGAGCGGGAACTGAGACTGATCCTGTCAAAACGATCCAAGAGGCTGTCAATCGCGCCAAGCCCGGAACCGCCGTGATGGTCAAGGCTGGTGTTTACACCGAGAATGTAACGCTCCGGACGAACGGTGCTCAGGACCTACCGATTCAAATCATTTCTGCGGATGGCCGTGGCAAAGCCCAGATCAAGCCAGCAGACAACGCGAAAGACACACTCCAAGTCGCAGGCGTGGATCATATCGTGATCGACGGCATGAGCATTGCTGGACCCACATCTGCATCCCGCAATGCGGTGCATGTGTATGTGAACCTCAATAACACCTTCGATCCTCCGAAGAACATTGTCCTCAAGAACAATGACATCGCCGCTCTCGCTGGCGACGGTATCAAGGTCAGCAAGGCCGAATATGTCTATGTCCTGAATAACCGCATCACCGGCTCGACGGGTGAGGAGGAGGGTATCGACTTCGTGGGTGTGCATCACGGTGTGATTGGCCACAATGAAATCAAGGGCGCTCACGGTGCGGCAATCAATATCAAGGGTGGCTCCTACGACATCCTGGTCGAGGGCAACCATATCGATGGTGCGGGTAAGCACGGGATCGGCGTTGGCGGCTATACGGGAGAGGAGTTCTTCTGGCCCGGCTTCATTGGTACGGAAAGCTACGAGGCCCGCGACATTCGCGTGGTCGGCAATGAAGTCGAGAACACGGCTCATCAGGGCATCCGTGTGCTCGGTGCCCAGTCGGTGGAACTGACCGGTAATTGGATCCATGACATTGTTCATACCAAGGCAATCGGTGTCTCCGCGGCAGGCAGCACGTTCCATACTCCTGCGTGGGAGAGCAAGGATGTGACTCTGCAGGGCAACTGGCTCGACAAGACAGACTGGCTTGGTCTCGCGAGCGCCCTGGACAGCACGAAGCTGATCAGCAACTACGCCGGCAGCACAGGCCCGTCCGTTTGGGAAGGGGTTGGAGTGACGCCTTACTATGAGACGTCAGGCTCCGTGCAGACGGATGAGACGGAAGACTCTCAGACTCCATCTCCTTCTTCGAGCATACCTCCAAGCACGATTGACCAATCCTCCTGGATCAAGGGCGGAAGCGGTGCCGATGTTCTGAAGGGAAACAATAGCGCCAACATCATCTGGGGCGCCGGGGGGCATGATAGCCTGACCGGCGGATCAGGGGCGGATACATTCGTATTCAGCGAGGCAAAGGCCGCCAGCTCCGACACCATCCTCGATTTCTCCAACAGCGCGGATCGGATCGGCATCATGGCCGCCGGCTTCGGACTGCGCGAAGGGGCAGGCCTGCGGAATGGGGACCTTGAAGCCAGCTATTTCAAGACGGTGTCGGGAACGTCGAAGCAAGGCAGTGCTCTGGGGCATGGCCAGTTCTTGTACAATAAGACATCCTATAAGCTGATGTGGGACAGTGACGGCGCTGGAGCTGCAGAAGCGGCCTTGCTGGCGACGTTCAAGAAAGGCGTTCTGCTCACAGCAGATCATTTCATGATTGTGGCATAAGCGTCCGAAGAGAGATGAGGCAGAGAGGGTGGCCTATCTGCCTCATGTGCATCACTGACCAGACATCCTGTATCCTCCAGCATCAATGTTCGATGAACAGGATGCTGAGGTACCTGTGAAAGGCGCCCGCTATCTAGAATGGGCTAACTCTACAGATATATGGGAAACACTTTGGAGAGTTCGTAAAGTACGCCCGCCTATCAGACATTTGCGTTAAGCGGGATGGGGAAGGGACTCTCATGCTTCCAAACTTCGTGTTTATCGGGCCGACCAAGAGCGGTACGAGCTGGATCGATACCTACTTGCGGGCGCGAAACGATGTCGTCCTGCCGCTGACCCTGAAAGAGACAGTCTTCTTCGATAAAAGATTTCACAAAGGCCTCGAATGGTACGAGTCGCATTTCAGCGATGGGAGGCAAGGAGTTTGTGTCGAGGTTGCGCCGACACTATTCGGAAAGCCTGAGGCCACGAAGCGTTTGGCGCAAATCCTTCCCACGGCTCATGTGATCTGTACTCTCAAGAACCCGATCGATCGTGCTGTGTCGCACTATTTCCACTATCTCAAATGTGGCGTACCTGATGTCGGGTTTGAACGAATGGTGGAGATGCACAAAGACATCATCCACTCGGGCCTCTACTATCAGAATCTGCGCGTCTGGCTGGACCTTTTGGGAGCTGACCGGGTCCACGTCCTCTTGGAAGAAGAAATGAGGGCCAATCTCAACGGCTTTTGCGAGAAGATGTGCAAGCTCCTCGGTATTCCCTTCATCGCACCAAGCTCCGAACTTTCCAAGGCCTTCGTGAACGAGGCAAGCGTTCCGAAATTCAAGGCTCTTGCCCGATTGACCCGGTTCGGGGCCGATGAATTGAGAGGACTCGGGGCCGGCTATCTGGTCAGCAAATTGAATCTTGCCCCCCTGAAGAAGCTGGTCTTCGGGCCCGTGCCGAGTGCCCAGCACAAGCAAGAGATCCGCCGGCAGGCGCTTCAATATTCCGATCTTCTGCTTGCAGATATTGAGAAGCTCGAAGAGATGATCGGAATCAATCTGCCTCATTGGAGAGCGCCGGCCGAAGCAGGAACGGCTTGAGACATCTCTGCACTCCGGCTCCTTCAAACGGTTCCCTCTCGCAGGATGGCGAGATATTCCCTTGTTGACGCATACTGCGCGAGGCTTATGCGGCATGTCCGGCCTTGCGCCAGGGGCTTGGTGCAGAAAAAACCACGTCGTATCTGATCCAGCCGGCTGCTCTCGAAGCAGCATTCGCTAGAGTGTTCTTGGTCGCCAAGCTACCGAGATCCTCTCTCGGCCTCAGCTTGTCATCGGGCCGTACTTTCCTGAGCCGAGCGGGATATTGATCTGAACTGGTAATACTTGTTGCGAAGCTGCAGTCTCGATCTGCGTGAGCTTTACATACAAGAGGACCGGCAGAACCCAATATATGCTGTTGTACTGGAGGAGGAAGGACGCCACCCAATTACCTGAGATGATAAAAATCAGCACAACGAGCCCAAGAGCGACAGCTTCCGTCTGTTTAGGCGAAAGAAGGATCCGCCTCAGTTTGAAGACGAGGATTGCATAGAACGCTAGAGTTATGGAGAGCCCGAAGACTCCAACATCAAGGAGCAGGTCGAGATAACCGTTATGGGCATGCGTCATGGTTCCACCCATCCGCATGAACACGCCAGCGGCAATCATCTCCCATCCGGTGCCGTAACCGCCACCTAGGAAAATGTTGTTCCCGAGAGAACTCAGGGCGGCGCTCCAAATATCACTCCGGCCGGTGAGGGTGGGGTCCTTACCCAGAATGTTCAGCACTTCCGTCACGATCACATTGGAGATCAGGGAGACGAAGAGGCCGATTGGAAGGGTGACAATGATGACCAGAGATCGGAACTGCAGCGGCATGCCTCTCAGCCAGAGCAGCATGATCAGACCTATTGCAGGCAGGATGGCGAGAACAACCGCCTGACCCGAGTGAGAGCCGCCGATCAGAGCTATCGCGGACAGCCACCCGGTCAAATAGACCCAGCGCCACTTCTGGCGGATGAGAAAGGCAACCAGAAAGATAGTGGATGCAAGAGCCAGCATGCGGCCGAAGTCGTTCTTATGGCCCAGCATTCCTCTCCAGGCCCCAAAGTGGCTCGGATTGATGGTATTGGTCGGATTGTGAATGCCGAAGTTCGGAAAGGCGAAGATGGAAACGTAGCTGCTGATGCAGACAAGGGCCATTGCTCCCAGCAGCAGATTCATGATGGTCCGCGTCGTAAAGCGTTCGCCGAGCCAGATGGCGAATACGGTCGTGATGATGAGAGAGCCGCATCTGCGAAAAGCGACTCCTGGAGATACTGACCAGGAGATGGAGGCAACGGCCACGAGCACCGGAATGAACACGATCCAGTACCGAAGCAAAGCCTTTGGACGCATAGCCAACAAGAGGAATGCCACGCCGCCGATTGCGAGCCCGAGCATCCGATAGTGCGGAGAACCTGCCCCATCGACACCCACGGCAAGCTCGTCGGGGGACATGATGGCAATCAATGAGCCCGTCATGAAGAACAGGGCGGTAACAGCATAGATTTTTTCGACAAGTCTGAAAATGCTATTCATACCATGCTGCTTCTTGCCATACTGCTTCTTGGTTCGCTTCAGAGATCTTCTTCCCGGATGAATTCTCGGGAATGTAAAGCAAGCCGGGTACCACGGCTGAGCGCTCAATGGATGTAGAGGCGTCACCCAAGTGGCAATTTCGGCGTACAGCCAATGACCGAGCGACGGCATGGCAGTGCTTTTCTAAGCTCTAGTAAAGGAACATTCGTTCGGGTGGGGCCATGAAGCACGTCTTCGGGATCAACTTCTCTTCGCTGACACAGCAAGCCATCGTGGATCTCGTTACGCAGGATATACCAAATGGATCCGGTCCACGCCTTGTCGTGACCACAAACCTGGATCATGTGGTGAATTTGACGCGACGAGCCGATTACCGTGCCGCTTACGGGTCAGCTTGGATCTCGACAGCAGACGGTTGGCCCGTTTACCTCTATGCACGTCTTCGAGGGGTGAAGCTGCCAGCCCGCGTGACAGGCGCAGACCTTGTTCAATCTCTCTTCGGCTGCTGGGATCCTGCGCGCCACAGAGTTTTTATGATTGGAAGCAACCAGGAGGCCTGCGAACGGCTGACCAAGCGGCTCACCTCCCAAGGTTTTGATCCGGCGTCCGTTGCATGGGTTGTACCGCCATTAGGGTTTGAATATGACCACACCTGTTCGACCAATATGGCGCAACAGGTAGCCAAACACGGAACCACTCATCTCCTGATGGGGATCGGCTCTCCGAAGTCAGAGGTGTGGGTTCATCAGCATCGTCAGATTCTTGGCGGCTTGTATGCCTTCGGTCTGGGTGCGGGCCTTGATTTTCTCGCGGGAACACAGCGACGTGCGCCTCCATTCATGCGCCGCATCGGCATGGAGTGGTTCTGGCGCCTAGCCCAGGAGCCGCGCAGACTTGCGCCGCGCTATCTCCTCAATTCCTGGCGTTTTCTGATCGCGGTCGCAAAGGATCTGCAGAGCCCGATGCCTTTGTCGCTGGAAGGCAGCGATCGCTCATAAGTCAACGACCTCAACGCTCATGACTGCTTAGACAAAAAGGACGCTCACGCGATGTATCACGTCTGCATGATTCACCCGTTTGATCCCCGTGGTGCAAAGGTGGGCGGTATCGAGACTTATGTCAGGGATTACATCACCTACCATCCCGAGGATATGGAACTGCTTCTGGTTGGTGTCGATGGATTCGGAGATTTGGAGATCGGTAAGATCTCGGAGATCGAGTTTCGAGGACGCAGGATAAAGTTTCTTCCCATCGCCTACTACAACGATCAGCAGACGAACGAATATGCGGCTAAGTTGAAAGACTCGCTCACATTCAACTTCATGCTGCAACTGATCCTGCATTGGCGGACAATCCGATGCTACACTTCATCCACCCGGGCCACGGTCGAGCTTCGCCGTGTCGAGTTCGCTCCCTTTGCGGCTTTGCTCGGAAGACCCTTCATTCAAATGCTCCATGATGGGGCAGAAAGCAAAAGCAGCAGCATGAGCTCGCTTTTGAAGAAGTACTGGTTCATCAAGGAGTTCGGCGATTACCTTGCCCTTAATCTCTGCAGCAAGTTCTACTGCGTGAACGAGAACCTCACGAACCGGCTCAAGGCCATGAGCCCGCGTTGTGCAGGCAAACTCGGCACCTTAACGACATGGGCGGACAAGGATACTTTCCGGCCCACAGAGTTTGATCTCAGCTCAAACAAGCTGAATATCGTCTACGCTGGGCGTCTCGATCTTTTCAAGAACCCTGGTCTCATGTTCCGGACCATCGAGGAGGTCAGCCGGCTGACCGACGGCATGGTCAACTTTCACTACATCGGAGACGGCAATATGGAGGCCTTTCAGGAGTTCGACGCCATTCGCGGCGTGACGGTTCGGCACGGTCGCAGGAAGGCATCGGAAATCGCAGGCATCTTGTCCTCCGTGCATATCGGCATTCTCACGTCTGAGTTCGAAGGTATGCCGCGTTTTGTGATGGAGACATTATCCGCTGGCAGGCCAGTTTGTGCATTTCACCTGCCGCAGCTTGAGCAGGTCGTTCTTGAAGGGAAAAGCGGAGTCCTTGTTCCTCGCTCTCCGACAGAAGTTCAAGACCTGGCAGCCAAAATTGTCGATACCTGGAAATCAATTCAGAGCGGGCAAATAAGGCCGAGCCTCGTCGCTGACACTGTAGCTCCATATTCGCCGGAGCGCCTCCTGTCTCGAATTTTTGGAGATCACCGGCGCTTGCAGGGGCTGCCGGCACAGAATGCCGATCTCGCAACTGAGGCTGGTCTGCCACCGCTCGCTGTCAGCGGAAATGAGCGGCGCGAATAATGAATCTCTGGTGTGAATGATTGAACGACGGACAGGGTCTTTGATTTCATCTTGTGGGTTCCTGTCGTTTGCAGGTCTCCAGGTATGAGCTTGATCGATTCATTCCCTACTGTGCGGGCCGAAGGGTGATCGAGCTGATTTCAATCAGAGGAGAGGGGGATTGGCGATCATCGTTGCGCCACTGGCTCGATCTTTTCTGATGAGCGCCGTGCCGGGAGCTTTATCTATTTCATACCTCACCACGGAGATTGTCGCGTTCTCTCCTCCTAGCGAGAAGAGACTCACGTCTGGATTCTTTTCGAGCATTTTGATTCCATCTATGCGCAAATTGGCCGTCACTTCCTTGTTGGCATAGACGCCAATATGAGCGGCATAGCCGACGCCTCCTCTGAGATGGGCAGACCGGGTAATGTTGTTGATCAACGCGATATCACCCCAGGCACGAACGTTGATTTTGTTATCGTAGAATTCGCAATTTCGGACCGTCGTGCGCGAACTTTTGAGGTCAAGCCCCCCATCGGTATGGCCGTGACAGACCACATGCTCGATCAAGATATTGCTGTTTTCCTCTTCGGAGGATACGCCATCGCCATTCCAGTACCGGTTTTGACTGTCATGGCAGTTCGCGAACTCCGAATCTCGGATGACGATACCGTGCGCCATCTCGTTGATGCCTATTCCAACGGCGAAGTTGTCACCATCCTGACGTCCTGAATTGGCCGATACAGCCTCAAAAAGCCAGTTCCCTCCTGTGCCGCGGCAGCGGAAGCAATGTTTGGAGAAGCCGATGACGGTGACATGACTGACGACGACGTCGCTCACGTCGATATTGCTGTTCATCTCCAGAAAACGTCGGACGTTGTAGCCTCGGCAATTGCGAATAGTGAGGCCATGCATCCTGTCGGAGAGCTTGATTGCATTGCCTGCTCGGCGCAGGTCGAGATGTTCGAAGACGATATGCTGGGCTCCGGAAGCAACCAGGAACAGATCACCGCCCGGATTCCACTGAGAGGTGTCCGTGACCGTTTCAGGGGAGGTCGGAAGAGTCCAAGGCGTACGATCCGAGTGAAGGTGAGCATATCCGACGCTGCCGTCGCTGCGTACCCCGCGGATCGTGACAGGAGCCTGCTCCGTGCCGCCCCGCTCAATCCTCAGTGTCCTGCCAGTGAGATCATAGAAGTCATTCTCATCGGCTCGAATGTGAATAATGCTCCCAGGACCTCCCTGTGTGATCAACTCGGGGAGGCTCTCAATCCCGGATGCATCAGCCCAGGACCTCCCCGTTCCGGAAGCGGATGGCGCGATAAAGAATTGAGGGAGATCTCGAGCTTCCGATTGCCGGGTGGGTTGAGCCGCTCCGCGCCCACTTTGGGTCAGAAGGAGCCCACTCAAGCAGCCCGAGAGAAGCTCGCGCCTGCTGAATCTTGGAAGCTTCTTTTGGAGAGAGGATGGCATGAGTTGAACGTTCTCACCGACAGGGTAGGACACACCACATAGTTCTCGAAAGCTCGGTCTCAATCAATCGATCCGCGGCCTTTAGCCCCGAGGTGTCAACGGGCCAAATGCGCCATCCAGAAAGTATTGATCGAGAGTTTCGCTCCTGTTTGCTCCAAAATAAGGTGGCGTATATCCCCCTGGAACGTGACTCTATACTTAAGAGATATGCCGGCACATAGACAGAGATGTGCCCCGTCTGTAAGAATTCAGCAGTAATATTCCTAAAGAAAAGGGTAGTCGATGAAGATCATCGTTACAGGAACTGCCGGTTTCGTTGGCTTTCATCTTGCTGAACGCTTGCTTGAGCGCGGCGACACGGTGATCGGAATTGATGTCATCAACGACTATTACGAGGTAACCCTGAAGGAGGCCCGCCAAACACGACTTGCGGAATATGAGCGCTATCATTTCCTCCGTGCCGATGTCAGCGACATGGCACTTATGCGATCACTTTTTTCCGAGCACTCGAATGCTGACGCGGTGGTTCACCTCGCAGCACAGGCAGGGGTACGTTATTCCATCGAGAATCCTGAGGCATATGTCACGGCTAATGTCCTGGGGCAGGTCGCAATTCTTGAAGCGATGCGCAGCCTGGCTCGTCCCGTAACGCTGCTATATGCCTCCTCGTCATCCGTTTATGGGGCCAATCGCGAGACGCCTTTCTCTCCAGAGCAGGTGGTTACGAGCCCAGTCTCTCTTTACGCCGCAACCAAGCTTGCTGCCGAGCATATCGCGGAATGCTATGGTCATCTCTACGACTTGGCCTCGGTTGGGTTTCGGTTCTTTACTGTTTATGGTCCCTATGGGCGACCAGATATGGCCTACTACACTTTCGCGAAAGCCATCGCAGCCGGAAAGCCGATCACAGTGTACAACAACGGCGATATGGCCCGGGATTTCACCTATATCAGTGATGTCGTCGACGGTTTGATCGCCGCAATAGGGAGAACCCCTGAGCGCAATCAGTATGGGGTGCGTCACAAGATTTATAATCTCGGCAATCATCGTCCGACCAACCTGCTGCATTTCATCCGCATCATTGAGCGAGAGATGGGGCGCACGACGGACAAGCACTTTGCCCCGATGCAGAAGGGCGATGTTCTGCGTACATTTGCCGATATCGAGGACAGTCGCCGGGATTTGGGTTATGAACCCCGCGTGCCCATCGAGGAGGGGCTCGCTCGCTTTGTATCCTGGTTCAAGACGTATCACGGTGTGAACTAAAGTCATTGCGCCCGAATTGGCTGCAAAGAGGGTGCCATCGACCGCATCCCGCGGCGCATGTTGTTTGTTCTCACCCTGACTTCGTCGGATTGGCAGCAGCTTCATAAGAGCTGCTAACCACTAGCATTCGTGCCCACCGCAGCTGTTTATAAAGCTGGTTCTCGCCTGCTCGATCAGGCAGGTGCCTTTATCGGCCGTTCTCATGAGAGCATGCAACACCGAGAAACGGCGCTCTCGTCCTAATTTTTTCGAGCCAACAGGGATACCCCGCCCGAGGACCCTTATACCTCCAACGGGACTTCGACTTTGCCGTTCGGAATGCCGAAAATGGACCAGTAGCAAAGAATCCACCGACAGCGATGTCGGACGCTTCGGCTGCTTCTTGAAGTGGGGCAAAATCCAGCTATGTCGGTTGGCCAAATAACTCTGGGTCTAGAAACGCGATCGCTGATCGGATTCTTCTGGATTTTTTCCGGAAGCGGAGCGTTAGCTGTCGTCAGGATTCTGGTTCTCGCGGTTCTCGCACGCATCCTAATGCCTGCCGACTTCGGTATCGTTGGCGCTGCCATGGTGGTGGTAACGCTCGGTGAAGTCTTTGCCCGAGTGGGCGTAGCGCCTTCAATCGTGCAGATGCGCGATCTCACCGAAGCCCATATCCGCACCGGGTTTACGCTTTCTGTCCTGTTCGGCGTCGCGGCTGGAGCCGTTACTTGGCTACTAGCGCCACTCGTTGCATCTTTATTCCAGATGCCAGCTCTAGAACCTGTCGTTCAGGCATTGGCATTTCTCTTTCCCATTCGCTCCATCTCGATTGTTTCCGAGGGGCTTGTCCAGCGCCAGATGCGTTACAAGGCCATGGCCGCGACGGAGTTCGTCAGTTATTTGCTGGGATATGCACCTTTCGCGATCTCGGCAGCAGCTCTCGGATTCGGCTTCTGGGCGCTTGTCGTTGGCCAAGTCGCTCAAACAGCCATTCTTTCTGCGGGCTTCATGTTGCTTGGCCGGCATACTCTACGTCCGCTCATTGACGGCCCTATTGCGCGCGAAATCGCACATTTTGGGTTCGGCACGACCGTTGCACGTATTGGCAATCACATCGCCATGAACGCGGATTACTTTATCATCGGCCGCTGGCTGGGCCCGGCAGCTCTCGGCATCTATACCCGTGCATTTTATTTTGTCGCACAGCCAACAAACATGATCGGCGCTGTCGCGGACAAGGTTCTCTTTCCGGCGATGGCATCGATACAGGACAAGAATGAGCGTCTCAACCGCGCTTATGTAAGGGCCATTGGGCTCATCGCCATGGTCAGCTTTCCTGTTGCTGCCTTTCTGATCGCCTTGGCTCCCGAGATCGTACGAATCCTGCTTGGTCACAACTGGGATGCAGCCGTTCTCCCGTTTCAGATCTTGCTCCTCTCCCTGCCTTTCCGGACAGCCTATAAGCTGACAAGTACGCTTCTGCGAGCTTCTGGCTTCGTCTACACTCTTGCCCTTTGGCAATGGATCTACGCCGCGAGCGTCGTTACCGGAGCAATCGCTGGCACACCGTTCGGCATTAACGGAGTTGGCCTCGGAGTCTCAACAGCGATTGTACTGAATTTCTGGCTCGGTCTCGCTTTTGCAAGTATCGCCCGTAAGGTCCCGGTTACATTGGTTCTAAGAAGCGTCATGCGTCATTTGGCGCTTTCGACTGTCATATTGGCCTTGATGCTTAGTATCCATCATCTCGGCGTGAAATATGACTGGCCGGCAATTCTTATTGTGCTTTGCGGCAGCGCTACCGCCGCCTGTTTCATGCTGCTGCTTGCCCTCTTTGGGCGGCGGGTTCTCGGCGCTGAAGGGGAGTGGCTGTCCGAGCAATTGGACAAATCATATCGGCGGATCTTTGGACAAAAGCAACAGTCATGATGGGAGGCCATCCTGGCTGCTTGAACGCTGGGCGTTTACCTCAACAGATCATGCCCATGACATGCGATGCACGCTCGGCGGAGACATAGGACGGTAATTCATGCCTGCACAACGAAGTGCAGGACGGACGAGGAAGAAGGGAGAGGTAGGAGCGATAGTTGGTGCAAGGAGGCGGTACACATCGCAGGCTTATTTTGCGTGTAACGCCTGTGTTGTGCGCAAAGCCGAATCCTAAACCAGAAGTGAGTTCGGCATCACGCTCCTGTTTCTGCGGTTGAAACGGATAACAATCACGGAGCACATTTTATGTTGTCAGAACACCTCAAGCGACTTGAGGCCGAGTCAATCTACATAATTCGCGAAGTTGCTGCCGAGTTCCGGAATCCCGTGATGCTGTACTCGATCGGCAAGGACTCGGGCGTGATGCTCCATTTGGCGATGAAGGCATTCTATCCGAGCAAGCCGCCATTCCCGCTGCTTCACGTGGATACGACATGGAAGTTCAGGGACATGATCACGTTCCGGGACAATCTTGCGGCATCGCTCGGTTTGGAGCTCATTGTGCATGTGAATCAAGAAGGAATCGATCGTGGGATCAATCCCTTCGATTCCGGATCCTCTTTGCATACGCGGGTGATGAAAACAGAGGGTCTCAAACAGGCGCTTGATAAATACGGGTTCGACGCCGCTTTTGGAGGGGCCCGGCGCGATGAGGAGAAAAGCCGCGCAAAAGAACGAATATTCTCATTCCGCGGCGCCAATCACGGCTGGGACCCGAAGAATCAGCGACCAGAGCTTTGGCGTCTGTACAACACACGCGTTCACCAGAACGAGTCGATCAGGGTCTTTCCGTTATCGAACTGGACCGAGCTCGACATCTGGCTCTACACGCTGGCGGAAAACATCCCGATTGTCCCCCTCTATCTAGCGGCTGAACGCCCTGTCGTGCGACGCGGCGAATCCCTCATTATGGTCGATGACGAACGGATGCGCCTCAACGACGGAGAGCGGCCGGTCATGAAGAAGGTCCGCTTCCGGTCACTCGGTTGCTATCCCTTGTCCGGTGCTGTGAAGTCCGACGCAGATACGGTCGAAGCGGTTGTGCAGGAGATGATGACCACTCGGACCTCCGAGCGTCAGGGACGCCTTATAGACACGGACGAAGCTGCATCCATGGAAAGAAAGAAGCGCGAGGGTTATTTCTGATGACGAGTCTCAGGCTTTATTCCGAAGCTCTCTTCCGCGGAAACCTTCACGCAAAGGAAGAAACAATTGTCGAGCGAATGCTGGCAGATCAGAACAAGAGCTTTCTGCGATTTCTGACATGCGGCTCTGTCGACGACGGGAAGTCGACCTTGATCGGTCGTCTTCTTTTTGAGTCCCAGAGGATTTACGAGGATCAACTCGTTACTCTGGAGAGCGACTCCCGGCGCTTTGGCACGACCGGGGATGAAATCGACTATGCTCTCCTTGTGGATGGTCTTGATGATGAACGTCAACAGGGCATCACGATCGACGTCGCCTATCGCTTCTTCACGACGTCGGTGCGGGCCTTCATGGTCGCAGATACGCCTGGGCATGAGCAATACACCCGAAATATGGCGACGGGGGCCTCGAACTCGGACGTCGCGATCCTGCTGATTGACGCCCGCAAAGGTGTGCTGCCACAAACCAAACGTCATGCGGTGATCTGTTCATTGTTAGGAATACGCCACATTGTTCTGGCTGTGAACAAGATCGACCTTGTCGGGTATGACAGGGCGATATTTGATCAAATCGTGGCAGACTTCTCTTCCTTCGCAAGTCAGCTGTCTTTCGCATCAATCATGCCGATCCCGATCTCGGCACGTTATGGTGACAACGTCGTTACGCCTTCTGACAATATCTCGTGGTATCAAGGAGTTACGCTGCTTCGCTATCTGGAGACGATTGATATCAAGTCGCACCATGAGGCCGCTCCTTTCCGGATGGCCGTCCAGTGGGTCAATCGGCCCAACCTGGACTTCCGGGGCTATAGCGGCACAGTAGCGTCGGGAGCCGTAACGGTTGGAGACAAAATAGCGGTCGCTGAGTCCGGGAGGGCGAGCACCGTCAAAAGCCTTGTGACTTTCGACGGAAATCTCGATCAGGCCAGAGCCGGCGAAGCTGTAACCATAACGCTGACCGATGAGGTCGACATTGCACGCGGTGATGTCCTATGCCCGCCTGACGATCGTCCTTCAGTAGCAGACCAGTTCAGCGCTCACCTTCTCTGGATGTCCGAGGATGCGTTGTTGCCTGGCCGCCAGTATCTGCTTCGCGTTGGAATGCGTCTTGTTCCCGCAACGATTACCTCGATCAAGCATAAACTCGATATTGAGAGATTCGAGCATCTGGCGGCAACTCAGTTGTCGATGAACGAGATCGCCGTCTGCAATCTCTCGACAGCGAGTCCAATCGCATTTGATGCCTACAAAGATAACCCTGAGACTGGTGGCTTCATTCTCATCGATCGCTTCACGAATGCCACAGTTGCTGTTGGCATGATCGACTTTGCTCTCCGCCGAGCAACAAATATCCACCAGCAGCATACGACCGTCGATCAGGAAGCGCGTGCCCGGATCAAGAGTCAGAAACCATGCGTCTTGTGGTTCACTGGATTGTCTGGTTCGGGAAAGTCGAGCATTTCAGACGTCGTCGAGAAACGACTTCATGCCAGGGGATATCACACCTATGGCCTGGACGGCGATAATGTTCGCCATGGACTCAACCGAGATCTCGGATTCACAGATGCCGACCGCGTAGAGAATGTCAGGCGGATTGGTGAAGTCTCCAGGCTATTCGTTGACGCTGGCCTTATCGTTCTGTGTTCCTTCATATCTCCGTTCGAAGCTGAGCGGCGAATGATCCGTGAACGCATGAAGGAGGATGAGTTCATCGAGATCTTCGTGGATACGCCCATCGAGGAATGCATGCGGCGCGATCCCAAAGGTCTTTATGCCAAGGCTCAGAGAGGAGAAATCAAGAATTTTACTGGTTTTGACTCGCCCTACGAGACTCCGAGCGCTCCGGAGCTTCACTTGCGCACAACCGGGAAGTCAGCAGAAGAACTCGCAGATGAAGTCCTGGGCTACCTACGCATGAAATCCATCGCGATCTGATTTCGCTCAAGGGTTTCGCTCATGAACTGGATCGACATCGCTCTGGTGGGCTTTCTGGTCGTTTGCTTGGCAAGCTCGCGATTGTCGCCAATGTATGGGTTTTTGATCTTCATCACGGCAGTCGCTCTTCTCGAGCGGCTACCGTTCGATACTGTTCTAGGCTTGTTGGCAGATCCTTCGCTTATTGCGGTCATCTGCCTCGTTCTGTTCTCAAATGTCCTGTCGCGGATCGGCTGGATCCGGAGGCTTCTGTTCTCTCATCGGACGAAAGCGGGCGTTCGAACAACATTGGGGCGATTTCTTGGCGTCACGAGCTTAGTTTCTTCGGTCGTCCCCAACACGGCCGTAGTTGGAGCCTTCATGGGTAGTGCGGCAAACCACCCGCGTCATGCACCGCACACCCTTCTGATGCCGCTATCGTATGGGGCTCTTGCGGCCGGCATGCTGACGCCTTTCGGCACCTCGGCAAACCTCATCGTGGTCGGGCAGGCGGCCCGCGAAGGCATTTCTCTCGGCGTCGACAGCTTTTTCCTTCCGGGTCTTGCATCCGTCATCCTTGTCGTTGCTGTCCTCGTCGTCGCGGCTCCCGTTCTGCTCCGCAAAGGTGCCCAGCGTCTGGCAGGAGAGCAGGAGTTCTTCCACGTAGAGGCACGCGTCCCGCCGGGGTCACAGCTCATAGGGCGGAGCGTCATCGAGAACCACTTGCGCAATCTCGGGCGATTTTTCCTTGCAGAGGTCATGCGCGGAGACCGTGTTCTCTCCCCAGTAGAGCCTACGGAGGTTCTGCTAGAGGGTGACATCCTGGTATTCGTTGGAGACGTAAGATACATAGTCGAGCTCGAATCGATCGACGGCTTGGAAATGATGCCGAAGGCCGCCGGCCGGCCGCATGAGAATATCCTTCATGCTATCGTTGCTGCGCATTCCAGCCTCATAGGACAAACCCTCAAGGAAGCGCAGTTCCGCTCTCGCTTTGACGCGTCAGTCTTTGCCATTCGAAGAGGGAACGCCAGACTGTCTGGGAAACTCGGGGATATCCGTTTAGAAGCTGGCGACTTGCTCGTCCTTGCAGCTGGCTACGACTTCGCGGCTCGCGATGATATTCGGGGGCAGCTACATGTCGTCGAGACGTCCTATGCAGGTCCCACCAATCTTCCCCCCAAAAGTGCGGCTCTGGTCTCGGCTGGATTCGGTGTATTCCTAATTTTGGCGTTCACAGAGGCTGTGCCATTCGCACTTGCGACACTACTTCTTTTGTTCTTCGCATTAGCGGGAAAATGGCTCAGTGAGCGTGATGTGAAGCGGACGTTCCCATTCGAACTTGTCGTCATGCTTTGGGGATCCCTGGTTCTCGGGACCTTGATTGCACATTCGGGGCTTGGGACGACAGCGGCCAAACTACTTTTGGACACTGCACCCGGAGCAGGTCCCGTGGCAGCCATCGTCATGGTCTTCGCTCTTACTTGGGTTCTGACCGAAATCCTGTCCAACGTGAGTGCTGCACTCGCAGCGTTACCTGTGGCTCTTGAGATCGCGCGGCTTATTGGGGCTCCTCCGGATGCTTTTGCACTCACTGTGGCATTCGGTGCGAGTGCGAGCTTTCTCGTGCCGTTCGGATATCAAACGCATCTGATGGTTATGACGGCCGGAGGATATACGTTCGCAGATTTTCTGCGGGTGGGCTCGCTTACATTGCTTGCTTACACGATTGGAAGCCTAACCATGATCACATTCCTCTACTTCTAAAATGAAAGCCCAAAGTCATGATCTCTGAGAATCCTGTCCATGATGCAATGATTGCTGCCGCATTAGCAGCAGGCAAGGCAATCCTGTCACACTATAGCCAGGAGGCGACAGAGGCACGCTTAAAGGTCGATTCGTCCCCTGTTACAGCTGCTGATGAAGCAGCAGAGGCTGAAATCATCAAAATTCTTTCGACACACGTGCCTTCCATCCCGATCATATCGGAAGAGCAGGCCTCTGCTGGTACGATCCCTCCAGAATCCGAGAGGTTTTTTCTCGTCGACCCGCTTGATGGGACAAAAGAGTTTATCAGCCGAAACGGAGAGTTCACTGTTAATATTGCTCTTGTTAACGGCGTTGAAGCTGTTGCGGGTGTTGTCTATGCACCTGCACTCTCACGCATCTTCTTCGGTGCTATTGGCAAAGGCGCTTGGGAGGCGAATGTCACCCAAGATAAGGACCTGATCTGGCGGAGCATCCAAGCCCGTGAGATTCCTGATGAAGGTCTTGTCGCGGTGGCGAGCCGATCTCACGCTGGAGCGGAGACTGACGCTTATCTCAAATTGTTCAACGTTCTGAACCGCGTTTCTGCGGGCTCCTCCCTGAAGTTTTGTCTTATTGCTGCGGGGGAAGCAGATATCTATCCGCGCTTAGGGCGTACCATGGAGTGGGATACGGCAGCCGGGCATGCTCTTCTCAGTGCGGCTGGAGGATGCGTACGGACCCTCGACGGGATAGACCTGACCTATGGAAAGCGAAACCAGGTCAGCGACTCTGCTTTCGCCAATCCTCATTTTATCGCCTTTGCCTCATCGGATCTCGTTTCATTCAAGCACAAAACCGCATCGGCAGTCGCTTGAAGTGGAGGTTGCGCTCGAGATTTTATATAGGGCCAGATCTGTGCGGGGGACGGGCTGCGGAACGACTCTTCTTTATAAGTATGACAGAGATTGATCAAACGGGGTAATCCAGATTTTGCGAATGAAAGCAACATGTTGGCTCGCATGCGATCCGCCTGGACTGGTGGACTGCCACTTCTCTGTCCTGTAGCGTAACGAATACGCGAATTCATGGGATTGAAGGCAAGCAATGATGAAAGCTCGAACTCTGCTCGTGGTGGGCGTTCCGTTATTTTTATTCTCACCTGCTGCGAAAGCTGAGTATCGCCTCGACAGTGGTGATAAAGTTGAAGTTATCATCGCAGGGATGAAGGATTTTCGCTTTCAGGCTCCCGTTGATCTGAATGGCGAAGTGGCGTTGCCGGTTTTCGGCAGCATCAAGGCCCGGGGGCTGACACTCCAAGAGTTGCGGGCGCAAATCGAAGCTACTCTTCCGAACAAGGTTCTTTTCCGCAGAGCCGAAGATGGGCGGAAGTCCGCTGTCAACTTTAATCCTGAGGAGCTTCTGGTCACCGTTGCCGAGTACCGTCCGGTTTATGTCAGCGGTGATGTTCTTAAGTCTGGTTCGGTTCCGTTTCGGCCGGGCATGACGGTCCGCCAAGCACTTGCCTTGGCCGGAGGATCAATGTCGGCGTCAAGCGCTGGTGCGACGCCTATGGATCTCGTGCGTCTTCAAAGTGAACGTGAGACCCTGACACTGGAATACTCGAAAGAACTCGCGCGAGTATGGCGCCTTGAATCCGAGCTTAAGGGCGCGAATCCCGTCCCGTCTCCGGCCTTACTGGTGGAGAAGGATGTCGCAGATCGTATTCTCAAGCTGGAAATCGAGCAGAAGCAGGCTCGTCAGGCAGCCCTTGAGAGTGACAAGGCGCACCTACGAGACTCGATTGCCAAGATGGACTTGAGGATTGCCTCCCTGAAGGAGCAGAGTGAGAAGGAGGGGAAGGTCAACGAGGATGATCAGCAGGATCTAGCAAGTCTGAGTGCTTCACTCGAAAAGGGAAATACCTCGATCTTCCGCGTCTCTGAAGCGAGGCGTGCGGCCCTGACTTCAGCAACCCGTATGCTGCAGACCAATGTCCTCTTGGCCGACGCACGGAAAGATCGTGACGATATAAGCCGGAGACTTGAGAAGGCGGACGAAGATCGGAGGGTTGAAATTCTTCGTGATCTGCAAACGGCAAATGCCAGCCTTGTGACAGCTGCTTTACGACTTAGAGCAATTGGGCTTTCCGTTCCGCTGCCAACAGGTGGATCGTCCGTCGGATCAACACCCTCGATATTAGTCTACCGTAAGTCAGCTGACCGGGAAGAGCAGCTGATCGGGCGCTTAGATATGGAACTGATGCCCGGTGATGTGGTAACAGCCGGCGCCGCACAGGGTGCTGTGGCAGGAGTTACACAGTAGTTCCGGTCCTCGAAACCGGATCTGTCGATCGTCAGATCCAACTATTGAGGAGCCCGCTCCATAAACTAGGCCGTGGCCGCTCCTTCTAAAAGAGCAAGGTAGCGGCCAGCGGCATGATCCATGGTCAGGGGGGTGGCTATCGCGTCAAGCGCTTCGCGTGAAGGGGGAGAGCTGAGTTGCTCACTGATTGTGGTAGCTAGTTTGACAGCATCTCCCACTGGCACAAGAGTTTCAGGGAGTGATCTGCCGAGGATTTCCCGAGGGCCATTCCCGTCACAATCTGTGCTGACGACAGGAATGCCGCAAGCAAGGGCTTCCAACAAAGCGTTCGGGAATCCTTCCCGGTCAGAGCTCAACACGTAGACCGAAGATCTGACAAGATAGTCGAGTCGGTTCATCACAAAACCTTGGAAACAGATATCATTCTGTACCCCTGCAGATTCTGCTCGTGAAACAAGCTCAGGAAGCAGGGGACCATCTCCAAGGATGATGAGACGAGCGTTACGGCTTGCACGCAGAATGGTGAACGCATCAATGAGGGTGCGATACCCTTTTTGCGGTACGAGACGTCCCATTGCGACTATGACTGGGATGTCTTCCCCTAACCAAGGATGCGGATTAGGAGATGCCATTGCGGCTGTGATCTCGCCGTGATCAGGAGTCGGATTGTATATGACGCTGATCTTTCCTCGATTGACTCCTGAAATTTGGGAGAGATCATCCGCTACGCCGGATGACACTGCCGTAATCGCATCGGCTTTTGTATAAAGCGCGCGGACACCAAGCCGGATAGCCAGCTGCTTGTGCAATGGCCATCGCTTCAGGTTGCTGGATAGGTTGTTTCTCTCGCTGATGACGAGGCGCGTGGAAACTCTTGCCCCGGCACGAGCAGTCAGCGCCGTAAGATTATTGACCGTCAGTGCGCACAAGAGTGCCGTGGGACGCTCCTTTTCTAGATATCTCTTCAGAGAGATACATGTTTCCCGAGCTTTGTTCTTTCCAAAGTCGACCAGATCAACGTTGCTGGCTACGATTGTCCGAAGCGGTCCAGTGGCTGTGTTGACGCATAAACGCGTTCTGAGGCCTGCATTTGCATAATAATTTGCGAGGCGTACGAAAACTCGCTCGGCCCCGCCACCATCAAGTGAGGGAAGATAGATATGTACTTGCTGCGACATTTCAGTTCTGACTGATCTATAAACCTGGCTACTTTGGATATTAGTCCAAATTCAACTTCAGTCTTGGAGCAGAAGGATAGCAGAATAGCTCATGGGTAGAGTCATCAATCCTAAGGACCGCTTCTTTACAAGCCGGCTGAAATTAGCCCGTCAGAGAAATAGAATCCGTCACAACGGAAGCCCAGGCTTTGAGAGTACCTCTCTTGGGAATGATGCCTCGTGGTAGGACTAAGCTATAAAGCTCCAGTGCTGAAGATATGGTCAGTGCTCCTTGCTGGAATTTGGATGTGAAGGAGCGGCCTTGGTCAACAGGGATATTCCAATATGAATCTTGCTCGCAACTACAGTATCAAGGCTGACTATATCAGCACTAAGACCGAAGCAGAGCGTCAGGACCTCGTTGATTTCGGCTTCATACTTGGGGCAATGAAGCGCCAGTGGCTGCTTATCGCCTTAGCATGGTTCTTGTTCGCGGCTTTGGGTGTCGCTTATATCGTGATCACGCCAGCTACGTTCTATGCCTCATCCAGCGTGATTATCGATGCAAAACGAATCGATCCCTTCCGCGAGGATTCGGGGACGGCATCCGGCGCCATAGATCCTGGCTTCATAGAAAGCCAAGTGGCTACGATAAACTCGATTGCCGTTGTAGAGGATGTCGTAAGACGCCTCGGATTGCAGGACGATCCTGAGTTCGGTAGCGGCGATGATCCGACCTTTAATCCTATCTCACATGTACGAGCCGCCTTGAAAACGGCCTTGCAATCTGCCGGCTGGCTTCCTCCTCAGCCACCGAACAGCAATGACCCCATCCGGATCGCAGTCGAGAAGGTCAAAGACAATCTGGACGTTCACCGTGGCGGCCTCAGTTATGTGATTGCGATTGGTTTCTCTTCTCTCGATCCTGAAAAGGCTGCATTGATTGCGAACGCCTTCTCTGAGCGATACATCGAGTATCAAGTGGCATCACGACTTGTCGGTGCGGGACGAACTAAAGATTGGCTTGAGGAGCGGATTGAGGAACTGCGCTCGCGTGCTGCCGTTGCTGACAGAGCTGTTGCGCAGTTTCAACCAGACGGTGGATCCGAGGCTCAGGTCCGTTTGCGTGAGCTCGAGAGCAACGCCCAGTCTTACCGGACGCTGTATAACAATTTCCTTGATCGCTATGCGCGTGTCGTTCAGGAGCAGTCGTTCTCTGGATCGGAAGCGCGCATCCTTACACGGGCTGTTCCGCCAACTCAGAGGGATGCTCCCATCATCAGCATTGTCATGCTGATGGCATCCTCTGCCGGATTAGCTCTGGGAACTGCAGGCGCCTTTCTGCGGGAGATAAGTGACCGGAAGGTCAAGACTACGAGGCAAGTTGAGAGCCTGGCTAACTGCGACTTTCTGGGCTTCTTGCCTCGCTTCGACGTCGGCAGTTTGGACTATGCGGCAACGCGATCTGTCACGTCCAAACTCGACGGCTCTTCAGTTGCTCATCACTACCAGCCTCTTCTGAGCGCAGTAATCCATCAGCCGTACACACGGTTCACGGAAACGATCAGAAACATTGTAGTGACGTGTAATGAGATAGGGCGTGCCTCGCGCTGCAAGGTGATTGGCGTTACATCCTGTATTCCTCACGAGGGGAAAAGCTCCGTCGCGGTCAATCTTGGCCATATGTTTTCTCGAACCGGACGCCGTACTCTCCTGATCGACCTCGACTTCCGCTTTCCATATCTAACCAGTGCGCTTGTCGACAATCCGAGCCGCGGAATCCTGGACCTTCTCGAGAGCGGCGGAAGTCTCGACGACAAGCTCTGGATCGACGCAGAAAGCGGTCTTCACGTTCTTCCCGGCGTATCTGGTGAGCCGGAAGCTGCTGCCCATGAGATGCTTGGATCCCGGCGAATGAAGCAACTGATGGACGATCTTAGTGCGCACTATGACGTAATCGTTCTGGATATGTCGCCAATAGCTCCGAGCGTAGACGTGAGAGCGGCCGCGCATTTGCTTGACGGAGTTGTACTGGTCGTTGGATGGAACATGCTAACAGCTGACGTGCTGCGCAGAACGATCGAGACCTCTGGAGAGATCAAATCGAAGATCATCGGCGCTGTGCTTAACAAGGTCGATGAAAAGAGGGTTCGCAGCTACGACAGTAGCTACGATGAGAGCTACTGGGTAGGGTACTATGGTCCCAACCTTAAGAAGTAACGCTGATCTTTACCGTTACTGATATTTCTTCAACCAACTCTCATCATCCCGGAATTGTGTGAGAGTTAAGCTACGAGGTCGAGATGCCGATTCTGCGAGCTGGCTCTAAGGTTCTGCTATTCGTACATATCCCCAAGACTGGTGGAACCTCCGTTGAGAAGTGGTTGCGATCGATAGGGCCCTTGTCTCTCTATGCGCCTAAGCGCAGTGATTTTGTTCCGTGTGTCCCGCAGCATTTTGATACACACGTTTATGCTTATCTCTTCGACGGGAGTTTCTTCGACTACTCATTTGCTGTCGTGCGCAACCCTTATGAGCGCATCATGAGTGAATACAAGTATAGAATAGGGTCCAAAAAGCAGACATTGTTCACTCCTTCTTTCCGGAGATGGGTGCGCCGCTGCTTTGCCGAGTATGAAAAGAACAGCTACCTGCTTAGCAATCATATCCGCCCACAGACTGATTTCCTAACCCCAGATGTTGAGATCTTCAAGTTGGAAGATGGTTTCACACCGGTAGAGCAGCGTCTGCAAGATGTCCTGGGCGTCTCCCTGGTTGAGAAGATCCCCCACACTAACAAGTCCGGCGATAGGCCGATAGAAATCGATTCTGAAACTATGGACTTGATCTATAATTTCTATCGCAAAGACTTTGACGCTTTTGGCTATCCCCGCAACCACTTAACGCTCGAGCAAGTTGCCTAAGCACGTTTTGGAGATGGCTTCGTGTTGCGGCTGCGATACGACTTCTATAGAGTGCGGTCAGACGGGGGAGACATCTTTATCGCCTCTCGAATTTGAAAAGGGGACTATTTCTGGTGTTTAAATGAAATAGCAGAAGATCCCCATCATCGACATAGCATACGGCAATGTCTCGTAGAACGAGCTGCTTTGAATGGGGAGCTGACCACCAGCATGACCTCGGCCAGGGGCTGTGGCCTAAACGGAGATCGAGTTACCTCTAAGAATGCCTGGTCGTTGCCACTCCATTGCATCTGATCCGACATCGCTCTTGGCGCTTAGGAATGGCAATTTCTGAGAGACGTGCGTTTGACCTCACTCAGAAATTGCAAGAACGCCTTGTATGTTGGCTTGTCTACTCACGTGACCTCGGCACGACCAATGCTTCGATATGTGAAACCATACTCAGCCATCTCGTCCGGATGATAAATGTTTCGTAGATCTACAACAATCCCAGAGGGAATGATGTTTTTGAGCCGTCTCATGTCGAGTGCTCTGAAAGCATCCCATTCGGTGACGATGACGAGCGCGGCAGCGCCTTCCGCACAGGAATAAGGGTCGTCAGCATATTCAACATTGCCCATTACGAGCTGAGCCTGCTCGATTCCTTCAGGGTCGTAAGCACGAACCCGAGCTCCTGCATCCTGCAGAGCTGTGATAATAGCGATCGACGGTGCCTCACGCATATCATCGGTATTTGGTTTGAACGTAAGACCAAGGATGGCGATTGTCTTGCCTCGTACGGAACCGCCGCATGCAGCGATGATCTTTCGTGCCATGGCACGCTTCCTTTGATCATTTGATGCGACGACTGTCTCAATGATGCGGAGTGGGGCGCCGTAGTCTTGGGCAGTCTTCATCAAAGCGAGAGTGTCCTTGGGAAAACACGAGCCGCCATAGCCGGGGCCTGCATGCAGAAACTTCGAGCCAATACGGTTATCGAGACCTATACCGCGCGACACATCCTGAACGTTTGCTTCCACCTGCTCACAAAGGTCCGCTATCTCGTTGATGAACGCGATTTTCGTAGCAAGGAAAGCATTGGCGGCGTACTTGGTCAGCTCCGCCGTGCGCCGCGACATGAAAACAAGCGGTGATCGGTTAAGATAAAGCGGGCGATAGATCTCTTGCATCATCTTCTTGGCCCGTTCGTCATCAGTGCCGACGACGATCCGATCCGGACGTTTGAAGTCGTTAATTGCCGCTCCCTCACGCAGGAATTCTGGATTTGAAACGACGGCGAAATCCGCTTTCGGGTTGATCTCTCGGATGATACGCTCTACTTCATCGCCAGTGCCGACGGGAACTGTCGATTTAGTCACCACAACTGTGTAACCAGATATCGCTGCTCCGATTTCCCGGGCTGCCTGATGAACATAGGAAAGATCCGCGTGGCCATCACCTCTGCGGGATGGGGTGCCTACTCCGATGAATACAGCGTCAGCAGCTGCAACGGTTTCTGCCAGTCCTGTTCTGAACGTCAAACGCTGCTCACGCACATTGCGTGCGATGAGATCATCCAGTCCGGGTTCGTAGATCGGTATCTTGCCATCAAGTAGAGCTCGAACCTTGCTCTTATCCTTATCGATGCAGACGACTTCATGGCCGAAGTCAGAAAGGCACGCCCCCGATACGAGCCCCACATAGCCTGCACCAATCATTGCAATACGCATACAACAATCCTTTCATCTGAGGACACAGCTAGCTGTTAGCTGGGAGGTGGTGCCTTTACCCGCGGCTAGTATGCCCGCTTGTCTGACAGGACGCAGAACACGGTTCGAAGAATAATTCTGAGATCGAGCAGGATGGACCAATTATCGATGTACCACAGGTCCTTTGTCACGCGAGCTTCCATGTCCGACACTTCTGGAGTTTCTCCCCGAAGGCCATTCACCTGAGCCCAGCCTGTCAACCCAGGTTTCACATGATGACGGGATGCATAGCTGGCGATTAATTGGCTATAGAAATCGTCGTGAGCGAGGGCATGAGGACGCGGTCCTACCAGGGACATTTCTCCTCGTACGACATTCCACAGCTGTGGCAATTCGTCGATACTGGTTTTGCGTATGAAGGCGCCTACGCGAGTGATCCTTAAGTCGCCACGGCGAGCCTGTTGGACTGTGTCCCCGTTTTCGCAAACCGTCATGCTGCGAAACTTGAGAATTTTGAATTGCCGGCCGCTAAAGCCACGGCGGTTTTGCTTGAAAATGACGGGACCGGTGCTGTCGAGTTTAATCAACACAGCCACAGCGGCCATGAGTGGTGAGAGTAGGAGAAGGGCCGTAGACGCCGCTGCCACGTCTAGAACACGCTTCAGAGCCCGGTCAATCAGGCTGAGGGGAGTGCGCTGGACCTGATAGCCAGCGCCCCACGCCGTTTCGATGCAGGCGCCGCGCAGGATCTCGTCGATGTGGCGGTCGGGGAAGAGATAGACCTGTACAGGCACTTTACTCAGCGCAGATCGGATGAGCCTGTATTTATTGTTGTCGGACCAGGGAATGAAGAGATAGATAGCCTCGCAGTTCTCGTGCGCGAGGATCGAGCGACATCGATCAACTACATCCTTGACGTTCGACAAGATATCATTTTCGTCGCCGCTTCCATCAAACGGCAGTTGGGCACGGATATCTATGCCGCTTCGTTTAAGACTGGTGACGATCTGAGATACGTCGCTGTGAGTCTCTTCTACCATGAGGATGGCGCGGCGCGTTGCAAGAGCAGAGCGCGATACCTGATGCTTGAAGTAGGCCAGAGCCGCGGAACGTGTGGGCAGTGCCAGCAGGAATCCAATGATAAATGCAGATGTGACCGTTCCTCGCGAAGCGGCTTGGGTCGTCTGCGTCAGAAAGGCTATCCAGCCGATCACAAAGAAAGCAAAGGCCCAAGGTAAGACAAACTTTAGTGCATACCTCGAGCGATAAACTCCCTGTAGGGCCGAGTACCCCCGGGTAACGAATATTCCCGGCACGGTGATCAATCCCGCAATCGCGCCTAGGAGCGCTGCATCTTCTGGCAGACTGGTGCCTTTCGTGAAGACCCGATGAAAAGCGAGGTCTCCAAGAACGAACGATAGGAGGGAGAGACTGAAGTCCAATGCGGCCATGAGGGCCGTGGCGAAATAAATGGGGATGTAAAAGGGAGTCGATGCTGACGCTAGAATCCGAGGACCCGTAGTTGATGCATCGGCGGATGAAGTCATCGATCACACCCCTGGTTAGCCATGAGATTATGGGCTAGCTGTCACTGAGCGCGACATTGCCGCGTAGAGCCCTGAGCGGCTGAGTTGGGTATCAACCTAGCTTCACCTTCAACACGGCGATAATATTATTGCGGGGTAGATCCTTTTCGCAGCTGCGAAAACGGCTTCTTTGCATCCCCCACAAGGCTATGGGGAATAGAAAAGAAACAAAGAGTAAGGATTAGAGATCAGAGCATCATAGCTTAAATAAGGCATTGCATCTCAGCATGTTGCAGAGACCGATGTTCTACATGAAGCGAGCCCGTTCATGCTCATAAGTGGTAGGCGCACGATGCGCCTTGGATGTATGTCGAGATGGATCAAGCAAACTCTGGGTTAAGAGCCGACTGAATGCCATATTGCTGTTTCATTTGCGCAGCAATGACATTTGGCATTGCAGTAGAGGCATCCTCAATGTCCTCTGCACTTTCTGTGTGTACCTAACTCGCGCACATCGACTGGATAGAGAAGAGGCACTTTCCGCCGAAATAAGGCATGTTTTAAGGAGTTGTGTGATCAAGACCGATGCCATGATCTCGGCATAGGTCACCGCAAGAATTGCTGCTGCGTTATGGTTTGATTCGTGCATTCAAAGACGGGCGCGTTGAGTTCGGCGCCTACCAGTAAGCAGACCTAGTTGCACAGAGCGTCAATGGATTGCGCTCTCATCGTTAGAAACAGGTTGAGGCTGGATGAGATGATTCACCTGCATTGCCCACGTTGTAAATTCCCGCTTTTATCCTCAAGAGCCACTCATGGCTGGCGCTGTACGAACAGCATATGCCAGATGTCGACGTCCGAATTTCCGGTAGTCGATACAGTTCCGGTCCTCATCGACTTCGAGAACTCGATCGTATTGAGAGAGCAAGTCTTGGCCAATCGCGCATCCTCTCCAGTGAAGAGGCGGGTGGGGTGGGCGCAGAAGCTCAAGAAATCGCTTCTTCGAACAGAGGGGCCTACGGAGGCGAATGCCACGCGGTTCCTTTCCGAACTGAAGGCTACCTATGCGCATCCCATCATTCTCGTCATCGGGGGAGGGGAAATAGGGAATGGCGCTCAAGCGCTATATTCTGATCCGGACGTGACGGTCTTCGGAACCGATATCTACAAATCAGAGCTGACGCATTTCGTTTCGGATGGGCATCAGCTCCCACTTGCAGACTCCTCAGTCCATGGAGTGTGGATTCAAGCCGTTCTCGAGCACGTCCTTACTCCTTCCGATGTAGTGGCTGAAATATATCGAGTTCTGTCGCCAGGTGGCCTCGTCTATGCAGAAACGCCTTTCATGCAGCAGGTGCACGAAGCGGCTTATGATTTCACCAGATTTACGCCAAGCGGACACCGATGGTTGTTTCGCCGGTTCGAGGAAATCGAAGCAGGGATCACGCGTGGGCCTGGGACAGCGTTGCTTTGGTCGATCCGCTATTTTTCAGCTGGTATTTTCAAATCATCGAAGTTCGGACTGGTAACCGCACTTCTATTCTTCTGGCTGAAACACTTTGATCGTGTATCGTCGAAGCGGCATTCCTACGACGGCCCATCTGGGAGCTTTTTCCTCGGTAAAAAGTCATCCCGATCTTTGATGCCAAGGGATATGCTATCGTACTATCGTGGAGCTCAATAGGTGCCGCTTAGAGTGGTGCAGCTCATGCTGGCCGCACTTCACGTAGAGAGCGGTGGAGACTGCCGCCTGTTATCAGGCCCGCTGGGAGCTTGCCTTCTTGGTCTCTGAAGTTCGCGGAGATAGGAGAATAGCTACAAGAAGCGCTAATAGGCTTGCACCAAATGGGGCCCCGATCAGCGCGATGGCCGCACCTAGGGGCCAGAGGGCACCGAAAGTAACCGCTGCTCCAACCAGGGCACTCAATATGAACACAAAAGTCACTTTAAGATCTCTTTGGTACTACCTCGTTCAATATATAGCCTCACCAATCGGCTCCGTCTCTAAAATATTCTAAAGGCCAGTTGCGTTGCCGAAAGACAGGCAGTTCATGGGGCCGTTACGGCAGCCTGCACGGCCTACATCTAACTTGTGATACTTCATCGCAGAAGCGGCCTTGGCAGGAAGATCGGCCTGTACCACTCCACGCCATCCACTCGGCAATAGGCCAGACTCCAATGGCGTAGGTTATCGATGAAGGGCCCAGGAGCAGGCCCTCCAGAATATGTTCTTTGGTGATGGGGTGAGGTAGTTTCACTCTTGGATGGTCATTTCGACAAGCGGGCTGATGTCAGCAGACGCAGGCTTCTTGGGAATGGCATTGCGCTTTGCGGGCTTCTTAAAACCCTTCTTAGCCTGTTCCTTCGATGCCTTCTTCGCATCAGCGGAGACCGATCGCTCCAGCGACTTGACGTTCTTCCGGATGGCTTTGAGGCCTCCTTGAACAGCTTTTAGGAAATCGTCTGCCGCAGAGCCAGGCTCTGACTGGGCAACGAGCTTGGTGAGAGTGCGTTCGAGCTTTTCTCCACGCTGTACGGCCTTTGCCATAAGCGTGGACAGTTTTTGAAGTGGATCCTTATCGGTCTTCGCCATTTGGCTTCCCCATTGAATGACGGGGAAGGGATATCAGGTCGATATGGTGCCGCCTAATGAAGTTTGCATGACAGTTTTATGACACGCTTATCGAGCCGCCCAGAGCATGCCGCGCCTGAGGATCGTGCGCATTTCGGGCACCTCGAATTCCTTCGCCACATGCCCGAGGGAGCTGTAGAAGACGCGCCCCTGGCCGTGATGGCGTTTCCAGACGACCGGCATGACGACGCCTTCGATCCATGGTGCATGTTCTCCGGAGAACGTTGTCGTTGCCAGAACCTCGTTCGAAGGATCGACGTGCATATAATACTGCTCGGAGCGATAGTCGAAGTCCTGGATGTCCTGCATGATCGGATCATCGGGACGGGTCACATTGACCCGGTAATCGATGATGTTGCCGGGATGAGCCACCCATTGTCCGCCGCACATGAACTGGTACTCGACGGCTTCGCGAAAGGCGTCTCCCATCCCGCCATGATAGCCTGCCAGACCCACGCCTTCGCGTACGGCCCGGGAGAGATTGGCCACCTCATCTTTTTCGATCTTCGACATGGTGTGGATCGGGACGATGAGGCTAAGTTGCGCGAGGTCTGGATCTGCGAACGCCCTGGTCGAGGTTTCCATGCGGACCTTGAAGCCGTCCTCTTCCAGCATACTGGCGATGATGCCCGCGCATTGCTCCGGCTCATGCCCGCTCCAGCCACCCCAGACGATCAGTGCCTCGCGCATTCAGGCTGCTCCCTCAGGCTGCAGATGCGGTTTGAGGAAGGCCTTTCCAGAGTTCGGCCGCATCATCGTCAGCGAGAACAGCCGGGCGCTCCAGCATGGTCGTGATTGCCTTCTGCTGACCCGTGGCAGCACCTTCCAGAATGGAATGCATGACCTCAAGGACGTGAAGTCCGAGGCGCCCGCTGGAGCGGTGCGGCGTGCCGCGCAGGGCGGCATTGGCGAGATCGGCCAGACCGAGGGCACGATAATTTGCACGTGCCGGTACATCGGGTGCCCAGTTTGGTGAGCGCCAGTTGGGAGCGCCAAGGGGCATCGCGCTCGAGTCAAGCGCACGCCAATCGCTACCACGATCCGTGACCTCCACATGACCGCCGAAGAAGTTCGGATCCGGCACGCGAAGTGAACCTTCCGTGCCGTAGAGCTCGATGGCCGGGTGCCCGTGTTTCCACACGTCCCAGCTCATGCACAGGGTGACTTGGGCGCCGGAAGCGAATTCCAGGAGCGCCATGACATTGGTGGGCGTCTCGACCGTGATGCGCTCACCCTTACGTGGAGAGGACTCCGTTGTCACGATGCGCTCAGGAAAACCGATGCTTGACATCGCGAAGACGCGCTTGACCGGGCCGATCAGGTTCACAAGCGTGCTGAGGTAGTACGGGGCCATATCGAAGATAGGACCGCCACCAGGCTTGAAGAAAAATTCCGGATCGGGATGCCAATGTTCCATTCCGTGCGACATCAGGAAGGCCGTGCCCGATAGGATATGTCCCACGGAACCGTCATCGATGAGATTGCGTGCAAGGCGGCCGCCTGCGCCCAGGAAGGTATCGGGTGCGCACCCAAGAAGGAGACCACGGGCCTCCGCCTCATCCACAAGCTTGCGACCTTGCTCGAAATCAACGGCAAGCGGCTTTTCCGAGAACACGTGCTTGCCTGCGCTCAGCGCTGCAAGCGATACGCCGAAATGAGCACTTGGGATCGTGAGATTTACCACGAGATCGATGTCGTCGCGGGCCAAAAGCTGATCGACGGACATCGCTTCGATGCCATGGCGAGACGCCTGGGCCTGGGCCACTTCGGGCCGCATGTCCGCGCAGGCACGCAGCGAGAGACCGCGATAGGCTGGGATATTCTGCAGGTAAATGCCGGAGATGTTGCCGCAGCCGACGATGCCGACGTTCAGGGTATCCATGATGATCAATCCTCGATGGTGCGCAGGAAGGCGAAGCTGGCGCGGGCGGTTTGTGCGGGGTCTGCAGGCTTGTCGTGCTCGACCACCATCCATTGGGCGCCTGCCTCCCGGCAGGTGCGCCACAATTCGTGCCAATTCAGAATGCCGGAGCCGACATCGGCCCAGCCGTCCTGGTCCTCGTTCTGCCCAGGCGGCGCGATGTCCTTCACATGGGCAGCCGTGATCTTGCTGCGATAGCGATGGATCCACTCCTTCGGATCGACATTGCCGCGCGCGAGCCATGCAACATCGACCTGCCATGCAAGAGGGCTGTCTCCTGCCGCTTCGAAGATCAGTTCAAGGGCTGTCCTGCTGCCATCCTTCGGTTTCAGCTCCCAATGGTGGTTGTGATAGCCGAGGCTGATGCCTTGCTCGTGAAAGCGGTGGGCCATCTCGCCCAACTCCCGCCCAAGCGAGCGCCAGCCCTCGGCGTCCATGTCGCGTTGCTCTGGAGGCACGGCCGGCATGAAGAGATCCTTGAAGCCGAGCGTCTGGCAGGCCTCGATGACCGACTCGGGTTTCTCGCGCAGAGCTGCCATACTGACATGGCTCGACGACGCCTTGAGCCCTCTCGCATCAAGCTTCGATTTGATGCTTGCGGCATTCTCGAGATGCGAGCCAACGGTCTCCACATAGCGATAGCCGGCTTCCGCCACGGTATCGAGAATGCGATCAACGTCCTCCAGCGAGCGCAAGGTATAGAGTTGAATGGAAAGAAGGTCTGTGACGCTCATTGGGTCCTCAAGGTTTGATGGCATGGCGAGCAGGCGAGGAAGCTCGTTTCGCGAGTGAGAGACGTTTCGGATCAAAGGCGGTCGCCGCTATCTGCGGCAAACAGGGAGATTTGTGCGGGATCGACGCCGACGGAGAGGGCTTCACCACGAGCAGTTCGTTTGCTCCCGCTCGTGCGTACCTGAATAGAGCCCTCACCATCGCTGCACCAGATCACTGTGTCGGCGCCCATAGGCTCGACGATGTCGACCTTGAAGTCCGGCCAGGTGCCTGCTTCGAGTATGTCGAGGTGCTCGGGCCTGACGCCAAGGACAACCTCCCGTCCCGGCTGCGGCGCGTCAGTGAATTGATACCCGGCGAGCGACAAGCGACGCTTGCCAGAAACGAACTCTGGGCCGGCGCCGCTACCTTCGATGCGGCCTTTGACGAAGTTCATCTGCGGGGAACCTACGAAGCCTGCCACGAAAAGGTTGGCGGGACGGCGATAGATTTCATCCGGGCTTCCGATCTGCTGGACCTTCTGCTCCTTCAGCACCACGATCCGGTCGGCCAGGGTCATGGCCTCGATCTGATCATGCGTCACATAAACCATCGTGGTTTTACCGAGCCGCGCGTGGAGGCGTTTGATTTCCACACGCAACTCATTCCTGAGCTTGGCATCGAGATTGGACAGTGGCTCATCGAACAGGAATACCGCCGCATCGCGCACAAGCGCCCGGCCGATGGCGACGCGCTGGCGCTGGCCCCCGGAAAGCTGATCGGGCCTGCGATCCAGAAGATGCGTGATCTGCAGGAGTTCCGCTGCCTGATTGACACGCCGCTCGATCTCGGGCTTCGGCGTCTTCGCCATCCTGAGACCGAAGGACATGTTCTCACGGACGCTCATCCGAGGATAGAGGGCGTAGGACTGGAAGACCATGGCGATGCCGCGATCCTTGGGCTCCTCCCAGGTGACATTCTTGCCGCCTATCCAGATCTGACCCGAGGCGACGTCGAGGAGGCCGGCGATGGCGTTGAGGAGTGTCGACTTGCCACAGCCGGAAGGGCCGAGGAGCACGATGAACTCGCCTTCCTCGATATCAAGCGAAAGACCATCGAAAACGCGGAATGCCTCGAAGGCAACGGTAACATCACGAACTGAAACGGCAGACATGTCCTATCCCTTCACCGCGCCGGCAGCGATGCCGCGAACGAACCAACGTCCTGAAACGAAGTAGATGACGAGGGGAACCAACGCTGCGAGCATGGTGGCGGCCATGTCGACGTTGTAGGCGCGCTCACCCTGGGTCGAGTGAACGATGTTGTTGAGCTGTACGGTCATCGGCAGGTTCTCCCGGCCGGCGAACGTCAAGCCGAAGATGAAGTCGTTCCAGATGCCGGTCACCTGCAGGATCGTGGCGACCACCAGGATCGGCGTGGACATAGGCAGGATGACCTGGAAGAAGATGGACCAGAAGCCACCTCCGTCGATGCGTGCCGCCTTGAACAGCTCGATAGGGAGGCCTGCATAATAGTTGCGGAACAGCAGCGTCATCGTGGGAAGGCCGAAGATGACGTGGACCAGAACGATGCATGTGAGTGAATTGTAGATGCCGGTCATCGAGAAGATGCGCACCAGCGGATAGAGAAAGACTTGATAGGGAATGAAGGCGCCGAGCAGCAGCACGCCGAACAGGATGTTGGCGCCTTTGACCCGCCAGAAGGAGAGGGCATAGCCGTTGATCGCTCCCGCGATGATCGAGAAGATCACGGACGGGATCAGGATCCGCACCGAGTTCCAGAAGCCCACGCTGATGCCGTGGCACTCGAGACCCGTGCAGGCCGATGACCAGGCCTTGCTCCACGCCTCGAAGGTGAGCATCTGCGGCAGCGCGAGGATGTTGCCGAGCCGGATTTCCTCCATGGGCTTGAGGGAGGTCACGACCATGATCCAGAGCGGCAGCAGAAAGAACAGGGCGGCCGAGATCAGGAAGACATAGACGCCGATGCGGCCGGGGGTGAGGCGGCGCGGGCGACGGCCTTGAGGCTGAGCAGCGTTCATGCGTGCCTCCCTTGCGGTCGGACGTAGCGGGCATAGACCCACGGAGCCAGCACGGACACCACGGCAATCAGCATGATCGTGGCGGTGGCGGTGCCCAGCGCGATGTTGTTGCGCTCGAACAGGTGGTCCATCACGAACTTCGCAGGCACTTCGGTGGCGATGCCCGGACCGCCCAGGGTCATCGCGACGACGAGATCGTAGAGCTTCACGACGCCGGTCGTGAGCAGCACCGTTGCGGTGATGACCATGGGTCGGAGCAGGGGCAGGACGATGGAGACATAGACGCGCCAAGTGGGAATGCCGTCGACCTTGGCAGCCTTCCACAGATCCTCATCCACTCCGCGCAGGCCTGCAAGCAGGATGGCCATGGTCAGGCCGGCCCCATGCCAGAGGCCCGCGATGACGATGGTGTAGATGGCCATGTCCTGGTTGACGATCCAGTCGAAGGTGAAGTTCGGGAAGCCCAGATCCCGCACGAGTTTCTGAAGGCCTAATCCGGGATTGAGAAACCATTGCCAGGCCACGCCGGTGACGACGAAGGACATGGCATAGGGATAAAGGAAAACGGTTCGGAAAACGCCTTCGCCGCGCACGTTCTGATCGATGAACACCGCGAGCAGGAAGCCGAGAATGAGGCAGCCCGAGATGAACAGGACGCCGAAGATGGCAATGTTCTCGACCGAGGTCAGGAAACGGTCGTTGGCGAAGAGGCGGCTGTATTGTGCCAGGCCGACCCAGTCGAGCTTCGGAAGGAGCGTCGAGCTCGTGAATGAGAGCCGCACAGTCCAGAGCATGCAGCCGATATAGACGACAAGGACAACGAGGGCGGTCGGAAGGAGGGCGAAAGCCGCGGGCAATCGCTTTCGGATGCGGCTTCGGGCCGTGGTTCTGGACGCGGCGAGATTGGGAACGCGGATCGGGATGGTGGCCATCGAGAACGTCCTGTCGAGAAAATTCAAGCCTCGGCAAAGGACGGCTCGCCCCAGCCCCGGGGGCGAGCCGCAGGGATCAGCTCGCGTCGCGCATGGCCGCTGTGACCTTCTCGATGAAGGCATCGGCCGACATGTTCGGAGTGTTCCAGTACTGCGTAATCGCGTCCTGCATGGCGCCGGTGAAGTTCGGAGTCGAGATCAGTTCCTGAGCCTCCACCTGGTTGGCGGGATCCTTCACCACCGCATGAGACTTCTGGGCGCAGGCGTCCATGGAGGAGATGTCCACATCCATGCGGACCGGGATCGAGCCCTTCTTCTTGTTGAACTCGAGCTGGCTCGCCGGGTCGAGTAGCACCTCGACGAGCTTGTCCTGCGTGGCGAGCTGCGCCTTGTCCTTGGTCGCCGGGAACACGAACACGTCGCCGCCGATGATTTCCCTGGGGGTTTCGCCCACGATGGTGCAGCCATATTCCTTGCCGGCCGTCTGGCCCGCCGCGATGAACTCGCCCTTGGCCCAATCGCCGTTGAAGTGCATGGCGGCCTTGCCGGTGATGACGAGCGACGCGGCATCGTTCCAGTTCCGGCCCGGGCTGCCCTGGTCGACGAGCCCACGCATCTTGCCGTAGATCTCGACGACCTCCTTGAACTTGGGACTCTTGGCTGCCTTCTGATCACGCTCGCCAAGAACCTTGCGGAACAGGTCGGGGCCGCCGTGGCCCACGAGCACGGCATTGAACAGATTGCGCTCCCAGGTCGGCTGGCCGCCGAGAGCCAGCGGGATGACACCTTTTTCCTTCAGCTTGTCGCTGACCTGCAACAGCTCGGGGAACGTCTTCGGCGGTTCCACGCCCGCATCGGCGAAGACCTTGGTGTTGTAGAACATCCAGTTCTGGCCGTGGATGTTGACCGGGACCGCATAGGCTTTGCCCTCGCGGGTAACCGCGTCGACGATCAATTTCGGCATGATCTCGCGCCATTTGCCAGCCTTGGCCTGAGCATCGAGATCGCGGAGGAGGCCGGCACTGACGAGTTCATCGAACTGCTTGCCGGTGTTGAACTGCGTCATGGTTGGCGGGTTGCCGCCAACGATGCGGTTGACACCTGCTGCGCGAGCATTGACGCCACCTGCGATGGCATTGTCGACCCAGGTGCCGCCAGCCTTGGTGAACTGATCCGCGAAGACCCTTACGGCCGCGGATTCACCCGCCGATGTCCACCAATGGAGTACCTCAGCCTTCTGCTGCGCAAGTGCTCCAGAGCTTGAGATGAAGGCAAAAGCAAGGGTATACGCGGAAACGCGTTTCTTCAGGCGCATGGCTTCCTCCCAGAAGCGTTGTATCGACTTTTGTAATCGATTACATCTTGCCTGATAAGTTGTAAGCACTTTTCCAAGAAGTCAAGGCACTACGGAAATCATAAGTATGGTCTATAAAGATAGGGATGATATCTTGTTGGAGTCTCAGGAGTATTCTCCATGAGCCGGAAAGGCTGGCTTTCTGCAAAGGAGGTGCGCATCGCCGATGTGGCTCGGCTCGCCGGTGTCTCGACCGCCACGGTCAGCCGTGTTCTGGCCGATCCGAACAAGGTCAGGCAGAAGACGCGCGACCTCGTCACGGAGGCTGTACGACGCAGCGGCTACACTCCGAACAGCGTGGCGAGAAATCTTCGCACGCGCCGTACGATGACAGCTTTGGTTGTGGTGCCTAACCTTGCCAATCCTGTCTTCGCTCAAATTCTGCGCGGGATCGATGATGAGCTCACACAATCAGGCTATGGCCTTGTCATTGGCAATCTCGACAATTGTGCCGAGCGAGAGGCGCGCTATGTCGAGCTTGCCTTGTCTCGACAGGTCGATGGCATTATCCTCATGAATGGCCGGATTCCTGAAAGCGACAAGCGAACGATGAGGGAGGCTGAACTCCCCATGGTGGCCATGTGCGCGGCCATTCACGAGGAGAAGATCCCGAATGTCGTCGTTCAGGATCGAGAGGCATCGCGGGCCGCCGTTGAATATCTGGTTCGGCTTGGACACAGAAGGTTGGGATACATCGCTGGACCGCCTCCTAACGTCATTGCGGCTGAGCGTCTCGCGGGTTTCCTTGATGGCATCGCTGAGGCGGGCCTAACTGAACGGGACTTCGTGTGTTGGGAGGGGCGGTTCGTTTTTTCAGCGGGTGTCGCTGCTGCAGAAGCCTTCCTGCGTCTCAAGAATCGACCGACAGGCATATACGCCTCTTCCGACGAGAGTGCGATCGGGTTCATCAAGGTCGTTCGGGCCGCTGGTGTTCGCATTCCTGAGGATGTTTCCGTGATCGGATTTGATGGCATCGAGTTTGCCGATTATGTCGAACCGACCCTCACCACATTTCGGCAACCGCTGCATGATCTTGGGCGAAAAGGTGCAGATGTGCTGCTCAAAATGATTCGCCAGGGAATGAGCCCGGAGGATTGGAACGTACGGTTGCCGTTGACACTGCTGGAACGTGACACGACTGGTCCGTTCTTGCGGGATCCAAAGAAGGTCTCGCGGCAGAGCCGGGCCCGCACGCGGGTTCTGTCTCAATAGCACTTTACATGGGAGGACAGGATGCAACCTGTACGCTGGGGAATTCTGAGTACGGCAAAGATCGGCCGGACGAAGGTCGTACCGGGAATGATGAAGAGCTCCTTATGCGATATCGTGGCTGTTGCCTCTCGAAATGAGGCTTCCGCGCGGGAGATGGCAGACGAGCTTGGAATCCGGAAAGCTTACGGTTCCTATGAAGCCTTGCTGGCTGATCCGGACATCGAGGCAATCTATAACCCGCTTCCCAATCATCTGCACGTTCCGATGACCTTAGCGGCTGCCGCTGCCGGCAAGCATGTCCTGTGCGAGAAACCCATTGCCATCACGTCCGCTGAGGCCGAGACGCTGAAGGACGCCTCATCTCAGGTGCTGATCGCCGAGGCGTTCATGGTGCGGCACCATCCGCAATGGCAGCATGCCAGGGATTTGATCAGAGGCAGCGAGATCGGAGAGCTGCGAGCGCTGCAGGTGGCCTTCTCATATTTTAATGTCGATCCCCTCAATATTCGCAACAAGGCGGATATCGGCGGCGGCGGTCTTCTGGACATCGGGTGCTATGCCGTAGTGGCGGGGCGCTACTTTTTCGATGCGGAACCTCTCCGGGTAATCGCTCTGATTGATCGGGATCCTGCGTTCGGAACCGATCGCATGACGAGCGCGCTCATGGATTTCGGTGCCGGTCGGCAGCTGACCTTCACGGTTTCAACGCAGACAGTTCCTTTCCAGCGACTTCAGGCTCTTGGTACGAGAGGGCGGATCGAAGTCGAAATTCCCTTCAATGCTCCCGCTGACAGGCCGGTTCGGATCTTCGTGGACGACGGTACGGTCCCTGGTGGAGGATCGGCTCGGGCAACTGAGTTTCACGTCTTGGATCAGTACCAGCTCCAGGGCGAGGCGTTCAGCCGGGCTGTTCGCGGTGCTGAGCCTTTGGCCTATGGACTGGACGATGCGATCCAGAACCTGCGTATTCTCGATGCACTTCGGCGCTCGGAAGCCTCTGCGGCCTGGGAGGCCATTTAGCAGGTAGATCGCGAGGCTAGGACTAAAGAGGTGAGGGAGAGAGGCTGACATTTTGTCCGCCCTGAGGCCCTCGTCCCCAGACGCGACCCATGCCATAAGGCCGCCGCAACTGCTTTAGGCCCAGGGACTATGATTCGCGTCGAGAACGTCAGCAAACAAAACAGCCACCGGATTCTCTTCATTGAAGCCTCAGCGACCCTCCAGAAGGGCGAGAAGGTCGGTCTGGTAGGCCCCAACGGCGCGGGCAAGACGACGCTCTTCAGGATGATCACCAAGGAGGAGCAGCCGGACGAGGGCCAGATCTCCGTCGATCGTGGCGTGACCATCGGCTATTTCAGCCAGGATGTGGGCGAGATGGCGGGTCGCAGCGCGGTCGCCGAGGTGATGGACGGGGCTGGCCCGGTCAGCGAAGTGGCGGCCGAGCTGAAGGAACTCGAGGCCGCGATGGCGGACCCGGATCAGGCGGGAAATTTCGATGACATCATCGCGCGCTATGGTGAGGTGCAGGCGCGCTACGAGGAGCTCGACGGCTATTCCCTCGAAGGTCGCGCCCGCGAGGTGCTGGATGGCCTCGGCTTCAGCCAGGAGATGATGGACGGTGACGTGGGCGCCTTGTCCGGCGGCTGGAAGATGCGCGTGGCGCTCGCTCGTATTCTTCTCATGCGTCCTGATGCCATGCTCCTCGATGAGCCGAGCAACCATCTCGATCTTGAGAGCCTCATCTGGCTTGAGGAGTTCCTCAAAGGCTATGAGGGCGCTCTGCTCATGACCTCGCATGACCGCGCCTTCATGAATCGGATCGTCAACAAGATCATCGAGATCGACGGTGGGTCGCTCACCACATATTCCGGCGATTACGAATTCTACGAGCAGCAGCGTGCGCTGAACGAGAAGCAGCAGCAAGCGCAGTTCGAGCGCCAGCAGGCGATGCTCGCCAAGGAAATCAAGTTCATCGAGCGCTTCAAAGCCCGCGCCTCGCACGCCGCGCAGGTGCAAAGCCGGGTGAAGAAGCTGGAGAAGATCGAACGCGTGGAGCCACCCAGACGCCGTCAGTCGGTCGCGTTCGAGTTCCTTCCTGCGCCGCGTTCAGGTGACGATGTGATTACCCTTAAGAATGTCCATAAGGGCTATGGCAGCCACAACATCTATAAGGGACTCGATTTCGCGGTGCGCCGTAAGGAGCGCTGGTGCGTCATGGGCGTCAACGGCGCTGGAAAGTCCACACTGCTGAAGCTGGTCGCAGGCACTGCCGAGCCCGACCAGGGCTCGGTTACCGTCGGCGCTAGCGTAAAGATGGGCTATTTCGCCCAGCACGCCATGGAGGTGCTCGACGGTGACCGCACGGTGTTTGAGTTCCTGGAGGAATCGTTCCCGCAGGCGGGGCAGGGTTCGCTGCGCACGCTCGCCGGATGTTTCGGCTTCTCGGGCGACGATGCGGAGAAAAAATGCCGCGTGTTGTCGGGTGGCGAGAAGGCGCGTCTCGTGATGGCCAAGATGCTTTACGATCCGCCGAACCTCCTGGTGCTCGACGAGCCCACGAACCACCTGGACATGGCGACCAAGGAGATGCTGATCGAGGCGCTCTCGCGCTATGAGGGCACCATGCTCTTCGTCTCCCACGACCGCCACTTCCTGGCGGCCTTGTCAAACCGGGTCCTCGAGCTCACGCCAGAAGGCATTCACCAGTATGGCGGTGGCTACACAGAGTACGTAGCCCGTACCGGCCAAGAAGCACCTGGTCTGCGGCACTAGAGCATCGGAGGAGAAAAGCGGATTCCATTACTGGGATTGACCCGATGCTCAGTCTTGAGAGGAGCGCACCGCTGGGAGCGGACCTCCGGTTCCGCGCGATGCGCCAAGGTTAGGATACGCGGGGCGCCGTCGAGCGCCCCGCATCTTTGTGTTTAGTCCCAAGCCAGAGCACCGCCGCTCTGGTAGTCGATGACGCGAGTTTCGAAGAAGTTCTTTTCCTTCTTCAGGTCCATCGCCTCGGACATCCATGGGAAGGGATTGTCGACCTCGGCGAAGACAGAGCTTAAGCCAAGCTGAGCGCAGCGGCGATTGGCAATGAAGTGCATGTATTGCTCGCACAGGGTCGAATTCAGGCCAAGGAAGCCGCGAGGCATCGTGTCCCGGCCATAGGCGGCTTCAAGCTCTGCTGCCTCGCGCAGCATCTGGCGAACTTCTTCCTGGAAGGCTGGCGTCCAGAGATGCGGGTTCTCGATCTTGATCTGGTTGATGACATCGATCCCGAAATTCAGGTGGATGCTCTCGTCCCGCAGAATGTATTGGTACTGTTCCGCGATCCCGACCATCTTGTTGCGGCGGCCCAGTGCCAGGATTTGCGCGAATCCCGTGTAGAACCACATGCCTTCGAAAACGACGTAAAAGGCGATGAGATCGCGCAGAAACGCTTGGTCTGCTTCCGGAGTTCCCGTAGCGAATGAGGGCTTCTCGATGCCTTGGGTGTGCTTGAGCGCCCAGGCGGCCTTGTCGGTAATCGAGGGAACCTCGCGATACATGTTGAACAGCTCGCCCTCATCAAGGCCAAGGCTCTCCACGATGTATTGGAAAGTGTGCGTGTGAACCGCCTCCTCGAAGGCTTGGCGGAGCAGGTACTGGCGACATTCCGGATTGGTAAGGTGCCGGTAAATCGCCAGAACGATATTGTTCGCCACCAGGCTCTCCGAAGCTGCGAAGAAGCCGAGATTGCGCTTGATCATGCGCCGCTCGTCTTCTGTCAGCCCATCACGCGATTTCCAGAGCGCGATATCCGCCTGCATGGAGACTTCAGTCGGCATCCAGTGATTGTTGCAGGCGGAGAGATACTTCTCCCAGGCCCATTTGTATTTGAGTGGCAGCAGTTGGTTCACATCGGCACGACAATTGATCATTGCCTTCTCATCTACACTGACACGCCCGCCGCTGCGGTCGATGGCGCCAAGGCCCGTGGTATCGGCAAGAGGGGCAGGGCGGATGGATGCGGGTTGAGCAGTGTTCCGAGGAGTATCCCAGTCGAGCATAGAAAAGGTCCCTGAATGATGGAGATGGGCCGCGCGCACAGTGCGACCGTTGACATGAGAGTGAGGTGACCGAAGCTGCTTACTGGCACGCCTCGCAGGTCGGATCATCGATGGAGCAGGCTCTGACTTCGAAGTTGTGGCTTGCCGGAGCCGGAGCAACCTGTACGGCATTCAGCTTGCCGTCCGTTCCCTTGAGGGTCGATTTCTCCACATGGGTCGCAGCCGTGGCGCGTAAATAATAGGTTGTCTTGAGCCCACGCTCCCAGGCTAGGCGATACATGCCGTCGAGCTTCCGCCCATTCGGATTGGCAATGTAGAGATTGAGCGACTGGGCCTGATCAATCCATTTCTGACGACGCGCCGCCGCTTCGATCAGCCAGGACGGTTCGATCTCGAAGGCCGTGGCATAGAGCGCCTTGAGGTCATCCGGAACCCGGTCGATGGGAGCGAGACTTCCATCAAAGTATTTCAGGTCCGCAATCATCACCTCGTCCCATAGGCCACGCGCCTTCAGGTCATGCACAAGCGCGGGGTTCACGACAGTGAAATCGCCCGACATATTGGCCTTCACATAGAGGTTGCGGAAGGTCGGTTCGATGGATTGCGAAACCCCGCAAATGTTCGAGATGGTCGCGGTCGGCGCGATCGCCATCACATTGGAGTTGCGCATGCCGACCTGCATGACGCGCTCGCGCAAGGATGACCAATCGAGGGTCACCGCGCGGTCGAGTTCAAGGCCTCCACGGATTTCAGACAGCCTTTCGAGAGAGTCGATGGGGAGAATTCCCTGCGACCACAGTGAACCTTCGAAGCTCGGATAACGACCACGTTCTGCAGCGAGGTCACAAGACGCCGAGATGGCATGGAAACTAATGACCTCCATGCTCTCATCAGCGAAGGCAACAGCCCCTTCGGATGCGATCGGCAGGCGTAGGGTGTGGAGTGCATCCTGATAACCCATGAGCCCAAGGCCTACGGGGCGATGGCGCAAGTTCGAACGACGAGCCTCGGGGATGGTGTAGAAATTGATGTCGATCACGTTGTCGAGCATCCGCATGGCGGTTCTCACCGTGCGCGCTAGGCGCTCATGATTGATACCCTGCGGCGTCACGTGATGCGCGAGATTGACGGAGCCGAGATTGCAGACGGCGACTTCATCAAGCGATGTATTGAGGGTAATTTCCGTGCAAAGATTGGATGAATGCACGACACCCACATGCCCCTGAGGCGAGCGGATGTTGCAGGGGTCCTTGAAGGTGATCCAGGGGTGTCCTGTCTCGAACAGCATAGTGAGCATGCGCCGCCAAAGATCCACCGCTCGGACCTGCCGGAAGACCTTGATGACGCCCTGAGCAGCCCTGGCCTCATAAGACTCATAGGCCTTCTTAAAGGCCGGACCGTAAAGATCATGCAGATCGGGCGTCTCGTCAGGTGAGAACAGTGTCCACACACCATCCTCGGTAACGCGCTGCATGAACAGGTCCGGGACCCAGTTGGCCGTGTTCATGTCATGGGTGCGGCGGCGGTCGTCTCCGGTGTTCTTCCGTAGGTCGAGGAACTCCTCGATATCTATGTGCCATGTCTCAAGATAGGCGCAGACGGCGCCCTTGCGTTTGCCGCCTTGGTTCACTGCAATGGCCGTGTCGTTGGCAACCTTCAGGAAGGGGATAATGCCCTGACTTTCTCCATTGGTGCCTTGGATGTGAGCGCCCAGACCGCGCACCGGCGTCCAGTCGTTGCCGAGACCACCTGAGTATTTCGCCAGGAGGGCATTGTCTTTCACGGCCTTGAATATGCCGTCGAGATCGTCCGGTACGGTTGTTAGGAAGCATGAGGAGAGTTGCGGGCGTGTCGTGCCGGCATTGAACAAAGTCGGCGTCGAGGCCATGAAGTCGAAGGATGAGAGCAGGGCGTAGAACTCGATCGCCTTCTCCTCTCTGTTGATCTCGCGCAAAGCCAAGCCCATCGCCACGCGCATGAAAAAGGCCTGAGGCAGTTCAAACCGGGTTCCCGCAATGTGCAGGAAGTAGCGGTCATAGAGGGTCTGCAGGCCGAGATACTGGAAGTTCAGATCGCGTTCCGGATTCAGCGCTGCTGCCAGACGATGAAGGTCGAAGCGGCCGAGCTCGGGGTCGAGCAGCTCTGCCTCGATGCCCTTTCTCACATATTTCGGAAAATACTCGGCATAGCGTTGAGCCATCTCAGCCTGCGTGGCCTGCTGCCGCTCGCCATAGACAGCGCTCAGGGCTTCTCTGCGGAGGTTGTCGAGCAGCAGGCGAGCGCTGGCAAAGGAGTAGTTCGGCTCCTGTTCAACCAAAGTGCGTGCGGCGAGAACGGGTGCGAGTGCCAGCTCGGTCTCTTTGATGCCATCGTAAAGATTGCGTCGGGTCTCGGCCAGGATGTCGTCCGCTGCAACATCAGCCAAATCCTGACAGGCTTCCGTCACAAGCACTTGCAGACGCGTCATATCGAGAGGAACCCGGGTGCCGTCCGCCAGCGTCATGTGCAGAAGGGGTTCTTCTGGTCTTGGTGTCGGCGCCGCCTTGGCCCGCTCGGCTGCTCGCTGTTCGCGGTAGAGCACATAGGCACGCGCAACCTTGTGATGCCCGCCGCGCATGAGAGCGAGCTCGACTTGGTCCTGCACCTCCTCGATATGGAAAGTACGCCCTGCTTCAGCCCGACGGGTGAGAGCGGTAACGATCTCAATGGTGAGAGATGAAACCGTTTCATGGATGCGACGGGAGGCGGCAGCCGTCGAACCTTCGACATTGAGAAAGGCCTTGGTTAGTGCCAACCCAATCTTCGCAGTATCGAAAGGCGTGACACTGCCATTACGCCGGATGATGCGGTAACCGGATTCAAATGCAACAGGCGGTTCTGCGAAAGAAGCAAAAGGCACCGCCGTAGCGGTCTGTGTCGTAGAGAGAGAGTTTGACATTCGGCAACCCCAAAATGTTGGGGGCATGGGCCGAGGAACGCGAGGCAGACCGCGCATATCATACGCAGTGAGCAGAGCGATCCTTCGGGACACCCCGCCCGAGGACATGATCGTCAGTCCTGGGCAGGTCTCCTGGCTTGCGGGTCGTCGCCCTCTGCCGGTCTTCCCGGTGATTGCTCACCAGTGACGTGTGATGGCAGGAGGCTCGTCGCTCACAGTTGCGGGGGCAGCTCCGGATTTGCCCTTAAGGCTCACCGGATTCCCTCTTAGCTTCGGATCCGAATCCGAAGACCCATGACTACAATATGTAGTGCATGGGAGATGGCTCTCGTCAATATAGTGAGAGGAGGCGCGGCGGTGCGTGTCCCCAGCTTCCTTGGGCGGCTCAAGGCTAGCCTTGCAATCTCTCCAGGCTCAGAGAGGGAGCACCGGCTGCGGAAAGCCACCGACGTGACAGCAAGCCTCGGCCGCTATATCTCGCCCCATCTCCAGGCATCTTTGAGGATCCTGTCCGCTGGCGTACCCGACAATAAAGCCTGCAATGAAGCTGTCGCCAGCTCCAGTCGTATCCACGACTTCCACGGGTTTGATCCCTGTCCTTCTTATGCGTGTGCCATCGGATGCCATGCTGCCGCGAGAGCCGCATGTCACAACGGCGAGCTTTGCGCCTCTTGAGAGAAGGGTATTCAGAAGCTGCTCCGCCTGACCCAGATCCTCTCCAGCAGAGGCAAAGGCGACGTCGAGCCCTTCGATGCCGAGATGATGAGCATCGGCGTTGACAGAGATATCCTGTGAGACACTGACACCTGAGGCGCTCAATGTACGGCGCAAAGCGCCTCCATCGTCGAGCCATCCGATGTGGACGTGCCTCATCCGCAACAGAGCCAGCAGATCGAGGTCGTTCGGACGATAGCCTCTGCAGACTCCGAACTCCTCGAAAGTGAGCGTCCGCTCCCCGGCTTCATCGACGTCGATATTGGTATAGGCCGTGATTCCCGGCAGGATCTGCACGTGATCAATGGAAAGACCGTTGTCTTTGAAACAGGCCAGCATACGACGGCCATCTTCATCTGGGCCAACTGCGCCGAAATAGCCTGTCTTGAGCCCGAGTCGGCTGAGCTGCACGGCCACATTTACGGCATTGCCTCCGATAAGCGAAAGGCCAATCGGAGGCATGAAACGATCAATGCAATTGTCGCCGACGGTTGCAAACTCGAACGAACTCATCGGCGGCCTCTCTCAAGCATGCCTTCTCAGTATGCAACGCGCTTATAATAGCGACGCGTCGTCAGCGGGTGATTACGCTTCACTTCCAGGTGCGCGCTGATCCGTTCGAAGATCGTTGCAAGAACGACAGGAGAGATCAAGGCGCGAACCTCGTCGGAGATTCCCGGAAGTATGAATTCAGCGGTGTCGAAGACACGCACTTTGTCCGTATAGGCTGGCAGGAAGCGCTCGACACGTTCGACGAGCGGACGTGATGGATCCTCACCTTTGAAGAGGAGTACGCTGACGCCTTTCTCCACCAGTTCAAGCGTGCCGTGGAAGAAGTCGGAAGCATGGACCGGACGAGTACGGATCCACTGCATCTCTTCGAGAATGCACATGCCGTAATAGAAGGCCTCGGGCCAGCTCGAGCCGGCGCCCGTGATGATGTGATAGGGCTCGCTCTTGATCTCTTCGGCAATGCGCTCGGCCCGGATCTCATAGCCTTTCTTGACGCTCAGCAGAGCATGCGGCAGGCGAATGAGCTCCTGAACGGTCTCATCGAAATCAGCATATTCGCCGCGCAGGTGCATGACGGCGAGAGCAATGAGAAGCGATTGGATGTAGAAGGATTCGCAGGAGGTGTCGTCCTCGGCGAAATTCACGAACGGATAGTCTGCTCCCTTTGCAAGAGGAGCCTCCGCGTGGCCGATGAGAGAGATGATCTTTGCGCCCTTTGCCTTGCAGTATTCCATGACCGCAACGCTCTCCTTGGTCGTTCCGGAGAGTGAAGGGATGACGACAATCGACTTGGGCCCGAGTGCCTGATGGGCGGTCAGGACAAGTTCCGCCGACATCTCCAGGAATGTGGGAAAGGAAGATTGCCGCTGGAGCATCTGCGCAGCAGGCATCATCAGGATCGCAGCCCCACCGGTTCCCAGAAAGAACAAGTTCTGCGCACCCTGTTCAAGGCATTCTTGAACAGCACGATAGAGACCGCCAGCATGGGACACGGCGCCGGATTGGATACGCAGGAAGCGCTTTTCATCGAAGTTCAGCATGTGGGCTCTCGAACAGCGTTGGAGCTGAGATCGTGCTAATGACAGTCGTCTGACAACTTGGGTGAGGAGCGGGATGATGTCAAGCCAAATTTGTCACAGGCTCGCTTATTCGCAGGTCAGACTTAATATTTTGACGAGGGGAGGGCCAGACACCAGCGCGACGACGGAGGGCTGCTTAAGAAACTTGCGCCCGGGCCAAAGATCGCTCAATCCTGAGTGGACTGACAACTAGCCTCATAAGTGAGCTGAATTCGATATGTCCCTGATTACCCCGCTCCGCGATGAGCGAACCCTGGTTCTGCAACTGCGCGATGCAATCAGCGCCTTGATCGAGGAGCAGGGCCTTAAACCAGGCGATCAGCTGCCGACGGAGGCGGAGCTCACACGGAAGTTCCAGATCTCGCGGCCGGCTCTGCGAGAGGCGTTGAAGCTTCTGGAGCAGGATGGCGCTATTTATGTGAAGCATGGCAAGGGCCGCTTTGTCTCTGCCGCGGCGGCTCTCCAAGTCGAGCGGCCGATCACCTGCTTCGAGAGCGTCACGGATATGATGCACAAATCGGGATATCGCCCGATCAACAAGGTGCTGTCGATTTCCGAGGAGGTGGCATCAGGGGAGGCGCAGGAGGCCTTGCGTCTTTCTCCCGGTTCCCGCGTCATTCGGCTGGAAAGACTGCGGATGCAGGGAGAGGAGGTCTTAGTCTACTGCCTGGATTATATCCCTCGCTCCATCATTTCCGATCGTCTCTACGACATCGACTGGAGCGGATCCTTACTCGATCTGCTGGAGCGTCATGACATGCGTCCGCGGATGTCCACAGCGATTGCTGCCTCCGTCATGCTGCCGCATGATGTCAGCGAGAGAAACGACCTGCATGATTTCGGTCCGGCCTTCTTGATCACGGAAACGGCGTTCACGCCCACAGGAGTTCCTGTGGTTTTCGCGAAGGACTACCATCGCGGCAGCCGTTTTTCATTCAGCTTCGTTCGCAAATAAACCCATCTCTTAGCTTCTTGTCTGAGCTTTGGATTTGGGCATGCTCCCGGGTCAGGCCTGTAGCGGTTGAAACTTTCCCTTCCCTAGCGTCAGCACCCTTGACAGCAGAAAAGATTAGTCGTCTGCTGTCAGACAACACAAATTGGCGAAAACGCCTGAGGGAGGTCTCGAATGGCTAAGTGGCTGATTTCACAGCAATTTGCGTGTGCTGAAGGCTGATCGCTCTCAGCAGGTTGCGGAACATGAGCCACGCAGGCTGTGGATTCTGGAACGGCTTAGATCAGTCTATGCACAGCCCTTTGATCACTGAGGCAGGTGTTGCGCGGCCGCACGTCTCCACGTGTGGTCCGCGTAGGGCGTGCCGTCCGGCGTCTTTGTTTCGAACCGGTTGTTCTCTCTCAAAAGATTTTCAGAGCTTCCATCGCCTGACGTAGCGGAAGCCTGTTTTGACGCTCAGTCGCACTGGGCGTGAGCTGCGGCTCCAAGAAGTAGGAAAAACCTATCGCCTTGTTTATCCAACCACAACCAGAGGAATGATGAAGGATGCGTAAGCTCTTTCTTGGCACAATGGTGGCCCTAGGATTCGTCTCGGCCATGAATGCAGCGGCTCAGGCTGGCCCGACCATGGACCGGGTTATGAAGGCCGGTGAAATGAAAGTGGCGACCAACAGCGGGTGGCCTCCGCAGAGCTATCTCGATGACAATAATAAGCTCGTTGGTTTCGACGTGGACGTCGCCAATGAAATCGCCAAGCGCCTCGGCGTGAAGGTAAGTTTCGAGACGCCCGAATGGAACGTGATGACCGGTGGTCGCTGGCATGGCCGTTTCGATGTGGCCGTCGGCTCCGTGACGCCCACCAAGGCACGGGCCCAGGTGATCGACTTCGCCGGCATCTACTACTACAGCCCTTATGTCTTCGTAGTGCACAAAGACAGCAAGGCCGCCTCGCGCAGCGATCTGAATGGCAAGAAGATCGGTGTTGAGACCGGCACGACCTCAGAGGATTATATCAATCGCCGTCTCGAGATCGATGCCCCCGGTATTCCGCCGATCCAGTATACGCTGACACCCGGCGAGGTGAAGACCTATGCTGACTCGATGCTGCCGTTCGATGATCTGCGTCTAGGCGACGGCACACGCATCCACGCGGTGATCGCGCCGGAGCAGACGGCCCAGAACGCTATCAAGAACAAGTATCCGGTGAAGATCCTGCCCGGCGATGCTGCCTTCAAGGAGCCGCTCGTGGTGGTAACGGACAAGGGTGATCCGGAATGGACCGCCAAGCTCGGCAGCATCATCCAGAGCATGAAGGATGACGGCACTCTGAGCAAGCTGACCACGAAGTGGTACGGCGCCGATTACAGCAAGTAAGCGTGCCGCAACCTGGTTGAATCTTCCACCCGCAACACGACACTACCGATCATGTCCTACATCGAAACCTATTACCGTCGGGCGCTGGGCCCGGATGCCGTCCAGAGACCGGCGCTCGAAGGGCGCGTGAAGGTTGATGTCTGTGTTGTAGGTGGGGGACTGGCTGGTCTGACAGCCGCTCTCGAACTGGCGCGGAAAGGCCGGAAGGTCTGTGTGCTGGAAGCCAACCGCGTCGCCTGGGGCGCCTCGGGGCGCAATGGTGGTTTCGTGAGCCCCGGTTGGGCGGCCCGCTACAAGAATATCCAGCGTATGGTCGGTGCCGATCATGCCAAGGAGCTGCACCGCCTCTCCATCGAAGGCATGGAGGATGTTCTGAAGAATGTCCAGGGCCTTGCCATTCAAGATGCAAAGCCGACCCATGGCATTCTGGGCGCTGTACGCTACGAGGCGACGCATGATCTCAAGGCACATCGTGATTGGCTGGAAAAGGAATTCGATTACAAGATCGAGTTCAAGAGCCAGGATGAGGTAAGGCAGCTGCTCGTCTCGCCGCGCTACTACCAGGCTCTGTTCGATCCTAATGCCTTCCATTTCAATCCTCTTACCTATGCCCGGGCGGTCGCTGCGGAAATCGAGCGGTCAGGAGGTCAGATTTACGAAGGATCGGCTGTCGTTGCGGTTGCCCTTAACGGTGCGACCAAGATCGCCAAGACGGCACATGGCTCCGTTGATGCGAACGATTTGGTGATTGCATCGGGCGGCTATACCGGAAATCTCATTCCACGGCTCAAGCATAGCTACCTGCCCATCGCGACCTACGTGATGCTGACCAAGCCTAACCGGGAGCTGATTGCGAGCGCGATTAGAACCGATGCGGCTATTGGCGACGACCGGCGTGCAGGTGACTATTATCGCGTCGTCGATGGCGGCGAACGCATCCTCTGGGGAGGCAAGATCACGACACGGACGACCGAGCCGCGCCTCCTCGGCCGTCTGCTGCATAAGACGATGGTCTCGACCTACCCGCAACTGAAGGATCTCGATGTCGAGATCGTCTGGTCGGGCCTGATGTCCTATGCGCGCCATATGATGCCTCAGATCGGACAGTTGCAGCCTGGCGTCTGGTACTGCACGGCCTTTGGCGGACACGGCATGAACACCACCACCATCGGCGGGCGCGTGATTGCAGAAGCGATTCTCGGTGAGACGGATCGGTACAAGTTGTTTGCTCCCTTTGGTCTTGCCTGGAATGGCTGGATTGCCGGCCGCGTAGCCGCCCAGCTGACATACTGGGCCTATCAGGCGGCTGATCTCTTCCGGGAGCGGAAGTCGGTCTAAATTTGATGCTGTCATTGAAATGGGTTTGAGAGAGGATTGGCCTGATGCATTACGCCGATAACGTCGATTACCCGAGGCTGCTATCCCGACCCTCCATTTACATCCCGGGTCTCGGGCTTCTCTTCGGCGTTCTTCTCTATACACAGGCTGGAGCCACATCACTCGGCAAAGCGCTTGTGGAACTTTTCGGCCTGGCAGAGGGCTCGCCGTTAGCGGCGAACCTGCTTGTGGCTTTGCTCATCACGGCCGTCGTTGCATTGAACGTGGCCGTGGTGATGCGCCTCAGCATCAGGCATCAGATGTATGCCGTTTGGGTGGAGCTGGCACTTCTCGTCCTGCTGTTTTTCTATTCATTCGATCTCAGTTTCGAGTTCATCCGCCGCAAGATCGGTTTCCTACTCACACAGGGCTTGGTGACGACCCTGTATGTGTCGGCCATCTCGATTGTCGTCGCATCCGTTCTGGCGATGATCGGCGCCATCGCCAAGCTGTCCTCTAACGGAATTGCCTTGGGAATAGCGAATTTCTATACCTCTCTCTTCCGTGGTCTGCCGCTGCTCATGCAGATCTACATGATCTATCTTGGTCTGCCGCAGCTTGGATATGTCATCAACGCGGTTCCCGCTGGTATCTTGGCCCTGTCGCTCTGCTACGGCGCCTATATGACCGAAATCTTCCGCGCTGGCATCGAGAGCATTCCAAAGGGCCAGTGGGAGGCTTCCCGCGCTCTCGGATTGAGGCCGAGAGATACGTTGACCCGCATTATTCTTCCCCAGGCCATGCGCATCATCATCCCGCCGACCGGGAACCAGTTCATCGCCATGCTGAAGGACAGCTCGCTGGTGTCTGTGGTTGGTGTGTGGGAGCTCATGTATCTTGCCCGCACCCAGGGTCAGACCGAGTTCCGTCATGTGGAAATGATGATCACCGCCTCGCTGATCTATTGGATCCTGTCTATCGTTCTGGAACTCGTTCAGGCGCGCATCGAGCGGCGCTTCAACAGAGCCCAAATGCGATGATGATTGCCACGACCGGAACCAGGCATGTTTGAGAGGAGATTCATTCGTGATGCAGAAGAAAAAGCTCTCTCTCGTGGAAACGGCGCCTGAACCCATGGGAGCGACCCCTGCCGTCCAGATCAAGAGCCTGTCGAAATGGTACGGCACCTTTCAAGCTCTGAAGAACGTCAATCTCACCATTGCTCGTGGAGAGAAACTCGTCATCTGCGGCCCCTCGGGCTCCGGGAAGTCGACGCTCATCCGTACCATCAATGCACTCGAGAGCTTTCAGGAGGGGCAGATCCTCGTCGATGGCATCGAGTTGACCCGAAAGCCCGAAGCCGTGGAGGCAGTGCGGAAAAGGGTCGGCATGGTATTCCAGCAGTTCAATCTTTTTCCTCACCTGACGGTGCTGGAAAACTGCATGCTCGCGTTGCGGCTTGTGCGCGGCGTCTCCCAGAAGGTGGCCGAAGAGAGGGCGCTGCATTATCTTGGCAAGGTACGTATCCCGGACCAGGCTCATAAATATGCCTCGCAACTCTCCGGCGGCCAGCAGCAGCGTGTAGCCATTGCAAGGGCTCTCTCCATGCAGCCCGACATCATGCTGTTCGACGAACCCACCTCTGCGCTTGATCCCGAAATGGTCAAGGAGGTGCTCGACACCATGACGCAGCTCGCCGGCGAGGGTATGACCATGGCTGTTGTTACCCATGAGATGGGCTTCGCCCGTCAGGTGGCCGACCGTGTGGTGTTCATGGACCGCGGCGAGATCGTCGAGCAAGGCACACCGTCCGAGTTCTTCTCCAACCCGAAGGAGCTGCGCGCCCGCACCTTCTTGAGCCAGATCCTTCACTGATCTAGGCTCAAGAACCACAGATAGATCACTGGACTAGGGGTAACGAAGCGTGGCTAATGATTGCGATATCGTCATCATCGGGGCAGGGCATAACGGTCTCGTCTGTGCCTTTTATCTTGCATCGGCCGGATACAAGGTGAAGCTCTTCGAGCAGCGTTCCGTTGTGGGCGGTGCGGCTGTCACAGAGGAATTTCATCCTGGCTTTCGCAATTCCGTGGCCTCATACACGGTAAGCCTGCTCAACCCCAAGATCATTCGCGATCTGGACTTGCACCGTCACGGTCTGAAGGTTGTCGAGCGCCGCCTGTCCAACTTCCTGCCCCTTCCCAACGACAAGTATCTGAAGATCGGTGAGGGCGTGACCCGGTCCGAGATCGCGCGCTTCAGTGCCAAGGATGCCGAGCGCTACGATGCCTATTCCAACGAAATCGACGCCGTTGCGGATGTCCTGCGCGATCTCGTTCTCCAGCAGCCTCCGAATCTCGTAGCCGGCGGCTGGCGCGCGGCCTTGTCAGAAGGCTGGCGCGCCTTGATAACCGGCAATCGCCTGCGCGGGCTCTCTATGGCAAACCGCCGGGCTCTGCTGGATCTCTTTGCCAAATCGGCGGGCGATTATCTCGACGGCTGGTTCGAGACAGATTGTGTGAAGGCAGCTTTCGGCTTTGATGCCATCGTCGGCAATTTTGCGAGCCCCTATACGCCGAACACGGCCTATGTGTTGCTTCACCACGTCTTCGGCGAGGTGAATGGCAAGAGGGGTGCTTGGGGCCACGCCATCGGCGGAATGGGTGCGATCACGCAGGCCATGGCAAAGGCGGCTCGCGAGCGCGGCGTCGAGATCGAGACCGACGCCCCGGTCCGTGAGGTGATCATTGAAAAGGGAAGGGCGGCTGGCGTCGTCCTGAAGGACGGGCGTACGATCCGTTCGCGCGCCGTGGCTGGCAATGTCCACCCTAAACTGCTCTTCGATAGGCTGGTTCCGGAAGATGCCCTGCCGGCAGACTTCTTGAATCGTATGCGGCGCTGGAAGTCGGGTTCGGGCACGTTCCGCATGAATGTGGCGCTCTCATCTTTGCCGAGCTTCACGGCTCTTCCTGGGCGAGAGGTGGCCGATCACCATACCGCTGGCATCATCATTGCACCGTCACTCGCCTATATGGACCGTGCTTATGACGATGCGAAGCATTTCGGATGGAGCCGCGAGCCGGTGGTGGAGATGCTCATTCCTTCAACCCTCGATGACAGCCTTGCACCGGAGGGCGCGCATGTCGCAAGCCTGTTCTGCCAGCATGTCCAACCGACATTTTCGGATGGCCGTTCGTGGGACGATCACCGCGAGGAGGTAGCCGATCTGATGATCGCCACCGTCGACCGCTATGCTCCCGGTTTCAAGGAGAGCGTCGTTGGACGGCAGATCATGAGTCCACTCGATCTCGAGCGCACCTTCGGCCTGATGGGTGGCGATATCTTCCATGGCGCCCTGACGCTCGACCAGATCTTCAGTGCTCGACCAATGTTGGGCCACGCGGATTACCGCGCCCCGATCACAGGTCTTTATATGTGTGGCGCAGGTACGCATCCCGGTGGTGGCGTCACGGGCGCGCCCGGCCATAACGCGGCGCGTGCTATCATGGCCGACATGCGGCGGTTGAGCTGACGCGCATCGCGGCTGCTCTCAGATAGAAAAGCAGGGTCGGCCGTGTCAGAGCCGGCATATGATGCCGGCTCTTCTCTCTTATGCGCCCTGAGACCGATCATGCCTGGATTGCCGGGAGCTGCGCGCTGCCGTGCTGGAACTCTCGTCGAACTTGAGCCTCGTGCATTTTCTGATGGGAAGAGCGCAAGCTCCATGTGAACCTAATTTGGGCACACGCTGCCCGTCTACGGGCACACTCAGCTGAGGAGTGTATCCAGATGCCGAATTCTTGTGCTCTTCGCGTTGTTTAGCCGCATCCTGCGCAGATGCTTGGCGAATACCTAGGCGGTCGTGCCAATAAAAATCATTCTAAACAGTGTTTGACAGTATTCAAAACTTTTGATCGGATGGTCAAACAAGAGCCTGCCCGATAGAGGCGGGCCGAGGTGAACGGATCGACAGCCTGTAAAACGCGCCTTGAGCGCGCAGGAGGACCTATGTCTTCAGCACCCGATATCCGAGGCGGGCGGCTGCCCTCGGGCGACTACTGTAACGCGTTTTCCGATCTCCATGCTCCTCTCGATGCTCATGAGGCGCGAGTGGCGGCAGAGCGCTGCCTGTTCTGCTACGACGCGCCCTGCGTCACAGCTTGCCCGACAAGTATCGATATTCCGCTCTTCATTCGGCAGATCGCCACCGGCAACGCGACGGGCGCAGGCAAGACCATTCTCGACTCCAACATCTTTGGCGGCATGTGCGCCCGTGTCTGCCCGACGGAAACGCTCTGCGAGCAGGCCTGCGTGCGCAATGAGGCGGAGGGAAAGCCCGTGATCATCGGGCAGCTTCAGCGCCACGCCACCGATGCGATCATGGCCTCCGGGCGCCAGCTCTACAAGCATGGCGCGCCGAACGGACGCCGCATAGCGGTGGTGGGCGCGGGGCCTGCAGGTCTTTCCTGTGCGCATAAACTCGCTACGCTCGGCTACGACGTGGTGGTATTCGACAAGCGGCAGAAGGCCGGCGGTCTCAACGAGCATGGGATCGCCTCTTACAAGTCGACCAACAATTTCGCGCAAGCCGAAGTCGATTGGATCCTGAGCATCGGAGGAATCGAACTGCGGTGCGATCAAGCGCTCGGGCACGACTTCACCCTGGCCGATCTGCGGCGCGACTTCGATGCCGTCTTCCTCGGCCTCGGTCTTCAGGCGGCGAATTCCCTCGGGATCGACGCTGGCGAGCTGCGCGGCATCGAGGATGCCGTGGCCTTCATCGAGGCTCTCCGCCAGTCGGCTGATCTCTCCAAGCTGCCGATCGGTCGGCGTGTCGTGGTCATTGGTGGCGGCATGACAGCTGTCGATGCCGCGGTGCAGGCGAAGAAGCTCGGAGCGGAGGAAGTGACCATCGTTTACCGTCGTGGTGCAGAGCAGATGGGTGCCAGCCGCTACGAACAGGAATTGGCGCTCACTGGGGGCGTCGTGGTGCGTCACTGGGCCCGGCCGGTCGCCGTGCATGGCGAGAGCGGCGTGCTCCGGTCCGTCATCTTCGCGGCAACGGCGGAGCGCGACGGGCGCCTCGTCGATACGGGCGAGACTTTCGAACTGCAGGCGGATCAGCTCTTCAAGGCTATCGGCCAGCTCTTCGTACCGCAGGTTCTTGAAGGATCGAGCGAGGTGCTCGACCTCGATAGGGGGCGCATTGCCGTTGATGCTGACCGTCGCACCTCGCTGCCGGATGTCTGGGCCGGCGGCGACTGCGTGGCTGGGGGCCGCGATCTCACGGTGGTGGCCGTCGAGGACGGCAAACAGGCAGCCTTGTCGATCGATCGCACCCTTCAAGGCTTCGTGCCGATGGCGGCGGAATAAGGGGAGAGTCATGGCCGATCTCAGCGTCAATTTCTGCGGCATCAAATCGCCAAATCCCTTCTGGCTCGCCTCGGCGCCGCCCACTGACAAAGCATACAACGTCGAACGCGCCTTCCGCGCCGGCTGGGGCGGCGTGGTCTGGAAGACCCTTGGTGAGGAGGGGCCCCCGGTCGTCAACGTCTCGGGCCCACGCTACGGCGTCGTGCATGGACCCGACCGGCGCGTGTCCGCCTTCAACAACATCGAGCTCATTACAGATCGCCCACTTGAGGTGAACCTGCAGGAAATCACCGAGATGAAGCGTCGCTGGCCAGACCGGGCCATCGTCGTCTCGCTCATGGTGCCCTGTGAGGAAGAGGCCTGGAAACGCATTCTTCCGCGCGTTGAAGCGACGGGAGCCGATGGAATCGAGCTCAATTTCGGCTGCCCGCATGGCATGTCTGAGCGCGGCATGGGCGCGGCGGTCGGCCAAGTGCCGGAATATGTAGAGATGGTCACGCGCTGGTGCAAGACGCATTCGCGCATGCCGGTCATCGTGAAGCTCACGCCCAACATCACGGATGTCCGCAAGCCTGCAGAAGCCGCCAAACGCGGCGGTGCCGACGCGGTGTCGCTCATCAACACGATCAATTCCATCGTCGGTGTCGATCTCGACCTCATGATTCCGCGGCCGCATACGGACCGCAAGGCAACCCACGGCGGCATGTGTGGCCCTGCGGTGAAGCCGATCGCGCTCAACATGGTAGCGGAAATTGCCCGCTCGCCTGCAACGCATGGCGTGCCGATCTCAGGCATCGGCGGCATTGAAACCTGGCGCGATGCAGCAGAGTTCATGGCTCTGGGTGCCGGCACGGTTCAAGTCTGCACTGCGGCCATGGTCTATGGCTTCAAGATCGTTCAGGAGATGATCACGGGTCTTGAGGCTTTCATGGACGAGCGCGGCTACTCTAAAGTATCCGACTTCGTCGGTGCAGCCGTGCCGAACGTGACGGATTGGCAGTACCTCAACCTCAATTACGCTGTAAAGGCACATATTGATCAAGATCTTTGCATCAAGTGCGGCCGCTGCCATGTGGCTTGCGAGGATACCTCGCATCAGGCAATCACGCATCTGAAGGATGGCGTGCGGCACTTCGAGGTGATCGATGAGGAGTGCGTCGGCTGCAATCTCTGCGCCAGCATCTGTCCCATCGAGAACTGTATCACGATGGTGCCTCTCATGGACGAGGTGGATCGTCGGACGGGACGCCTCGTGGACGGCTCATGCCTCAACTGGACCCAGCACCCGAACAATCCTCAAGTCGCGAAGAAACCCCTCGAGCCGCTCGAGCCGGCGGAGTGAACAGAATGACGGCGCTGGTCGACTGGCGCCGTTTCCATTTGCGTATCGATATCAATGGCTCGTCGCTATGGCTGCTTCAATCCTCCAATCCTTCGGATCCACGCGGCAAAACGCCGTCGAGGAGAATGCTCGTGAGCGTCTTGTGGGCAGTCTTGTAGAAATCATTGTCGGCAATGGTATTGCCCGTGAGTGCTTCGATCTGGGCGCTGAAGTCGGCATAGTGCTGCGTGGTTGCCCAGATGGCGAAGATGAAGTGCTTAGGGTCGACGGAGCGCATCTTCCCATCGGCAATCCAGCTTTCAATGATGCGGGACTTCGCCTCCACGATTTCGAGCAAAGTGCCAGTGAGGTCCGCATTCAAGTGCGTCGCACCCTGCAGCACTTCCAGAGCGAACAGGCGCGAGGCCGAGGGATGCGTGCGCGAGTATTCGAGTTTGCGGCCGATATAGGCACTCAGCGCGGCTCGCGGATCGCTCGTTCCGTCAAGCTCGCGCAGAGGCTCAAGCCACATGTCGAGAGTTCGTGCGAGAACCGCGGTGTAAAGCTCTTCCTTGGTGCGGAAGTAATAGAGAAGATTCGGCTTCGACAGGCCGGCGGCTTCGGCAATCTGGTCGATACGCGCGCCCCTCAAGCCGTAGGCGGCGAAAACAGTCAGAGCCGAGTCAAGAATGCGTTGAACATTCGCTTCTCCCGCTCTGGTCTTGCGCGAGGACATTTGCGGGTCCTGGCCTATCTCGTCAGCCACCGATCGAAACCTTCTCGTTCTTCCTGGAGTGGACATTACGTTGCGGATGTGTCCTCGCGCAATATCGCTGTTGAAATTCAATCGGCAAGTGATGGCGGACGTCATTCGCGAGATGCTGAAAGCGGCGGCGCAGTGCTTATGAACTGGGCATTCCCCTCGAATGAGGGTCGCGGAATTTCCGGAAGAATGGGAACGGCACGATTCTTGCCTGAACATAACCAGAGCCTCTGGGGAGTGAGACAGTGCTGAAGCGCGTAACGAATGAATGGATCGGTGAAAACGGGATGCCGGCTACGCTTGCTGCACAGGGCGCCATGAAAGAACCCGCATCGCCGCCTGTCGTCGCGATCAAGGGGTTGTCACTGACCTATGAGGCAGCGGATGGGCCTGTCTATGCTCTTTCCAACGTAGATCTGCAGATCGCAGAAGGGGAGTTCATCTCGTTCATCGGCCCCTCGGGTTGCGGAAAGACGACGCTGCTGCGGGTGATCGCCGATCTCGAGCAGCCGACAGGCGGTGATATTCACGTCAATGGCGTGGGCCCGGAAGAGGCGCGGTTGCGTCGGGACTATGGCTTTGTCTTCCAGGCTCCTGCACTCTACCCCTGGCGCACCATTCAGAAGAACATCGAGCTGCCGCTTGAAATCTTCGGCGTCTCCAAAGCCGAGAGACGTGAGAAGGCATCAAAGCAGCTTGAGCTTGTGAACCTGAAAGGGTTCGAGAACAAGTTTCCCTGGCAGCTCTCCGGCGGGATGCAGCAGCGCGCGTCCATTGCTCGCGCTCTTTCCTTCGACCCAAAGCTCCTGCTCATGGATGAGCCGTTCGGTGCGTTGGATGAGATCGTACGCGATCATTTGAATGAGCAGTTGCTCAAGCTCTGGGACAAAACCGGCAAGACGGTACTGTTCGTCACACACTCCATTCCGGAAGCGGTCTTTCTCTCCTCTAAGATCGTGGTCATGTCACCACGTCCGGGGCGCATCATCGATATCATCGATGCAAGCGTTCTAGGACGTGATCGGACGCTCGACATTCGCGAGACTCCTGAATTCCTGAAGATTGCGCATAGGGTCCGCGAGGGTCTGAGAGCGGGGCATTCCTATGACGACTGAAGCTCTCATTCTCGCTGCGCCTCCAGCGCGCCGCAAGGTGCTGCGCCGGGAAGGGACTACCGGTCCCGTTCTCGTGGTTGTGTTGGTAATCCTCGCGCTCTGGTACGTGGCCGCCATCTTCATGAACTGGCAGGGTGTGACCGACGCCTTCTCGCGCGCGGGCGAGCAGCACACCACTGGCGAGATCCTTCTCGGGACACTGGATCAAGAGCGACCTGTTCTTCCTGCTCCGCATCAGATTGTGGCCGAGCTTAAAAAGACGGTGTTCGGCATCGCAATCACATCCCGCCGCAATCTGCTGTTCCATGCGTGGGTGACGCTGTCGTCCACGCTCCTAGGGTTCGGCCTCGGCGCCTTGCTCGGCATCGTACTGGCGGTTCTCATCGTTCATGTGAAGACCCTTGAGCGCAGCCTGATGCCCTGGATCATCTCATCCCAGACAATCCCGATCCTTGCCATCGCGCCGATCATCATTGTCGTTCTGGGCTCCATCGGAATCACGGGTCTTTTCCCGAAGGCGATCATCTCCGCCTATCTGTGCTTCTTTCCCATCACAATCAGCATGGTGAAGGGCTTGAACTCTCCCGATCTCATCCAACGCGATCTGATGCGCACCTATTCTGCGTCCGGGGCACAGATCTTCTGGAAGCTGCGTCTTCCGGCGTCATTGAGCTATCTCTTTGCAGGCCTGAAGGTGGCCGTCGCTATCAGCCTTGTGGGTGCCATCGTCGGCGAGTTGCCGACCGGTGCACAGGCCGGACTTGGTGCGCGTCTTCTCGCCGGATCCTACTACGGCCAGACCATTCAAATTTGGGCCGCTCTCTTCGGTGCAGCCATCTTGGCCTCGATATTGGTCGCCATCGTGAGCTCGGTGGAGCGGATCGTGAACCGCCGCATGGGAGTGCGCCCGGCATGAGTGCCAACCGCCACGCTCTGATCTTGACGCCGCTGGCCATTCTCGGCTGCCTCTATGCTCTCTATCTGGTGCATCGACCGGATGTCGCAGGACAAGCTGGATTGGCCTTCTGGGCCTTCATCGTGGTCCTGTGGCTGCTTACGGGTTTCGCCATCAGCGGTCTGTCACATCTCAAACTGAAACAGCCGGTTGCCCGCCGTGCGATCGGGCTCGCGGTGCCGGTTCTTTTCGGCGCTTTCCTATTCTTTCTTTGGGAGGTGATCGTGATAGGGGCAGGGGTTCCATCAGTCCTCATGCCTGCGCCCTCCGCCATCGCCGCAAAGTTTTCTGCCTCACTGCCGCTGCTGCGAGACGACTTTTTCCAGACCTTCGTAAAGTCGGTTCTGTCCGGCTACGCGATGGGATGTCTTTCAGGCTTCCTGGTCGCCATCATCGCGGATCGCGTTCCCTTCCTGCGCAGGGGGCTTCTGCCGCTCGGCAATTTCGTCTCTGCTTTGCCGGTCATCGGCATCGCGCCCATCATGGTCATGTGGTTCGGCTTCGACTGGCCGTCCAAGGCGGCTGTCGTGGTGGTGATGACGTTCTTCCCGATGCTCGTGAACACCGTCACAGGTCTTGCTGCTGTCGGCAAGCTCGAACGGGACCTCATGCATTCTTATGCGGCGGGTTACTGGAGGAGCCTCCTGAAGCTTCGGCTGCCAGTGGCGCTGCCCTTCATCTTCAATGCGTTGAAGATCAATTCGACGCTCGCGCTTATCGGCGCCATCGTCGCGGAGTTTTTCGGCACACCCATCGTCGGTATGGGCTTTCGCATCTCAATTGAGGTCGCTCGCATGTCTCTCGACATGGTGTGGGCGGAAATCGCGCTCGCAGCGATTGCGGGCTCGGCTTTCTACGGACTTGTCGCTCTCATAGAGCGCGGCGCAACCTTTTGGCATCCGTCGTACCGCACATAAGGGGATCCGCGGGCGGCGTTTAGGAGGAGAGAAGAATGATCAGGACCACACTACTGGCGGGAGCACTTGCACTCGGCTTTACCAGCGCCGCCTTCGCGCAGGCAGACAAGGTAACGATCCAGCTCAAATGGGTCACGCAGGCGCAGTTCGCTGGCTATTACGTCGCCAAGGACAAGGGCTTCTACAAGGAGGCCGGACTTGACGTGACGATCAAGCCAGGTGGTCCGGACATCGCACCGCCTCAGGTCATCGCCGGTGGTGGCGCGGACGTCGTCGTGGACTGGATGCCATCGGCTCTCGCCGCACGCGAAAAGGGTGTGCCGCTGGTCAACATCGCGCAACCGTTCAAGAAGTCCGGCATGATGCTCACCTGCCGCGCCGAGACTGGCATCAAGACGCCACAGGACCTTAAGGGACGTACTCTTGGCGTGTGGTTCTCCGGAAATGAATATCCCTTCCTCGCATGGATGGCGAAGCTCGGGCTCAAGACGGATGGATCGGCCGGCGGCGTGAAGGTTCTCAAGCAGGGCTTCAACGTCGATCCGCTCATCCAGAAACAAGCTGACTGCATCTCGACCATGACCTACAACGAGTATTGGCAGGTCATCGATGCGGGCTTCAAGCCGGAGCAGCTCGTGGTCTTCAAGTATGAGGATCAGGGCGTCGCAACGCTCGAGGACGGTCTCTACGTGATGCAGGACAAGCTGAAGGATCCTGCCTTCGTGACCAAGATGGCAAAGTTCGTGGCTGCCTCTCAGAAGGGCTGGGACTACATGCGCCAGAATCCGGACGAGGCAGCAACCATCGTCCTCGACAACGATGCCTCCGGCGCACAAACCGAAAAGCATCAGAAGCGTATGGCGGGTGAGATCGCCAAGCTGCTTGATACCTCGGGCAAGGGCAAGCTCGACCCGGCGGATTTCGACCGCACGGTTGCGATCCTTCTCTCTTCCGGCGGCGATGCGCCTGTGATCACCAAGAAGCCCGAGGGCGCTTGGTCCCACGCCGTCGTCGACGCCAAAATGTGAGCCTCGTGCCTCGTGCATATCAGTGAATGTTGGGGCGAGGCGTCACGCCTTGCCCCATCCACCAATCATAAAATGATCAGGGAACAGGACCATGTCTCTTCTCATCCGTGGCGGAACCGTCGTGAATGCCGATATGAGCCGTCGTGCCGACGTGCTGGTGGACGGTGAGCGGATCGTCGCCGTAGGCGAGAACCTCGAAGCACCTGCAGGTGCGCAGATCGTCGATGCCGGTGGCACCTTCGTGATGCCGGGAGGCATCGATCCCCACACGCATATGGAGTTCCTGTTCATGGGAACCGTGTCTGCGGATGATTTCGAGTGGGGTACCAAGGCGGCGATCTCCGGTGGAACCACCACTATCGTCGACTTCTGCATTCCCGGCGCAGGTCAATCCCTGATTGATGCCTATCGAGAGTGGCGAAACAAGTCCGAAAAGGCTGTAGGTGACTACTCCTACCATCTTGCCATCACATCCTGGTCGGATCAGGTGGAACGCGAGATGGGTGAGATCGTGAACACCTATGGCGTCAACACCTTCAAGCACTTCATGGCCTACAAGGGTGCGCTGATGGTGGATGACGATATCCTCTTCCGCTCCTTCAAACGCTGCGCAGAATTGGGTGCCACGGCTCTCGTCCATGCCGAAAACGGCGATGTCGTTGCGCAGATGCAGAACATGTTCATTTCCCAAGGCAAGACTGGCCCCGAGTTTCACGCCTATTCCCGTCCGCCTGAGGTAGAGGGCGAGGCAGCAAACCGTGCGATCATGATCGCGGACATGGCAGGTTGTCCGCTCTATATCGTGCACACCTCCTGCAAGCCGGCGCACGATGCGATTGCCCGCGCTCGGGCGGAAGGCAAGCGTGTTTTCGGCGAGCCGTTGATCCAGCACCTCGTGCTCGATGAGACGGACTATCTCAACAAGAGTTGGGATCATGCGGCCCAACGCGTGATGTCGCCTCCCTTCCGGCCAAAGGTGCATCAGGACAGTCTCTGGGCAGGCTTGCAGGCCGGTTCGCTTCAGGTGGTCGCCACCGACCATTGCTCCTTCACTATCGAACAGAAGCGCATGGGCTTGGGCGACTTCCGCAATATCCCGAATGGCACGGGTGGCCTCGAAGACCGTATGCCCGTGCTCTGGAACGCAGGCGTCAATACGGGACGGCTCACGCCGAACGAGTTCGTCGCCGTCACCTCGGCGAATGCGGCACGTATCTTGAACATGTATCCGCAGAAGGGGGTGATCCTGCCTGGAGCGGATGCGGATATCGTGATCTGGGACCCGAAGGCGACCAAGACCGTCTCGGCCAAGGCCCAAGTGAGCCGTATCGAGTACAACGTGTTCGAAGGTTTCGAGCTCACAGGCCTTCCGGCGAAGGTCTATCTGCGTGGCAGGCTTGCAGCGGAGAGCGGTCAGGTTAGGGCCGAACGCGGTCAGGGCCGTTTCGTGGCTCGTCCGCCGCTGCCAGCCTTTGCTCAAGCCCAGCGCCTCTGGAAGGCGAATACTGCGCCGAAGGCCGTCGCGCGTTGATTGCGCTTGCCTCCTCCCGCATGCGGGAGGAGGGCTCCCGTAGCAAGGCTCATTGCGTTCATTTTGAGATCACATCATGCAAAATCTTACCATCAACCCTCAGCGCCTCTGGGACAGCTTGATGGATACAGCCAAGATCGGCGGCACGGAGAAGGGCGGCATCTGCCGCCTCACGCTGACCGATCTGGACCGCCAGGTGCGCGACTGGTTCCGCAGCCAATGCGAGGCGCTTGGCTGCACGGTCGCTGTCGATCAGGTCGGCAATATGTTTGCCACTCGGCCGGGTAAGCGGAGCGATCTTTCCCCCATTGCTATCGGTAGCCATCTCGATACGCAGCCGACAGGCGGCAAGTTTGACGGCGTTCTCGGTGTCCTCGGCGGCCTTGAGGTCATGCGGACGATGCACGACCTCGGCTATGAGACTAATGCGCCCCTGATGCTCGTGAACTGGACCAATGAGGAAGGCTCGCGCTTCGCGCCCGCGATGCTCGGCTCCGGTGTCTATGCCGGCGTGTTCGACCGGGCGTTCGCTGACAGCCGAGAGGACCGCCAGGGCGTGAAGTTCGGCGATGCCATTGAGAGCATTGGTTACAGGGGCGATGCGGTACCGGGTTCCATGAAGTTCGGCGCCATGTTCGAACTTCACATTGAGCAGGGGCCCATTCTCGAAGCCGAGAGAAAGATGGTGGGCGTTGTGACCGGCGTTCAGGGTATGCGCTGGTACGAGGTTGAGCTCACCGGACGCGAGGCTCATACCGGCTCGACCCCCATGAACCTGCGCACAAATGCCTTGCTCGGAACCGCCCGTATCATCGAGCGCGTGGACCAGATCGCCCTGGAGCATTCACCCTCCGCCGTCGGCACCGTTGGCTTGGTGGAGGTGAAGCCCAATTCACGCAATGTGATCCCTGGACATGTCTTCTTCACGGTCGATTTCCGGCATCCGGACGATGCGGTGCTCGAAGTCATGGAGGGCAAGCTCATGAGCGCCATTCCTGCCATCGCGAATGAAATCGGCCTGGAATTTTCAGTGAAGAAGGTTTGGGACTCCCCCGCAGTTCGCTTCGATCCTGAATGCATCTCCGCAGTCCGCAAGGGCACGGAGAAAGCAGGATTCTTGTCTCGTGATATGGTGTCCGGTGCTGGCCACGATGCGGCTTATATCGCGCGCATAGCTCCCACGACGATGATCTTCGTACCTTGCGAAGGAGGCTTGAGCCACAACGAGGCAGAAAGCACAACGCTCGAGGAATGCGCTGCCGGTGCTCAGGTTCTATTGAACGCCGTCCTGGAATACGATCAGCGCTTCGGTCAGTAGCTTAAAGGATATGAGGCCGGCCACATGCCGGCGTCCGCTCGTCTCAATGTCGCAGGCTTCCTGCGCATATGGGGCATTTATGCTACATCCTGCACCGGGACACGATGAACGGAGACCGGGATGCCAGGGCGAGCCTCAACCAAATCTACCAAGCTGCTCGGTCTAGTTGGGCCGAATGCCGAGAAGATGGTTTCCTTGGCGTTGCAGGGCGGGGGAGCGCACGGGGCGTTCACCTGGGGTGTCTTGGACTACCTGCTTGAAGATGGCCGGCTGGCCATTGAGGCGATTACAGGCGCGAGCGCCGGTGCGATGAACGCGGTCGTCCTCGTGGAAGGTTGGCTGGAGGGCGGCCGAGATGGTGCCCGCCAGCAGTTGCGGCAGTTCTGGAAAAGGGTCAGCCTTGATGGCGGGTTCTCACCCATTCAACGCTCTCTCTTCGACCACTTCCTGAGCTACTGGAGCGGCACCCACGGGTCGACGAATATATGGAGCGGAGCGTTCTCTCAAGTCGCAAGTCCCTACGATTTGAATCCGCTGGACATCAATCCGCTGAAGGATGCGCTGAACGAGCTGATCAACTTCGAACGGGTCAGGGCTTGTAAGGAGACAAAGCTCTTTGTATCGGCAACAAATGTCTGGACCGGAAAGATCAGAGTTTTTTCAGCCTCTGAACTGACTGTTGATCATGTTCTTGCATCCGCATGTCTGCCAACGATCTTCAAGGCCGTCGAGATAGATGGCGAGCCGTATTGGGATGGGGGGTACACCGGTAACCCTGCGCTCTTCCCACTGTTCTATGAGGCTGAGTCGGATGACATCCTGCTCGTTCAGATCAATCCTATTGAACGCCGTTCAACACCACGTACAGCTGAGGAGATCCGCAGCAGGCTGACCGAGATCACCTTCAACGCCAATCTTCTCTACGAGCTCAGGGCGATCGGATTCGTCCGACGATTAATCGATGAGGGAAAGCTCTCGACAGACGACTACAAGCGCGTGCTGATGCACCGGATTCATGGTGGCGCGCAGCTCGATACCTATGCTGCGTCATCGCGCCTCAATGCAAGGTGGGATTTCTTCAAGAAACTGAAGGATCTGGGCCGCGCCTCAGCCCGCAGCTGGCTGGCAACGAACTTTCAGGCTCTGGGGCGCGAGAGCACGCTTGATCTTACCAATGCCTAGTCTTAGCTAGTGTGGCGATATCACAACAGATTATAAGAGCCGACGAAGGGCCTTTCTTTCATGGCACGAAAAGCAGGAAGCGCGGACCTGCCGCTACACAGCGGGCACGTGCCGAAATGGCTTGCTGACCGCATGACGCGTCTGGGTGCCGTGATGAGTGAGGCTATCGTTCATCATTATGGGCGCGATGAACTGCTACGCCGCTTGGCACATCCTTTCTGGTTTCAGTCATTCGGCGCTGTTATGGGAATGGACTGGCATTCGTCAGGCATCACGACCAGCGTGATCGGGGCGCTGAAACGCGGCCTGACACCTCTGTCGAAGGAGCTCGGCATTCACGTGTGCGGCGGGCGCGGACGTCATTCCCGGCAGACCCCACAGGAACTCGTGTCTATCGGCGAGCACGTAGGCTTTGACGGATCGGCTCTGGCAAAGGCTAGTCGGCTGGTAGCCAAGGTCGACAGCGCTGCCATTCAGGATGGCTTCGATCTCTACCTGCATGGCTTCATCGTCACAGACGACGGCAAGTGGGCTGTCGTTCAGCAGGGCATGAACGATGCACGCTGGCAGGCTCGGCGCTACCATTGGCTCTCGGAAGACCTGAAGAGTTTCGTCGATGAGCCGCATACGGGCATTGATGGGGTCGGGCAGGGGACGATCGTCAATCTGACAGATCGTCGGGCTGAGGCCTCACGCCGGGCCCAGATCGAGATTTTGGATACGATGGGGCCTGATGGGGTTGCCCGAAAGTTTCTTGCGCTGGCTGAGGAAGACAAAGAGCCTGTTGCCGCACCACAGCCGCTGCTTCCGCATTTGGTGATGCCCGAGCATCATGACGTTCGCTCCAAAGACGTGGTGTTGAGGCGGTTGCATGGAAGTCTCGCGGCCGCTGCTGATCGTGGCCCGGAGGATTTTCCTGATCTGCTGCTGACACCTGGCGTTGGGCCTCGCACAGTGCAGGCGCTGGCCATGGTAGCGGAGATCGTTCATGGAGCGCCATGCCGGTTCAGCGATCCAGCACGGTTCTCGGTTGCGCATGGCGGCAAGGACCGGCACCCTTTTCCGGTGCCGCTCCGTGTTTACGATCAGACCATCCAGGTTTTGAAATCTGCCGTTGAAAAAGCGAAATTAGGACGACAGGAGGAGCTTTTCGCTCTGAAGCGGCTAGACGAACAGGCCCGCGCTCTAGAACGCTTTGCCGCGGGTCCAGAGTTTGATCTTCTAATGACTAAAGAGCGGGAAAATTCACACACCTATGGTGGCCGCTCCGTGTTCGGCGATGAACCTTCACTTGAAGTCTAGATCTCGTCTGTTGCTCTCGAAAGTAAGAAATGCGCCCTTATCGAATCAGAGCGTACGGCGACTTAGCATTAATGCCCCTTTATAGGTTCACGATCATCGCCAGAGTGAGAGTCTCTCCTCCAGTGCTCGAGAAGGACTGTCCAGACGATCACTCCAAGGATAGAGCCTGCGCCGCTTGCACCCGCATCAGCGATATTGGGTACTCGTCCAGGGGCAAATAGCTGAAGGGTTTCAAGAAGGCCGCCATAGGCCAAAAGTCCTGCAGCAACCAGCCGCCCACTCTTGTGATAGCCGAGCATAAACATCGTAGCCGTGCCGAAATAAGCTATGGCATGCTCAAAGCCTCCAGGCATTCCAGAACGCATTTGAACACTGCCGGGCATTAAAGAAAGAACTGCGAGCAGCACAATGCAGAGCCATGCGGCGCTTCTGAATACACGCAGATTAGTGATGCTCACGGCCTCTTCCTCCAGCCTTAAAGAAACCTTCCATGATTGCCATCGCTATCGAGCCGCCTTTTCCAAATCGGGGAGGCATTCCCGCGAATCCAGTCAAAAATCCGATGGCCAAGCCAGCGTTCATGCTGACAAGAAAGTAGCAAATGCGGCTAACTCGCCGAACAAGTCCATTACGTTTTTGTTGTACATCCCAAATAGTGCAGCTCCGAAGAGCAAAGCATGAGCCACGCCGAGGAGCAGATACTCTGGCTGTCCAGGCTCAAAGGCAAACAAAATAGCGCTTGATAGGTCGTCTAATCGCGGACCATTTTGCAAGTGTTTTTTCAAGTAAGAACCGGCTCGAGCTTGAGGTCAGGCTTGAGGGACCATTGCGGAGGGCCAGATCACAGCGGATCCGCGGCCCGCCATGTGAGCGTCTGCCGAGTGCAGGGTCGTCTTTGCGGTCGACAGCAGTCGCCGCATGATGGAGCTTCGCGGGAGGAGCCTTCCCATGTGGACGATGCACTCGGCTGCATCAGCGGTGCATCCCATCAAGCGGAATGGCTCGGCCCACGTCCCGGCAGGGACATCTCAGCGCGCTCGGAGACTGAGCGCGATCCTCAACCGATCAAGCCGCAGCTCCGATGCTCCGATCGAAGAACGTGCCGGTCTTGAGCATCGCATGCATGATGACCGCCAGTTTACGTGCTACCGCAACGGCAGCGCACTTGAAGCCCACCCGCTCGCGGAGCTTGAGACCCCATGTTCGCAGGCTGCTGTCAGCCGAGCTGCGGGTCAGGACGACCGTGGCCGCCTCGAAGAGAAGCCCTCGCACATGGCGATCGCCCCGGCGGGAGATGTGGCCATCGTAGTCGACCTCACCCGACTGGTAGCGCCGGGTGGTCAGGCCGAACCAAGCGCCGACGGAGCGGGACTTCTTGACGTTGTCCGGATCCTCAATGGCGGTCGCAAAGGATATTGCGGTGATCGCCCCGACACCGGGGATCGGCATGAGAATGCGACAGGCTTGGTTCTGATGGGCGCCCGCCACGAGTTGACGTCCGAGTTCAGCGGCACGCAGGCGCAGGTTGCGCCAAGCCTCCAGCATTGGCAGCACGATCGCAGCGAGCCCGTCCTGATCGACCAGAAGACTGCGAACATTCTTCTCGAAAGTGCTGCCTTTGCCGGCGGGAACGATCAGGCCGAAGGTCTTCATGAGATCGCGGATCTGGTGGAGCATTCGGTGCAGATCCGCACCAGTCGGGTGCGCGCCGCCACAAGCGTGCGGGTCAGCATGCTGTCGAAGCTCTTCACCCGCATCTCACGGTAGAACCCAACCTCAGCCAGATGGGCCAAACCGTCGGGGACGTTAGCATCGGTTTTGTTGGCAGCCATGTCGAGGGCGGCCTTGGCATGACGAGCATCGATGCAGATAGCTGACAGCCCCTCGGCTCGAAGGGCATGGTAGAATCACACGGACAGTGGACCGGTCTCGACGATCACCCGCTTCACAGACGATGCGCGCTTGCGGATCAGGTCAGCAATGAGCTTGGGATCGGAAAGGGCACTTGCCCGCCAGACGCGCTTGCCGTCCCGGCGGATCGACACCGCCGTCTCCTTCATCGACACGTCGAGCCCGATATAGTCATCCATGGCAGTTCTCCATTCGATGCTTGGGCCCGGCTTCCCGTCGTGAGCCCGTTCTTCCATCGTATCGGGGAACAGCCACCGGCTTCCACGAGCGTGACTGCTTCAGGGCGACTCACTCCCGCGATTACCCCATGTGGATGCTCTCAGGACTGCTCTGGCGGCTGCTGAGCAAGATCGTGACCGCTGGCATGAGGTAGCAACAGCTAAACCGGAGTAAGTGGCCCCCGTTGAACGCCACTCATGATAGCGTCGGCTGGCCGGCTGAGGCCCTGCCCTCGCCAGGGCCAGCCCTCTTCACTCATGATTGATTGCCTCATCGGCCGAGGACACATACAGCTCCCGCTGCGAATTGGGAGTACATCTCTTAATGAATAGACCTATTCATCATCTGAACCGATCTTGGAGCGCTGAAAGAACGGCAATTCCGGCTTTTCAACATTCGGCAAAGTATTGCAGGAAGGGAGAGAAGCATGCCTGATCCTCTCACGCAGAAGCCTGTTCCAGCTAAACAGACCAATGACGATTGGGACACCATCAGCTCGACCCAGTTGCATCGCTTGTATCCACATCCTCCTCGTGCAGTGAGGCAGAGCAACGATTACCCTCCGAAACAGAAGCCTTCATCGGCGCTGAATCTCCCTCCGGATCCGCGGTGAGTGGATCCGCCGCGTTTATGAAGATTAGGGAGGAAAAATCATGTTGTGGTTTGAACAGACATTAGTTGATCGCGAAGGTCGCGGGCCGGCTGAGGAGACATCCAAAACGTTCCATACTGTCTAGGTAGGTGAGATTGAATTCGAACACTTTTTCGGTTCAGGCGCCTAGGGTGAATTCTCGCGCCGGTCCATCCGATTTCCGAACGCCGCAGAGACCATCGGAGCCGCAACAGAGGCTGAGGCCCGTGCGGCCTTTGTCCAGTGCTATAACATCATCCTGGCACGGATCGGCATCCACGAGCATCCGCAGGCAACCAGAACCACCTTCAAGCAATGGAAGAACGACTCCATAGGGGCATTGTCATAACAGCAACCTGTTCGGCTCATCGATGCCTTTGCGCCCAACGCAGCCAACTGCCGTACATAGGCCTCGACCGCATACTGGCTGCCACGATCGCAATGATGGACAAGCCCAAGTCTCCTGGCCGTTGCCGTGGTCTGTCCTCTGAGAAGGGGGCCTCTCTGAAGTATGGCTTGTGAGCCGAATGGTTGACCTTCTCCCGTCAAACTGGACCAGCCAAAGTGGGAATTCTCCCGTAATGTCTCCCGGCTGGGAGAAGGGAACGGACCATGAAGGTGTCCAGGTTTTCGGAGCAGCAGGTTGCCATGCTCCTCAAGCAGGTCGATGACGGCGTCAGCGTTGAGGAGGTCTGCCGCAAGGCCGGGATCTCCCAGCAGACGTACTATCGGTGGCGCAAGGAGTACGGTGGCCTGATGCCGTCGGAGATGCGGCGCCTCAAGCAGCTCGAGGAGGAGAACCGGCGCCTGAAGCAGATGGTGGCCGACCTCTCGCTCGACAAAGCCATGCTGCAGGACGTGCTGTCAAAAAAGCTCTGAAGCCTGCGCGGGTGCGGCGGCTGGTGGATGGTCTGCAGAGCACGTTCCAGGTCTCGATCCGACGGGCCTGTCGCGTGCTGGAGTTCCAGAAATCCTCCTACTTCTATCGCTCGCGCCGGCTGTCGCAGGCGGCTCTATCGAAGCGCATCCGGGAGATCGCCGAGACCCGGGTCCGCTACGGCTATCGACGCATTCACGTGCTCTTGCAGCGCGAGGGATGGGCCGTGAACCATAAGCGCGTCTACCGGCTGTATGCCGAAGAAGGCTTGCAGATCCGGAACAAACGGCCGAAGCGCAAGGTGGCCGCGAAGGTGCGCTCGGACCGCAAGCTGCCCTCGGCTCCGAATGAGGTGTGGGCAATGGACTTCCTGTCGGATCAGCTCTTCGATGGCCGCAAGATCCGGGTCCGGACCATCGTGGATATCTTCTCGAGGCTCTCGCCGGCGATTGATGTGCGCTTCCGCTACACCGGCGCGGATGTGGTTGCGACCCTGGAGCGGGTGGCAAGCCAGTATGGTGTTCCGCGCACGATTCGTCTGGACAACGGCCCTGAGTTTATCTCGCGCGCTCTCGATCTCTGGGCCTATCGAAACGGGATTGTTCTGGACTTCTCGCGGCCTGGCAAGCCCACCGACAACAGCTTCGTAGAAGCCTTTAATGACAAGGTGCGGGCCGAATGCATCGACCAGAACTGGTTCTTGTCCCTGGCCGATGCCAGGCCAAAATGTGAGGCGTTCCGCCATGAGTATTATGGCGACAGACCACACAGCTCGATCGGGCATAAGACCCCAATCGAGTTCATGAAATCCATCGGCACCCCCAGCCGGCCGATGAGGCCATGAGGCCGGAGTTCATGTCCGGCTGTGGTCCAGCGTTCGGGGCAAGTCCACATCTGGCCGAGAGTGGCCTCCGGAAGTGGTCCAGCATTCGGGGCAAGTTCAATGCCCGAAAAAGTTGTCCTCGACATGGACCAGTTTGACGGGGCAGGACCATGGTCCCGCTGGTGGTTAGGAAAGCATCGCGCCAGCGCCAACGGCTGCGGCCGGCACCCCAAGCGAGTGCGAGACTGTCTCCAGATCCTCACCACGCAGCAGATGCAGAACGCCTCCTCTTTGCGCTGGCGCGACATCCACCCGCCGCGACCTGGACCTACCGCATCCTCCATCACTTCTGTCATCGTGACCCTTCTTCGGATCTTCGCCACTTGCAGAGAGCCTCAGGAAACTGTGAGGCAGAGGAATTATCAGAGCCGCAGCAATTCTATTGCCCATTTTATGGCGCTACGTATCGGTGTTGGTAGAAACCTAAGTGATTTCCGGATAGGCTGAGGAAGATGGATCCAGAAAGGCAGTAAGCCTGCGTTACGAGTCTTAGCGAACGGTATCGCGTCGGCGTAATCAACGTAATGAGCTGTGATTTTTTTCTGGAACGAATTCAGAATCAGATACGTAGATCGGCGATCTGCCGTTCGCGGCTGTCCTACTGATCCAGGATTGACGAGATACCATGCATCATTTCGCAGAGAGACTTGGTCTCCCGTCAGCATCTGCACAACACCGTTGTGAAGCTCAAATATACCCAGCTGATGTGTGTGTCCGAATGCGCAAACACGTGCCTTTGAATGATGCGTAAGCAGAGCCTCAAAGCTCTGGCGGCGACGCGCGTCGCTATCAAGGCGCACTGTCTCGCGTCCCGTTTTTGGGTGGAGTGCCCCGTGCACGGCGACGAGTTCGTTTGGAATGCTGAGTTCAACAGGCAACTCTGCAAGGTACTCAACGGCTTCATTGCTAAGACAGTTGCGCGTCCATGCGACAGCTCTTTTTGCAGTATAGTCAAAACCTTTCGTTGTGATTTGCCCAGTGACGGCTCGGTCGTGATTACCCGCTACGCACGTAACGTTTCTCTGTCGCAGCAGCTCTATGCACTCAGTAGGGTTCGCATTGTACCCAACAATGTCACCCAAGCACACTATATAGTCGACTTCCTGGGTTGATATTGCTTCTAAAGTCGCCTGTAGCGCCTCCAAATTGGAGTGGATATCGGAGATGAGCGCTACTTTCATGTCAGCTCTTATCGGCTGCGGGCGCTCGCGTGAGAGCACCTTCACGATGCCTAACAGATCTGGCTCCGCGTTGAAGGCGAAACTTCGCCAGTGCCCATCTTAGAATGGGCACCGGGTCATCCCAAGCCATTCCGGACTTTGCTTCACAATGAAGAGCCCACCACAACCAAGTCGTGACTGGAGTTCCGCATTCTCGAGCAGCATGCATATCCGACCACAGTTTGCTCCAACGAACTCCGGGCCGAGCAACGAGATTGGTTGATCGAGGCAATCCTAGCAGATCCGCATAGACGAGTGCAGGAAGATTTACTCCAGCAACTGCCCCGAGATGGTGCCACAGGTTGAAACGCGGGTTAACTTCCAAAAGGTAAAGCGTACCTTCTGGCCCACGTTTGAAATCCATCTTAGCCACGCCACGTAAATTAAGTTTTTGTACGATCTCTCGCCCTAGTGCTCGCACGTCCGGTGCATCGGTTGTTTCGAGAGCGGTACTATGGCCGCAGGTCACCGGAAAAGTCCGGATTTTGCGTCCAGTAAACTCGGCAACAATGATACCAAGCTGATCCACGTAAACGTGGTAGCTTTCGATGCTGCTTTCCGGTCCAAGAATGGCTTCCTGGATTAGGAGGTCGATACTGACACTTGCTAATTGGGGCAGAAGCTTCCTGAGCACCTCTGGCGATTCGACTAATAACGCCTTGCGGCGCCCCCCGATTGCTTCCCAATACGTCCGTTCCCGTACCGGCTTGATGATTACTGGGAACCGCAGGTCAATTTCATCGACGTTCTTGAGAGAAGAGTGGATTCGCCGCGTAGCTGGTACCGGTAAATTCAAGTGCTCGGCAAGTTTCTGAAACTTGGCTTTGTTGACCAAGTTCTCTACCAACGCTGGCTCTGCGACTACGAAGCGGAAAACCTGCTCCAACTGCTTTTGATGCTGTGCTATGAGCAGCAGTTCTCCGTCACCTTGATAAAAAAGCGCGGGTGGCTCTGACTGTGTAGCTCCGAAGCGTATAAGTGCGTTTAACATGCGTTCTGCGCTTGCTTCGGTGTCTGCCCGGTCCTCCCACGAGAACTCCTTATGCGTAAAACGCGAGTAGAGGACGGGACTCCCCGGTGGATACACGACGGCCGATTTTATACCCGCCAATCCGAGCGGGCGCACCAAGTCTATATCGCCGATGACACACGCTTGGACTGTTTGTCTCGACCCAGACATTGTAGGTTCCCTTCTAGTCGGCAAGTTTACACATTATGATAATGAAGACAACAATAAGTATATGCGGAATATATCTTTCTTACTTTAAGTTACGCAAGAATTTATTATTGATCTACCATAGGACACATCAATATTCGATTCTCCTATAAACCCTGTCTTCATTTATTAATTTCAAAGATATTACTTACCTAGTCTTGTTAAAACCAGCAAAAAAAGGGGGAAGATTAAGAATTAGCTTGATAACAGGACTGCTGATCTAACTTTGTATTGAATAAAATGGACGATATGAAAAATATCCTTATTATAGACTTCTTTCACGATAGCCGTCCTCATCAGATCACAGAACCTAATCGCCGGCGAGTGGCTACAAATATCCACTTGTTATCTCCGGAATTTCCATTTGCTCTCTACGACCTGCGAGGCAACATGTCCGTGATCTTCTTGGCAACAGAGGTGGCTTGCTAGTCCGACGTTTGTTCATCTACGGAATTTCCATTTGCTCTCTACGACCTGCGAGGCAACATGTCCGTGATCTTCTTGGCAACAGAGGTGGCTTGCTAGTCCGACGTTTGTTCAGTCTGTCCTATAGATCTGAACCAAAAAGTGGCCGCGTTGTATTTCTAAGGAGAACGATGTGGTGAACACAGTTGCAAGCGAGCAAAACGGCGCAGGCAACGGCGCAAGCGCCGACTCCAACGGATCCTCCCTTTTCATGGGCTCGTCTCAGCAGTCCAATAGAGCTTTCAAGCTGCATCCCGGCCACGCTGCCTTCCTGCTCGGCGTGCTCGTTGTGGGAATTGGGATCCTGACGATCGCCCTTTCCGATGAAATCGATCGGCAGATCTTGAATCATGTGGAGTTTCTATCAAGAGTTCTGGTCCTCCTATTACCCGCAATCGTCGTCATCTTTTCATTTGCTGTCGAGGGGCCATTGCCTCGCCGGATCATGGCGGTGCTCTTCTGCGTCCTGGCCACCCACGTGCCCATTATTCTGATGAGCGCGATTTTGCCGCTCCGAGTCACACCCCAGCTTATCTTCATGGGAGCATTTCTTTCGCTAGCCTTCGGCATAACAATCGCTCTTCTCCGGGTTGTCTATCGCAAGCGCATTGTCAGCGTCATCGCGACTGATCTAGGTCCCGAGGCTCTGAAGCAGATTGACCAGGATATTCGTCTCATCGACGATCCAAAGGCTGATCCATGTGGGCTTGATCTTCTTGTGGTTCCACGATCGGTCCTTTCGACGTCTATCTGGGCCGATTTCGTCGCGCGGGCAGCAGTTGCCGGATGCGAGATTCAATCAGTGACAAACTATGTAAAGCGGCATGCCGGCCGCATACATCTTGACGGCGATGAGCCGCTCGCGCTGGCCTGCTTGAACCGTCCCGCTTATAGACTCGTCAAGCGCGCCATGGATATCGCTATAGTTCTGTTGATGGCTCCGCTTGTACTAGCAATTCTTGCCGTGGCCTCAATGGCAATCCTGATCGATATGGGCCGGCCGATCCTATTCGTGCAGGATCGCGTGGGGCAGGCTGGGCGCGTCTTCCGGATGTACAAGCTCCGCACCATGCACAACGACCCGGCGACTAAACGTCAAAACGCGACCGCCAAGAACGATGGCCGGATCACCCGCCTTGGCCGCCTCCTACGTCGTTACCACATCGACGAGTTGCCGCAGCTCTGGAACGTCCTGATTGGCGAAATGACACTAATCGGCCCGCGGCCCGAGCAGCCAGCCCTGGTGGCTGCCTATGCCGAGCATCTTCCCGGCTACGATCTTCGCCATCTTGTCCGTCCCGGCATTACGGGATGGTCGCAGGTGCGGTTCGGCTATGCGGAAACCCTTGAGGAGACCCGCGAGAAGATCGAGTTCGACCTCTTCTACCTCGAGCGATTTGGGCCTGCGCTCGATGCCGAGATCGCTTTGCGAACAATCATCGCAATATTCGACCCCAACCGTGTTCGGTAACCTATCCAACCTTTAGAAAGATGAGCCTTCGCCATGGCAGATGTATGCGTTGCAGGACTAGGATATATCGGACTACCAACGGCTGCCATGCTGGCGAGCCAGGGTCATCAGGTAACTGGGTTCGACATCAATTCGGCGACCGTCACCTCGATCAATTCTGGGCATCCGCATTTTCATGAACCAGATCTGCAGATGCTGCTCGAAGCGGCGATCAGCACCGGTCGACTAAAGGCCCAGACCGAGCCCATCGCTGCGGATTACTACATCCTCGCCGTGCCAACTCCTCTCGTGGAAGAGAAGAAGCCCGATCTGTCTTATGTGGAGGCGGCATGTGACGCCATCGCCCCCTATATCAAGCGGGGGAGCGCGGTAATCCTCGAATCGACCTCGCCGGTCGGAACGACGGAGCGGCTGTGCGAGCGAATAGCCGTTGCCCGCCCAGATCTGAGGGTGCCGCGGTATTCGGAGATGATCGACGAGTTTGACATATTCGTCTGCCATTGCCCCGAGCGAATCCTGCCGGGGCAAATGTTGCGTGAACTTGTGTCCAACGACCGCATTATCGGCGGCGTCACGGAAGCCTGTGCGAAGCGTGGCGTAACGCTCTACGAGACCTTCGTACGGTCCAACCTGCTGGTGACAGATTGCCGGACGGCTGAACTTGTTAAGCTGATCGAGAACGCATTCCGCGATGTCAACATCGCTTTCGCCAACGAATTGTCGCTGATCTGCGAGCATCTCGGCATTGACGTCTGGCAGGCTATCGAGCTCGCCAACAGGCACCCTAGGGTGAAAATCATGCAGCCGGGGCCCGGCGTCGGCGGCCACTGCATCGCGATTGATCCGTGGTTTATCGTCGACAGTGCGCCTGAGTTGAGTCGCATGATCCATACGGCCCGGGAGGTCAATGATAGAAAACCCCACTGGGTAGTTGAAAAGGTCAAGTCCTTGGCGATGCGCTTCAAGCGTCCTGTTGTGAGTTGCTACGGATTGACCTACAAGCCCGACGTGGATGATCTCAGGGAATCTCCGGCTCTCGCCATCGTGGAGGAGCTGGCGCGCGATGAAAATCTGGAAGTTCTGGCCTGCGATCCGCATGTGCGCAGTCTGCCGCCTGTGCTGGCAAACCTGCCGAACGTCCGTCTTGCGGGAACCGACGAGGCTCGGCGCGAGGCTGACATCGTGGTTTTTCTCGTCGGGCATCAGCAGTTCCGGCATCTTGAGGCCAATACGTTCCTGAACAAGGTGGTTGTCGATACAATCGGCCTCCTCGGCACGGCGCAGAGGCGGCAGGATGTCGTACCCCTGCACAATCGCGCCTTGAGTGTCGTCAATGGCGTGCAGCCTGCGCGAAAGCGGATGCGATCTTGAGCGTTGCCATGGATAGGAGTAAGCACCATGCATGTTGCATTGGTCGGTGCCCACCCTTTTCCTGGAGAGCCCAGCAGAGGCGGCGTTGAACGAGTTGTCGAGGTTCTGCGGCGCAAGCTCGCGGAACGAGTACAGGTTTCCCTCATTGTCCCGAACACCCGGCGAAACCTGCTACACAGAGACGAGTTCGGCGAGATCTCCTATCTGAGGCGCCCGCCGGGACCCGGATTTTTGAGCTACTGGTCCTGGAGTTCGAGGGCTGTTCACCGGGAAATTGCGCGGCTTTCCCCTGACATCGTTCATGTGCAGGATTTGGCGGGGGTCGCTTGGCTCTGGCCGAAATGCCGGAAGTCTAGTAGTCCACCCGTGGTCTTTACCGTCCACGGAGTAAACGATAAAGACGTACTGCATACGGCCGGAACGGATGTTCTGCGCCGCTTCACAGCCCCGGCTCGGGCTGCTGTGATCGGTGCGATTGAGCGCGGATCACGCAAGAGCTATGACGACATCATTGTAATCAATGACTACGTGCTTGAGGCGATGCCCGATATCACCGCCTTGCGGCACCACTTCATCCCTAATCCAGTTGACGAAGTTTTTTTCAGCGCACCGCGTATTCCGCACCGGCCAAGCCTCACGCGCCATCTCCTGCAAGTGGGCGTCATCTCTCCTCGCAAGGATATCTTGGCATCCATCGCGATCGTCCGCGAAATGGTTCGTGGGGGAACAAATGTTCATTTGCATGTCGTCGGGCCCGTGGTCGACGAACGCTATCACCGCCGGTGCTTGAACGAGATCGCAAGGGCGAAGCTGGGGTCTGTCGTCACGTTTCATGGCGGTGTTCCGCCCAGCTATGTGGCGGAATTCATGGATCGTGCTGATGCGCTGCTCCTTGTCTCAAGGCAGGAGACGTCGCCGATGGTCGTTGCGGAGGCTCATTGCCGAGGTCTACCGGTGGCCGTTCCCCGCGCCTTCGGTCTGCGCTGGATGGTGACAGAAGGCGTCAATGGCATCTTTCTGGAGGCACCTACCCCTGCCGGCGATGCCCTTCGACTTAGCGAGTTTCTCGCGCGTGGGCCCGACCGGGATGCAATTCGTAGAACAGCGATTGCGCGGTATGAGCTCGACCGTATCATCAATCAAACCATCAATGTGTACCGCACAGCTTTGGGCTTGGAGCCTGCACCGTCGCGTCAAGCTATAGGAGCATGAAAACGTGAGCCGTTGGGATGTCGCTCATACACTTCCGGCAATTTCATGCAACAAGCACAGGAAGCGCGCACCTGTGTGTCGACCTGAAATGAAGTGGATAGGCACTTAATGCGGTCTCGCGCCCTCTCCGTTCCAACTGATGCCGCGCCGCGTGCGGAAAAGAGGCGGCACAGGGATCTCGCTGGGATTACGCTCCTGGTCTTCGGCGGTCTTAACCTGAATGGTGCGCTACTCCTGTTCTTTGGGACGCAGGCTCTCCTATCGCCACTGGTATTTTGCTCCACGCTCGTTCTGTGGCTGCGCTACGCACATCCTTCGGCCGTGAAGGCGGAATGCTACGTTCTGTTCGTGGCTTTCTTGGGTTCGTATCTCGCTTTTGCAGCGCTGTTTGCTGCGACCGACCCGCACTTCGATAGTTATTACATCAAATTTTACTCGGCAACGCTGATTTTTGTCTCAGCGATTTATTTCTGGCTGACCGGCTGTACGAAAGCCGAACTTGCCTATGTCTTCAGGATGCTTAAGCGCATCCTCATTGTATCGTGCATCTTCGTTCCATTGTCGCCGTATTTATCAACCTATCTAGCCTACTCGCATTCGCTCGACCGTCCCTCCGGCCTATTCGGCAACCCGAACGAGGCGGGAGTGGCAGCGCTCTTCTGCATTGTGCTGATTGTAGCCTATCCAGCCCGTAGCCGCGTTCTGACATTCGGCCAAGCGGTGATCGCCCTGCTTGCGCTAATTTTGACTTTCTCGAAAGCGGGCATACTGACGCTTATTGCGCTGAGCTTACTGTTCGTGATCACGCGGCGATCCATCGGCCTGTTGTGTGTTGCCATTCTCACTTTCACGCTGGCAGCGCTAAGCACGAAGTACATCTTGGCAAATGACGTGTTTCAGTTGTCCTATGATCAACGGGAGCGTCTCGCCGATGTTCTAAATATCCTCGGCGGCGACATCTCGACACGAACCACGACGGGGCGCACACTGGTGTGGGAGCTCGGACTTCGGCGGATCGATCAGCAGTTGCCGTGGGGTGCAGGATTGGGGGATTTTCATGCCCTTGTTGGCGGCTTCAGGGAGCGTCCTGATCTGGACAAATGGCTCGGCGTGCACAATACATTTCTAGTGATCCTGGGCGAAGCCGGTCTGTTCCCGCTGCTCTTGCTGATTGGCTTTCTCGCCCGCCTGTTCATGATTGGGTCCCGTTCTCCGGAGCGCCTGGTTGCGATTGGCTTCAGTGTTATCATGGTCGTCGATATGCTCTCGAGCCATAACTCTCTTTCCTCCCGGCTTTCGAATGTCGCCCTGGCTTCTGCAATGGCTATCGCTACGCGTGCCGTCATGAAGGCTCCAACCTGGAGACCATATTGTTTGCCTCTTGGCGCGGGCTGTCGCCCGGGTGCACGGAGCCAGCGGTCAGTAATGGATAGCAGGATCACGCGTCCTCCTCTGCGTGAGGGAGGCAGAGGATGAACCCGCCAATGATCAACGAGGGCATTGCCTCCGCTCCTGCGAGGGTACCCCATGAGTGGGGCTTGAAGGGTCTCCCGACCGGACACCACAACGACTGTTTGAGAGTCCTTTGCTATCATCGAGTCGGAAATCCTCACAGCGCCGGATTCAAGGGCTTCCGGCCGGCTTTCACGGCAACAGCTGATCAGTTCACGCGGCAAATGCAACTCGTGCGGAGGCTTTTCACGCCCGTGTCGCTGCAGCAGCTCGTGTTATGGCTGCAGGAGGGCAAACCGCTTCCCCGCAGGCCCGTGCTTGTTACTTTCGACGACGGGTACCGGGATAATGGCGACGTAGCTTGGCCTATCATGCGCGAATTTGGCATTCCCGGTGTTGTGTTCGTAGCCACTGACCATATCGGAACCGCAAAGCCATTCCTCTGGGACTTCGCTGCTTATTGCTTTCAGATGAGCGCATTGGAGAGGATTGCCGATCCCCTTATCGGCGAGCGGAACCTGTCGACCATGGCGGCTCGGCATGCAAGCACCGCGGACTGGGTTGCCGCCGCCAAGCGGATCCCGGGGAGTGAGCGCTGGACGGCTGCGCAGGCGCTTGCTGATAGGCTTGACGTCTCCCCGCCGGAGAATGCTTTCGCTGGTTTTTACCTTGGTTGGGACGACGTTCGCCGGCTAAGCCGGGATGGCCTGGAATTCGGGGGGCATACCTGCACGCACCCTATTCTTACTCAGCTTCCCACAGCCGAGGCGCAGGATGAGATCGCCGGGTGTCAGGCACGCTTGACGGAAGAGCTCGGGCGCTCCACCCTAGGTTTTGCCTACCCGAACGGCTCACGGAGCGATTATGCTGTCGAACATGAGGAGGCAGTGCGGAACGCTGGATTCGCCATCGCTTTCACCTTGGAGCCCGGCCCTTTACGCCTTCAAGAGGTCAGGCAAAGGCCAATGGCGGTTCGGCGGATCTATGTGGGGTTTCACGACAACGCTCCGCGCTTTATTGCCAAGCTCACCGGCATGTCGCGCCTCGCAGCCTGGGCTCAGGGGCGAGGGAGTCGTTCGGATCGTGCCGGGACAGCATATGAAAACCACGATGACGTGTGAAGGTGGGGACGTAATGGGAATGATCGGGCAGTCCTCGGTTTGTGCGATATGGGCGTGTTGTGCCGTCCCACTTGGGTAGGGCTGACAACGATGTTGGATGTGGCACGTAAAATCTACGGATCATCCGAGGCGCGGGAGCAGGCTGGCGTTTTCACATCCCAGATCCTGCTAAACTTGTCATTCTTCATTGTCATCGTGTTTGCCTCCTTGAGACTCGACCCGGGTACGTTCGCGCGGCTGTCGCTCACTAATAGCTGGATCAACGTGCTCGCCACTCTTTTTGCTTTCGGCCTGGACCAGAGCGCTCTCAAGCTTTCTTTCGAGCGCAGGGACAGCAGCTATATTGCGATCAATATCTTTGCCAAGGCCGCATTGTTCATGACGGCCTTCCTGTCCTTCCTGATCGGAACAGCCCTCTTCGGCCCTAATGTCAATCTGATGATCGTTGCCGCGGCGGCCGGGGTGGCGTTTTGGTCAGCGACACGAGTTGTCGAGCAATATGAGCGCCGGTTCACGCGTCTCACATGGATGAATAGTGTTCTTGCGATAACCCGCGTCGGCGCCGGCAGTATCGCAGTGCTGTTCAATAGCTGGATCTTGATCATACTTGCTGTGCACGTGGTCGCGCAATTGCCGATCCATTTCGCCACGTTGACCACGGCCATGCGCAATCTCTGGCCGATGCTGAAGGTGAGCAGCGTGCGCCCCTTGCTTGTCGTATCACCGCTGATGTTCACATCAGCCGCGCTGTACAGTGCCTTGCCGGTGATCACACAGAGTCTGCTGCACTATCGCGGCGAGGATCTTGCGACATCAGCCTTCGGCGTGGCGCTGATTTTCATGGCCCCAATCGATATCCTGATCGCCACCATCCGCAACTATGTTTTGCCGCAGGTCCTCTACCGAGATTTGAACGAGGTGAATGTGTTCGGCCTCGGGAATGGATCGTTCAACACTGTCGTGACGCTCTTCGCCGTGCTCTTCATTGCTGTGACGTTGCCGGTTGCCGGTATCATACATTGGATCTATGGCCAACGGCTTGCGATGGCGGGTCCATTCTTCCTAATCTATTTCGGAGGTCTGATCATTACCGCCTCGATCGGCCTCTACAACATCCGGGCGCAGCGGCATAACTTGCTGCGCATTGCGCTAATGGTTAATCTGGGGCGTGTTGGGGCAACTACCCTCCCGTTTTTGTTTCCGGCAGCCAGTCCCCTCGCCATTGTAACTTGGTCGGCCGTTGTCCAGGTCGTCGGCGAAGTTATTCTCTGGGTTGCCCTGACCTGGGCCGAGCGCAACCGGGCTCTAACATTGTCACCACCTTAGATGGACCTGAGCAGCGATCTTCCCCCGATTGAGTAGACACTGCGTTAGCCCGCTTTCTGCTCGGCCTGCTCGGCCTGCTCGGGCGTGAGTTACCAGAGCGCCGAGTGGATGCGCTGTCGATTGTAATAGCCCTCAAATAGCCGAACAGATCCCGCTGGGCCTGCTCGCGGTGGCCCAACAGCGCTGATGGACTAACTCCACCTTCAAGCAATGGAAGAACGACTCCATAGGGGCATTGTCATAACAGCAACCTGTTCGGCTCGTCGATGCCTTTGCGCCCAACGCAGCCAACTGCCGGACATAGGCCGCTGAGCAGTACTGGGCGGATTCAAACGGTCGTCGCAACACCCTGAAGGAGGAGGTTGCGATGAGCATTCGAAAGCGGCGGTCGGATCGGTCTGGACGAGCGCCGTTACCGTCACCGGGCCGGCCACCTGTGGCAGGACGTGACGAACGGAGTCGGTTCTGGTCAGTAATCGCAGCGGGAATGAGCAGCGAGGATGCTGCGGTCGAGGCAGGTGTGTCGCAGCCTGTTGGAACCAGATGGTTCCGAAAGGCAGGTGGCATGCCCCCAGCGATGTTCAGATCCTCAGCAAAGCCGCTCTCCGGGCGGTACCTGTCGTTACTGGAGCGTGAGGAAATTGCGCTTCTGCAGGTCCAGGGCCATTCCATGCAGGAGATCGGAGCCGGCTCGGTCGATCCGCCTCGACGATCTCCCGTGAGCTGCGGCGCAACGCAGCCACCTGCAGCGGTGGGCCGGAGTATCGCGCGACGACCGCCCAGTGGCATGCCGAGCGATCGGCCCGCCGCCCAAAGCCAACAAAGTTTGTCCTCAACGCGACCTTGCGCACTTATGTGGAGGAGAGATTGGCTGGGATCGTCGTCGCTCCGAGCGGCGTTCCCATTCCCGGTCCTGCCGCAGCCTGGAAGGGTCGCCCGCATGGCCAGCGACAGGATTGGCGCTGGGCTAGGGCCTGGAGCTCGGAACAGATTGCCCGGCGCTTGCCGATCGACTTTCCGGACGACAAGACAATGCGCATCAGCCACGAAGCCATCTATCAGGCACTTTTCGTCCAAGGCCGGGGGGCGCTGTGCCGCGAACTCACGGCGTGCTTGCGAACAGGGCGGGTGTTGCGGGTGCCGAGGGCGCGTGTACGCAGGCGCGGCAAGAGTTTTGTCTCGCCCGAGATCATGATCAGCCAGCGTCCTGCCGAAGCGGCCGATCGGGCGGTGCCAGGCCACTGGGAAGGAGACCTCATCCTGGGCTTGGGCAGCTCAGCGATCGGCACACTGGTCGAGCGCACAACCCGCTTCACGATGCTGCTGCATCTTCCCGGCTTGGCGGGCCACGGCGATGCGCCGCGCATAAAGAACGGGCCTGCACTTGCTGGCCATGGGGCCGAGGCTGTGCGCAACGCGATCGCGCGCGCCATCATCACCTTACCCGAAGAGTTGCGCCGATCGATGACCTGGGATCAGGGAGCGAAATGGCCCAGCATGCTCGTCTCAAGATCGATGCGGGCGTCCAGGTCTACTTCTGCGATCCGCAAAGCCCATGGCAGCGCGGCACCAACGAGAACACCAACGGACTGCTGCGTCATACTTCCCGAAAGGCACTGATCTGAGTGTGCACAGCGCCGAGGAGATCGCCGCCGTGGCAGCCGCCCTCAACTCAAGGCCGAGAAAGACGCTGGGCTGGAAAACGCCCGCAGAGGCACTTGACGAATGGCTGCGGTAAATCAACAGATTCCGTGTTGCGACGACCGTTTGAATCCGCCAAGTCCTCCTCAATCACTGTGATGAATGAGACCCGAGCCTGGTCGTTGCCGTGGTCTGTCCTCTGAGAAGGGGGCCTCCCTGAAGTATGGCTTGTGAGCCGGATGCCCGAAAAAGTTATCCTCGACATAGGCCAGTTTGACGGGTCAGGACCAGTCGTTCAAGATCCTGGCGCAGGCGGTGCGTACGAGCCTGTGCCCGCATTTGGCCCAGCAGCAACAAACCAGTCTAAGCGAAGACTTATTAGTCTGCGGTGAACCGACAACCACGCCAATTAGAGTAAACACTATGAGTGCGCTCTTGCCCACCGTTGTTTGATCGGCTGAGTCGTAGAATTGCCGGAACGATCAGAACTGAAGCTGGCCAAGAAGCACCATTGAATTATCCTGGCGGAGCCTGGATAATTGGCTCAAACAAGCATGGAGAGAACGATTGGAGCACCCGCTTGTTAGCCTTGATCCCGAGTGCGATTCCTCGCTATTTCCCGCTCGTGAGGAAAAGCCGGCCAGGATTAGAGTTCTTCTTCTCACGACTGAGTATCCCACTCCAGACCGACCCGGGGCGGCCGCTTTTTTGGTACGCCATGTGGAGGCCTTATCTAAGGCTAGGGTCGAGATTGATGTCATCCATTTTGTCAGCCGCGCAAGTCCGATGAATCATTTCCGCGCATGGAAGCACATGCGCGCGCAATTGCGCTCCAAAACATACGATATCGTACACGCCCATTTCGGGCACGCTTCCATGATCGCGAGGCTCCAGCGTTTAGTTCCGGTGGTAGTTACCTATCATGGTAGCGATGTGATGGGAATTGTCGGAAGCAATGGTCAATACTCGTTGAAAGGTCGCTTCGTCTCTTTCATCAGCCGGCTGATGTCGCTTCTCGTGGATGAGGTAATCGTGGTCTCCCCTCATCTAGGCCAGCGCCTGCCGCGCAAACGATATCACGTGATTCCCTTGGGCGTTGACCTTGACCGCTTCGCCGTGACGCCCAGGGAACAGGCACGTGACCAACTTGGGTGGCCTCAGGACTCGTTCGTCGTGCTTTTTGCAGCGCTTGATCTTGCGAATCCGGTGAAGCGGTTCTCTCTAGCGCAAGAGGCTGTCAGGCAACTTGAAGACACGATTCCTGTAAGCCTGAAAACAGCAAGCGGCCTAAAGCCAGAGGACATCCCGCTCTATATGTGCGCGGCCGACGTGCTGCTACTGACCTCGATCCATGAGGGCTCGCCGACAGTCGTGAAGGAAGCTTTGGCCTGCAACCTCCCGATAGTCTGCACCGATGTAGGAGATGTGCGCGACCAGCTCAACGGCGTCGTGCCCGGCGCCATATGCTCATCTGATCCGGCGGCGCTCGCCGAGGGATTGCGCCAGGTCTTTCAGTCCGGGTGTCGTTCTAATGGTCGGGGCAAGGTAGCATCGCTTGCCGAACCTCTTGTCGCAGCAAGGGTCATTGAGGTTTACTGGGGAATGCTGAAGCAACGCATCCGGCGAAATGCCGTTTCATAGACCCTGGATCGATGCTTTCATTCAAGCTGTCTTCTGAGCCGAGACCCAAATTCTAGCACGCAGAGCCGGGAACCGGCGTTCGAGGGACCGCTCGTAAAACACACCCAAGAGGAAAGTGACGACGCTGAAGCGCAGATAGCCGGGCGGAGTCGAGTGAAAGGTGATCGTGGGCTCTAGTCCCACCTCACGACAGAGCATCTCAATGGTCCTGCGGTCATTGAGACGATAATAGGTCGGAAAGACTTCGTTTTCCGTTCGGCCCGATGCGAAGTAGCGAACGTAGAAACGGTGAAACCAGGTCGGCGTAACGCGGGCGATGAGCATGGGATAGTAGAACCGGCTTGGCGTCTCGAATATCAACTGACCGCCGGTCTTGAGCACCCGAGCCGTCTCTATTAACGCGGCTTGCGGATCCTCAAGGTGCTCCGCCACCATCTTGTGGAAGACGAGATCGAAGGCTGCGTCCTTGAAAGGAAGGCGCGAGGCATCGGCCACCTGAGCATAATCAAGATAAGGATTATCAAGAACGCGCGGATCGAGATCCACCCCGGCATAGAACGCGCAGTGTGCTTTGAGTGCAAACACATTCTGGAGACCCGAGCCGGATCCGGCCCCGATCTCCAGCACTTTCATGTCCGGCTTCACGAGTGAGGCAACGTGCCGCTCAAAGGCATCAGTATAGTTGTTCGGATAGAATTGCTGCCACAGTCGCTTGATTCCGGGTCGCAGTCGCCCGTCAAAATAGGGCGATTTTTCATAACTCTGCATCCACAACTCCTCACAGGTAATCGCTGATTCAGATCGCCATATTCAAGCGACAGCATAGGAAACTCGCGCCCTGATCAGCCGACGCATTGGGGCTATACTCCATTTTTCCTCGCGCCTTCGAGCTCCAAATCAGACTTCATCAGGGAGTACACACGGAGGGCTTACAATAACCCGGGTATCGGCAGTCATGCGGCTCTAGCACTTTAGCAAAGTATTGAAAGCTAATCCGGATATAATATTATCTCGTATGAGTCGCATAAGTTAGGCTCTGGCCTTAGAGGTGCGAGTATCATGGATTCTTCAGGAACTGCGATTAATCCTGCCAAGACGGAGATTGTCCGAGGAACCAGTGCCGACACGCTACTTCAGAATGCCGGATTTCGTCAGGCTTGGTCGGAACTCGCTGCGGCGTGCCCTTGGAGCACCATATGGCAATCCTGGGAATACGCCGAAACTTGGCTCTCCGTCTATCGCGAAACTTATGAACCGCTCTTGGTAATCCAGCGCGACGAGGCCAACGGACTCATCGGACTCCTGCCGCTTGCGATCCAGAGGAACACAGGTGCCATCGTTCATATCGGCTCCGGCCAAGCTGAATATCAGGCATGGCTAGCGTACGAGACACACGGAAATTCGTTCATCGAGGAGGCTCTGGCCGCGCTTGGCCGCAATTATCCGGGGCAGCGGTTAAAATTCAAATACCTCCCACCAGGATCTCCGATCGACTGGTGCGGCGCGGGAAGCGCGTGGGAATCGCGAGTAATCCTGCGCGAACAGAAACGCCCTCTCTTGGCGCTCGGTCCCAATAGCCGCGCCGAGGAATCCCTGCGTAAGAAGAGCAACAAGAGCCGCATTCACCGGCTTCAGAGAATAGCTACCTTTCGTCTGGTGCAGTTGAACACCCGCGAAGAACTCGAGAGCATTCTTCCTACGGTCGCCGAATACTGCGATCTGCGCCAAGGCGCTATCAACTCTCTTCTCCCCTTCCGGGAGGATCCCTGCAAGAAAGAGTTCTGGCTGCGGCTAATTGAAAAACCCGGGCTGGTGCATGCATCAGCGCTTATGCTCGGAGATTCAGTGATTGCCGCACATATCGGTCCGATTGACCGCAGCACGGTTCTGCTCGGCATCATTGCCCATTCACCATTCCTAGCGGAACATTCTCCCGGAAAGCTGTTGATCCTGCTCCTTGCTAGTGAACTCGGCAGACAAGGTTTCCGGGAACTCGATCTGACACCCGGAGGGATTTACAAGGATCGCTTCGCCGATCATGCGGATCAGGTCTACACCCTCGAGATTTATTTCAATCGGGCTGCCTTCGTCCGTGCCATTGGGAAGGCTCGTCTACATGGAGTTTTAGCTAAAGCATTTGGCGGAAGACGTCATACAATCGCGAAACGCGCAAGGCGGATTGCGAACACGGGTGTCTGGACTTTCTTGTCCCACGTGACCCGGACAGCTTTTCATAAGCTGCTTCGACACCATGAGTATAATATTTACGCCATCTCCCCGAAAGAGGTGCGACATAGCGACATTTCGCCGAGGCTCAATGTCAATTGCATTGCTGATCTTTTGCTCTACCAGCCGTTGGGCGTGGCTGATCCTAGCAGGACACAGTTCTTTCTCGATTCCATCGAGTGGCTGCAGGCCGGCGCCCGCGTCTATACCTTCGCAGAAGGCGGTGTGTTGCTTCATTGCGCCTGGCTCAGCAATCTTAAGAGCAGTGTTGAAATCAATTCGGAGGATCGTATCGCGCCGCCGAAACATGCATGCCTGCTCTGGAACAGCTACACGCACCCAACAGCACGTGATCGCTTCCTGCAAAACTGCTCCGTCGCACAGAGGTTACAGGATGCAGCCGCACTGCCGGATATTGAGACGATCTTGGTCCGAATTGATGCAGACGACTCTCGAGCAAAACATGCTCTCGAAGAGGCAGGCTTCATGACCTGCAGCATTGCCGATCGAGAAAGACGCGCCCGATGGCGGTTCCGGCTCTGGAGTCCTTGGGGAAACGCACATTCCGAGCGCTGTAATGAGTCCGGACGCCAGTTGGCTCAAAGATCAGAAAGCTGTGAGGTTGCGAGCTCCCCAATCGACAAGAGTGCTTGATTTGCAAGACTCAATCCGACGCAGCCACTGTCTCAACGTAAGATAGCGTAATTGAAGATTGTGAAGGGCCCCTAGGCTCGAAAAGTGAGGCAGATTTCGAGAGAATGGCGGAGTGTAGAAAAGGGAAGCTGAAGTAGTCCCTGAATAGACTGAACACCATCTCACACCTCGTTTAAGAGATAGGAGTAGTGTTGGTGCTACGTCTAATGTGGGGAATTAGCAGCGGCGCCGGGCCAGCAGATCTCAGCACGCCGATGAGTTGGGATCGGCGTTAGCATCAGGCTGAGCCAAGTGGCTTCCACCGTCGACGGGATTGTTCTTTTCCGTAGCAAACTCGGGATCCAGCGGCCATCGCCGTGATCCTCACCATCCTCAATGCGAGGCACCCCCCAAGGAAGGCCCAAACATAATCTACAGCGTCGCTCACGTGTCCTCACGGCCCGTACAGAGAGAACTCCTTCCACTTGACACCGGAAGCTCGAAGAGCGGCCGGTATTCTGTTCCGCCTTTGATCGCCGCATGCACCACACGGGCCATCTTGGCGGTCAACGCTGTTATGGCCTTCTGGCGCAGATCGGCATCGTGGCGATTGCGCTTGGCGTAGCGGTTGAGTTTATCCCGAAAGCTGTTGTCGCGCTGGCGGGCTGCCACTTTGGCAGCCATCCATAACACCCGCCGCAGACGAGCATTGCCGTGCTTCGATAGCTTGGTGCGGCCGCGGAAGGTGCCAGACTTGCAGGTGGCCAAGTCAAGGCCACAGAACTTCAGGAACTGGCAGTGGTGCCCGAAGCGGCGCAGATACCTGCCTCCGCCAAGATCGTCATGACATGGAGGATAGGATGTCCTTGGTATCGTCGGTCAGTCACCTGCGTGTGTGCGGCGACATCACTGTGAGACCTGCTGGTCGGCCATGACCACCCCACGCAGCGCGGCTGCGCAACCCAGGCCAGCTCCGCCGCGCTGCTTCGCAACGTGCTAAGGGTCCGAGTATGTCGCCGATGAGACCAAGAGCCCAGCGCGGGAGATCGGCCTGGAGCCCAGGCCCACGCCGGTGCAGAGCCCGCAAAGCAACCGCATGGCCGAAGCCTTCGTCGTGCGCACGATCAAGCGCGATTACGTCCGAGTGAGCCCGCTTCCGGATGCGCGGACCGTGCTGGAGAGCCTTCCCTTATGGATCGAGCACTACAACAGCCTTCACCCGCACACGGCACTCGGTTATCGTTCCCCGCGTGAGTTCATCGCCTCACGTCAACTCGGGAGATCCTGTCCGATCTTTCGGGGCAACAACAAACCTAAACTAGGATCGCTTTATGCTTATTTCCACTTTTGCTTCAAGTTTCCAGCCATATAAGTAATGCATAGTGGTTATCTTGCCCGTGGTGAAGCTGCGATTGGCTTGTAACGGACCTTGAGGAATAGAAATCTTGGCTTCGAAAAAAAGGATTCTCTGCATCATCGGAACACGTCCCGAAGCAATCAAGATGGCTCCGGTAATCTTGAACTTGCAGGAGTCGCCATGGGCGGAGACAATCATCATCGCTACAGGCCAGCATCGGGAGTTACTCGAGCAGTCACTGGCGACCTTCGGTGTGAAGCCACACAGTAACCTGCACGTTATGACGGAGGGGCAATCCCTCTGCTCACTTACAGCGCGCATCTTCGAACGATTGGAGTCGTACCTAAACGAGTTGCGACCGGACATGCTTCTGGCGCAGGGTGACACGACCTCGGTTATGGTTGCAGCGGTCTCGTGCTTCTATCAGAATATTCCCTTCGGGCACGTAGAGGCGGGCCTGCGGACGTCTGATATTCACCTGCCGTTCCCCGAGGAATTCAACCGGAGGGTTGCAGGAATGCTCGGCACACTGCATTTCGCTCCGACAACGAAGGCGAAAGCCAATCTCTTGCGAGATGGCATTGCGGACGCCAAAGCCTTCGTGACCGGCAATACTGGTATCGACGCGCTCTATTGGATGTCACAGCGGGCGCCGCCGTTACCTTTCTCTCTTTCCAGTAAATCGCGCCTTGTTCTTGTTACTGCTCATCGCCGCGAAAACATGGGTGAGCCCATGCGCGAGATGTTCCAAGCTATCATCGACCTGAGCCTTTCCTATCAGGATCTCGAGTTTATCTATCCGGTGCACCCCAACCCGAATGTTCGGTCGCTGGCCGAGACGATGCTGGGCAAACAGCCTCGTGTCCATCTGTGTCAGCCTCTGGATTATCCGGAACTTGTTAGCGTACTCACTCGGTGCGATATAGTTCTTACTGACAGCGGCGGATTGCAGGAGGAGGGCCCTGCGCTTGCAAAACCCGTACTCGTCATGCGGAACGAAACCGAGCGGCCGGAGGCGGTCGATTTGGGCCTCGCACGGCTCGTGGGCTCGAATCGCGCCCAAATCATTACGGAGGTCTCCCGTCTTCTCGACGATCCGGAGGCGTACCGCTCCATGGCGCTTGGGGTGTCACCCTACGGGGACGGCAGGGCGGCGGAGCGCATTTGCCGTCATATCAAGGAGTATTTTGGCGTGTAGGGCTTTTGGCCGGTTCGCTGTGCGGATCAGCACTTGAGCCTTCACATCTCTTCAGAGCGGAGATCCCGGGTGTACATGTGCGTTGTCTAAGCCATTACTATCCTCTTTCGGCGAGGACGCTGTCAGTGCGCATGTCCGAGAATGCACGGGGCTGGGCTGCCGCTGGAGTCACCGTGACAGTCGTCTGCGGCGTGCCGAACTTTCCATACGGGGAGATTTCCTCGGGCTACTGGGATGGCCTGATGTGGTCCTGCCCCGTCAAACTGGTCCATGTCGAGGACAACTTTTTCGGGCATTTTGATCCTTGAGGAGGGTCAGTGCCATGAAGAAGACGCGCTACACGGAAGAGCCGATCGCCTTTGCTCTGTGGCAGGCCGAGAGCGGCACGCCGGTGGCCGAGGTGATCCGCAAGATGGGCATCACCGAGCCGACCTTTTACAGGTGGAAGAAACAGTTCGCCGGCATGGGCGTGGCCGAGATCCGCCGCCTCAAGCAGCTCGAGGACGAGAACGCCCGGCTCAAGAAGCTCGTGGCGGATCTCACCCTCGACAAGACCATGCTGCAGGACGTGCTCAAAAGAAAGTGGTGAAGCCCGTCGTTCGGCGTGAGGTCGCAGGCCATCTGCAGACGGCCTATGGCATCAGCGAACGGCGGGCATGCTCGGCCACTGGTTTTCGCCGCTCATCGCAGCGCTACCGCAAGCGGGCTGATCCGCAGATCGAGCTGCGCATGCGGCTCAAGGAGCTGGCCGCGGCGCGGGTGCGCTACGGCTACTGCCGGCTGCACATTCTGCTGCGCCGGGAGGGCTGGCCGGTGAACCACAAGCGCCCCTACCGTCTCTATCGCGAAGAAGGGCTGTCGATCCGGCCTAAGGCACCCAAGCGCAAGCGGGCCTGGCGCTACCGGCAGGGTCGGCCGGAGGTCGGTGGACCCAACGAGGTCTGGGCAATGGACTTCATGGCTGACCAGCTCTTCGATGGCCGCCCCTTCCGGATCCTGACGGTGGTCGACTGCCACACACGAGAGCCACTGGCGATTGTCCCGCGAGTGAGTTTCCGGGCGTATCAGGTGGTGGAGGCGCTCGATGCAATCGCCCGGAACCGCGGCCGGCCGAAGAGCCTGCGGGTGGACAATGGCCCGGAATTCGCCGGTTGCATGCTGGACCAGTGGGCGTATCTGAACCGGGTGGAGATTGACTTCTCCCGACCCGGAACGCCTACGGACAATGCCTACATCGAGGCGTTCAACAGCCGCCTGCGAGCGGAATGTCTGAATGCGTCGTGGTTCTTATCCATGACGGATGCCCGGGAGCGGATTGAATACTGGAGGAGAGATTACAATGAGACCAGACCCCATAGGCGCTCGGCGGCTTGATCCCGAACGCCTTCGCCCAACAAATTTATCAGACCCGGAAAGTTGCATAGGCCGTGGATCACATCCGGGGGGCAGCTCCATCGGCTCACAAGCCATACTTCAGGGACGACCCTTCGCAGGGGGCAGATCAGCTAAGCGCTCACGAAACTGAGGGACTCATCAACCACTGCCAGCCGCACCTGCTGTCCAGCTCAGCGAGGCTCGTTGCGCTGCCTCGCCGGCTATTGTCGAGCTTAGCCCTATCCCGACAGTGATAAGTACCGTGCCGAAAGCATCTGGCACACTATGCACTCAAAGGAGCCGGCGGCCCTGCATGCGAAGCAGCTGGGCGTCGCTCCGCGTTGGAAAGGAGAAGTAGCTCGATTGGGCCATATCCATCGGGACAACTTGTACCGTTCCAGCTTCGATGTGATCTATCGCCTCGAGGAGCGCCTCGATTCCTACCGATTTCGACCGGACCATGAGGTCCTGTAAGGAATCTTCTGCGAAAATCGGCACCTTTCTCTGCATGATGAGATCTCCTGCATCAAGCTTTGCAACCATGTAGTGAATCGAAACAGCGGCCTCAGGTTCATTGTGAAGTAGGGTCCAGAAATTTGGCATCATGCCGCGGTAGCGAGGAAGAGGAGAAGAATGCACATTGATGCATCCGAGAGCGGGTATATCTATCAATTCTTTCGTAAACAGCTGGCTCGCAGCCACTGAGACAATCAGATCCGGACTTATTCTCTCGCTAAGTGTTTTGATGAACTCAGGAGAGCCTATATTGGTCGGGCGATAGAACGGGATAGAGTTGCGGCGGGCGACATCCCCCACCGAGTAAGCTCGAGTGACGGGCCGCCAGCCATTGACGAAGTCGGCAAGTCTTGTCCAACCATAACGGATACAGAGCCGGCCAAAATCCACTGGTCCATAAAATCCATACAGGCGGCGTGCTGTTGCCAGCAGCTTCTCATTGAACGACGGAAGTATGATCAGCGCCACGATGTCTTTCGCCCGGGCGCGACACAGACGATCAAGTGCAGGCGCAAGGATGAAAGGCTCTTCTTGAGTTACGACAGCAATACGCATGGTTCCCGCCTTACGAGCCTAATTTTGAAGCGAATACGTCCACGACTGATCCAAACCGAAATTCGCAAAGAAGTGATTCAAGGCGAAGCTCCGTCCGATCAAGGTTGACGTAGTGACGAAACCGAGACGTGAGAGGTGCATTGACAACGCGCGGCTGATCTGGATCAAACTCCCAAGGGTGAAGGTAGATGACTGCTGGTTGTCCTTCAGCGTTGATGTGCCGGATGGCTGACCGGGTCAACCACAGGGGGAATAGTCGAAAATAGCCGCCCCCCGCTACGGGCCAATTACGGCCAGCAACTCGGACCGTACTTATTGGTATTTCCCACATGCCATTCGGCAGGCGACTTCCAAAGCGAGAGGCCGTGCTTATTCCATATCGATCATGAGCAAGGAGCGGGAAAATACTCGAATCGTATCGAAAACCTAAGGCAGAAAGTACATCTAGCGCCCAGAGCGAGTCTTGCACAATTGAGAAGGCAGGAGCTCGGTACCCCAACGGCTTCCAGGAGGGCAATACACGTTGGATGGCCTCAATGGAATGCCTTACATCAGCCGCGAATTCGGTTTGGTTCTGGCGATAAATTAACTGATGCCAATAACCATGTGTTCCAATCTCATGCCCAGCCTGCGCAATCTGCCTCACCAACCCTGGATGCCGATCAGCTACCCAACCCAAGACAAAAAAAGTCGCGCGAACCTGGTGTTTCGCCAAGAGCCTCAATATTCGCTCTGTGTTGGCCACGACCCGGCTCGGCTGTCTGTCCCAATCAGTGCGATCAATAACGTTTTCGAAGGCGTGAGCCTGATAATGCTCTTCTACGTCAATGCTTAGGACATTGAGCATACTACTGCGCCCTTCCCACTATAGCTTTAAGTACTTGTTCCATCTGACGAGCTAACATTGGTCGGTCGAACTGTGTGGCGACATAATGATGTCCATGCTTACTCATAGCATCCAAGCTATCCCGCTTTTTTGAGATCTTGAGGATAGCCTCAGCTAACTGCTGTGCTTCACCAGGTGGAACAATCACCCCGCCCCCAGCCTCCTCTACCAGTCGCCGCGCTTCACCACCCGCAACTAAAACCACCGGCAAATGGCATCCCCAGGCTTCTAGGAGCTTCGACGGAACTGCATCCAGCAACTGATCATTCACCAAGGGCACAAGGGCAAGGTCACAGGCCCGCAGAATTCCGGGAATAGCCTCCCGCGGTTGAGTTGGAAGCCAAGTGATATTCTCTAGTTGGTGAGATAAAATTTGGCGTTCAATGTCGGCGCGCTTGACGCCATCACCAACGAACAGGAAGTGGATATGTCTGTGCCCCCTTAGATGGTTTGCTGCGTCAACGGCGGTATGCAGTCCTTGAAAGATGCCGATCAAGCCTGCGTAAACAACGATGAATTTGCCCTCGAGCTTCAGATTCTCGCGCAGCTTAGTATCGGTAGGCGAGTTGAGAAGTTCTAGATCTACTCCGTTCGGTACAAGAGTGAGCTTGTCCTCCGGCACGCCCTTTTTCGCTAGCTTGCGCCGCTTCGCCTCCGTGACGACGCTGATAGATGTGCTCCGTCGATAGAGGAATCTTTCCAGTCGTTCCCCCCAACGGACGATAGCAGAGTCGGAGTTGAACTCACCGGCCTCTACTGCCAATTCAGGCCAAATATCCCGAATGTCCAGCAGCAGTGGAACACGGCGCCGGCGCGCCAGTGCAAGACCAGCCAAGCCGATAAAGAGAGGCGGAGATGACGCGATAACGATGTCGTACGAACGACCAAGCATCAAACCTGAAATCGTTGCGGATCCTACAGCCGAAAAATAGTTGGCGAGGCGCTGGATACTAGAACGACGTGGTGAAGCATAGATCCAGCTTCGCCAGATCTCTACTCCATCCATCTGCTCATGTACCCTAAGCTTACTTCGGTACTCAGGGGCTACGATACCCGATGGATAATTGGGAAAGCCCGTCAGAACAGTTACCTCATGCCCAAACTGAACGAGACAGCGGGCAAGCCCATGCAGCCGTGCTGCCGCCGCTCCCATTTCCGGAGGATAGAAATGGGTAAGAATTACGACCTTCATCTTGGGGGCCCATCAGTAATGTACGTATTCTCAATGAGGCAAGTGGATGAGTCATCCACGACCTATTAAAAGCTCAAACGTTCCGCGGCAGCCCAGTAACTGTTCCATTCTGCACAGTCAGGGCGGTGCCACGCAATTACTCTTCCGAGGCGGCTTGCGGTATGTAAATTCTCGGAATCCGTTTGAGAGCGGCCAGTGAGCGATGTGCCGGAAGAGACTGCTCGTGGTGACGTGGATGAAGGCCTTCGGGACATCGCACCTTTCCTCTTAGTCCCGCACTAGCAGGTGGTGGCGTGTCATCGATCTAAGAATTTTTCGACCACAGATCGGCGTCGTAGTAGCTGCAAGACTTTATGACTGGTTAGCTTATGCGCTATCTCGACGACGATAGCCTAAGGGTTCGAGCTTTCCGCACGATGTTCTCGAGTTCACATCCATCTCGTCTGGACCCAAGATAATCCCAAGCAGACCACCTACCAAGGTCTCAAGCGGCCACCTGGCCCGAATTCAAGGACCCAAGATAGCAGGATAGTATGTGCCTCTTGCCTCAAGCATCGGTGCCGATGAGCTGCATTGAATAGCCTGAACGGTCAATTTGCCTCGCCGTCGTTACTCCTTCAACCCAAGGTTAAACGGAAATTAAGGGTGCTTCCCTAGTCAAAGTTTTTTGCATTCATATAGGAATATCTACAGAACAAACGCTGTAATTAGCTTCATGTACGTTATATAGGATTTTAATCAGAAACGATGAGGCAATCAACCACTCGCAAGTAAATGTTCATGCGTGAATACTACTTTTTGGTGATCCTATTGGAAACAATTGTAGCACTTTTTTGGTGCTTGTTGCACCTCAAGCGCCAACGTTTGGCTAAACAATCTGCTTGGGTTGTGGAACAGTACTTGCAACTGAAAAATATGGGAGCCATCGTCGTCAATATTGGGTTTTGGAAAAATGCCGCAATGCTACCTCAATTTCCGGAATTCAACCGACGCTGTAGGCTTGTTTGGGAATAGGTCATCGCCTCAGCGTGGCGGGGCATCCGGGGAATAAGGGCCGCGATATATTGTGGCTACGGGCAAGTCTGGATTCGACTCTTAGAACACCAGGTATGGACATCTTTTGTCCGTGACCGGATGGAGAGCATCAATGGATCTAAGGACTGAAGCTACACGTGCGGCCGTTGATTGGCTTGTATTTGCTCATGAAAAGTCGCAGAGACAGGGCGTTCCGGCTGTCTATCATCTATTGGGTGGTTGGTCGGCTTCATACCCTGAGACCACCGGTTACATTGCACCCACGATGTTGGCCGTTGCTCGCGAGTGGCAAGCTCCAGAATTGCGCGACCATGCGCTCGACATGGGCAAGTGGCTCCTCTCACTTCAGGACCATAATGGAGCTTTTCCCGCCGGCCTCTGGACTCCTGCGACCAAGTTTAAGCCAAGCGTCTTCAATTCCGGACAGATCCTTTTCGGACTCATCGCACTCTTCCGAGAAACCGGAGATTCCCGCTACCGTGAATCCGGCATCAAATGTGCCCGATGGCTCTCATCCGTGATGGATGATGATGGAGCTTGGAGAAGGCACACATATAGGAACATTGTGCATACTTACTATGCTCGCGTTGCATGGGCGTTAGCACTGGCTGGCGAGGTGTGGGGATATGAGGAAGCGCTAGTCTCTGCGAAAAGGAATTTGGATTTTACCCTTCGATATCACGATGGACAGGGTTGGTTCGAGCATTGCGCTTTTAGCAAGGGAAAAAATCCGGTTCTCCATACGTTTGCTTATCTCATTTCAGGTCTTCTCGAGGGCGGTCTGATCCTTCGCGAGGAGCGCTTCATCTCCGCATCTCGCATCAGCCTCGAGAGGCTGCGGGATATTCAGGCCGAAGACGGAAGTCTGCCGGGGGAGATCGCCAAAGACTTCTCCGGACCGAGCTATCGATGCTTGACCGGCATCGCCCAGACCGCGATCAACTGGAGTCGTTACAATGAGCATATTGCGTGGGATCAGCGTTGGGTCGATGCCGCTGATCGAGCGATCGATTATCTCGTGAAGAGCCAGGTCCGACTACCGCTCGCGCGTCTCAAAGGCAGCTTTGCCGGATCGTCGCCGGTGTGGGGCCCCTATATGACCTTCAGGTTCCCGAATTGGGCTGCAAAGTTCTTCATTGATGCCGTTCTTGCAAGAAACGGCAGGATGCAAGGGAGAGGGTGGGGATAATGATGGCTTTCACGGGAAGGGTTCGCTCCGCGGTCATCAACTTCCTACCTAGGAGAGCCCTTAATGCGCTGAAGAAGATCATTCGCCGTCGTCGGAACCAAAGGCTCCGCCGCGAGCGGTGCAATCTCACGAGCGAAGAGCTGAGCGCAGTACTTACGCGTCTTGGTGTCGTCAAAGGCGGCGTTGTCTTTGTTCATAGCGCTTCCGACTGGTTCGAGGGTCTCGAAGGTGGCGTGATGGCTCTCCTCGAGGTCCTACGCGAAGTGGTTGGTGAAAAAGGCACGATCATGATGCCCGCCTTCTCGTCCACAGGTTTCACGCGCGACTATCTGCTTAATGAGAAATTCGACTTGCGTCGCACACCCTCGCAGATGGGGCTTTTGACGGAAGTATTTCGCAGAATACCGGGCGTCCAGAGAAGTCTCCATCCATCGCATTCTGTGTGTGCCCAAGGACCCCTCGCAGAGTGGCTGACCCAAGAGCACGGGAGGACTGAGTTGCCATTCGACGAGAGTTCGCCACTCGGCCGGTTGGTCGAGCAACGAGGACAAGTTCTCCTCCTCGGAGTTGATCTATCGGTCTTGACACTCGTGCACGTCGCAGAAGACGAACTCGGTGCGAAATTCCCAGTTCGTGTCTACTTGCCGGGAACCCTAGAGGTCTCAGTCGTGACCGGGGCGGGAGAATTGAAGGTTCGCACCCGTGTCCATGATCCCGACGTTTCCTGCAAGAGGAATATCGCGCAACTCGAGGGGGAGCTGCTTCGTCGGGGCATAATGCAGAAGAGTTCAATCGGCGCAATCCCGTTACACCTTCTTGACGCCAAACGAGCTAACGATCTGCTTCTTGAAAAGGCTGCTTCGGGCTGGACGATTTACAATTGATGGAGATCGTATGACGAAATGGATCATCGAAGAATTTGACCAAATCCAGGAAGGTGAAGAGAAAACGATCGAGGTGCCGGTCACGGAAGCTAGGATCACGCAGTTCGCTGAGATCGTCAGCGACGGCAATCCGCTTCATCTCGACGAAGGCTTTGCAAAGACTACGAGGTTTGGCCGGTTCAATGCGCACGGCGCGTGGATGACTTCGCTCATTATCGGTGTGGTGGGTAGCGAAGCGCCGGGGCCGGGATGGTTCTGCTTGGGTGTGCAAACTGATTTTACAGCACCGGCCTATCTGGGCGATCAACGTGAAAGTAAAGGTAGTCGGTAAGATGGCAGCGCTCAAGATTCTTGTACTGGAGGGCACGGTGCGAAACAACATGACGGGCGCACTTCTCATTCGGAATGAAGTCAAAGTTCAGTAAGCAGGGGAAGCAAAGTGAGCGAAATCGAAGCCAAACTAGATCGTATTCGACGCTCGGCTATACCATCGCCTACGGACGTTAACTTCATCTGCCGCACGTTGCAGATCCAGCCCCAGCTTCGCTCCGAAAAGGTCGTTCGGATCGGGCTGGTAGGAACGACGACACTTGAGCCTCTTCTCCAGCCGCTCACTGTCAGAGCGCACTTGGAGCGATTCTGGCCGGAGATCTATTTCGGTCCTTTCAACCGAGTGCACGAGGAACTTCGGGACATTAACTCGGGATTGTATGCTCATCGTCCAGAGTTCGTGTTTCTTTCTCTGCGGCTGGAAGAGCTATCACCCAAATTTATTGAGGAATTCACAGCTCGCGAGGAGGATGATCTTAAAAAGATCGTCCAGCAGGCGATCAGCGAACTAAAAACTTCGCTCAGCGCTTTGCGCTCAAATTTTGGCGGCGTAATCGCGTTCAATTCTCTTACGACGCCTGAGTGGATGCCATATCACCAATATGATTGGATGGTGGCATATGGTATGAGAGCGGCGGTTCACGAGATGAATCAGGAACTCGCGACTTTCGCGCGCACGACCCCAGATGTCGTCATGCTGGATAGTGAGCAAGTCACCGCCTTTGTCGGACGCGATGCCTCTTTCGATCCCAAGCTTTGGTACTGGGCACGTTACCACGGAAGCAGCCGCTACGCTTGGGACTGGAGCGGCCTTTATTTATCTGTTGTTCGTAACAGGCTCGGCTTTCGCAGGAAATGTCTCGTCCTTGATCTCGATAACACCATGTGGGGAGGGATCATCGGAGAAGATGGCATGGATGGAATCAAGATCGGTGGAGATTACCCTGGAAACATCTATCAGGCGTTCCAAAAGCAGGTGCTAGATCTCTGGCGTCAGGGTGTGATCCTAGCCCTTAACTCCAAGAACAACGAATCCGACGCGAAAGCTGTTTTCGACGAACACCCCGAGATGATCCTGCAATGGGACCATTTCGCGGTCAAGCGAGTGAATTGGAGCGACAAAGTCTCGAATCTCCGCGAGATCGCAGCCGAGATAAACATTGGGCTCGAGTCGCTCGTCTTCGTCGACGATAACCCGGCCGAATGCGAGTTCCTTTGCCGTGAGTTGCCACAGGTGACCGTTCTCCAAATGCCAACCGTCATCGAGCAGATCCCGAGGCTTTTAGCTCAGTTCGATCTTTTTGCCAGCCCGGAGCGGTCCGCGGAAGATCGTAAGCGCAACGTGTATTATCAAGCGGATCAGGCGCGTGAAGCCGCCATGAGCATCTCGGCCAACGTAGAAGACTTTGTCGCATCACTTGAGATGGTAGCCGACATCGGGCCAATTAATGGCGCGTCGTTGGCACGCTCGGTTCAGCTACTCGAAAAAACGAATCAGTTCAACCTCACAACAAAGCGGCATAACGCGACCTTCATCAAGGAGATTGCGCAGTCTCCCTTGTGGCGGACCTATACGCTTCGACTTGTGGACCGTTTCGGCGACAACGGACAAGTGGGCTTAGCGCTCGTTCGAAAAGAAGGAGATGCAGCCTGTATCGATACTTTCCTGATGTCTTGTCGTGTGATCGGGCGTGGCGCCGAGGACGCCATGCTCGCCCTAATCGCACGTGACGCGAGAGCGCAAGGTGCGACTCAGCTGATCGGTGAATACACCCCAACCAAGAAGAACAAGCTTGTTGAGAGCTTCTACGAAAGCAAAGGTTTCGAGCTGAAGGAAACGCTCGAGGGTGAACGTCGGATCTATTGCATTTCGCTCGCGAAAGGTCCCACGGTTGAATGCAAGTTCATTAAGGTCAGAGAGGTGCAGACGTGATGAAGCTATTTCGGGCAGTCGCACCGGTTTTGGACGTTGATCCCAGCGAGCTTTCGGTCGAGAGCAGCCAAAATACGATCATCAACTGGGATAGCCTCGCGATCATCAACCTAGCGATGGCTCTCGAATCCGAGTTCCTCATTTCTCTCTCCGCCGAGGACATAACGCGCCTGCGGAGTATTCGCGAGATCGTGAACATCCTCCAAATGCGCGGCGTGAGGATCGAATGAGCTGGAAATGGTGAAGCACGCCGTCAGCTGTTTTGCCGAGCAAGAATTGAAACTCCACAGGTTTCATCTTCTCAGAGACACTGAACCGCCGCTGCGAAGGAGCTTACCATGTTACCGGACTAACTTTGGCTGATTAGGTGATCGAATGAGGCGGAGGTCACCTTCTAGGATGCAATCGTTGAGAGCGCAGGCGATCCGGTTGGTTGCACGCCCGGACCTGACGTCTGTTAGATGTTTGGAGTGCTCGGCTTGAGCTCGATCCTGCGAGGCAGTCGCCAGGGGTGCTGCGGTGAAAGCCGATGATAACGTAGGGTTTGTTGGAGCCGCCAGTAACATCAGAAAGGGCGCGCAGCATGAAGCACTACGCCGAACCTCGCGGGACGGGGAATGAGGCAAGGGCATGCTGGGGCTGTGTTGGTGGCGGCCCGACGGAAGATCCACGCCCTTGTTGATGCCGAGGGCCGCCCGATCCTCGTCACGTTGACATTTTTGGGACAGGCGCATGACGGCACCGCGGCCAAGGGCCTTCTGAGCGTGCTCAAGCCGGGCAATCTCAGCCGCCTGATCAACTGGGGAGGGTGCGGGCGCCGCGCCCACTGGCAGCGCCTCAGGAGCAGTCCTGGATCTGGGCGTAGCGCCATGGGCGACGGCCCACCGGTTCCTGAGCAGTGAAGGGGGCCCTCAGCTAGAGCCTCGGACGTGAAAAGTGGACCAACTTTTGGGATCTCATCCGATGCTCCTTCTCTTGAACAGCGCATCGCCCGGCGCAAACCGAAGGTCCGCGCCAGCGAAAAACCGGGGCCACTTATTCAAGCACGATGCGCTAGCAATCTGCATCAGAGGCCGTCTCCTGCTTTCCAGAAGCGCCACGGCCTCTCGCTTGAACTCGGGTGTGATTTCTCGTCTCGTCTTCGTCATCGAACACCTTCCCGCTCGCCAAAGAGCATATCAGAGGTGTCCATCAATGCGAGGGAAGATCAGTGAGTCCAGACTGACCAACCTGCGCTTCAAGCCGCCGGATCTCAATGCTCTCCCTCAGGCCCTGCAGGTTGTCGCTGCCGCCAAGGAAGGTCTCGGATCCAGACAACTAGATCCTGTCTGACGGCCTTTGAGACTGCGCAGGGATGCGGCTGTTGCCTTGGTGAGGCTGATCAAGGCGGAGACGTGCGATGCGGCGGCACGAGCTGAGCGATGCGCAATGGGAGTTGATTGCCGATCGGATGCCCCGCTCTGGCCTGCGGGGCGGCGGGCGCTGGCGCGACCACCGGTGGGTAGTCAACGGGCTGATGTGGAAGCTCTGTACCAGTGCGCAGTGGCGCAATCTGCCTGAGCGCTACGGCCCTTGGCAAACCGTGTATGAGCGCCTGACCCGATGGCGCCGTGAAGGGCTGTTCGACATGATCCTGGATCGGCTGCGGCTCAAGCTGAATGCCGAGGGGCTGATTGACCTGGATCTGTGGTGCATCGACAGCACCTCGGTGCGGGCCAGTCGCACCGCGGCCGGAGCGCGTAAAAAGGGGATCCGCAGGAGCCGGACGACCATGCGCTCGGCCTCTCGCGCGGTGGCTCCGGCACCAAGATCCACCTGGTGAGCGATGGTGTCGGCCTGCCGCTCGCCTTTTCGCTCACGCCCGGGCAGCGGCACGAGGTGCCGGTCTTCGAGACGACCTTGAGAGCGGTTCGCCTGCCCAACCCGAGAGACCGCCCGCGGACAAGGCCCAAGTACCTGGCTGGCGACAAGGCCTACAGCTACCGGCCTGTCTTCCACTCTCTGCGTCAACACCACATCCGGCCCGTGATCCCACCCCGCACCGGCGGCAACATGGGCAAGGGCTGCGCACGAGCCTTCGATCCAGACCTCTACCGCAGACGCAATGTGGTCGAGCGCTGTGTCGGATGGCTGAAAGGTTGTCGCTCGATTGCCGCCCGACACGAGAAGCTCGCGATCAACTTCGCTGCCATGATCAAGCTCGCTTTCATGCGTCAGTATTGCGGGCCATCAGGCCGTCAGAGAGGATCTAGGTGGATTGAGTTGGCTTGTATTAATAAATAAGTGGCGCACTTTCACAAGACGGCCGCTTCGATTAGCGTGTATTCGACTACCGACGTCCCTCAGCAATCACTTTGGGGCATCCAGAGATTAGTTTTAAGAGAATATAGTATAACTGATCTTAGAATGCGGTTAGATATACTCTGAGTTAATTGGCTAACATTTCAAAAAATCACGCATAAAGCTGCAATCAGGATTTTATTTATGTCTATCTTGCCTTCCCAATGGACTACCTACACGAATGAAAACGAGACGATTGCGGTCGGTGGCCGGCAATTCTATGTCGATGCCGAAAAGACGTGGAGCTTCGATTCCGCCGACAACAACATCCTGCGTTTCGAGCTTCGCAAGG
>NZ_LCYG01000002.1 GCF_001017175.1 Microvirga vignae | reverse complement strand
TCGTCGCCGCCGTGATGGATTAATTAGAGAGGATCAATGGACAGCGGCCGGCCTCCGGCTCGGCCGCTTCCCTTGTTGAATGGATAAGCCATGAACGGTCAAAACATTCGTATTCGCCTTAAGGCGTTCGACCATCGGATCCTCGACGCTTCGACGCGTGAAATCGTGTCGACTGCGAAGCGGACCGGCGCCCAGGTTCGCGGGCCCATCCCGCTGCCGACGCGCATCGAGCGCTTTACGGTTCTTCGCTCGCCGCACATCGACAAGAAGTCGCGCGAGCAGTTCGAGATGCGCACTCACAAGCGTGTTCTCGATATCGTGGACCCCACCCCGCAGACGGTTGATGCTCTGATGAAGCTCGATCTCGCTGCTGGTGTGGACGTGGAAATCAAGCTCTAAGCCGTTGGGCTTGGAGCCTTCGGTAGACACGCCGAGAGGATACGCACATGCGCTCAGGCGTCATTGCACAGAAAGTCGGGATGACCCGCATCTTCACGGATGCTGGTGAGCATGTCCCGGTCACGGTTCTGAAGGTCGACAACTGCCAGGTTGTCGCCCACCGGACCAAGGAAAAGAACGGCTACACCGCGCTGCAGGTCGGCGTCGGCAAGGCCAAGGTAAAGAACGTTTCGAAGGCCGAGCGCGGACGTTTCGCCGTCGCTCAGGTCGAGCCGAAGCGCAAGCTCGCGGAGTTCCGCGTCTCCGAGGATGCTGTCATCCCCGTGGGCGCCGAGATCACCGCGGATCACTTCATTGCCGGTCAGTTCGTGGACGTCACGGGCATCACGACCGGTAAGGGCTTCGCCGGCGGTATGAAGCGCTGGAACTTCGGCGGTCTTCGCGCCTCGCACGGCGTGTCGGTCTCCCACCGCTCGATCGGTTCGACCGGCGGCCGCCAGGATCCGGGCAAGACGTTCAAGAACAAGAAGATGCCAGGTCACCTGGGTGTTGAGCGCGTCACCACGCAGAACCTGCGTGTCGTGTCGACCGACGTCGAGCGCGGTCTGATCCTCGTCGAAGGCGCCGTTCCCGGCGTTGCCGGCGGCTGGATCTTCGTTCGCGATGCGGTGAAGCGGAAGCTGCCGAAGGAAGTGCCGATGCCCGGCGCGTTCCGCTCGGCCAACGAAGCTGCACCGGCCCCCCAGGCTGAGCAGGCCCAAGAGGAGAATGCGTGATGAAGCTTGATGTCACCACGCTTGAGGGCGACAAGTCCGGCTCCGTCGAGCTGAACGAGGCCATCTTCGGTCTCGAGCCGCGCGCGGACCTGCTCGCCCGTTGCGTTCGCTGGCAGCTCGCGAAGCGCCAGGCCGGTACGCACGCCGTCAAGAATCGTTCGGACATCGACCGGACGACGAAGAAGGTCTACAAGCAGAAGGGTACCGGTAGCGCCCGTCACGGCGCTGCGAGCGCTCCTCAGTTCCGGGGCGGCGGTCGTGCGTTCGGTCCGCAGGTTCGTAGCCATGCTCACGACCTGCCGAAGAAGGTCCGCGCTCTTGCCCTGAAGCATGCGCTCTCGTCCAAGGCCAAGGAGGCTTCGCTCGTCGTTCTCGACGATGTGACGCTCTCCGAGCCCAAGACGAAGGCTCTCGTCGAGCGCTTCGGCAAGCTCGGCCTCGGCAACGCCCTGATCATCGGCGGCGCTGAGATCGAGACGAACTTCCAGCGGGCTGCTCGCAACATCCCGAACATCGACGTCCTGCCGGTGCAGGGCATCAACGTCTATGACATCCTGCGTCGCGAGAAGCTCGTTCTCACGAAGGCAGCTGTCGATGCGCTGGAGGCGCGCTTCAAATGAGCCTGGACCCGCGCCATTACGATGTGATCGTAAGCCCGGTCATCACCGAGAAGGCGACCGCTCTTTCCGAGCAGAACAAGGTCGTGTTCAAGGTGCGCCCGGATGCGACGAAGCCGCAGATCAAGGAAGCGGTTGAGAAGCTGTTCGATGTCAAGGTGAAGAGCGTCAACACGCTCGTCACCAAGGGCAAAGTGAAGTTGTTCCGCGGCACCCGCGGCCAGCGGTCGGACGTGAAGAAGGCGGTTGTGACCCTCGAAGAGGGCCAGACCATCGACGTCACGACGGGCCTCTGATCGGTTGAGAGAGTGATCCGATGGCTTTGAAAACGTTCAAACCAATCACCCCCGGCCTGCGCCAGCTGGTGATCGTCGACCGCAGCGAGCTCTACAAGGGCAAGCCGGTCAAGAAGCTGACGGAGGGCAAGACTTCCTCCGGCGGCCGTAACAATCTGGGTCGTGTGACCGTCCGCTTCCGTGGCGGTGGTCACAAGCGCACCCTGCGCCTGGTCGACTTCAAGCGTCGCGGCCGTATGGGCGATGTGGCGACCGTGGAGCGGATCGAGTACGATCCGAACCGCACTGCCTTCATCGCGCTCATCCGTTACGCCGACGGCGAGCAGTCCTACATCCTGGCCCCGCAGCGTCTGGCTGTCGGCGATCAGGTGTCGGCTGGCGAGCAGGTCGACATTAAGCCGGGTAACGCGATGCCGGTCGGCAACATGCCGGTGGGAACGATCATCCACAACGTCGAGCTGAAGATCGGCCGTGGCGGCGCTCTGGCCCGCTCTGCCGGTACCTATGCCCAGATCGTGGGTCGTGACCAGGGCTACGTGACGATCCGCCTGAACTCCGGCGAGCAGCGCATGGTCCATGGCCAGTGCTTCGCCAGCATCGGCGCGGTGTCGAACCCCGACCACATGAACACCTCGGTCGGTAAGGCGGGCCGCAACCGCTGGCTCGGCAAGCGTCCGCACAACCGCGGCGTCGCCATGAACCCGATCGACCACCCGCACGGTGGTGGTGAAGGTCGTACCTCCGGTGGCCGCCATCCGGTGTCGCCGTGGGGCGTTCCCACCAAGGGCAAGAAAACCCGTTCGAACAAGCGGACCGACAAGTTCATCGTGTCGAGCCGCCACGCTCGGAAGAAGTAAGGATAGAGGCACGTCATGGCACGTTCGCTTTGGAAGGGTCCGTTCGTCGACGGCTACCTCCTCAAGAAGGCCGAGGCTGCCCGTTCTTCGGGCCGCAACGAGGTCATCAAGATCTGGAGCCGCCGCTCCACGATCCTCCCGCAGTTCGTGGGCCTCACGTTCGGGGTCTACAATGGTCAGAAGCACATTCCCGTTCTCGTGAGCGAGGAAATGGTGGGTCACAAGTTCGGCGAGTTCTCGCCGACCCGCACTTTCCACGGCCACGCGGCGGACAAGAAGGCGAAGAGGAAGTAAGATGGGTAAGGCCGCGACTCCTCGCGCATTGAGCGACAACGAGGCTCAAGCCGTCGCTCGCATGCTGCGCGTCAGCCCCCAGAAGCTCAATCTTGTTGCGGCCCTTATCCGCGGCAAGAAGGTTTCTGCGGCTCTCGCCGATCTCGAGTTCTCCCGCAAGCGCATCGCTCGCGACGTGAAGAAGTGCCTCGAGAGCGCCATTGCTAACGCCGAGAATAACCACAACCTCGATGTGGACGATCTCGTCGTCAGCCAGGCATATGTCGGCAAGGCGCTCGTCATGAAGCGCTTCCACGCCCGGGCCCGTGGCCGGGGTGCTCGTATCGAAAAGCCGTTCTCGAACCTCACGATCGTGGTTCGGGAAGTTGCCGAACAGGCATAAAGGAGAACCAGATGGGTCAGAAAGTTAACCCGATCGGTCTTCGGCTCGGCATCAACCGGACCTGGGACTCGCGCTGGTTCGCCGGCAAGGGCGAGTACGCCAAGCTGATGCACGAGGACATGGCGATCCGCGAAGCTCTCATGAAGCAGCTGAAGCAGGCCGCCGTTTCGAAGATCGTCATCGAGCGTCCGCACAAGAAGTGCCGCGTCACCATTCACTCCGGTCGTCCGGGTGTGGTGATCGGCAAAAAGGGTGCCGACATCGAGAAGCTCCGCAAGACTGTCGCCAAGATGACGGACGCGGATGTGTCGATCAACATCGTCGAGGTCCGCAAGCCGGAAGTCGATGCCACCCTGGTGGCCGATTCGATCGCTCAGCAGCTCGAGCGTCGCGTCGCTTTCCGCCGCGCCATGAAGCGCGCCGTTCAGTCGGCGATGCGTCTGGGCGCCGAAGGCATCCGCATCAACTGCTCGGGCCGTCTGGGTGGCGCTGAAATCGCTCGCCTGGAGTGGTACCGCGAGGGCCGCGTTCCGCTGCACACCCTGCGTGCGGATGTCGATTACGGCGTGTCCACCGCGTACACCACCTATGGCACCTGCGGCATCAAGGTCTGGATCTTCAAGGGCGAAATCCTTGAGCACGATCCGATGGCCCAGGACAAGCGGATGAACGACGAAGGAGGCCGCTCTGGTGGCCGCCGCGAGCAGGTGGCGTAACCGAGAGGTCAGGAGAGGTTTGCCATGTTGCAACCGAAGAAAACCAAGTTCCGTAAGCAGTTCAAGGGCCGCATCTCCGGCACTGCGAAAGGCGGTACGGACCTCAACTTCGGCCAGTTCGGCCTGAAGGCGATGGAACCCGAGCGTATCAACGCTCGTCAGATCGAGGCGGCTCGCCGCGCCATCACCCGCGCCATGAAACGCGCGGGCCGGGTGTGGATTCGCATCTTCCCGGACGTGCCGGTTTCGACCAAGCCGACCGAAGTGCGTATGGGTAAGGGTAAGGGCGCTCCCGAATATTGGGCGGCCAAGGTGAAGCCCGGCCGTATCATGTTCGAGATCGACGGCGTGCCCGAGGACATCGCCCGCGAGGCGCTCCGTCTCGGCGCTGCCAAGCTCCCGATCAAGACGCGCTTCATCCAGCGCATTGCCGAGTAAGGAGAGGGAATCATGAAGTCCAAAGAGCGATTCTCTAACCTCAAGGCTATGTCCGCTGACCAGCTGTCGGACGAGCTGCTCAACCTCAAGAAGGAGCAGTTCAACCTTCGCTTCCAGCGCGCCACGGGCCAGCTCGAGAACACCGGACGCGTCCGTGAAGTCCGTCGGGACATCGCCCGCGTCAAGACGCTGCAGCGCCAGAAGGCCGTTGCGGCTAAGGCTTAAGAGGAAATCAAGATGCCGAAGCGCGTTTTGCAGGGCGTCGTTGTCAGCGATAAGCAGGACAAGACGGTCGTCGTGAAGGTGGAGCGTCGTTTCACGCACCCGGTTCTGAAGAAGACCGTGCGTAAGACGAAGAACTACCACGCTCATGACGAGAACAACACTGCCAAGGTGGGCGACACGGTCTTCATCGAAGAGACCAAGCCGTTCTCCAAACTCAAGACCTGGGTGCTCGTCGGCCAAGAGAAGGCCTAAAAGGCTTACTTTTGGGGTTGTCTAGCAGGGGCGGTTCGTGTATACGGCCGCCTCTCTCGACATTTGAAGGGCAGGGGACATCAGATCTCCGTCAGGCGTAGTCCGGGGGGCAATCGTGCCTTGACCCGGAAACCTGTCTGAAACAAAGGAAAGGATCAAAGCCATGATCCAGATGCAGACGAATCTTGACGTCGCCGATAACTCCGGCGCTCGTCGCGTGATGTGCATCAAGGTTCTCGGCGGTTCGAAGCGTAAGTACGCTTCCGTGGGCGATATCATCGTCGTATCCGTGAAAGAGGCTATTCCGCGCGGCCGCGTGAAGAAGGGCGATGTCATGAAGGCGGTCGTCGTGCGCACCGCCAAGGACATCCGTCGTGCTGACGGTTCGGTCATCCGTTTCGACCGCAATGCCGCCGTTCTGATCAACAATCAGAAAGAGCCGGTCGGCACCCGTATCTTCGGCCCCGTTCCGCGTGAACTGCGTGCCAAGAACCACATGAAGATCATTTCGCTTGCGCCGGAGGTGCTCTAATGGCCGCGAAGATCAAGAAGGGCGACAAGGTCGTCGTCCTGACCGGTCGCGACAAGGGCAAGACCGGTGAAGTCGTGCAGGTGCTCCCGAAGGAAGAGCGCGCGGTCGTCCGTGGCGTGAACCTGGTGAAGCGCCACCAGCGCCAGACGGCAAGCCAGGAGAGCGGGATCATCACCAAGGAAGCCCCGATCCATCTGTCGAACCTGGCCTATGCGGACCCGAAGGACGGCAAGCCGACCCGGGTTGGTTTCAAAGTTCTCGAAGACGGCCGCAAGGTCCGCTTCGCCAAGCGTTCGGGAGACCTGATCGATGGCTAAGGCTCAGGTGGACGGCTACACGCCGCGGCTGAAGAAGCACTACGAGGAAGTGGTGCGTCCGAAGCTCATTGAAGAATTCGGCTACAAGAACCCCATGGAAGTGCCGACGATCGAGAAGATCGTTCTCAACATGGGCGTTGGCGAGTCGACCGCTGACTCCAAGAAGGCTTCGGTCGCCGCTGCCGATCTCGCGCTCATCGCTGGTCAGAAGCCGGTGATCACGAAGGCCCGCAAGGCTATCTCGCAGTTCAAGGTCCGCGAGAACATGCCGATCGGCGCCAAGGTTACGCTCCGCAAGGTGCGTATGTACGAGTTCCTCGATCGTCTCGTCACCATCGCGCTTCCCCGCGTTCGCGACTTCCGTGGTCTGAACCCGCGGTCGTTCGATGGTCGCGGCAACTACGCGATGGGCATCAAGGAGCACTTGGTGTTCCCTGAGATCAACTACGACAAGGTAGAGCAGGTTTGGGGTATGGACGTCATCATCACGACGACGGCCAAGACCGACGAAGAAGCCCGCGCTCTGCTGCGTCACTTCAACTTCCCGTTCCGGCAGTGAGGATAGCTGTCCTCAGACGCGGACACTGGAGATAAAAGAATGGCTAAGAAAAGCGCTATTGAGAAGAACAAGCATCGTCGTCAGCTGGTGAAGAGGTTCGCCGGCCGTCGGGAGCGCCTGCTGGCGGTCGCCAACGACGAGTCGAAGAGCATGGAGGAGCGCTTCGAGGCGCGCCTTAAGCTCGCTGAGCTGCCGCGCAATGCGAGCCCGAGCCGCATCCGCAACCGTTGCGAGATCACGGGCCGTCCGCGCGCTTACTACCGCAAGCTCGGCATGTCGCGTATCGCTCTGCGCGAGCTCGGCAACAAGGGCCTGATCCCGGGCCTCGTGAAGTCCAGCTGGTAAGAGGGAGGGCATTATATGATCAACGATCCGTTGGGCGATATGCTCACTCGTATCCGCAACGCGCAGATGCGTCGTCGCGGCACTGTTACCACCCCTGGCTCGAAGCTCCGTGCCCGCGTTCTCGAGGTTCTGAAGAACGAAGGTTACATCCGTGACTACTCGCAGACCGAGTTCGGCAATGGCCGCACCGAGTTCTCGATCGAGTTGAAGTACTATGACGGTCAGCCGGTGATCCGCTCCATTGAGCGCGTCTCCAAGCCGGGCCGCCGCGTGTATGCCTCCGTCGACACCATGCCTCGCGTGGCCGACGGCCTCGGTGTCACCATTCTCTCGACGCCTCAGGGCGTGATGGCCGATCATGAGGCCCGTGAGAAGAACGTGGGCGGCGAAGTGCTCTGCAAGGTCTTCTAAGGCCGAAGCAACAGCACAGAACCACGGAGATTCCAGAATGTCACGAGTAGGCAAAAAGCCGGTTCCGGTTCCGTCGGGTGTGACGGCGACCGTTGACGGTCAGATGGTGAAGATGAAGGGCTCGAAGGGCGAACTCTCGTTCCTCGTTCCCGATGAAGTGTCGGTTGCTCTTGAGAATGGTGCTGTGACGGTGACGCCGCGCGACCAGTCCAAGACTGCTCGCGCCAAGTGGGGCCTCTCCCGCGCTCAGGTTGCTAACCTGGTGCAGGGTGTGTCCAACGGCTTCGAGAAGCGCCTCGAGATCAACGGCGTCGGCTACAAGGCCGCTGTCGCTGGCAAGGTGCTGAAGCTGTCGCTCGGCTACAGCCACGACATCGACTACGAAATCCCGGCCGGCATCACGATCACGACGCCCAAGCCCACCGAAGTCGTCGTCGCCGGCATCGACAAGCAGAAGGTCGGCCAGACCGCCGCCGAGATCCGCGAATATCGCGGTCCGGAGCCCTACAAGGGCAAGGGCGTCAAGTATTCCGACGAGTTCATCTTCCGCAAGGAAGGCAAGAAGAAGTAAGGACGACGTATCATGGCTGAGAAGAAAGGCGCTGAAGATCGCCGCAAGGCTCGTGTACGCCGTGCGATCAAGAAGGCCGCGAACGGACGCCCGCGTTTGTCGGTGTTCCGTTCGTCCAAGCAGATCTACGCCCAGGTTATCGATGACGAGCGCGGCGTGACCGTCGCTTCGGCATCGACGATCGAGAAGGATCTCCGCGGCAAGCTCAAGACCGGCGCCACCGTCGAGGCGGCAAAGGAAGTGGGCAAGCTCGTTGCCGAGCGCGCAGCCAAGGCTGGCGTGACGCAGGTGATCTTCGATCGCTCGGGCTATCTCTATCACGGCCGCGTCAAGGCTCTGGCCGACGCAGCCCGTGAAGGCGGTCTGGACTTCTAATTTTACGATAGTTCATGAGTGGGGCGGGGAGTGGTTTACCTCCCGCCCTGATCGTGCTTTACGGCGGGTATCGTATACAACCCTTAGCGAGCGGGCCCGCCGCCCGCGCAAGTGAGAGGTCTCATGGCAAGAGAACCTAGAGAACGTGCTGATCGCGAAGAGCGCGACAGCGAATTCGTGGATCGCCTGGTCCACATCAACCGCGTTGCCAAAGTCGTGAAGGGCGGCCGTCGCTTCGGCTTCGCTGCTCTCGTCGTCGTCGGCGACCAGAAGGGCCGCGTGGGCTTCGGCCACGGCAAGGCTCGTGAGGTTCCGGAAGCGATCCGCAAGGCCACCGACGCTGCGAAGCGTTCGATGATCCGCGTGTCGCTGCGCGAGGGCCGCACCCTGCATCACGACGTGAACGGCCGCCATGGCGCCGGCAAGGTCGTGCTGCGTGCTGCTCCCCAGGGTACCGGCATCATCGCCGGCGGTCCGATGCGCGCTGTCTTCGAGGCAGTCGGCATGCAGGACGTCGTGTCGAAGTCGCTCGGCTCGTCGAACCCCTACAACCTCGTTCGCGCGACCTTCGACGCGCTCAAGAACGAGGACAGCCCGCGCGCCGTGGCTGCTCGCCGTGGCCTGAAGGTCTCGACGCTGCAGGCTCGTCGCCGCGATGCTGATGCCAGCGCCGATGCCGGCGCTGACGTGTAAGGGAGGCTTCCACAATGGCAAAGAAGCCTGCTGCAGCAGCAACCATCACCGTTGAGCAGATCGGTTCGCCGATCCGCCGCGAGGCCAAGCAGCGCCAGACGCTGATCGGTCTCAAGCTCAACAAGCTTCATCGCACCTCGACCCTCGAAGACACGCCGGCTGTGCGCGGCATGATCGAGAAGGTCAAGCACCTCGTGCGCGTTGTCGACGGGCAGTGAGGAGAGCGATCATGAAACTGAACGAAATTCGTGACAACGAAGGTTCCACCAAGAACCGCATGCGCGTCGGCCGTGGTATCGGCTCGGGCAAGGGCAAGACCGGTGGCCGCGGCGTGAAGGGTCAGAAGGCCCGTACCGGCGTGGCGATCAAGGGCTTCGAAGGCGGTCAGATGCCTCTGCACCGTCGTCTGCCGAAGCGCGGCTTCAACAAGCCGAACGCCATTGACCTCAACGAGGTCAATGTCGGGCGTATTCAGCAGGCCGTCGAGGCCGGCAAGCTCGACCAGGCCGCTCCGGTCACGGTCGAGTCGCTGGTTGCCGCCGGTGTGGTCTCCAAGGCGCGCGACGGCGTGAAGATCCTCGGCGTCGGCGAACTCAAGGCCAAGCTGTCTTTCCAGGTCCATGGCGCGTCCAAGTCGGCCGTCGAGGCGATTGAGAAGGCGGGCGGCTCGGTGACCCTCCTGGGCGCCGTTGCACAGGCGTGAGCCTGAGCCCACATTAGCCGAGATCCAAGCGGCGGCCCGCGTCTGATCGCGTGGCCGCCGTTTGTGTGATGTGAGTTACGTAAGTTTCAGTTTGACTGCGCCCGATGAAGGCGCGATCAAGCTCCAGCCTTAAGATTTGCATGGTCCGTGCGGAGACGCCTCCGCTTCAGCGTCGACCATGCTTGGGTATTTCGGGGACGAAAAATGGCTTCAGCAGCCGAGCAACTCGCCGCAAACATCAATTTCGGTTCGATCGCCAAAGCCGAAGAATTGAAGAAGCGCATTTGGTTCACCCTCGGTGCGCTCATCGTGTACCGCCTCGGCACCTACATCCCGCTGCCCGGCATCAACCCGGAGGCTCTGGCCCAGAGCTTCCAGAACGCCAGCGGCGGCGTGCTGGGCCTGTTCAACATGTTCTCGGGCGGCGCCGTCGAGCGCATGGCGATCTTCGCCCTGAACATCATGCCCTACATCTCGGCCTCGATCATCGTCCAACTCCTCACTTCCGTTCTTCCCTCCCTTGAGGCTCTGAAGAAGGAAGGCGAGGCGGGGCGCAAGATCCTGAACCAGTACACGCGCTATCTCACGGTGTTCCTGGCGGTCTTCCAGTCCTGGGGTATTGCGGTCGGCCTGCAGAGTTCGGGCAACATCGTGCTGACGCCTGGCCCCTTCTTCCTGATCTCCACGGTCATCACGCTGACCGGCGGCACCATGTTCCTCATGTGGCTGGGTGAGCAGATCACGTCGCGCGGCATCGGTAACGGCACCTCGCTCATTATCTTCGCGGGTATCGTGGCGAATCTGCCGACCGCGATTGCCGGTACGCTTGAGCTCGGCCGTCAGGGTGCGATCTCCACGGGCCTGATCCTCGGCGTGATCGTGATGGCTGTCGCCATCATCTACTTCGTGGTTTTCATGGAGCGCGCCCAGCGCCGCTTGCTCATCAATTACCCGAAGCGCCAAGTCGGCAACCGCATGTACGAGGGGCAGACCTCGTTCCTGCCGCTCAAGCTGAACACCTCGGGCGTGATTCCGCCGATCTTCGCGTCTTCGCTGCTCCTGCTGCCGGCCACCATTGCGAGCTTCCAGAGCAGTGATGGCACAGGCATCGTCGCGATGCTTACGGCCTATCTCGGTCATGGGCGCCCAGCCTACATGTTCCTTTATGCGGCCCTGATCGTCTTCTTTGCCTTCTTCTACACGGCGATCGTGTTCAACCCGACCGAGACCGCGGACAATCTGAAGAAGCAGGGTGGCTTCATTCCGGGCATTCGTCCCGGTGAACGGACGGCCGACTTTATCGATCAGGTGTTGACTCGCATCACGGTTCTCGGTGCAGCTTACCTCGTCATCATCTGCCTGATTCCAGAGCTTCTGGTCTCGTACGCGGCTTTGCCATTCTACTTTGGCGGCACTTCGCTTCTGATCGTTGTGTCTGTTACCATGGACACCGTCGCTCAGGTGCACGGCCACCTTCTGGCTCACCAGTACGAGGGCCTCGTCAAGAAGGCGAAGCTCAAGGGCGCGCGGCGGCGGTAAAGAATTGGGTTTCTCGCTGGGCAAGGCGGGAAACCCTTTAAATTGAGGAGGGGAACGTCGATGAGGATCATCCTGCTGGGGCCGCCTGGGGCCGGTAAAGGGACCCAGGCTGTACGCCTGGTCGAGCGTCTGGGGATTCCCCAGCTGTCGACCGGCGACATGCTCCGCGCAGCGGTGGCTGCCGGCACGCCGGTGGGTCTCAAGGCCAAGGCCGTCATGGATCGGGGCGAGCTGGTTTCCGACGATATCGTCGTCGGGATCATCGCCGACCGGATCGAGGAGTCCGACGCCAAGAAGGGCTTCATCCTCGACGGCTTCCCGAGGACCGTGGCTCAAGCCGAGGCGTTCGACGCCATGCTGGCCCAGAAAGGCCTCGAACTCGATGCCGTCGTCGAGTTCAAGGTCAACGAGGACGAGCTTGTCGGCCGCATCGTGAAGCGTGCCCAGGAATGCGAAGCCCGCGGCGAGCAGGTCCGCAAGGACGACAACCCGGAAATCTTCAAGACCCGTCTCGAGGCCTACCGGGCCCAGACGGCGCCGCTCTCCGCCTATTATCAGGGCAAGGGCATGCTGAAGACCGTCGACGGCATGAAGCCGATCGACGAGGTGACGGAGGCGGTCAGGGAAATCCTTGGACGGTGACGCTCAAGCCTCACCGTTTTATTATGTGAGCCTATCCGTCGAATCGCTTGTCGTCACCGACGAGCAGATTCCGGGCACTTTTCGGGACGGGGAAGCCGTAGCCGCTTCCGGAGTTTTCGAAGTACAGCCGTCCTGCCTTATGATAGTCGCTGAAGTAAATATCGCTGCCTATCTTCTGCATGGTGTGCCAGATCGCTTGGAATTGGTCGACACCGTAGCCTTTGCTGGCGTAAGTCCCGTCAGGCCACCCTATAGTGTAGCGACACCACCAATGCTTGTCGCTGCCTTCCGGCGCAAAAAGACAAACGGGTACTTTGAGGGTGTCTTTGCTTGCGGTTACAAAAGTAAGGTCCCTGTGCGCAATAAGCATTGCTAGTCTCAATAATTGAGTGGTGGGATCGGGTGGCCCTTTTCACATGCGATCTTCCTGACCATAGCCTGCATGTAGCAAGATCTCAGGCCGACCATTTTGCACTGAAATATGTCTCGATCGTACTGCTCTTCGCATTGAGCCAAGGTTCTCTTTTGAAGCAACAGTAAGTCGGCCAGGGCTTTCTTGCGCTCTGCTGCCATCTGAGCCAGCGTTCGTCTCGCGAGACCCTAGAGAGGGGAGGGACGAGTTCGAAGAGCTGCCGCTCGTCCACCGGCCACCTCCAGAGGAGCCCGCAGGAATGCGTGGCTGATTAGGATCATATCGGCGCTCAAGGACTTGGCTTATGCGAAGGTCGATGGCTCTGCCTGAGGGAAGCGAGGCGACATCTCAGCGAGAGCAAATTGCTTTTGGAGCAAAGGGGCTGATTCATTCAAAATAACCTTAGTCAACCCTCTGAGCTTGGCGGTTTTAAGGAATACTGGTAAGAACAAAGAGAGAACATGAGCGCGGTGCGGCTCTCGAAGCAGGGTCTCTCATCATCAGAGCCGCCCAACCTCTTGACTTCTCAAAAAGAGTTGACGTAGCGCCAGAAAGAGGCTAAGTGGCAGCCCTTGCATCAGAATGCATTCGGTTCTGAGGGCTTCGGAAGGAGTCGCTCGGGCCGTTTTCTTTTGCATAAATAACCCGCGCAGGGGCCGGCCTCCACCGGACGCGCGAAACATCAACAGAAGCTCAGGCTTCGACCACATGGAGACGGACGATGGCCCGTATTGCAGGCGTCAACATCCCGACCGCTAAGCGCGTTGTAATCGCGCTTCAGTATATCCACGGCATTGGGCCCAAGAAGGCTCAGGAGATCATCGAGAAGGTCAACATCCCGGCCGAGCGCCGCGTGAACCAGCTGACCGACGCCGAAGTTCTGGCCATCCGCGAAACCATCGACCGTGACTACATGGTGGAAGGTGACCTTCGCCGCGAAGTGTCCATGAACATCAAGCGCCTGATGGATCTCGGTGCTTACCGTGGCCTGCGTCACCGCCGCAGCCTGCCGGTTCGCGGTCAGCGCACCCACACGAACGCCCGCACCCGCAAGGGCAAGGCGAAGCCGATCGCCGGCAAGAAGAAGTAAGTTTTTATCGGCCACCCGGATCGGGTGGCCCTTTCTCCCGAGCGCCTGGCATGACGGGCGCGTTTGAAGGATCTTTGGAATGGCTAAAGAAGCGACCCGCGTCCGCCGCCGCGAACGCAAGAACATCGTCTCCGGCGTGGCGCACGTGAACGCCTCGTTCAACAACACCATGATCACCATCACCGATGCCCAGGGCAACACGATCTCGTGGTCCTCGGCTGGCGCGATGGGTTTCAAGGGTTCGCGTAAGTCGACCCCGTACGCTGCGCAGGTTGCGGCTGAAGACGCCGCCCGCAAGGCTTCCGAGCATGGCATGCGCACCCTCGAAGTCGAGGTGTCCGGCCCCGGCTCGGGCCGCGAGTCCGCGCTGCGCGCCCTTCAGTCGGCCGGCTTCACCGTCACCTCGATCCGTGACGTGACGCCGATCCCGCACAACGGCTGCCGCCCGCGCAAGCGTCGCCGCGTCTAATCAAGATCATCCGGCGCGTGGGCCACGGCCCGCGCGCATTCCGGTTTAGGGCCGGCTTTGAAGCCGCCCTTCGAGCGGTACCTCAAGAGGTGTGGTTGTGATCCAAAAGAACTGGCAAGAGCTGATTAAGCCGAACAAGCTCGAAGTCGCCCCCGGTGATGATCCGAAGCGCATTGCGACGGTCGTGGCCGAGCCGCTCGAGCGTGGTTTCGGCACGACGCTCGGCAACTCGCTGCGTCGCGTTCTCCTGTCGTCGCTCCAGGGCGCCGCTGTGACGTCGATCCATATCGACGGCGTGCTGCATGAGTTCTCGTCTATCCCGGGCGTCCGCGAGGACGTGACGGACATCGTCCTCAACGTGAAGGCAATCGCCATCAAGATGCAGGGCGAAGGCCCGAAGCGTATGACGCTTCGCAAGACCGGCCCCGGTGCTGTCACCGCTGGCGATATCAACACGGTCGGCGATGTGCAGATCCTGAATCCTGAGCTGGTGCTCTGCACCCTCGACGAGGGCGCCGAGATCCGCATGGAGTTCACGGTCGATACCGGCAAGGGCTACGTCCCGGCCGAGCGCAACCGCGCGGAGGATGCTCCGATCGGCCTCATCCCGGTCGACTCCCTCTACAGCCCGGTGAAGAAGGTGTCGTACCGCATCGAGAACACCCGCGAGGGCCAGATTCTCGACTACGACAAGCTCATCATGACGGTCGAGACCAATGGTGCCGTGTCGCCTGAGGATGCCGTGGCCTATGCCGCCCGCATCCTGCAGGACCAGCTCCAGGTCTTCGTCAACTTCGAAGAGCCGCGCAAGGAAGAGACGGCTGCCGCTGCTCCGCAGCTGCCGTTCAATCCGGCCCTGCTCAAGAAGGTCGACGAGCTCGAGCTGTCGGTCCGTTCGGCCAACTGCCTGAAGAACGACAACATCGTCTACATCGGCGACCTCATCCAGAAGTCCGAGGCGGAAATGCTCCGCACCCCGAACTTCGGTCGCAAGTCGCTCAACGAGATCAAGGAAGTTCTGGCCGGCATGGGCCTGCATCTCGGCATGGACGTGCCGGGCTGGCCGCCGGAGAACATCGAAGATCTCGCGAAGCGCTTCGAAGAGCACTACTAAGTTCCTTGAAGCCGCCTTCTCGAACGGAAGACGGCTTCAAACCTGCCCCGCTGGAAAAAGCGGATCATAAGAGAGACGGCCGTACCTTGGCACGGCGGCCGCAAGATCTAGGAGAGAGCCAATGCGTCACGGATTCCGTGGTCGTCGTTTCAACCGCACGACCGAGCACCGCAAAGCAATGTTCGCCAATATGGCGACTGCGCTGATCAAGCACGAGCAGATCGTTACCACGCTGCCGAAGGCCAAGGACCTCCGTCCAGTCGTCGAGAAGCTGATCACGCTCGGCAAGCGCGGTGACCTGCACGCCCGCCGTCAGGCCATGTCCAAGCTGCGCGACGAGGCCATGGTCAAGAAGCTGTTCGACGTTCTTGGCGCTCGCTACAAGGACCGCAACGGCGGCTATACCCGCGTTCTCAAGGCCGGCTTCCGCTACGGCGACAATGCCCCGATGGCCGTTATCGAGTTCGTTGACCGCGACGTCGATGCGCGCGGCCAGGATTCCGGTCCGACCCAGAAGGAAGAGATCGTCGAGGCCGCTGAGTAATCCCTCGGTTCTCGTCTGACCTCATCAAGGGCGGTCCTTCGGGCCGCCCTTTTCTCTTGTGAGAGGGGCCGCCTGCTCCGATCCTTGGAACTTGGTGTTTTCCGTGCTGCGTTCCAGAGCATCGGCCCTGAAAGTGGACTTGCACTTTTGCGGCCAAGCCGATGCTCCTTTTTAAGCGGCGCATCGTTCGATGCGGAAAACCGGGTCCACTTTTCCGCTTGATGCGCTATCGGTTATCGCCGTTGTTGAAGGGATTCGCCGCCATGCGCTTTTCTCCGTTCCGTCTGTCGATCATCGCTGTCGTCCTGGCTCTCGGGGTAGGGGGCGCCACGGCGCAGACTCAGCGGGTGGTGCCTGAGAGCAAGGCCCAAGTGCAGCTCTCCTTTGCTCCCATCGTCCGCCAGACCGCAGGGGCGGTGGTCAATGTCTATGCCAGCCGGTCCGTGCGCCGGCAGAACACGGCCATGGAGGAGTATTTCCGCCGCTTCTTCGGAGAGGACACGCCGGGCGTTCCGCGCGGGCGGTCTCAGAGTTCCCTCGGCTCGGGCGTGATTGTCGATCCCGCAGGCCTCGTGATCACCAACAACCATGTCATCGAGAACATGAACGAGGTGAAGGTGGCGCTCGCCGACCGACGCGAGTTCGAGGCGGACATCGTTCTGCGGGACCCGCGCACCGACATCGCCGTGCTCAGGCTGAAGGGCGCCACAAATCTCCAGGCGGTCGAGCTGGGTGACTCGGAAGCCCTCCAAGTCGGCGATATCGTGCTTGCCATCGGCAATCCCTTCGGTGTCGGGCAGACGGTGACCCAAGGCATCGTCTCCGCCCTGGCGCGTACGCAGGTAGGCATTTCCGATTACCAGTTCTTCATTCAGACCGACGCCGCCATCAATCCGGGCAATTCGGGCGGTGCGCTCATCGACATGAATGGACGCGTCGTGGGCATCAACACGGCCATCTATTCCCGCTCCGGCGGCAGCATAGGCATCGGATTTGCTGTGCCGTCCAGCATGGTGCGGGTAGTGCTGAATTCGGCCAAGGGTGGCGCGCAGAACGTGGTGCGTCCGTGGATCGGCGCGCGTCTCCAGCCGGTCGATGGGGATATCGCCACTGGCCTTGGCCTGGAGCGTCCGACAGGCGTTCTCGTCACCTCCGTCTACGAAAAGGGGCCCGCCGCCGAGGCTGGCCTCAAGCGGGGCGACGTCATCCTCGCGGTCGATGGTCAGCCGGTCGATAACCCGGATTCCTTCGGCTATCGCTTCACCCTCAAGGGCACGCAGGGGCAGGCTCCGGTGACCGTCCTTCGCGGCGGCAAGCAAAGCACGCTTCAGGTCAGGCTCATGCCTCCGCCGGAAGTTCCACCGCGCGATCCGGTTCGCGGCCGTACGCGCACCCCGTTTGCGGGCGCGACCCTCGTCAACATTTCGCCGGCCGTGGCTGACGAACTTCAGATCGATGTTGCCGATGAGGGCGTCGTGATTGCCGATCTCGACGAGCGCAGCGTTGCAGGCAGCATCGGTTTCGAAAAGGGTGATCTGATCGTTGCGATCAATGGCGAACGGGTGCCCTCCACGAAGGAGGCCGAGCGCCTGATCGACCGGGCTGGTGGCTATTGGGAGATTACGGTCAATCGCGGCGGCCGGGTCTTCACGACGGTACTCGGCCGATGAGCGGATGGTCGATCTCGAACACGCTCTCGCCGGATGAGATCGATACGGCTTATGGTTGGATCTCGACGGAGAGCTATTGGGCCAAAGGCTTGCCGCGCGCGTTCTTCGAGCGCTCCGTGGCGAATTCCCTGTGCTTTGCGCTGCGCGATGCCGCCGGGGACTTGCGGGGCTTTGCCCGTGTCGTGACCGACAGGGCTACCTTTGCCTATCTCTGTGATGTCTTCGTTTGCGCCAGCACACGCGGGCAGGGGGCAGGGAAGGTGCTGATGAGCGCCATCATGGAGCATCCGGAGCTCCAGAGCCTGCGCCGCTGGATGCTGGCGACGCGTGATGCCCATGGTCTTTATGCCCAATATGGCTTTTCGCCCCTGGAAAATCCGGAAAGACTCATGGCGCGACTGGACCAGGACATCTATGCGCGCCTAAGCTCGCAAGGATCATGAGCGACCTGTTTTCATCCGCCGGTCTCGATCAGAGCGCCCCTCGGCCTCTGGCGGATCGAATGCGGCCTCAGAAGCTGTCCGAGGTCGTGGGGCAGGAGCACCTGGTCGGGCCAGACGGTATCCTGACCCGGCTCATTGCCTCGAAGTCTCTCGGATCCCTGATCTTCTGGGGGCCGCCCGGCACCGGCAAGACCACGGTCGCGCGGCTACTGGCCCATGAGACCGACCTGCACTTCGACCAGATCTCGGCGATCTTCTCCGGCGTTGCCGATCTCAAGAGGGTCTTCGAGGCCGCCCGTCAGCGCCGGTTGCTGGGCAAGGGCACGCTGCTGTTTGTCGACGAGATTCATCGCTTCAACCGCGCCCAGCTCGATGCCTTCCTGCCTGTGATGGAAGACGGCACGATCACGCTGGTGGGCGCGACGACCGAGAACCCATCCTTCGAACTGAATGCGGCGCTTCTCTCCCGCGCGCGGGTGCTTCTCTTCAAGTCCCTCGATGAAGAGGCGATTGAAAAGATTCTGACGCGAGCGGAGGAGATCACGGGCAAGAAGCTGCCGCTCGATGAGGAGGCCCGCGCCTCGCTCGTGCGGATGGCCGATGGTGATGGTCGTGCCGTGCTGACGCTGGCCGAAGAGGTCTGGCGTTCGGCCAAGCCAGACGAGATCTTTAATGCCGAGCAGCTGCAGGAGATCATCCAGCGTCGTGCGCCGATTTACGACAAGGGGCAGGAAGGGCATTACAATCTCATTTCCGCGCTCCACAAGACCATTCGCGGCTCGGACCCGGATGCGGCGCTCTATTACCTCGCGCGCATGCTCGATGCCGGTGAGGATCGACTTTTCATCGCGCGCCGCCTCGTTCGCGCGGCGGTGGAGGATATCGGCCTTGCCGATCCGCAGGCACTCGTGATTGCGAACGCCGCAAAGGATGCCTTCGATTTTCTCGGCTCGCCCGAAGGCGAGCTCGCGCTTGCACAGGCGACTGTCTATCTTGCCACTGCGCCGAAATCGAACGCGCTCTACACGGCCTACAAGGCAGCAACAGCGGTGGCGAAGGAGCATGGCTCTCTCATGCCGCCCAAGACGATCCTCAATGCGCCGACCAAGCTCATGAAGAAGATCGGCTATGGCGCAAGCTATCGTTACGACCATGACGAGCCGGATGCCTTCTCGGGTCAGGATTATTGGCCCGAGAAACTCGGACGTCAGCATTTCTACGGGCCTGTCGATCGCGGCTTCGAGCGCGAGGTGAAGAAGCGCCTCGATTGGTGGGAGAAGCTTCGTCGCGAGCGACGCGGCGAAGACGATCAGGACTAAATCATGCAGGCCTACATCATCGTCTTCCTCGGTGCCGGCATCGGCGGCGCGCTCCGTCACGGGATCAATCTCGGCTGCGCACGTTACTGCGGGACCGCCTTTCCCTACGGCACGCTGACGGTGAACGTGGTGGGGTCATTCCTCATGGGTGCCATTGCCGGATGGCTCGCCTTCAAGGCCGGCGAGGGGTGGAGTCAGCATATGCGCCTCTTCCTCACCACCGGAATGCTCGGCGGCTTCACCACCTTCTCAGCCTTCTCCCTCGATGCGTTGCTGATCTGGGAGCGGGGCGAGATGGGGTTGGCGTTCGGCTATGTGGCGGCATCCGTCGTCCTGTCCATCGCAGGCCTTGCGGCTGGGCTGGCGCTCGTGCGGACGCTTGCCGCTTAAGGCCCTCGCGTGAAGTGCATCGTCCTTACCGACATCAACCGCCTGCCGTCGCGGGAAACGTGCTTTCTGTCCGGTCTGAGGGGCTCGATTTCTGTCGAGCGAGTTGGGCTAGGGGAGCTTCTCGGCGTTCCTCAGCGCGATGAGGAACTCTACCGCTCTCTGGTCCAAGGCGGCTTCGATGCGGCAGCGGCCAAGGTGGTCGAGCGGTTCGGGGATGCGGAGATCGGGTTGGGCTACAGCTCTGGAGGGGCGGTTCTCTGGAAAAGCGTTCTGCATGGCCTTTGCCTGAAACGGCTTGCCTGCATCTCCTCCACGCGACTGAGGGATGAAGATCCGCATGCGATGACGATCCCGGCCCTTACGGTCTTTGGGGATCAGGATGCCTCCCGACCGACAACCTCCTGGGGTGAGGGGAGCCGCCTGGACAGGCTTCTTCTCCGGGGAGCTGGACATTCGTTCTATGCGGAGAAGGATGCGAATTGGGTGACGTGTCGCGAGGCGGTGCTGAACTTTCTGCGCCCTTGCGATGTTGAGGTTTAAACTCCTCCGCAGGCTCAACGTCGATTGCCGCAAAGGCGGCGCTCTGATACCCACAACCTCATGAGAAAAAGCAGTTCAGGACAGAATGGGGCCCGTGGTGGGCGGTCTGGCGCGCGGCAGGGCTTCCGCTCCCGCGAGGACAAGCCGGCGCGCAAAGGGCCTCCCAAGGGCCCTTCGACGAAGCAGCGCAGCGCAAAGCCTGCGGCCAAGAGCCGTTCCGACGAGCCTCATCGCGAGAGACCGGCGACCATGACACCAGCCGCGAGGGCACCCGCGCGGCCCACGGCCGAGGCTCCGCGCAAGCCCACGCGGGCTCAGGCCAAGGCCGCCGCTCAGGAAGTGCTGGCGACGGGCGTGCAGACGCTTGTCGTCGAGCCCGATGAGGCCGATATGCGTGTCGACCGCTTCCTGGTCGCCCGCTTCCCGCAGCTCGCCTTCACCCATATCCAGCGCATCGTCCGCAAGGGCGAACTGCGCGTCGACGGCAAGCGCGCGCAGCCCAATGACCGGCTCACCGCTGGCCAGAAGGTTCGCATTCCGCCGCTGAAGCTCGACCAGCCGCGCCCGGTGTCGCGGAGTGCGGCGAAGGACCAAAGCGACCGCGAGTTCCTGAAGTCCATCACACTCTACGAGGACAAGGATGTCCTCATCATCAACAAGCCGATGGGCTTGGCCGTGCAGGGTGGCTCGGGCACCACGCGTCACGTGGATGGCCTGCTTGAATGCATGCGCGATGCGGAAGGACAGAAGCCGCGCCTCGTGCACCGTCTCGACAAGGACACGGCGGGCTGTCTTGTCATCGCCAAGACGCGCTTTGCCGCGTCTACGATGGCGAAGTCCTTCCGTTCGCGCACCACGCGCAAGATCTATTGGGCACTGGTCGCTGGCGTGCCGCGTGTCCGCCAGGGCCGCGTCTCCACTTATCTCGCCAAGGAAGGCGAGGAGGGCGATGCGCGCATGAAGGTGGCGCGTCATGGCGATGAGGGGGCGAGCCATGCGCTCACCTATTACGCCGTGATCGATACCGCGGCGCAGAAGCTCTCCTGGCTGTCGCTGAAGCCGGTCACCGGACGCACGCATCAGCTGCGTGCGCACACGGCCCATATCGGCCATCCTATCGTTGGCGATCCGAAGTATTTCGACATCGAGAACTGGGAACTCCCGGGCGGCATCCAGAACAAGCTGCATCTGCTTGCACGGCGCATCGTGATTGCGAATCCACGAACCGGAAAACCCATCGATGTGACTGCTCCACTGCCGCCTCACATGCAACAGAGCTTCAACCTTCTCGGGTTCGATACGAGCCAGTACGATCCCATCGTCGAGGCTCCTGAGGAGTAATCCGGTCTTTCTTTTTTCGAGGCTCTTCTTGTCGCACTTTTGCCGTGGGCGAAGCGCACCATTCATTGTCTCGGTCACCCCAATGGGTGACCGGGACATTGGCAAGGAGGGGATCGATGGAACACAAAGATCTCGACTATCTCCGTAGCGTTGCCGACATTCAGCCGAAGCCATTGACCCGGCAGGAACGGCTGGATCGCTGGATCAGCCTCCTCGAGCGCGATCCGACACGGCGTCTGAACTCCCTGGGCGAAATCGAATACAAGCCTCCAGCAGAACGGGCTCTGGTTCGGGAGGATAACTCCCCCCTGACGGTGGCCTATGATGATCCGATCCTGCGGACGGATGGGCTTGAGAGCGACAAGCTCGGCGATGCCATGCGGTATTTCGGGCTCTCCGATGGGCAGGCACATTACGCTTTGTGCTCATGCCTGAGCGGACAGGTGGCGGAATCCGGGACCTTCGCGCGACGCTTGCGCAACGTGACAGGCGACGTGGCCTGGCAACAGGCTATCGGAGCCTGGGCTCTGGCCGGTTTGGCGGTGGGCCTGCCGGCCATCGTCTACCTGCTGAGCTGAGCGAATAAGGCCGAGTTGCTCCCACGACCGGGGACAGCCTACTTTCCCCGGTCGGTGATGTTTGACTGTTGCCGCATGCTCGACAATGAATGGCGAAGCTTAGCTTTAAAAGCGCAAAGGCCCTTCGACCATGCTTCACATCGAGCCTGTAATCCTCTCGTCCGACCGGCTTATTCTCCGTCCCTTGAGTCTCCACGACGTTCCGGCGCTCGGCCACGCCGCCAACGATGGAGCCTTGTGGGAGAAAAGGACGACCACAGTGCCGAGGCCGGAAGGCTTCGGGGAGTATGTGCGCAAGGCGCTTGACCTGCAGGTTGCGGGCCTCGCGCTGCCTTTTGTGACAATCGTGAAGGACGGCGATCAGGCCGTGGGCTCGACCCGTTTCATGAACATCGATGCCGCCAATCATCGGGTCGAGATCGGCACGACCTGGATCGCAAGATCCTGGCAGCGGACCTTCGTGAACACGCACGCGAAGTATCTCATGCTCCGACATGCTTTCGAGGTCCTGGGCTGTATCGCGGTGGAGATCCGTACCCACTCGCAAAACGATCAGTCGCGTGCTGCCATCGAACGCCTCGGAGCCAAGCTCGATGGCATCCTGCGCCGTCACATGATCATGCCCGACGGGCATATTCGCGACACCGCCGTCTACAGCATCATCCGGGAGGAGTGGCCTGAGGTGAAGGCGCGCCTGGAGCAGAGGCTGGCCGACTAGAGCATCAGACCCAAAAGTGGAGGCCACTTTTGGGATTCGATCCGATACGACTCCTGTGATGGGTGCATCGTTGGGTACGAACCGGAGGTCCACGTCAGCGACCCGAAGGGCCACGCCATTGAAAACCGGGACCCCTTTCCGCACGATGCGCTAAGTCTTCGGCAGAAAGCCATGCTCACGCAGCTGGCGGATCGAGCTGGCTGCGTTCCTATGGTGGATGAAAATGCCGCCGACGCCTTCCCAAAGATGGCGGTATTTGTCTCTGTCGTCGACGAGAGCATCGCCATGCCGGCAGTATTCGCGCTTCAGCGCTGCCGTGGTGGTGATGACTTCCACGCCCGGAAAGTGCCGCTCGGCCCAGCGACGCTTCTGCGGCTCGGCCCAGTTGCCCCGGGGCAGACCAGTCAGGATCACCGGATCGAGGTGGCGGACCGCCTCGAACAGTTCCAGGGCATCGGGGAGCAGATCGAGCGTGTTGAAGAAATCCTCCGTCACGGCCAGCTCCGCCCAGAACCGTTTGAGGCCGAACCGGTGCTCATACTCACCAGGAGGCATCCCGAAAACTCGCGCTGCTCCTTTGTCGAAATCCGCGAGAACGCCGTCGCAATCGAGAAAGACGGTAGGCATGGATGACAACCTCCTGCTCATCGAAACAGGAGGGGCCCACGGTTGTTCCTCAAGCCTCGCTGTTCCCGGAACGCGCGTTGCGGCGTAACGTTGTCCCCGTGAGCGTGAATCGAAGGAGTTGAAGAATGGGCAGCGCTATTCGCGATAACGCAGCCGGTCACCGTTTCGAGCTCGAGCGCAACGGGCATGTGGCTTTTGCGAATTATGAGCGCCGTGGCACGTCCCTCGTCATTCGGCATGTCGAGGCCGCTCTCCCGCTGCGTGGCACAGGGGCTGCCGGCGAACTGATGCAAGGTGTTGCCGAGATTGCTCGTGCCGAGGGCAGGAAGATCACACCTCTTTGCGGCTACGCTTATGCGTGGCTGCGCCGGCACAAGGAATATCGGGATCTGCTGAACTGATTTGCCGCCCTTTCCATTCTGGGTGTGCCCTTTCGCCGTACTGCGGACTGCGTCAAAAACGACTACAGGTCGGGCTTCGACGATAAGAAACGAAGTCCACAAGGGGGCGTCCGTGTCCAGTGTGATCGAGAAAGCAAGACAGCTCTTGCGCAGGAAAAGCGTGGCTATCACGGCTGCCGTTCTGGCGCTGGCCGTGGTCGCAGGTGCCGTATCCGCGCCCTTCTTCCTATCCGAGAAGGTCCACGAGATCGCCTATTCCGACTTCTCCCGCGAATTGGAAGCCGGCAAGGTTCGCAAGGTTCAGGTGCACGACGGAGGCCTTTCTGTTTGGATCGCGGACCAGGAAGCCTTCGTGCGGCTGCCGAGCTCGCTGCTGAGTGCTCAAACCGTTGACCGGGCGACCGCCCTCGGCGCCCAGGTGGATTTCAAGCCGTCCGGCATCGATGCATCGCATGCGGCGAGTTTCGTGATCTCGCTGATCATGGTGGCTGCGGTGCTGGCACTCGTCGCCGTTCAGGTCGATTTCAAACCGACCAATCGCTGGCCGCGTGCGGTCAAGAACATTCCGGACCGCTTCGATAACGTGGCAGGCCAGGAGGAGGCAAAGGCCGAGCTGCAGGAGGTGATCGCCTTCCTGCGCAACACCCAGGCCTTTGAGACCGTGGGGGCGCGCATCCCACGCGGCGTACTGATGGTCGGCCCGCCCGGAACGGGCAAGACGCTCATCGCCAAGGCGCTGGCAGGCGAAGCTGGCGTGTCCTTCATGGCCGTGTCGGGCAGCGACTTCTCGGCTCCTCTGATCGGCATCGCCAAAAGCCGCGTGTCCAAGCTGTTCGATCAGGCCCGCCGGCGTGCGCCGTGCCTGGTCTTCATCGACGAGATCGATGCTATCGGCCGCAAACGCGGTGGCGGCAGCTCGGCGGCGGATCGCGAGTTCGAGTCGACGCTCAACCAGCTCCTCGTCGAGATGGACGGCTTCAACACCACTTCGGGTGTGATCGTGATCGGCGCCACGAACCGGGTCGATGTGCTCGATCCTGCGCTGTTGCGCCCCGGCCGCTTCGACCGGCAGGTGCATATCGGGCTTCCCGACATCAATGGCCGCGAGGCGATCCTGGCCGTGCATGCCCGTAACGTGAAGCTGGCAGCGAGTGTGGACCTTGCCTCCATTGCTCGGGGCACCCCCGGCTTTTCCGGTGCCGATCTGGGCAACCTTCTCAACGAGGCGGCGATCTTCGCCGCACGCGACGGCGTGGCTGAGATCAACCGCGATCATCTGGAGGCGGCCCGCAACAAGATCATCATGGGCCTTGAGCGCCGCTCGCTCGTGATCACCAGCGAGGAGCGCAGGCTTGTGGCCGTGCACGAGGCGGGACACGCCCTCTGCGCCTGCCTGACGCCGGGTTCCGACAAGGTGCACAGCGCCACCATCGTCCCGCATGGGCAGGCCCTCGGCCTCGTCATGCGCCTGCCGGAGAATGACCGCTACTGCATCCCCGTGGAGAAGCTCGAGGCCGATCTCATCGTCGCCATGGGCGGGCGCGCGGCTGAAGAAGTTGTCTTCGGTCCTCGCAAGGTCACGACGGGTGCGGCGAGCGATATCGCTCACGCCACCAACATCGCAACCCGCATGGTCACCGAATGGGGCATGAGCCCCACCATCGGCATGGTGAAGGTGGCGCGCTCGGGCGAGAGCTTCCCTCGCGAGGTCGAGCAGGAAATCCGCCGGATCATCGAAGAGATGTATGCGACCGCCAAAGCCTGCATCGAGGACAACCGCGAGGCGCTGGACGCCTTGGTCGATGCGCTCCTGGAGCATGAGACCATCGAGGGCGACGAAGTCCGCCGAATCGTCTCCTTGAGCGAAAGGCGGCTCGCCGCCTGATCGGGCTTTCAGCTATCCGTCAGGGGAGCGTTGATCGTGCAGACGACCCCTGACGGCGCAAAGGTGATCCCCACCGAGCCGTTGAGCTCCTGAGCCAAGCTGCGTTCGATGAGCCGGGTGCCGAAGCCCCGGCGCTGCGGCTCGATCACAGATGGGCCGTCCATTTCCGTCCAAACCATCCTGAGGTGCGGTGCGCCCTCCTGGTCCTTCATGGTCCACTCAATCGCAACGCGTCCGGTCTCGTTCGACAAGGCGCCATACTTGGCCGCGTTGGTGCCGAGCTCCTGGATCGCCATGGCAATAGCGAGCGCGATGCGCGGCGGCAGGCGAATGTCGTCGCCTGAAACTTCGAAGCGGTCGTCTCTGCCTCCCTCGAACGGCTCGATGGCATGAGCAACCACCTCACGTAAGTAGGCACCGTCCCAGTTCTCGCGGGTGAGAATGTCGTGAGCGCGGGAGAGGGCAAATAGGCGCCCCTCGACCGCATCCCGGGCTTCCATGGCTGTGCCCGCGTTGCGCAGGCTCTGGGTGACGATGGATTGTACGGTGGTGAGGGTGTTCTTCACCCGGTGATTGAGCTCGTTGATCAGCAGCTGCTGATGCTCCTCCGCCCTCTTGCGATCCGTGATATCGAGCGCCACCCCGACCGCGCGGCCCGGCACGCCGTTCTCGATATCCAGCAACTCCGCCCGAAGCAGAAGCCAACGCTTCGAACCATCAGGCAAGATGATCTCCAGCTCCGTTTCGGCGAAGCGGTCGCCCCGGGCCAGGGCCTTCCTCGCCACACGATGCAGGTTCTTCCTCTGGCCTGGAGCATAGCGGCTCCCGATTTCCTCCGAAGAGGGAGAGGCGTCCGGCGGAAAACCGAGGAGTCGGTTCAGTTCCGGCGAGGTCGTGATCGTGTTCGTTGCTATGTGCGACTCCCAGATCGCCATGCGTCCTGCATCGATGGCCAGACGCAGCCGGGCTTCGCTTTCCGCAAGAGCGGCTTGCGACTTCTTGATGTCCGTGAGGTCCGAGGCGAGCACATAAAATCCCGCGACGCTGCCGTCCTCTCGTTGATCGGGAATGTATTCTGATTTCACGAAGCGAAGGCCGCCAGGAAAGTGCGCCCACCACTCGTGCCCGCTACGCTTGCCGGCGAGAGCAGCCTCGATGAAGGGTTTCGCCCGGCTATACGTCTGTTCGCCGACCGCATCACGCAGATGAACCCCGAAAAAATCTTTCGGACGGCGGCAAAACCAAGTTTCATAGGCCCTGTTGTTGAAACGGTAGCGCTGATCCGCATCCACATAGGCGATCAGGGCCGGCAGGCTGTCGGCGATCTGACGGAGCTTCTTTTCGCTCGCACGCGCTCTGGTTTCGCTCTCTCGTAACTGCTTCTCACTTGCCTGGAGGGAGGTGCGTGAGTCCTGCAGCGTCTCGATGCGAGATGCGGCAGAGGACATCTCCTGCGCGTGCTCACGGTCCTGCGCTTCGTGTCGAAGCGATGCCGCATGGGACAGTATGCTTTGGTCACGCAGCTTGGCGCGGAGCTCACGGTTGTCCTGCTCCAGCTCCTCGATCCGCTGCAGAAGAGCATCCATGTTCAGGGTTTCAGGCGTGTCCATTGTCTCGTTATGCCTGGGAGCTTGGCTGGTCCGTGGGAGATAGAGCTCAGTCAACGAGCGACGAGGCCGGAAAGATCAATGTAGGATCTTTTTCCGAATGCGGCTCGCTTGAACCTCTATGGCGAATTCGTGTCAAAGAAGGCTCGGCCTTCTGGTCTGAGCCGGATTTATTGAATAAGGTACCGGCTCAAAACAGGGGCATCGGGTTATGAAGCATTTCCTTCAGGCCGCTTTCGTGATCGGCGTCGGGCTGCTGGCTACGGCCTGCGACAAGTGCGGCAACTGGAACATCAACACTCCCAAGATCTGCCACGGCGCCGGGCCGCAGGGTTAAAGAAGCACGGGAGTATCCGTTGAAGCTCATTCTCTTCGACGTCGACGGCACGCTGGTCGACAGCCAGAACATCATTGTGGCCTCCATTCGCGGGGCATACCGCGCCTATGGCATGGAGCCGCCGGGCCGGGAGAAGTCGCTCTCCATCGTTGGCCTGTCTCTCGTCGAGGCTTTCAAGGTGCTGGCCGGCCCCGATGCGCCGGTTGAAGGCATGGCTCAGGCGTACAAGGATGCCTACAACGTCCTGCGCCTTGATCCGGCCAACGATGCGCCGCTCTTTCCGGGGGCGAGCGAATGCATTGAGCGGCTGAAAAGCCGTGACGATGTTCTGCTCGGCCTTGCGACCGGCAAGTCCCGCAAGGGCGTGGTACAGCTGATCGAGCGGCATGGCTGGGAGGGCGTGTTCTCCACTATCCAGACGGCGGACGATGCGCCCTCGAAGCCTCATCCGGCGATGATCCTCCAGGCGATGGAGGAGCTTGGCGTGGTGCAGGAAGAGACGGTGATGATCGGCGATTCCAGCTACGACATGGCCATGGCAAAATCCGCCAGTGTTCTGCCGATTGGCGTCTCCTGGGGGTTCCAGCCGGTAGATCTGTTGTGGGAAACGGGGGCTCGCCACATCGTCGATTCTTATGCGGAGCTTGAGCCGGCCCTGCGGGCTTTCTTGTCCGAGCCCTCGTATCTTCCGGCCTGAGCGCCTATCTCGTCTCTCATGACAGATCCACGCGACTGGTTCCCATCACAGGACGAACCCAACCCGATGCGGGCGGCTCAGGCCGGCATGAAGCCGACGCTGCCCAAGCGCTTCTACACGGAGGCCGGCGTCGAGGAGAGGGACGGCCTGTTCCACCTTACCCTCGACGGACGTGGCGCCAAGACGCCGGGCAAACAGGCGTTGGCCGTGCCTTCCCGCGCCCTTGCCGAGGCGATGGCCCAGGAATGGGCGGAGCAAGGGCCGGAAATCGACCCGTCCACCATGCCTATCACCCGCATCGTCAACTCCGCCATTGACGGCGTCTCGCCGCGGCACGCGGAGGTGGTGGACGATCTTGTCCGCTATGTGGGGTCCGACCTGATCTACTACCGCGTCAGCGAACCGGCGCGGCTCGTCCAATCGCAGGATGCGGCCTGGAATCCCATTCTCGACTGGGCCAGGGACACCCACGGGGCGCGCTTTACTCTGGCCGAAGGCGTGATGCATGTGACGCAGCCGGAGGAGGCGATTGCCGCTGTGCGCGCGGCGGTCGAGCGGATCGCTTCGCCTTTCGCGCTCGCCGCTCTCCACGTGATGACGACGCTCTCCGGCTCCGTGCTGATCGCACTCGCCCATGCCTATGGCGAGCTCGATGCGGATCAGGCCTGGGCGGCCGCCCATGTGGACGAGCTCTACCAGGAAAGCGTCTGGGGTGAGGACTACGAGGCCATGGAGCGCCGCCGACGGCGCGAGGCCGATTTCAGGGCAGCCTCTGAGGTCTTCCGCCTCGTTGGCTTTTAAGGGAAAAAGCCGCCGGAGTGGGGAGCGCCAGCGGCTTTGTTGCGTCTGGAGGCTTTCAAGCGCGCTTGAAACTGATGCCACACTTCTTCTGAATGGAGGCCTGCTCGATGGCCAGCATCTGGCCCTTGAGGTTGGCCAGTTCTGCCGTCCTGGCGTTGTCACCGCCCACGAAGAAAGCGGCCGGCCAGAAGATGACGACGGCGGCCGTGGTGGCCACCACGTCCTTGGTATGCTGGGAATTCTGGGCACCAGCGGCAGCCGCAGCGGCGGCGCTGACCCGCTGGGCCTCCATGCTCAGCTCACGGCAGCTGTAGCTCGAATAGGCGGCGGTCGACACGTACTAGGCCGACACATCCTCCGAGCGACTAGCGCAGCCGGCCGCCGAGAGGGAGAGGGCGGTGGCAAGGGAGGCGAGGGTCTGGGTAGTCTTCACTGGGTGCTCCGTTCTAATGTTATTGCATTTAGGTTCTAAGAGGCCGAGGCTTGGCTGTAAAGTGCGGCGGAGCACACTCCCATAGTGGGATTTTGAGGCGCTTACGGCTGTGCTAAGCGGAAGGCCAACATTCCTCCCGGCACCAGGGATCACCCATGAAAGACATTCTCGAACGGCTTGAAGAGCGGCGGGCTCAGGCCCGCCTCGGCGGCGGCGAAAAGCGCATCGCCGCGCAGCATGCCCGAGGCAAGCTCACGGCGCGGGAGCGCATCGAACTCCTGCTCGATAAGGGCTCGTTCGAGGAGTTCGACATGTTCGTCGAGCACCGCTCCAGCGATTTCGGCATGGAAAAGGTGAAGATTCCCGGCGACGGCGTCGTGACCGGTTGGGGTACGGTGAACGGCCGCACGGTCTTTGTCTTCGCCAAGGACTTCACGGTCTTCGGCGGCTCGCTCTCCGAGGCCCACGCCCAGAAGATTACCAAGATTCAGGACATGGCCCTGAAGATGCGCGCCCCCATCGTAGGCCTGTTCGATGCGGGCGGTGCGCGCATCCAGGAGGGTGTGGCGGCGCTCGGCGGCTATGGCGAGGTGTTCAAGCGCAATGTGATCGCCTCAGGCGTCATTCCGCAGATCTCGGTAATCATGGGACCCTGCGCGGGTGGCGACGTCTATTCGCCCGCCATGACCGACTTCATCTTCATGGTGCGCGACCGCTCTTACATGTTCGTGACCGGCCCCGACGTGGTGAAGACCGTCACCAACGAGACCGTGACCTCGGAGGAGCTCGGCGGCGCGAAGGTTCATACCACCAAGTCCTCGGTGGCGGATGGCGCTTACGACAACGACGTGGAGGCGCTGCTGCAGGTACGTCGCTTGCTCGACTTCCTGCCCGCCAACAACATGGACGGCGTGCCGGAAATCCCGAGCTTCGACGATCCCAACCGCACGGACGACAGCCTCGACACGCTGATCCCGGACAATCCGAACAAGCCCTACGACATGAAGGAGCTGATCCTGAAGGTCGTGGACGAGGGCGATTTCTTCGAGCTCCAGGAATCCTACGCCAGGAACATCATCACCGGCTTCGGCCGCATCGAGGGCCGCACGGTGGGCATCGTCGCCAACCAGCCGACGGTGCTCGCGGGCGTGCTCGACTCGGATGCTTCCCGCAAGGCCGCGCGCTTCGTGCGCTTCTGCGATGCCTTCAATATCCCGATCGTCACCTTCGAGGACGTGCCGGGCTTCCTGCCGGGCACGGCGCAGGAGTACGGCGGCCTCATCAAGCACGGCGCGAAGCTGCTGTTCGCCTATTCCGAGGCCACCGTGCCGCTGGTGACGGTGATCACGCGAAAGGCCTTCGGCGGCGCATATGACGTGATGGCCTCCAAGCACATCGGCGGCGATGTCAATTACGCCTGGCCCACGGCCCAGATCGCGGTGATGGGCGCGAAAGGCGCGGTGGAAATCATCTTCCGTCAGGACCTCGGCGACCAGGAGAAGATCGCCGCCCGCACCAAGGAATACGAAGACCGCTTCATGTCACCCTTCGTCGCCGCCGAGCGCGGCTACGTTGACGAGGTGATCATGCCGCATTCGACAAGGCGACGGATCGCACGTGCGCTCGCCATGTTGCGGCAGAAGGAGACCGAGCGTCCCTGGAAGAAGCACGACAATATTCCACTCTAAGGCTTATACCCATCCAGCGAAACGGGCCCGAGACGAGTCGACTTCCGCCCGGGCTTTGTTTTATGGGTGGCTTAGTCACTGTCCGGATGCCTCACCCATGTCCTGCGACCGCTCCTGGGTCTCCAACGCCATCAAGATCATCGAGGCGGATTTCAACCGCTCGTCGGATACGCATCTGCTGCGCGTGCCGCTGCCGGCGGTGCCGGGCGTGTCGCTTTATCTGAAGGATGAATCGACCCATCCGTCGGGAAGCCTCAAGCACCGGCTGGCGCGGTCGCTGTTCCTCTATGGGCTGTGCAACGGCTGGATCGGGCCGAGCACGACGATCGTCGAGGCGTCGAGCGGATCGACGGCTGTGTCGGAAGCCTACTTCGCGCGGATGCTGGGCTTGCGCTTCATCGCCGTGATGCCGCGTTCCACCTCGGCCGAGAAGATCGCGCAGATCGCCTTCTATGGCGGCGAGAGCCATTTCGTGGATTCTCCCGCAGCGATGTACGAGGAGAGCGCGCGGCTGGCAGCCGAGCTCGGCGGCCATTACATGGACCAGTTCACCTATGCCGAGCGGGCGACGGACTGGCGCGGCAACAACAACATCGCAGAATCCATCTTCAGCCAGATGGCGCAGGAGGAATATCCGGTGCCGAGATGGATCGTGGTCGGTGCGGGCACCGGCGGCACCTCGGCGACGCTCGGGCGCTACATCCGCTATCGCCGCCTGCCGACGAAGCTGTGTCTTGCCGATCCGGAAGCGTCCGTCTTCCACCGGCATCTCGCCGACCGCAGCGTGTGCAATACCTGCGAGCCGCCCTCCGTGATCGAAGGCATCGGTCGTCCGCGCTGCGAGCCGTCCTTCGTGCCCGAACTCATCGACCGCGCTTACGCCGTGCCGGATGCAGCGAGCATCGCGGCGGCCCGCGTTCTCTCTCATCGCATCGGCCGTTCCTGCGGCGGCTCGACGGGCACAAATCTCTGGGCCGTGGCGCAGCTCATCGGCGAGATGGTGCTGCGCGGGGAGAAGGGCTCCGTCGTGACGCTTCTGTGCGATTCAGGCGACCGCTATCGCAGCACGCATTTCAACGATGACTGGCTGAAAGAACGCGGCATCGACATCAAGCCTGCGGAAGAAGCGATGGATCGCTTCTTCGAGACGGGTGTTCTCACGCAAGCCACTTGAGCAGCAGCTGAAGATCGGTTTGCGACAGGCCGTGGCCGGTCGGCAGCGTTTCGTGCTGAACATCAGCGCCCGATGAGGCAAGCGATGCGGCGAGACGCGCGGAATTATCGACTGGAATGATCGGATCCATCTGGCCCGACACCATCAGCACGCGCTTGCCGGCGAGATCCGTCTTCGGGGCATCGCTGAGCGGCACCATGGCGCGCAGGAGCGCTGCTCCGGCCAGTGCCTCCGGCCGCAGCATCAGCATGGCGGCTGCGATATTCGCGCCGTTGGAAAAGCCCAGCGCAATCGGAGCCCCAAGGCCGTACGCGTCCCGAGCCTCGGCAACGAAATCCGCCAACTCGTTGGCACGAAAGCGCACATCTTCCTCGTCGAAAACGCCTTCCGCCAAGCGGCGGAAGAAACGTGGCATGCCATTCTCCAGGATCTTGCCGCGCGGGGAGAGCAGGGCGGATCCGGGAGAGACCATGCGGCCCAAGTTGATCAAGTCGTTCTCGTCGCCTCCGGTGCCGTGAAGCAGCAGCAGTGGCGGGTGCCCCTGGTCGGTCGCGGGCTCGTAGCGATGGATGAAGGAGAGTTCGGTCATCGGGGTGCTTTCTCCCTCTCCCGACGTGTGGTCGGGAGAGGGTTCAGGGTTTTAGGCCAGTTCAGGCAGATGGGCTTCGATCTTCGGACGACTCGGCTCGAGGAAGGCGGGGAGCTTCAGCTCGCTGCCCAATCGATCCTCCGCCTCGTCGGCCGCAAAGCCGGGGCCATCTGTGGCGATCTCGAAGAGAATGCCGTTCGGCTCGCGGAAATAGACGGAGCGGAAGTAGTTACGGTCCTTCTGCTCGGTGGTGTGGAGGCCGTGCTTTTCCGCAAGCTTCTTCACCATCTCTTCCTGGTCCGCATCGTCGGCCGCACGAAAGGCGACATGATGGACCGAGCCTCCGCCCATGCGTCCCGGCAGGAAGCCGCCGACGCTTCGGATATCGACCGTGCTGCCGATGGTGGCATCGCTCCTGTAGCGCACGAGAGAGCCCTCACGCGCCACTTCGCTAAAGCCGAAGACGTCGGTGAGGATCGCGCCCGTCGGCTCGCCGTTCTCGACGAGCAGAGTGACGCCTTCGAGGCCGCGGATCGCATGCTCGGTCGGGATCTCGCCCTCCGTCCAGGCGTCCTCTTTGCCGGCATCGGCAACGCCCACAAGAGACAGGCTCGTGCCGTGCGGATCCTTGAAGGTCAGGACGCTCTGGCCGAAGCGCTTCTCCAGCGCGCCATGCTCGACACCCTGCTCGATGAAGCGGTGCGTCCAGTAGCCGAGGGCGCTCTCCGGTACGCGGAAAGCAGTCTCGGAGGTCGAGCCCACGCCCGTGCGCCCCGGAGCAACATGCTCCCAGGGAAAGAAGGTGAGGATCGAGCCCGGGTTGCCGTGGCTGTCGCCGAAATAGAAGTGGTAGGTGCCGGGATCATCGAAGTTCACCGTCTTCTTGACGAGTCGCAGGCCGAGAACCCGGGTATAGAAATCGAGGTTGCGACGGGCCGGACCCGCAATGGCGGTGACGTGATGAATGCCGTGGTGCCGCATGGTTATGTTCCTTAACGGAGGACGCGACAATCGCGCCGCATGCCTGCGACATAGGTACCACCGCTGTTAGAAGAAGTGCGGAAAGGGCAACCTTGCGGGATTGCAAGAGTAAAGGGCTCTCACGACGAAAGCCGTGCCGTTGCTGGCGAATTCGCTGCTGAAAGAATCCGGCAACCAAAAAGTCTCAACAAGGCTTAACCTCAACAACGATTCAGAATTGCGCGTTAACGGTTTCGGGCCTGCCCCCGTGTGAAAGTCATCTCCACACAAGAGATCAACCGGCTGTCTAAAGTAAAAGCCGAGGGGAGCCATAGGGATGTTGAAGAATAGTCTTCGCGATTTCATCGATAGCGCGGTAGAGCGTAACTTTATTTCTTCCGATGACGTGAAGAGGCTCACGGGTGAGGTTCTGGGCGAGGGCATCACCAGTCGCCTGGAGGTGGAGTCACTCCTGGCGCTCGACCGAATGATCGAAGCCGAGGAGAGCTGGGGCACGGCGCTGACCAAACTCGTCGTCGATTTCTTGGTCTGGAAGCGGGCGCCGCATGGGGTGGTGAGCAATGAGGATGCTCTTTGGCTGGCGACCGTGCTCGAGGTCAGCGGTCCGAGCCGCAATGCCATGAACATCGCCTATGCCATCCTGGACGAGGCAGGTTATGTGGATGTCGCGCTCCTCGATTTCATCATGCGAGGACGCCAGCAGGCGCGCTTAAACCTCATAGCTGCCTAAGAGCCGAGCCTTCGGTCTAACCTAAATGCTAAATCCGGCCCCGCTTCCCGAATGCACCGATGTGCAGTAACGGAGTGGGGCTTAAGTTTTTAAGGGTGGAGCATCCGAGGCTCATGTTCGACAAGATCCTGATTGCGAACCGTGGCGAGATTGCGTGCCGTGTGATCAAGACCGCCCGACGAATGGGCATCAAAACGGTCGCTGTCTATTCCGATGCCGACAAGGATGCGCTCCACGTGGAAATGGCCGATGAGGCCGTCCATATCGGTCCCGCCGCTGCCGCTCAATCCTACCTGGTGATCGAGAAGATCATTGAGGCCTGCAAGAAGACCGGTGCCCAGGCGGTCCACCCTGGCTACGGCTTCCTCTCCGAGCGAGAGGCCTTCCCCAAGGCGCTTGCCGATGCCGGCATCGTCTTCATCGGTCCCAACCCCGGCGCCATTGCCGCCATGGGCGACAAGATCGAGTCGAAGAAGGCGGCCGCTTCCGCAAAGGTCTCCACGGTGCCAGGTTATCTTGGCGTCATCGAGGGACCGGAGCAGGCGGTGCAGATCGCCAACGAGATCGGCTACCCGGTGATGATCAAGGCCTCCGCCGGGGGCGGCGGCAAGGGCATGCGCATCGCCTATTCGGCGGACGAGGTGGCCGAAGGCTTCGCCCGCGCCAAGTCGGAAGCGGCCTCGTCCTTCGGTGACGACCGCGTCTTCATTGAGAAGTTCATCACCGATCCGCGCCACATCGAAATCCAGGTGCTCGGCGACAAGCACGG
>NZ_LCYG01000019.1 GCF_001017175.1 Microvirga vignae | reverse complement strand
CGCTCACGGGCGCTACGGGGTTCCTTAAAACATCGTTAACCGTGAAAGCGCGAAGCAGAGCTTACCGCGTGCGACACTGCGGATCCAACGCGAAGCCTAGCGAGCCGTCACTCCGAGCCTGTCATTTGCAGGTATGCCAGAGCTGCTATGGGTTGTTTCTCGTTCCGTAGGAGTGAGCTGCTTTTTCAGCAGACCCCGAGTGAGCGCGAGTGCTTGCGCCAGACGCTCGACCTGCTCTACTCCAATCGTCGCAAGCTCCTCGCTGGTGATCCTTCTCAAGCTGACGCAAATTTCATGCACGGTCTTCGCTCCGATATTCGCGGATGCGCTCTGCAGACCGTGAACTTCAAGGCGAAACCTCTGCGAGTCGCCTGCCGCTGCGGCATTCCGCAACTCGTCAACGAGATGATCCGTGTCTGAGAAGAACTCCTCTACGAGGCTGAGAACGAAATCCCTCCCGCCCAATTGCTCCAGTTCCACGAGCAGGGTTTCGTCGATGACGGAGGAGGGGGCATTCAATGAGGCGACAGGGGTTAGTCCGGTTTCGACCGGCGCTTGAACGGGACGGGAGGCCATGTGCTCCTCGATCGCCTTGAGAAGCGTCGCGGGTTGCACGGGCTTGGTCAGGCAGGTATCCATCCCTGCCGCGAGAGTCTGAGCAACGACGTCCGGCGTCACGTCGGCCGTCAGGGCGATGATGGGAGTACGGGTGCCCTGCGGTTCCGTAAATCTGAACAGCTGCGCGGCCTCTATGCCGGTCATCACGGGCATGTTGACGTCCAGGATGACCAAGTCGAACGGCTCCGCCTCCAGCGCGTTGAGGGCATCCTCTCCGTTCGCGACGCATCGGGCGGTATGTCCGCCGCGCTCCAGAATTTTTGATATCACAAGCCGGTTCGTCGAGTTGTCGTCGGCCACAAGAATCGAGAGAGGACGCGATGCGATAGGCAACTCGATCCTGCTCGGTTCGCTCCACATCGCCTGAGCCCATGAGGTTTGCGCGGCCGCTGCCACCAAGGCTGTTCTTGCCTCATCCTGCGTGAAATCAAGCGGCAGCACGCTGCTCGACACGCGCATCAACTCCGATGCCGTATAGCTCCGGGACGTATCCGGCCGGATCAGAACCGGGGTGATGGGAAGGTCGGCTGTCTCGATCTCTGCGACCAGGAGGTCCTCCGGCAGATCGCTGCAGTAGAAAGGAATGACCTGTGCATTGCCGGTCTTCCGGGCCCATTCCTTCGCGTCGGATAAAGTCCGTGTCACAGGAAGATCGCCACGATCGCTGAGGCGAGGCGCGATGGCCTGCGCAAGACCCGGGTCGGAGCAAACCAGAAGTGGCTGGAACAGATGGGGCAGCAGCCGGTCGGATCTCTTCTGATCCGAGATCCTCATCGGGAGGGTGAACCAGAAGGAACTGCCGTGACCCTCTCGGCTGTCGACCCCGATCCTGCCGCCAATGGCTTCGATCAGCTGTCGGCAGATTGAGAGGCCCAGCCCGGTTCCTCCAAAACGATTGATGATGGTTTCGTCGGCCTGGGTGAAGCTATCGAAGATCCTGCCTAGCGCGTGAGGAGCAATGCCAATTCCCGTGTCGGATACGATGAAGTGAACGATGGTCCTGTTGTTCTCGATCACGGGATGGGCTGCGAGCGTGACATATCCCTTTTCCGTGAACTTGACGGCGTTGCCGAGAAGGTTGAGCAGGATCTCCTCGAGATGGTGCTTCGGCCCATGAAGCTGCATGGGCATCTGCGGAGCGATATGGATCGTCAGCCGAATCCCTTTTTGCTGAGCCTGCGTCAGGACCATAGCGCGGGTGGTAGACAGAACTTCCGACAGATCGAAATCGGTCAAGTCGATCGGCGTCTTTCCCGATTCGATGCGAGACAGATTCAGGATGCTGTTGATCTGCCTGAGCAGGGCTTCTCCAGCAGAACCGATCGTCCGAATGATGCCGCGCTGCTCGGCATCGAGGTTCGCTCCCGTCATTAGACCCGAGAGACCGATGATCGCGTTCAGCGGGGTTCTCAATTCATGACTGACGCTGGCAAGAAACAGTGTCTTTGCCCGGTTGGCCGCTTCCGCCTGCGCCTTGGCATTGGAGAGCTTGCGGATCAGCGCGCTGGCATAGAGGGGGAGGACGACAAGGCTCAGCAGCAGGCTAGCTGAAAGATAGATGTCATCGTGCCATGTTGGTGTCGTGTAGATCACTATCGCGAAGCATACGACCGAGACGACCATCGCCACATTCAGGAAGCGGACGCCGAAGCGGAACCCATTTCCGAACGTGATCCATAGATAGAGCAGAAAAAGAACGGACGATGTTTCGCCAACGTAGTGAAGCTGAACGGACGCGGTGGCGAGATCGCTGACAATGGCGATGATCCGTCGGATGGTAGACTGCTGAGGTCTGAGGAGGATGTGGACGACGATTCCGATCGAAATGAATGCGAAGAGCGTTGCGCTGATCAGCGCCTCGCGCGGTACGGACGGGTTGATCCAGAATGTATAAGCCGCGATCAGACTCAAAAAGATGAGCCTGTTGAAGCTCATCTCGTGCTCCCGATCAGGACTGTTCTTCAGGCGTGATAGAATATGGGCTATCACGAGCTCTGAACCTTCTTGGGCGGGATGTTCTGCTTCGGCACCAGATATCGAGGGTTTTCCTTGAGCAGAGCCTCGAAGGCATCGGACGGTACGGGGCGACTGAACAGATAGCCCTGGGCCTCGTCGCAAGAATGATCGAGCAGGCATGCGAGCTGGGGATTGGACTCGACGCCCTCGGCGACGACTTTCAGCTCAAGACTTTTGGCCAGGGAGATGATCGTCCGGACAATGGCTTCATCGCGGCTTCCGGCCAAGAGGTTCGAGATGAACGACCGATCGATCTTCAAGGTGTCGACAGCAAAGTTCTTCAGGTAGCTGAGGGAGGAGAATCCCACTCCGAAATCATCGATCGCTATTCTCACACCGAGCTTCTTGAGTTTCTGGAGGATCTGCCTGGTTCGTTCGACGTCCTTGAGAAGACTGCCCTCGGTGAGTTCAAGTTCGAGGTACTCGGGATTCATACCGGTTGCCTCAAGAGTATCGTCAACGAGCTGGACGATATCCTGGCGCAGAAACTGCACGGGGGAGAGATTGACCGAGATCCGGAGCGGGCCATATCCGAGATTCTGCCATGCCGCCGCCTGTGTGCAAGCCTTCTTCAGAACCCAGGCGCCGATCTCATTGATCAGTCCTGTTTCCTCCGCAATGTCGATGAAGACATTGGGGGAGGTCAGGCCGAATTCAGGTCTGACCCACCGCAGGAGCGCCTCTGCCCCTGCAATCGATCCCATCTCGAGATTGATCTGGGGCTGGTAGTGAAGCTCAAACTGCTCTTGGATCATCGCCTTGCGGAGATCGGTTTCAAGGCTGATGTTGTTGCGAGAGATGCTTTCCATATCGGGCGAGTAGAAGCGCAGCGTGTTCCTTCCCTCGGCCTTTGCCTGGTACATTGCGAGATCAGCGTATCGGAGGAGTTTCTCGACGCTCTGGCTGTCGCGTGGCGCCAACGTAATTCCGATTGTGCAGCCTATTCTGATCTCGCTCTCCTCGAGGAGGAACGGCGCAGACAAGGAATCGATGATCTTCCGCGCCAGATCTTCCGCATCGTCCGGAGATTTGATATTCGCCTGGACGACCACGAACTCGTCGCCAGACATTCTCGCGACGAGGTCGCTACTGGAAATCGTTCCGAGGAGACGATTTGTCACCAGCTGAAGCATACGATCACCCACGGCGTGGCCGAGGGTATCATTGACTGCTTTGAAGCGATCGAGGTCGATCAAGAGGATCGCAAGCCGGGCGTGCTCGCTGGAGAGCTCCTGCTGGATCCAGTCGTAGAGCATTCTCCGGTTGGGAAGATCGGTCAGCGTGTCGTGCAGCGCAATATGCCGCAAGGTGCTTTCGGCCTGCTTTCGCTCGGTTATGTCGACCGACGTCGTCAGGACGCTTGTCTCGGCCCCTGCAAGCGCGCGCATCGACGTCTTCGTCGTCAGGAATGCCCGCTCAATCCCGGATGTGTCGGTAATGCTTTCCTCGAAGCTCGCGTACACACGCTGACCGTTGACAATGGACCTGTGAACCTGGCGGGCGAATTCCGGCTTGTTGCTTCGCAGAATGTCGCCCAGCTGTTTTCCCGTGAGAGCTTCCGGGGTGGAGTTGACGAAGTCGGCAAAGTGGGCGTTCACGAAGACGATGCGAGAGTCCTTGTCGGTTGCGCTGACCATGGCTGGTACGGTGTCGATCACCTGAGCCAATGCCTCCCGGCTGCTGCGGACCAGTTCCTCCTGAGAGCGTTCGCTGATGCGGAGTTGCTGTTCGAGGGCCTGGGCGCGACCTTTGATCTGCTGCTGCTGGCGCTGGAGCTTGAGGAGGTTGCGTGCGCGGGTGACGAACTCATAATGGTCGACAGGGGAGCGAAGGAAATCCGTGGCTCCCGCTTCCAAGGCACGGAGCCGGAAGGCTCTATCGTCATAGGCAGTTATGACGATGATCGGCACATCGATGCCATTCGCGGCGCCCCTCACGTGCTTGGTGAATTCCGCGCCGTCCATGCCCGGCATTCGGAAGTCGGTGACGATCAGATCGGGGCAGTTGCCTTCGAGCCAGTCGAGAGCCTCCACCGGCGAGGCAAAGGCATGCACGACTGCACTGTCTTCGATCGTCTGAGCCAGACGGGAATAGATGTTGCGGTTCGTGCTTTTGTCATCGAGGATTAGAATAACTGCCATGTATTGCCCCCGGCATCCCCACCTGTCAGCTCGATCGATCCTCTGGAGTCGCTGAGCTTGCTCAGTGATCAACTTAGGCGTCTGACCTATTTCGTCGCTGTCATTCCGCGGGTCGTGCGGTGTCTCCCTCTTGCGAGACCAACTGTTCGTTCTCAGGCTGGCGCCGCTGGTTTATGTTGCTCAATTTTCATAAGACCGCATGGCGTTCACATGGAACCCATCATCAATACCGCAATAACGTAGGTGCTGGATGCTGTGTCGTTTCGGCTTTTTATGAAATTGGTTAATCCGATATTTTTGCGTAGTTGCAGTAAAACTTGCATTCAATGGTTCGTCAGGTCGCTTATGGTTGTTGGCATTGGTAAGAGGTGGCTCTCATTAACCAATTTGCGCGACAGATCTTCCTAAGTACTACCCACGACGCCTTTAAAGGATCATTATCCTTAAGGAAGGTTGCCTCCGGTCGGGGCGAGCCGCTTGGCAGCGAGATGAATCTCGTTGTGCTGATGAAGTCTCTATGATGGAGAGCAGAATGATATCCCCGTTGGTCAAAGCCATTGACCATCCCTATTCGGACGTTCAATCCGCCGACTATCGGGAAATGCCGACTCATGCAGTTCTGCCGCCGAAATCAACGCCCGGTCCGGCACTGCACGGTCCTACCAGCCTTCTCCTGCCGTACATCGACGTCAAGCTCGACTTCGAACAGAAGATCTATTGGGCGGCCATGCGTCCGAGCCAACATCCGATGATCACAATGGAACTCCTGCGGGACATGATGTGCGTGCAGGAATCCGTGCGTGCGATCATGGAGGAGGGGAACCGCGAGCAGCGTCAGCACCTGGAGTACTTCGTCGCCGCTTCCCAGACACCAGGCGTCTATAACTTCGGTGGAAACTTAGCTTACTTTGCTGATTGCATCCGGCGCAGGGATCAGGAGGGGCTGAGGGAGTACGCCTATGCCTGCATCGACGTGGTTTATGGGAACGCCATGGCGTTTCATACGCCTCTGATCACAATTGCGCTGGTGCAAGGTGATGCGCTGGGCGGTGGATTCGAATGCGCGCTCTCTTTTGACGTTCTGGTTGCAGAGAAGAGTTCGAAGATGGGTCTGCCGGAGGTGCTGTTCAATCTGTTCCCTGGAATGGGAGCATACAGCTTCCTGTCCCGCAAGATCGGCATGGCGGCTGCCGAGAAACTCATCATGAGCGGCACGGTCTATACCGCTGAGGAGCTGTATAGTCTCGGCGTCGTCGACGTCCTTGCCGAAAACGGCCAGGGAGAGAACGCCGTCAGGGATTATATCGCCCGGAACAGGCGCAAGCATAACGCTCACAGGGCCATCTACCGCTCAAAGAGGCGAATTGATCCGGTGAAGTATGAAGAGCTGCGGGATATCGTTGATATCTGGCTTGATGCAGCAATGAATCTGGGTGAGCAAGACCTGCGCAAGATGATGCGGCTTGTCGCAGCACAAGAGCGCCGATTGGACAACCGGGAATAGCGATGGTTTCGTGGCGCAGTTTAGGCTGTTGGTCCCTTTCATAGGGATATGGCAGCTAAGTCGACTTATAGCACGGAGCTAAAGGAAGCTGACTGTGCGCTAAAGCTGGAACACTGGACATTTTTGAAAGAAAGGGGAGCTTCAGAGTGGCCCGGAAGGCGACATAGAGGATCTTCGCATCCGTCGCAGCACCTGACGTCCGGCGGCCGAGACCCGGGACTTGGAACAAAGCCAGAGCTTGGCCGTTTACACGGGCCATTGCTGCCAGGGTCCAGTCATGCTTCTCAGAGTTACCTGGTTCATTCTGGCCCTAACCGTCCTAGGGCCAGCAAAGGCTCAGGATGATCGAGCTATCAGGGTCGGGTTGCTCAGGTTCGGAACTGTCGCCTGGGAGATCGATACCGTCCGGCATCACGGATTCGACCGCAGGCATGGCATCGCCGTCACCCCGGTCGAATTCGCCTCCAACGAGGCGGCCAAGGTGGCCTTGCAGACGGGTGCGGTGGACATGATCGTCACGGACTGGCCCTGGGTTGCACGGCAGAGAGGCGAGGGGACGGCCTTCAGCTTCGTGCCGTACTCAAAAGCCGTAGGCACACTGATGTTGCCGCAGAACTCGGCCATCCAAACCCTCGCGGATCTTAAGGGCAGGCGAATCGGGGTTGCCGGTGGCCCCCTCGACAAGAGCTGGCTCCTTCTGCGCACCTATGCGCAGAGGGAGTTGGGCGCTGATCTGGCGGAGGTTGCCGAGCCCGTCTTCGGGGCTCCGCCGCTCCTGAACGAGGAACTGGCGCGCGGGCGCATCGATGCCGTTCTGACCTACTGGCATTATGCCGCCCGTCTGGAGGCCAGCGGCGCCAGCGTGTTCCTGACCGTCGCTGACATGATCCTCCGCCTCGGCCTCGACGGTGACGTGCCGATGCTCGGCTATGCCTTCCGGGACGAGTGGGCCGAACGCGAGGGCGCTGTACTGGAGGGCTTTGTCGCTGCCTCCCGTCAGGCAAAGGCGCTGCTGGCAGCCTCGAAGGAGGAATGGATCCGCCTTGCGCCTCAGATCGGGAGCGACGACCCGGCGGTGTTGCGGGCGCTCCAAGCGGGATTTCGCGCTGGCATCCCGGATCGATGGTCCGAAGACGAGCGGCAGGCGGCCTCCGATCTTTATGCTATCCTGGTCAGGATCGGAGGGGACAAGCTTGTCGGTCGGGCGAAAATCCTCGATGCGAAAACCTTCTGGCCCTCCGTCTCCTATTGAGGCTGCCGATGCGTGCTGCTGACGTTGGAGGCAGGGGGGCATGGCAGGGGATCGCCTCTGTGCTGCTGCTCCTGTGCCTGTGGCAGATAGGAGCGGGCTGGGCCGAGAGCCGGCTCTTCCCGGGGCCGCTCACCGTGCTGAGGAGTCTCACGCAGGAAGCTGCGGCTGGCCCTTTGCTCTACCATCTCGGCATCACTCTGGCGCGGGTCGGCATCAGTTTTGTCATTGCCATGGTCATCGGTACGGCTTTGGGCATCACGCTCGGGCGCTTGGCATGGCTCGACCGGTGGCTCAGTCCCTGGCTCATCATCCTGCTCAACGTACCCGCACTTGTTGTCATCATTCTCACCTATGTCTGGCTTGGTCTGGTGGAGACGGCGCTTCTCGTGGCGGTCGCTCTCAACAAGATCCCCAATGTGGCTGTCACGCTGCGCGAGGGGGCGAGAGCCCTCGAGCGGGATTATGCTGAGGTCGCACAGATCTACCGCTTCGGTCCCTGGACAACATTGCGGGAGGTGATCATTCCGCAGTTGGCACCCTATTTCTTGGCAGCCGCGCGCAACGGCCTTGCGCTCATCTGGAAAATCGTTCTCGTGGTGGAACTGCTCGGACGATCCAATGGTGTCGGGTTTCAGCTGCAGAGCTATTTCCAGCTCTTCGATGTGCCGCGGGTCATGGCCTATGCAGCGGCTTTCGTTCTCTGCGTACTGCTCATCGAGCTCCTGGCCTTCACGCCGCTCGAGCACCGAGCAGGACAGTGGCGGCGATGACGATCAGGCTCGCCATCGATCGGAAGGTCTATGCGGCTCGTGCCGGTGCACCCGAACGGGTTCTGTTCGAGAACCTGTCGCTGGAGTTGGGCGATGGCGAGGTCTGCGCCATCGTGGGGCCATCCGGCATCGGCAAATCCAGCCTCCTGCAGATCATCGCCGGGCTGGATGGGGATTTTGTAGGATCGATTACGAGCGTGCCGCAGCCCGTCGGCTATCTCTTCCAAACACCCCGTCTTTTACCCTGGCGGACGGCACGGCAAAACTTGGAACTCGTGATGTTCGACCGGCCCGAAAGAGCAGGGGAGTGGCTGGAGAAGGTTGGCCTTTCCGGATCAGAGGACGTCTATCCACAACGTCTGTCGCTCGGGATGGCGCGCCGTGTGGCGCTGGCCAGGGCGCTTGCCGTCGAGCCAAAGCTTCTCCTGCTGGACGAGCCTTTCTCATCCCTGGACGAAGAGACGTTGCGAGGCATGCAGGATCTTGTGGCGACACATATCGCGAGACTGCGTTCGACGACCCTGCTTGTCACCCATCATTGGTACGAGGCCGCCGCGCTCGCCCATCGCGTGATCACCCTGGATGGTTCCCCAGCCCGGATCGTGGATGACAGGCGTCTTCAGCAGGCGAGGGCTGCTGAATGAGCTTCGTGCTGATCCTTCTTACGCTGCTGCTGGCTGTTCCCGTGATGGCAGCTGAAGGCGTGATCACCATTGCCGTCGTCACCCAGGAACGCGACCCTGTCCAGCCGGTCTCTCCGCTCGATCGGGAAATCCGGGACGAGGGCGTTGCAGGCGCGCGTCTGGGGATCGCCGACAACGTGACCACCGGCCGCTTCACGAAGCAGCGCTTCGTGCTGGTGGAACGGACGGTCCCGAAAGGTGGCAGTCCTGCGGACGCGGTTCGTGTGCTCGGTGCAGAGGGCATCCGTTTCGTCGTCACCGATCTCGATGCATCAGCTCTCGTTGCCGCCGCATCGGATGCACACGCCCGAGAGATGCTGTTGATCAACGCCCGCGCGCCGGATGACGAACTGCGCAATGAGGCGTGCCGTGCGAATGTGCTGCACACGATGCCGAGCCGCGCCATGCTGGCCGATGCTCTCGCACAATATCTGATGACCAAACGCTGGCGGCGCTGGTTTCTCGTGACGGGAAGCCAACCGGGGGACCGGCTGCTCTCGGCAGCCTACCGCCAAGCCGCAAAGCGCTTTGGCGCCGAGATCATGGCGGAGAGGGAATGGACCTTCAGGCCCGGTCACGCCCGGACCGATACGGGGCATGTGACGCTGCAGAGCGAAATTCCGGCTCTATCCCAAGTGGCCGACTATGACGTGCTCGTCGTTGCAGACGAAGCCAACGAGTTCGGCGACTATCTTCCCGGTCGCACGGCGCGGCCGCGCCCGGTGGCGGGAACGCATGGGCTCGTGACGGCGGCTTGGAGTCCAGTCTCGGAGCAATGGGGCGCCACGCAACTGCAGGCGCGGTTCGAAAAGTTCGCCGGCCGACGCATGGGGGCCGTGGACTACGCGGCTTGGGCGGCCGTGCGCGCGATCGGAGAGGCCGCCATCCACTCCCGCAGCAGCGAACCCAGCGCGATCATGGGCTATCTGCGCAGTGCCGACTTCATGCTCTCGGGCTTCAAGGGGCAGGGGCAGAGCTTCCGCCCTTGGGACGGGCAGATGCGTCAGCCGATTCTGATTGCGGGGCCACGGCTTCTCGTGTCCGTCTCGCCACAGGCCGGCTATCTGCATCGCGGCTCCGAGCTCGACACCTTAGGAACTGATCGTGAGGAGAGCCGATGCAGGTTCTGATCCTGGTCATCTTCGGGTTCGTGTTCACCCTGCAGGCAGCTTGGGCCGAGACGGTCTATGTCTCGAATGAGCAGGACAATACGGTGTCTGTGATCGACGGCAGCAGGTTGCAGCTTGTCGACACGATCCCGGTCGGGCGACGACCGCGCGGCATCGGCCTGAGTGCCGACAGGCAGAAGCTTTATGTTGCTGTCGGCGACGACAACCGCATCGATGTCGTGGACCTGAAGACCCGGAAGATTGAAGGCTTCCTGCCTTCCGGCGAGGACCCTGAACTGTTCGTGCTGCATCCTGATGGACGTCGCCTGTTCGTGGCGAACGAGAACGACAACCTCGTCTCTGTTCTCGACATTCCGGAACGGCGCATTGTCACGGAAGTCGAGGTGGGCGTCGAGCCTGAGGGCATGGGGGTGAGCCCGGACGGGCGCTACGTCGTGAACACCTCCGAGACCACGAGCATGCTGCATGTGATCGATGCGCAGACGCTTGAACTCGTCGATAACGTGCTCGTCGGCACGCGCCCGCGGATGGCGCAGGTCTCGGCCGACAGCCGGCAGATCTGGGTCTCGTCCGAACTGCGCGGGACGGTGGAGGTGTTCGACACCGAGACGCGGGAGCCCTTGGCGAAGATCGGCTTCGAGGTGCCCGGCGTTCCGCACGAGCTCATCCAGGCGGTCGGAATTCAGCTGACGTCCGACGGTTCTCGCACCTATGTGGCGTTAGGCCCTGCGAACCGGGTTGCCGAAGTTGATGCAAAGACCTTCGAGGTGCTGCGCACCTATCTCGTCGGACAGCGGGTTTGGCACATCGCGCTCTCCCCCGATGGCAGGCGCCTCTATACGGCCAACGGCAATTCGAGCGATGTTTCCGTGATCGATCTCGAGAACCGGGAGGTGGTGAAAACCATCGGCGTCGGGCGCTCTCCCTGGGGGCTCGTCGTCGCACCATGACAGCCCTTGCCATCGAGAACCTGAGCCACGGCTTCGGCGCGCGCCGAGCATTGTACGATGTGAACCTCTCGATGGAGCCCGGCTCCTTCACGGTTCTCCTCGGCCCCAACGGCGCGGGCAAGACGACTCTCGTCTCCCTCGTGACGGGGCTCTACAGTGCGCAGCAGGGCGATATCCGCATCTTCGGCCATTCGATCCGCCGCGATCCGTTGCCGGCGCTGGCCAGTCTCGGTGTCGTGTTCCAGATGCCGACCTTGGATCTGGATCTCACCGTCGCGCAGAACATGGCCTATCATGGTGCCTTGCATGGCCTATCGCGCAGGGAGGGCATGGAGCGAGCAGGCAAAGAGTTGGCGCGGCTCGAAGTCAGCGATCGGCAAGGTGACAAGGTGCGGGCTCTCTCGGGCGGGCTGCGTCGACGCGTGGAAATCGCGCGGGCGCTTCTGCATCGGCCGCAATTCCTGATCGTCGACGAGGCGACGGCCGGCCTCGACGTCGCCGGCCGTCAGCTGCTTCTGACCCATGTGCGCTCCCTTTGCCGCGAGGGCCTGAGCGTGCTTTGGGCCACGCACATGCTGGACGAGGTGGAACCTGCCGATCAGCTCGTCGTGCTGCATCGAGGCAGCGTTCGCTGGACAGGCGAGGCGAGGGAATTCGCGCCCGGGCAAACGCTCGAGGCAGCCTTCCTGCAGCTGACGAGGTCGCCCTCATGAGGGCCCGCCGCGCCCTGCGGGCGCTCTCCGGTATCGTGCGGCGGGAGATGCTGCGATTCGTGGGCCAGCACGGGCGGTTTGCGGCCGCCGTCGTGCGTCCCCTCGTTTGGCTTGGCATCTTCGCCGTGGGCTTCCGCTCGGTGCTTGGGCTTTCGATCATCCCGCCCTATCAAACCTACATTCTCTACGAGGTCTATATCGTCCCGGGCTTGGTCGGAATGATGCTGCTGTTCCATGGCATGCAGAGTTCTCTGTCCATGGTCTACGACCGGGAGGTGGGATCGATGCGGGTCCTCCTGACCGCGCCGCTGCCGCGCTGGTGGCTGCTGGGCGCTCGCCTTCTTGCCAATACGATCACTGTGCTCCCCATCGTCTATCTGTTTCTCGTGCTCGCCCGCGTCTGGGATGTTCGGCCGCCGGTTCTCGGCTATGCGGCAGCGCTGCCGATGCTGGTTCTGGCCGGGCTAATGCTCGGGGCTCTCGGCCTCGCGCTCTCGTCCATCATTCGCCAGCTCGAGAACTTTGCGGGTGTGATGAACTTCGTCATCTTTCCGCTCTTCTTCGCCTCGACAGCGCTCTACCCGCTCTGGCGCCTGGAGGAGGTCAGTCCCATGTTGGCGGTGATTGCCTGGGCGAACCCGTTCTCCCATGCGGTCGAGATGATCCGGTTTGCGCTCTACCTCCAGTTCGAGCCTGTGGCGTTCGGCATGTGCAGTCTGGCCTTGGTTGTCTTTTTCGGGCTTGCTGTCTGGGGCTACGATCCAGGTCGTGGTTTCTGGGCTCGACGGACAGCCGAGTAGCCTTGGCTCGACCGACGGGGAACATGGCTCCTGCTTCTCAGTTGCCTCTCATATGAGAAGGTTATCGGTGATGGATGATGGCAGAGCCGCGCAGCAGCTCACTCCGGAAAGACTTCCGCATCTTTCGTGATCCGGGATTTCTGGTCACGTTGGTGCTGATCGGATTGCTGGCCGCCGTAGGAGCTTATCTTCTCGTCCATGCCTCCAACGAGTACGGCATCCCGATCCGGGAGTACTGGCGCTGACGGGCCCGGGACCCGGATGCCGCTCTTGCAAGACATGATCACATTTTCGGGAACATAGTTGAAGCTGGGCGGTTGGAGTCGAGCCTCCCTTGAGGCATGGTATCTTTAGTTTCCGGAGAACACATTTTGGGTGGAGCTCGTCTTGCCCTTGTTCTGGCCGTCTCGCTGACCCTTCAGCCTGCTTCTCCGATTCTGGCACAACCGACCTCGTCCCAGCCCGCTGCCCCTCACTTTGCAATGGGGCCCGAGGATGGGCAGTGGACGATTCCGCAGAAGAATTATGCCTCCACCCGCTACAGTGACCTTTCTGAGATCAACATCGAGACTGTGAAGAACCTCCAAGTGGCCTTCACCTTCTCGACGGGGGTCAACAAAGGTCACGAATCCGCGCCACTCGTGGTCGGCGGCACGATGTATGTCCTCTCGCCCTATCCCAACATTCTCTACGCCCTGGATCTGACACAGCCCGGCGCGCCGATGAAGTGGCAGTACAACCCGAAGCCGGCTGCGGCCGCTCAGGGCGTAGCCTGCTGCGACGTGGTCAATCGCGGGCCTACTTTCGCCAATGGCCGAATTTTCTTCACAACGCTCGATGCCCATGTGGTCGCGGTGAATGCCGAGACCGGCGAGGAGGTCTGGAGGACCAAGCTCGGCGACATCAACCGGGGCGAGACCATGACGATGGCGCCCTTGGTCGTGAAGGACAAGGTGATCGTCGGCATCTCGGGTGGCGAGTACGGAGTGAGAGGGTGGATCCAGGCCCTCAACATCGAGGACGGCACGAGTGTCTGGAAGGCCTACAGCACCGGCCCGGACCAGGACGTGAAGATTGGCCCGAACTTCAAGCCGTTCTACGACAGCGACAAGGGCGCGGATCTCGGCGTCACCACATGGCCTGCGGATGCATGGCAGCAGGGAGGCGGCACGGTCTGGGGCTGGCTGTCCTACGATCCCGACCTGAACCTGCTCTATCACGGCACCGGCAATCCAGGTCCCTGGAACCCCAATCAGCGCCCTGGCGACAACAAATGGACCGCCGGCATCTTCGCCCGCGATGCCGATACTGGTGAGGCGCGCTGGTTCTACCAGACTGCCCCGCACGATCTCCACGATTGGGACAATATCAATGAAATGATCCTGCTCGACCTGGAGTGGGAAGGGAGACCGCGCAAGGTGCTCGTGCATCCGGGCCGCACGGGCTTCGTCTATGTCATCGACAGGACCACGGGCGAAGTTCTCTCCGCGAAGCCGTTTCATGCGCTCACGGCCGTGACCGGTGTCGACATGGAGACGGGACGGCTACAGGTCAACTCCGAGAAGGAGCCGGTCAACAACCGCGTGATACGCGACATCTGTCCGACCGCGCCCGGCGCGAAGGACTGGAATCCGAGCGCCTTCTCTCACAAGACCGGGCTTCTCTACATCCCGCACATGAACATGTGCATGGATTGGGAGAGCGTGGAGCCGAACTACATCGCCGGAACGCCCTATCTCGGAGCCGAAGTGCGCATGTATCCGGGTCCTGGCGGGCACATGGGCGAGTTCACCGCCTGGGACATCAAGGAAGGCAAGGAACTCTGGACCATTAACGAGCGCTTTCCCGTCTGGAGCGGTACCCTCGCGACGGCGGGCGACGTCGTCTTCTACGGCACCATGGATGGCTGGTTCAAAGCCGTGCACGCCCGCACCGGCGAGGTGCTGTGGCAGTTCAAGACATCCTCCGGAATCATCGGGCAACCGACCACCTATCGCGGGCCGGACGGCAAGCAATACGTCGCGATCCTGTCCGGCGTCGGCGGCTGGGCGGGCTCTATCGTCTCCGGCGATCTCGATCCGCGCGACGGTACGGCCGCATTGGGCTTCGTGAATGCCATGCGCGAATTGAAGAACGTCACCACCAAGGGAGGGACGCTCTATGTGTTCAAGCTCCCTTAGAGGCATCGTCCTTGCCGTCCTCCTGGTGGTGGCGAGTGGAGTTGAGGCACGAGAGCTACGCGTCTGCGCCGATCCGAACAATCTTCCTTTCTCCAATGAGGCGGGAGAAGGGTTCGAGAACAAGATTGTCGATCTCGTTGCGGAGGAACTCGGCGCGAAGATCCGCTACACTTGGTGGGCTCAGCGGCGTGGATTCCTGCGAAATACCCTCAGAGCCGGAATCTGCGATCTCGTGCCGGGACTGCCTGCGAATCTCGAAGGTGTGCGCACCACGGCACCGTACTACCGCTCGACCTACGTGTTCGTGACCCGCGCCGACGGCCCCGAAATCACATCCTTTAACGATCCCATTCTGCGCCGAGTCAAAGTCGGCGTGCACCTCATCGGCGACGATGGCTCGAATACGCCACCCGCTCATGCGCTTGCCCGCCGCGGCATCGTCGAGAACGTGCGCGGCTACATGATCTATGGCGATTACAGGGAGCCGAATCCGCCCGAGCGAATTCTGCAGTCCCTGGCAACGGGCGAGATCGACGTCGTGGTGGTCTGGGGACCGCTTGGCGGGTACTTCGCAGGACGGGAGAAGGTGCCGTTGAAAGTGACGCCGGTGCGCCCCGCTTTCGACGGACCGCAGCTTCCCATGGTGTTCGACATCTCGATGGCCGTGCGGAAGGAGGACGAGCAGCTTCGCCAGGAGGTCGATGCGGCCCTCGCCCGCCGCCGGGCGGATGTGGACATGATCCTCGCGCAATATGGGCTGCCGCGCTCCGACCGAGCCTCCAGACATACGGAGGTGACGCGATGAAACACCTTCCGCTGATCCTTCTCTCAGCCATCCTGTTGAGCGCCTGCGAACGCGAAGACCGTGAGTACCGGTCCAATCCGGTCACTGCGGAGACGGAGGAGAAGATCGCGCTGGTGCCCCTTTCCGCGGGACCGAGTGGTCCGACCGAGCATCGCTCCGGCTTGGGCAAGGAGTATGAGGAAAACGCCTATCACATTGCGCAGGGCAAGAAGTTCTACGTCTGGTTCAACTGCAATGGCTGCCACGCCAATGGCGGCGGCGGTTCCGGTCCACCGCTGATGGACGATCGCTGGTTTTATGGCGGGCAGATCGAGAACATCGTGCAGACGATCCGCGAAGGCCGTCCGAACGGCATGCCGTCGTTCCGCGGCAAGATACCCGACGACCAGATCTGGCAGATTGCCGCCTATGTCCGCTCCATGGGCCGCAACGTGCCGAAGGCCGCAGCGCCGGGCCGCAACGACGACATGCACTCGGGCCCGGCCGAGCAGCGCCGCCCGCCGGGTGAAGTCATTGATGGCGGTCAGGTTCCTCCTGCCGCGCAGATGCCGCAATGAGGCGGTGATGAGAAGGATTTCGTCCATTCTCCTGCTTCTGTGCCTGCCTCTCGCAGGTTGCCAGGGCTGGCAATCGGCTCTCGACGTCCATGGACCTGCGGCCAGCAGCTTGGCTCGTATGTTCTGGATCTTCGTCGCCGTGCTCGCCACGGTGTGGGTCCTCACCATGGCGGCCCTTCTCCTGTCGCTGCGCAGAAGGCGCGCCGCCGACGCGGACCCGCTGGTCACGGATCCCGGGACCGAGCGGCGCATGACCATCACCATCTCGGCTGCCATCGGCCTCACGCTCGTGATTGTCGTTTCCCTGACGGGCCTGAGTTATGCGGCTCAGAAAGTGCTGTTCGCGCATAAGGATGGAACGTTGACCCTGCTGATCACGGGGCATCAATGGTGGTGGCAGGTGACTTATGAAGACCCTCAGCCCAACCGCGTCTTCACCACGGCCAACGAGATCCACATTCCGGTGGGTGAGCCGGTGTTGATCAAGCTCGAATCCTCCGACGTGATCCACTCGTTCTGGATCCCGAACCTCACAGGCAAGATGGATGCGATCACCGGACGCCAGAACCAGATCCAGATCCAGGCCGATCGCCCGGGAATCTACCGCGGGCAATGCGCGGAATTTTGCGGCCTCCAGCACGCCCATATGGGCCTGCTCGTCGTCGCGGAGAGCAAGGAGGATTTCGAGCGCTGGCGAAACCACCAGATCTCCTCCGCCATTCCACCGAGCGATGCCGAGCACCAGCGTGGCATGGAGATCTTTCTCTCCAAGCCTTGCATCATGTGCCACCAGATCCGCGGCACGGACGCGGGCGGCAAGACTGCACCCGATCTCACCCATGTGGGAAGCCGCCGTTACATCGCCGCCGGCACCTTGGAAACGACGCGGGGCAATATTGCCGCATGGATCGTCGATCCCCACGGCATCAAGCCGGGCGTGGACATGCCGACGATCCAGCTCGAGCCAAACGAGGTTCAACCTCTCGCAAGCTATCTGGAGGGGTTGAAGTGACCCGGACCCTCACCCCCCACGATGTCGACGCCGTTCCCGAGCCCACGCGCCTCGCCACCGGCGAACGTGGCGGTCTTCCGGGCGTGCGAAGCGCGGCGGATGCGCCGCCGAGCCCGGACGAGCTGCGGGACGACCAGGTGGACGGGCTGGAGCTCTCGGCGCGGCTTGCCAAGACCTGGGGGACCGACAAGGGATTGATCGGCGCTCTCTCGACCGTCGACCACAAGATCATCGGCCGCCGCTACATCGTCACCGCCATCATCTTCCTGTTCCTCGGCGGCCTGTCCGCCGTTGCCATGCGCCTTCAGCTGGCTCAGCCAGAGAATGAGCTGATCGGGCCTGATCTCTACAACCAGCTCTTCACCATGCACGGCACGACGATGATGTTTCTCTTCGGAGTGCCGATTGGTGAGGCCTTCGCGGTTTATCTCGTGCCGCTCATGGTCGGCACCCGCAACATCGCCTTTCCGCGCCTGAACGCCTTCTCCTACTATGTCTACCTGTTCGGCGGCGCGATGATCTGGGTCGCCTTCATGCTGAACATCGGCCCGGATGTAGGATGGTTCGCATATGTGCCGTTGTCCGGCCCAGAATTCTCACCCGGCAAGCGGGCCGATTTCTGGGCCCAGATGATCACCTTCACAGAAGTTGCAGGCATTGCGGTTGCGATCTCGGTGATTGTGACCGTCTTCAAGCTGCGGGCGCCGGGCATGACCCTGGACAGGATCCCGCTCTTCGTCTGGGCCGAACTGGTCAATTCCTTCGTGATCGTCTTCGCCCTGCCGGCCGTCGTCACAGCTTCCGCCATGCTGATCCTGGACCGGCTCGTGGGCACGCATTTCTTCAACCCGGCGGAAGGCGGGGATGCGCTGCTGTATCAGCATCTGTTCTGGTTCTTCGGCCACCCTGAGGTCTACATCATCTTCCTTCCCGCGACGGGTTGGGTCTCCGCCATCGTGGTCACCTTCGCGCGACGCCAAGCCTTCGGCTATATCGCGCTCGTTCTCTCCCTCATAGCGACCGGGTTTCTCTCATTCGGCCTTTGGGTGCACCACATGTTCACCGCGGGCCTGCCGCAGCTCGGCGCCAGCTTCTTCACGGCGTCGAGCATGCTCATCGCCATCCCAAACGGGATTCAGATCTTTTGCTGGATCGCAACGCTTTGGGATGGGCGGCCCATATTCCGCACGCCGCTCCTCTTCATCATTGGATTCTTCTTCATCTTCGTGGCAGGTGGCCTGTCAGGGATCATGCTCGCCTCCGTGCCGCTCGACAGCCAAGTGCACGACACGTTCTTCGTCGTCGCGCATTTCCATTACGTGCTCATCGGCGGCAATGTCTTCCCGCTGCTTGCAGCCGTCTATTACTGGTTCCCGAAATTCACCGGGCGCATGATGAGCGAGCGGATCGGCATCTGGCATTTCGGGCTTGCCTTCATCGGCTTCAACGTGGCGTTCTTCCCCATGCACATCACCGGGCTGATGGGGATGCCGCGGCGTGTCTATACCTATCTGCCGGAAATGGGCTGGGGGAACCTCAACCTGATTTCGACCATCGGGGCGGTCATCTTCTTCGCAAGCTTTGTTCTCTTCCTCTACAACCTCGCCTCGAGCGCCCGCCGCGGTCCCATGGCGGGACCGAACCCTTGGGATGCCGGAACCCTTGAATGGGCTGCGGCATCTCCGCCACTGCCGCAGAACTTCGACCGCATTCCGGTCGTCACGAACCGGGAGCCCCTCTGGGCCAATCGCGACAGCCTGCCCGTGGTGACGGGCTTGAGTGTCGATAACCGGGAGCAGATCGTCTCCACGATCACCCATGGGCGGGCGGATCTGCGGGAATCCACGCCTGAGCCGTCGATCTGGCCGTTCATCGCGGCAGTGGCGACGGCCATCCTCTTCATCGGTTCGATGTTCACCCCATGGGCGGTCGTGTGGGGCAGCCTGCCGCTTGCCGTCGCCTTGATCGGCTGGTTCTGGCCGAAGATGAGCACGGAGGACGAGCGATGACGGCAGGCTCTTCCCATCCTCGCCCCAGCGAAACACCATTGTCTCATCGGATCGTGCTCAATGCACGACACATGCCGAGCTATTCCTATGGTCACCGCAGTCCGATCTGGTGGGGAACCCTCAGCTTCGCGGCGGCTGAAGGCATGGGCTTCGTCATGGTGGTCGGAGCCTATTTCTATCTCGTCTTCATCAACGGCAACTGGCCTCTCAGCGCCCCGCCGCCCGATCTGCTCTGGTCGAGCCTGTTCACCGTTCTCATGCTGGCGAGCATCTGGCCCAATCAAATGGCTAAACGCGACGGCGAGCGGGAGGACCTCAGCCGGTCCCGCCGCGACCTCGTCATCATGAGCCTCATCGGGCTTGCCCTCTTAGGAATACGCGTTCTGGAACTCGGCACTCTTCACGTTCGCTGGGATCAGAATGCCTACGGCTCGATCCTGTGGCTCCTTCTCGGCCTGCACACGCTGCATCTTGCGACGGATCTCGGAGATACAATCGTCCTCACCGTGCTCATGTTCACCCGACATGGCCACGGCAAGCGCTTCTCCGATGTAGGCGACAATGCTTTCTACTGGTATTTCGTCGTGGCTTCCTGGCCACCGATCTATGTGATCATCTACTGGTTCCCGAGGTGGTGGTGACATCATGGCGGCATGGCTCTCACGAGGTGCTCCATCCGCCGGCATCTATGCCGGACCGGTGGCCTGGCTGATCGACACCCAGTTCAACTACGCCGCTGTGCCGTGGGTCTGCGCCCATCAGGTGCCGCTAATTCCTCTCTTCGCCCTTGTCATGGCGGCCTTGAGCCTCTTCGGGGCCTTTTTGTCGTGGCGCGGCTATGCCACTGCCGCACCGACGCCTCGCCCGGATTCAACGGGGGCTGGCCGACCGCATCGTTTCATGGCTCTCATGGGAATCGCAATCTCACTCCTGTTTATGGTCGTCATCCTGCTTCACGGTGCGGCGGGCCTCGTCTTCCATGGGTGCGAGCGATGAGAGCGGCTGCCATCATTCTCGCGCTCATCACCGCCGCCGAGGCCCAGGCCCATTCCGGCCATGTGCATTGGCTTGACATGGGCACGACCTGGACATGGAATCCGTGGGTCACGATTCCGATGCTGCTCTCCGGCGGATTCTACATCGCCGGCCTCGCGCGTCTGTGGCAGCGGGCCGGGATCGGGCGCGGCGTGCGCCTCTGGCAGGCAGGGTGCTTTTTCCTTGGATGGGTGCTCCTCGTCGTTGCTCTCGTGACGCCTCTCCACTGGCTCGGCGAGCGCCTGTTCACGGCTCATATGATCGAACACGAGATCCTCATGGCGCTGGCTGCGCCGCTCCTCGTCGTGGGGCGTCCCGTCGTCATGCTGTGGGCCTTGTCCTCACCCCTGAGGCGCGGCGTCGGCGGCGTCAGCCGGATGTCTACCGTCGCAGGAGCGTGGGGTTGGCTCACCAACCCGCCCATTGCCACCTTGCTTCATGGGGCGGCGCTCTGGAGCTGGCATGCTCCCGAGCTGTACGAGGCGGCTCTGACCGATCCCTGGATTCACTGGCTGCAGCATCTCAGCTTCTTTCTCACAGCGATTGTGTTCTGGCGTGCGTTGCTGCAGGGCCGGGAGGAGGCTTATGGCGCTGCAGTCTTCTACCTGTTCATCACCTCGCTCCACACGGGCTTCCTCGGCATCCTGCTCGCCTTTTTCCGGCGGACCATCTATCCGACCCAGACATTGGGAGCTGCCGAGTGGGGACTGACACCGCTGGAAGACCAGCAACTCGCTGGCCTCTTCATGTGGATCCCCGCCGGGATTGTCTATGCCGGCGCCGCGCTCATCCTCGCCGGGCTCTGGATTGCCCGTTCAGGGGCCTCACGTTCCAGGGGAGGGCAGAATGCCTATGCGCCGCGGTAGGGCCCTTGCTCCCGTAGCCGCGGTACTCCTCCTGCGATTGACGGGCATCGTCCTGGGCTTGAGAAGCAGCCGGGGTCGTTCCGCACATCCACGCTCCGCTCCTCGCCAGGAATTCGATCCGGATTCCCACCTAGCCGGCATCAGTCTGCTTAGGCCGGCACGGTTGCGACGCGGATCCATCGTTGTCGGACTTATCCTCGTTCTCTTGATAGGAGCCGGCATTTACGCCGGTTACCAGATCAAGTTCGACCAGGAAGCTCGTGCCCGCGCCATCGCACTGACGACGGGCAATCCGGATGTCGGCCGACACCTGGCCCAGCGCTATGGTTGCGCCGGGTGTCATACCATTCCCGGTGTTCCCAGGGCTCAGGGCAGGGTCGGACCCACCCTCAAGGGCTTCGCAGCCCGGGTTTATATCGGTGGCGTGGCGACCAACTCGCCGGACAAGCTCATTCAGTGGATCGAGAACCCGCGCTCAATCGACCCCAACACAGCCATGCCTATCACGGGTATCTCTCGCGCCGAGGCGAGACACGTCGCGGCCTATCTCTACACGCTGCGCTGACAGCATCATCCATTGAGCACCTCTGAAACGAACATTCGCAATAAGGCATTTGGGAGCGTCCTGCGCCAGTGCGTGGATTCAGGGCATGAAATGTCTTCTTCTGGCACAAATCCGAAGTAGACCGCGTATCTGCTTTCGTGCGGTCAGCGGACGTCTATTCGGCTGCGCCTAAAGACTTGTGACCCTATGCGAACCTAAATGATGGAAACACGAATGTTCACCTTAGGAGAGCCGAACATTGAGCGCGATCTGACCGCGTTGCCCGCGAGGTCAACTTGACGCCTCGGTGCAGAACTGTTGCGTGCCGCAAACGTCCCGAATGCATCTCCGCAGCCACCGATGCGCTGGATCGGCATCCAGCCGCGGGTGCCACAGCAGCGAAACCGTGACTTCTGGCGTGGGTACGGGAAGGCGAAAACTATGCATTCCGGCGCGAAGGTTTCCGGTATGCCGTTCTGGAACAGTGGCGATCAGGTCGGAGGTCCGAGCGAGAGCCAGCGCAGTCGAAAAGCCGCCGACAATCGTGGCGATGTTCCGTTCCAGCCCCAACGGCTTCAAGGCTTCGTCGATCGGCCCCCTGTCAATTCCCCGCCGCGAGACGCAGATGTGCCTGCCGGTCGCATAACGGGAGGGAGTGATCTCGCCTTGGCTTAGTGGGTGCCCCATACGCACAGCGCCAACGAAATGGTCTCGGAACAATGCCTGAGTACGCACCTCCGGACCCGTTGTCTCCCCCACAACGCCTGTTTCCAGATCGACGAGTCCGTCGCGAAGGGACCTGCTGTCCTTGTCTGGCTTCGGCATGAAGCGGAGTCGTACGCCTGGGGCGTCCTCGCTAACGCGAGCAATGAGATCCGGCCCGAAGTTCTCCACGAAGCCTTCGCTGGTCCGCAGTGTGAACGTACGGACGAGCTGCTTGAGGTTCAGGCTCTCGGCGGGACGTAGAACTGCCTCTGCGGCCTGCACAAGCTGGCTGACTTGGTTTCGGAGTTCGATTGCACGGGGCGTGGGAACGAGGCCGCGTCCGGCTCTGACGAGCAACGGATCGCCGGTTGTCTCGCGCAAGCGCGCCAGCGCCCGGCTCATTGCCGACGGGCTGAGCCGCAATCTTTCGGCTGCGCGCGCAACGCTGCCTTCCGCGAGCAGCACATCAAGCGTGACGAGTAGGTTGAGGTCGGGGGACGGCATGCTTCCACCATAGCACAGCTTCATCATGATATGGCGTCAGGCGCATGAATAAAATGCAGACGATGCGCGTTCCGCCATGTCAGCCAAAGGACTAGGGTTCGGACGACTCCAGTCCCGGAGCCGCCAAGAAGCAGGGTCCAAAGTGAAGCCGATGGTTGTGGAACAAGACAGGACAAGGTCCGAAAATGCCAAACAGGCACCTCCGGTTCGGTGGGTGCTCGTCAGTCTGTCTCTCTCTGTGCTGCTGCCGGCGCTCGGCACAAGCATCGCCAATGTCGGCTTGCCGGCTCTCGCACAGGCGCTCCATGCCTCTTTCCAGCAAGTCCAGTGGATCGTTCTCGCATACCTGCTCACTATCACTGTCCTGATCGTCAGCCTCGGACGGCTGGGCGATATCGTCGGCCGCCGAAAGCTGCTGCTCATCGGGATCGCCCTGTTTACAGCGGCCTCGACCCTGTGTGGCGTCACCTCCACCCTGTGGCAGCTGATCGCCGGAAGGATCGTGCAGGGACTGGGTGCGGCCGTCATGATGACCCTCGCCATGGCCTTTGTCGGAGAAACGGTTCCGAGGGCAAAGACCGGTAGCGTGATGGGGCTGCTCGGGACCATGTCCGCGATAGGCACCGCACTTGGTCCCTCGCTCGGTGGGGTTCTGATCTCCGGCTTTGGCTGGCGGGCGATCTTTCTCGTCACCGTGCCGCTTGGCATACTCGCTTTTTTCCTCGCGTATCACACCCTGCCCATCGACAACGGGCGAACGAAGGCGGATCGACCTGGGTTCGATTCAATGGGCATGCTGATGCTTGGTTTGACGCTTGCAGCTTATGCGCTCGCCATGACAGTCGGGCGCGGGCATTTTGGCCTGCTCAACGTCTCCCTGCTGGCGACTGCTGCTCTCGGAGCCGTCCTCTTCGCGCGCGCCGAAGCAAGAACTGCGTCACCTTTGATCCACCTGGCGATGCTCCGGGATCCGGTGCTGAGCGCAGGTCTCGCCACGAGCACACTCGTCTCGACGGTAATGATGACGACGCTGGTGGTTGGGCCGTTCTATCTCTCCGTTGCGCTCGGGCTCGACGCAACTTTCACCGGACTGGTCATGTCGGTCGGCCCGGGCGTCGCGGCGCTCACCGGCGTGCCCGCCGGCCGCATGGTCGACTGGATCGGCGCCCAACGCGTGACTATCGCTGGACTCGCGGGAATGGCGGCTGGCTCGTTCATCCTATCCATGACGCCGGTGGAGGCCGGCATCGCCGGTTACATCGCTCCCATAGCTGTCGTCACCGCCGGCTATTCGCTGTTCCAGGCGGCCAACAATACCGCCGTGATGAAGGATCTCCGGCCTGACCAGCGGGGCGTCATCTCCGGCATGCTCAACCTTGCGCGTCACCTCGGCCTCGTCACCGGCGCATCTGTCATGGGGGCGGTGTTCGCGCTATCCTTGACGACGACCGATGCCACGATGGCGCACCCTGACGCCGTTGCCGCGGGTTTGAGGATTACGTTCGCAGTCGCCGCGATCCTGATCGTCCTCGCGCTTGCAATTGCAGTTGGAAGCGGAGCTCTTGCGACACACCCTTCCATTCTCCGGAAAATTGCAGGCTCCCTGCGTCACATCAGATAGACCTCTCCGGACGAGACGTATGACATCTCCTCAAGAGCCGCAGCGAGGTTCATGGAAATTGCGTCAAGGATGAGAAGGACGATGCGCAAGGTGATCATGCTCCACGCTCGCGGCCGCTCTCGGCCTCGCTGGCGCGTAGTAATGGCTTAATCGAGTTCTGCACTCCTCTCTGGTCCTTGGCATGCTGACCGCTCCTGTCGTGAACACGTCCCGCTGCTTCGAAGTTGGCGTGGTGATTGCATGAATGAAATACGACCTGAGAGTCAGCACATCTGCTGAAATTCCTTCATTGCTGATGCTTCGCCCGTCGAAAGGGCTACATAGTGAAATTGCTAAGCTTTTGCCGAGCTATAAGTAGCGAAGCCTGCTGGGCATTGATCTGGCGCAAATGGATTCCTAGCCGTGATTGGGATTCCTAAGGTGCAGAAGGACCTTTAGACTTTAGTTCGAGGCGTCGGGCTCACTTTGATCGCGAGGCGAGACCAGGGGCGCAAGCCTGAGCGACGTATTTGTTCGGGAGACCCCTGGTCGTGCTGCTGCAAACCTCACGAGCTGCTGCTCTTTGGTTCTGCTGAGGTATTCTCATCGTCAGAGGCAGATGCTTTTGAGACAGCTTCCTGTGGCGGACCCTTGGGCGCATTCGACTGACCGACACGCTTTCCATCCGACCACTTGTAGACCAGCCAACCCAGTCCTGAGACAATCGCCGCAAGCACAACCACGCCCGTGCTCGGGTAATCACGGAAACTGATACGCTTCCGTGAGCCCAACTCATCGTCCAAATCGGATTTTGGTTCGTCATCCCTGCTGGACATAAGGGCACCTCATCCTGCGAACTCTCTATATAGGTGCTCCGCCGGATCTTTGCGAAAGGCGATGAGTGGCTGCTCCGTCCGTTTTCCTCCTCATGCAGAGCTTTGCAGAATGCGGTGGGCGTCCGGTCATCACCCACAACCGTCTTTTCCGTTTCCGGCGCGGGCGGCCCGCGACCGAAACCGTCGGTTAACCCGGGAAGAGCATCCTTCCTTTGCGTGATTCAGGGACTGGGCGGGCCCCTCATCCGGAGATGATTGCTCATGACGGACAAGAACCTCGATGAAGCTATCGCAGAGAAGCTCAACCTGATCGCTCCGACCCTGAAAGCGATACAAGCCGGGGGAGAGCAAGCCTACCTGGGCGACCTCCAGACGCTCCTGAGAAAGAACTTGGCAAGCCTTCTCGCCCTGTTTGAGCGCGATCCCGGTCTCGATGCCGCGACGGCCGATCTTTACGCTGCGGCCGCCGCTATCGTGAAGGACGTCACGGCGGCCTCTCAGCCGTACGCTCGGAAGCGCCGCCTGCTCAAGGAAGCGCAAATGCGCTTCGAGGAGCGGATTGCTCTGGCAAGGCCCAGAGAGCGCAGACCGTCTGCCTCATGGCGCCAGAGCGAGCTCTTCTTTGCAGCCTGATTAGTATTCGGATCCAGCCTGGACATTGCCAGCGGATGGATCCAATCCGGGCCGATCAGCAATGCGAACAGCTGTGGTACGGTCTTAATTAGGCAACCAATCAAGGCAGGGGCAGGCATGTCGTCGTGGAGCCCTGTGAAGAACCGACCACTCGATTATTTGAGGCCGCCCTGTTTTTGGTCAAAAATGCGGCTCACTCAAGAAGAGAGCTCGTTCCACTCGAGTGGAACGAGCTCTCTTCATCCAATCGACATCTCCAACGGAGTTCTCAAGCCACCTGCCGCCGCTCAGCGTTCAGGTGGGAGCAGTTTGAGGACTACTTGAGGACTACGTGAAATCTCGTGGAATAGCTTTTTCGAAGGTCTTTTCGAAGACCTGGAGATCCCCCTCATAGGCGATCAATTCGCCTCTGAGCAGCCATTCCTTGGCCGTGCAGCGCATCTTCAACGTGGCCACAGTGCGAGCGGACCAGCCGGACCGTTGCAGTTCGCAGGTCCAGACGGAAGTGCCGTTCATCGACAGCGGGTCGTTCGGGGAAATCGACCAGAGCTCGTCTCGCACACTTCGGGTCGCCAGGCCTGTCTCCGGATGCTCGGTCAGACCGGTATCCTCCAAGATGCGGTAATCGGTGCGATTGGCCGAAAGATCACGCGTGACCGTGCGCTCCGTCCGACCAGCCTTGTGGGAAATGTACCTAGGCAGAGGATCAGGATTCTCCGGTTCCTTCACCGTGACCACTTCGTGGGCGCCGAGCCTTGGCAGGCCGAGGTCGAGGCTCGCCAGATCGATCGTCACTCCAGGGTCGACGGGCGGCGGCAGGATCATCGGCCAGTAAGAGGTGGAAATGGAGAGACGGATGCGATGGCCCTTGTTGAACCGGTAGCCGCAGGCATCCAGCACGATGCGGATCGTCGTGGGCCGACCCTTCTCCAGGGCTCTCGGTTCAGCATTGCCATCCCTGTGAGAGAGATTGATGACACCAAATGACACACGCGTCGCCGTGCCGTCCGGATGCACATCGACCAAGCGGGCGCAGAGATTGGCCCAGTCTTCGTCACAGGAGACTTTCATTGTCAGAACCGGCCGACCGAGAAGATCGAGCGTCTCCTCAAGGGGCGCCGTTTCCACCACAAGTGAGCCGGCATCATCAATGCGCTGGTCGCCAGGGAGCTCCGCATCCGGCTTCAGAGTAAAGTACTCTCCGGAGGCCGTGCCGGTATCGAGCGGGGACTTGATATAGACCGGATTTGCCGGGACCTGCGCCGACGGTTCCCCAGGCTTCAATGCGCCGACGGCATCCACGGAGAAGGAAATGACTTCGGGCTCCTCCCAGCGTTCCTTGGCGACCCAGAAGCCGTGATCTTCGCTGCGATGCGGCTGGGGCTTCACGCCGTCGAGGATATAGGCACGCACCTGAGGCATCTGATCGGCACCGGATTCTTCATCCCGAAGCCACCGATTCCACCAGGCGATGGCCTCGCCGAGGAAATCCTGGCGTGGCTTGGGCCAGGCGAAGTGCGGATATTTGTGAACCCACGGACCGATCAACGCTTTGGCGTTCTCCGGCATGCCTTCGACAGCGGCGAGCGGCGTATTGCGGTAGCCGTCGGCCCAACCTGCGATGACGAGGGCAGGGACCGTGACGGCAGAGAAATTCTCGCAGATCGACCCATGCTTCCAGAATTCGTCGCGCCGCTGGTGCGACAGCCATTCCGCCATGAGGAACGGTTCGTTCTCGAGCCGGTGCAGCCACATCTCCCTCCAGCGTTCTCCGACGAGAGCAGGATCCGGCGGGCGCGACTGGTAGCCGAACATGGTGCCGGCCCAGGATAGTTGGGCATAGAGATGGCAGCCGTTCTTATAGTGGATGTCGTCGTTGTAACGGTCGACGGTGGATGCAATCGAGATCACTGCCTTGAGAGCCGGCGGCCGAAGGGCTGCCACTTGAAGGCAGTTGAAGCCGCCCCAGGAAATGCCCATCATGCCGACCGAGCCATTCGACCAAGGCTGTGCGGCGATCCACGCGATGACTTTGCAGGCGTCGGACAACTCGCGCGGCGTATACTCCCCGTCGATAACACCATCCGACTCACCGCAGCCGCGAATGTCCACGCGTACGCCCGCGATGCCCGCTTCGGCAAATGCGGGATAGGTTGCCTCATCCCGCACGGACGTTCCATCCCGCTTGCGGTAGGGAAGATACTCGAGCACCGCCGGTACGGGGGATATGTCGGCCCCATCGGGCATCCAGATCCGCGCGGCCAGACGTGTGCCATCCGCGAGCGTAATCCATTCGTTCTCGATGACGGTGAATGTTCGGTTCGTCATGGGATCACTCTTGTCGTTATTGTGAATGGGTGGCGTCCTTCAACAGGCAGTCCGCGATGTGAGGACGAAGGGATCGTCCTCCTGCGGGCTGAATGCGCGACGTAAAGTCTTCAGTTTCCGGTGCTCTCCATCCGGCGTGCTTCCAGCACGCGCTCGAGCCAGCCGACCTCCATCTCGGGCACGGATTTGAGAAGCAGATCGGTATAGTCGTCGAAAGGAGGCGAAAGGACTTTCGACCTTGGACCGAAACGGACCAGGCGGCCGCGATGCATGACAGCGACGGAGTCGGCGATGGCGCGGACGATGGCGATATCATGGGTGATGAAGAGGTAGGAGACGGCTGTCTCTTTCTGAAGTCTCATCAGGAGTTCAAGAATGCCCTGCGCCACCAGCGGATCCAGCGCCGAGGTTGGCTCGTCGCAGAGGATAACCTCAGGTTGGGCCGCTAGAGCCCGGGCAATGACGACGCGCTGCTTTTGACCGCCTGATAGCTCAGCCGGGTAGCGATCGATGAAGCCGTTGCCCATTTCGATTTGATCGAGCAGTTCCTTGACGCGGGCGGTCTTCACAGCGCCCCGCAGGCCATAATAGAAGGTCAGAGGCCGACCGATGATGTCGCGCACCGTCTGACGCGGATTCATTGCCGTATCCGCCATCTGATAGATGAGCTGAATTCTCCGCAGGTCGTCTTTCGAACGATCCTTGAGTGCCGGCGTCAGTTCCTTCCGGTTGAACGAAATGCGGCCCTCGCTTGGCGGCAGAAGGCCGGTGATCACGCGCGCCAGCGTCGACTTGCCGGATCCGGACTCGCCGACGATCGCCAGGGTCTGGCCTTTCGGCAGATGCAAGGATACGTCGTGCAGAACTTCGAAACCATTGGGGTACCGGGCGCTGATCTTCTCCACCTTTAGGAGAGGGTCCGACTGATCGGCGGTCTCCTGGCGAATGGACTGTCGTACGTTCACCAGCGCACGGGTGTATTCCTCCCGCGGCATTTCGATGATTTGCCGGACGGAACCGCACTCCACGGTTCTGCCTCGACGCAGGACCATGATGTCGTCGGAGACCTGTGCGACGACCGCAAGGTCGTGGGTAATGTAGAGGGCCGCGGTACGGGTCTCTTCAATTGCGTGCTTGATCGCTGCCAGGACATCGATTTGCGTCGTCGCGTCCAGAGCCGTGGTGGGTTCGTCGAAAACGATCAGTTCTGGATTGGGGCAGAGGGCCATGGCTGTCATGGCACGCTGAAGCTGTCCGCCCGACACTTGGTGCGGAAAGCGCCGCCCGAAGGTCTCCGGCTCAGGCAGCCCAAGAATGCGGAACAGATAGACTGCCCGCTTCTCCGCTTCCGCCCGGCTCATGATACGGTGGCGAAGCGATGCTTCTATCACCTGTTCACCGAGGCGGTGGGCTGGATTGAAGGCCGCTGCCGCAGATTGCGCGACATAACATACCCTGGCGCCCCGAATGCCACGTATCTCTTTAGGCCCCAGCGTGAGAATATCCTGGCCATTGAGGCCGATTTGTCCCCCGGCGATACGCGCGCCGCCGCGTCCATAGGCAAGAGCCGCAAGCCCGATGGTGGATTTGCCCGCTCCGGACTCGCCGATCAGGCCAAGGACCTTTCCTTTGGTGAGGTCAAACGAAACGTTGTCGACCAGCGTCACGGTCCTGGGCGGCTCACCCGGCGGGTAGGCGGTCGCCTCGATCTTCAGATTACGTACAGACAGAAGATCAGGCATCGCCGCGCCCTCCCTTGAGTGAGGATGTCCGTTTCGTCAGCCAGTCGACAACGAGATTGATGCAGACGGCCAGAAGGGCGATGGCCGCGCCGGGAATGAGTGACGCGGATACTCCGAAGATGATGCCGTCCTTATTGTCCTTCACCATGCCGCCCCAATCGGCCGTTGGAGGCTGAATGCCGAGGCCCAGGAAGGAGAGAGTGGAGAGAAACAGGATTGCGAAAGCGAAGCGCAGCCCGAATTCGGCCAAGAGAGGCGATAAGGTGTTGGGCAGGATCTCCCGGAAGATGATCCACAGCTTCCCTTCACCGCGCAGCCGCGCTGCTTCGACGAACTCCATCACCGCGACATCCAGAGCCACTGCCCGGCCGATGCGGAAGACGCGGGTGGAGTCGAGAATCGCCATGACGAGGACGAGGATCCATGTCTCCTGCGGCAGGACTGCCAGCACGACGAGTGCAAAGATCAGAGTGGGAATAGCCATCATCAGATCGTTGAAGCGCGAGAACGCCTGATCCACGATGCCGCCCCTGACAACGGCCATGAAGCTGAGGAACATGCCGATGGCGAAGGAGAGAACGGTTGCTGCCAGCGACACGAGAATTGTGGTGCGGGCGCCATAGATCAGGCGTGATAGGAGGTCGCGGCCGAGATTGTCCGTGCCGAGCAGGAAATCGCCTCCCAGGGGGGCCCAGATGTCACCGACGACATCGCCTTCTCCATGGGGCGCGACCCAGGGAGCGAACGCCGCGCAGACCAGTGCAACCGCAAGGCCTGCCATGCCGATCCACGCACTCAAGGGAATAGTTCTCAGATTCATCGCGGATGTCTCAGGCGCGGATTCGCAATGATCGCGAGAATATCAGCGATCATGTTGAGGAAGATGTAGAAGGCTGCAAAGATGAAGCCGCAGGCTTGGACGACCGGCATGTCGCGCACCGAAACTGCGTCGACCATGTACTGGCCTATGCCCGGGTACACAAAGACCACCTCAACGACCACCACGCCGACTACAAGATAGGCAAGGTTGAGGGCGACGACATTGATGACCGGAGCCAACGCGTTGGGAGCGGCATGTCTGGCGATAATACGCAGCCCGCCAAGGCCTTTAAGTTCCGCCGTTTCCACGTAGGCTGAGGACATGACGTTGATGATCGCGGCACGGGTCATGCGCATCATATGAGCGATCACGACGAGGACCAGCGTGGCGGTCGGCAACGCGATTGCCGACAATCGGTCGAGAAAGGGCATACCGTCATAGACGGTCGCCGGAAAGGTGGCGATTCCAGTGTTTACCGCGAACCACACGATCAGCAGGTAACCTACGAAGAATTCCGGCAGCGAGATGGCGGCCAAGGATACGATGTTGATGATCCGGTCCGGCAGACGGTTGCGGAACAACACGGCCAACATGCCAAGGCCGACCGCGAGCGGTACGGAGATAATGGCGGCGAAAAAGGCGAGGAAGAGCGAGTTTCCGAGCCTCCCGCCGATCTGCTCGCTCACAGAATTACGATTAGCCCAGGATGTGCCAAAATCTCCGGTGAGCGCGCCACCGAGCCACTCGACATAACGCGTGACGACCGGTTTGTTGAGCCCCAGCTCCGTGCGGATGTTGGCAACAGCTTGCGGCGTCGCCGATTGGCCCAGATATGTGGTGGCAAAATCGCCAGGCAGAGCCTCAATCCCGCCGAAGATGACGATCGAAACCGCAAACAGCAGGACGACGCTGAGAAGCAGCCGCTGAATGATCATGGACAGCAGCGGAAAACGCTGTCGCAGCGTCCGGCCGGACATGAATCCGGCCTTGGATGAATGGATCATGGAATAATCCCATGGCAATTCATGTCAGGACCACGACTATGTCGTGGTCCTGACCGATTATGCAGGTCGTTGCGAAGGATCAGGCGTCTATCCAGACGCGGCTGGCGACATAGCCATTGGAGCTGTCGTTGCCGATGTCGTGCACGAAACCCTTCAGCGACTTTGTCGAGGCGGCCAGATAGTCATTGAAGACCGGCAGGATCAGACCACCCTCATCGCGCACGATGACGGCGATCTGTCTGTAGAGTTCCTTGCGCTTGGCCTCGTCCAGCTCGGAGCGAGCCTGGAGCACCAGCTTGTCGAAATCCGGCCGCTTGAACCTCGTGTCGTTCCATTCGGCGTTCGAGACATAGGATGTCGCATAGCGCAGATCCTGCGTCGCCCGACCGCCCCAGTAAGAGGCACAGAAGGGTTGCACGTTCCAGACATTCGACCAGTAGCCGTCGTCAGGCTCCCGCTTCACGTCGATTTGGATGCCGGCTTTTTTCGCGCTCTGCTGGAAGAGGACGGCTGCATCAACCGCGCCGGAAAACGCCGTGTCGGCCGTGCGTAGCACCAAGGCACCGGTATGGCCTGACTTCTTGTAATGGAAGGCAGCCTTGTCGGGATCATACATACGCTGCTCGATGCCTTCGGGAGCCAGCGCGTAGCTCGTGTTGATCGGGTAGTCGTTGCCGATCCTGCCGTATCCGCCGATGACTTGTTTCAGCATAGCTTCTCGGTCGATTGCGTATTTCAGCGCCAATCTCAGATCGTTGTTGTCGAAGGGCGCCGTGTCGCAGTGCATCAGGAAGCTGTAGAAGCCTTTGCCCGGAGAGTTGAGAATTTCCACGTTCCGGGCGCGCTTCAGCAATCCGACGGTCTTGGCGTCGACGGAGTTGATGTAATGAACCTGGCCTGACGACAAAGCTGCGACGCGCGCCGTCGCATCGTTCATGACGATGATTTCAACGGTATCAGCATGACCGCGGTCGGAGTGCCAGTCGTCCCGGTTCTTCTCGAATGTGATGCGGACGCCCGGTTGGAAGTTCGTCAGCTTGTAGGGGCCTGTGCCGATCGGGGCAGAAGGATTGTCGAGGCCGCCATTCGGCTGAACGAGGAGATGATAGTCGCTGAGGGTCAGCGGCAGGTCTGCGTTACCTTCACTCAGGGTGATGACGAGGTCGCCGCCCTTGCTTTCGATGCTCTTGATCGAGCGCAAGAGGCCGAGGGCCCCGGATTTCGACGTTTCGTCCGAGTGACGTTTCAGTGTTGCGACGGCGTCTTCGACCTTCATTATTCGGCCGTCGTGAAACTTCACGTCCTTACGAAGTTTGAAGGTCCACACTGCCGCATCCGGCGAGGCTTCCCACGACTCGGCGAGGCCGGGCATCGGTGCGCCGGTGGTCGGATGCGTCTCCACCAGCGTGTCGCCCCAGCAACGGCCGGTAATGAACATGACTGAGGTGCTGTAGGCCGCGGGATCGAGGGAATCGGTCGAAGCGCCACCCTTGAGACCGAGTTTCAGGTGGCCGCCTTTCTTAGGCTGCTGGGCATTCGCGGAGGAGGCGAGCAGCGAGTTGGCCGTAGCCAGGGTCATCCCGGCAACCATGGCGCGGCCCAGAAACTCACGCCGGTTCATCCCGCCGAGCAGCATGCGCGCTCCGAGTTCCCTTATATCATCGGTCATTTTTCTCGTTCCCTGTGCTTAATCGATCTTGAGATGTTCTTTTTGACCTTCTCACAGTCCGGTTGATGACTGCGGGGCCTCCGGGACGGAGGTTAAGGCAAGGATTTTCAACCATTGTCATGAATTTGTCGCATATCCCTATGCGGCATTTTCGTTCCTGCCGTGTGCTCACTTGCTCATAGACACTCTGCTTCACACGAAGTGGAGAGCATCCATGAGCACTGCAGATTTCGTCGGATTGATAGGGGTTGCGGCCTATCTACTGGCCTATGGGCTTCTGCAGATGGGCATGCTGAAGATTGAAGATACCCGCTATGCCGCATTGAATGCTGTCGGGGGACTGGCGATCATTTACTCGCTGCTGTTCAATTTCAATTTGTCATCGTTCATCACGCAGGTGCTTTGGCTTGTTTTTACGATCGTCGGGTATGCACGCTCACGGAGCCGGCGAACACAGCCTAACTGAGTCTTCTTAAGACACGTCTCCTTCATTGCTGGAGATCAGCCAATCAGCGACTTCGCGCGCAATACGTCGCTGGTGGCGATCTGCGGGTCTGAGAAGATAAAAGCATCCTTCCGAGGCCAGAGTGTAGTCGTGGGCGGGAACGAGCTTTCCGCTGTTCAAATGCTCACGGATCAGCCAAGTCCATCCCAGTGTAATCCCGAGTCCGCCGACAGCCGCCTCGACAGCCAGTTGATAGCCTCCCAGTTTCCAGAACCGCGTGGCGGTTGGAAGGTTGGCTTGAGCGGCCATTATCCAGTCGGGCCAATCGAGCCACTCTCGGAGAGGGTCCTCAATAGACAGGAGAATCGGATCCAAGGTGTCTCCGAGCCTTGGTGCCCCAGGACTGCAAACGGGTATGATCTCCTCACGCCCCAGGATTGTAGCGGCAACGCCAACCGGTTTCTCCCGCCGATAGAACACGGCAAGATCGAACTCGTCCAGCCGAAGATGCAGAACATCATCCGTGACCCGCAGGCGCAGCTCGAGGCTGGGAATAGCAGCCTCCATTCGGCCCAGTCGCGGCATGATCCAGAGATCCGCGATCGCCCGGGAGCAGGCGATCGTAACTTGGCGCGGACCAGTCCAGGCCCGGACACCATCCGTCACCCCCAGGATGTCGTTGAGGATTCGCCCGACCTCTGCGGAATAGGTTTGCCCGGTCGGTGTAAGGAGTACGCCGGAGGTTGTGCGCGTGAACAGCTTGGAGCCGAGAAAAGCCTCAAGCTTGTTGACCTGCCGACTTATGGCGCTCTGCGTCAGTCCAAGTTCAAGACCCGCCCGGGAAAAGTTCCCCAGGCGGGCGGCTGCCTCGAAGATGACGAGTGCATCCAATGGTGGCAGCTCTCTCCCTCGCAACATTATTTAGTAACTCCTGGTGAATTCCAACTTTCACGCAATAAAGCGATAATGGTTGCGCTAGCAACGCTTACCAGGAATGCCGCCTATGACATTGTGGCTTATTCCGATCGCAATCAAAAAATTTAAGTTGTTCAGGCAAAGGGCCTGCATCGGGCACGACGCGGAAGTCGGCCGACAGACCAGCATCACTGAAGTTCCCGAGCTTCGCACCTATCGTACATGGTGATCGGCGATGGGATCGCGATGGTCGAGCCTGAAAACCGCCGGGTGCTCGAAGTCACCGAATAAGTCTGCTCCGACACGGAACCCATAGGATCCTCCATGTCCAATCCTAGTTCGGCGGGGTGCTCCAACGCACCCCGCCGATTGCTCTGGGAGATGCTCCACAAAGATGATGTGACAGACCCATGCTGCGATTCCAGAGTAATGTCAGCTGGCGAGTTGGTGCCATGAAGCAGTGTATTCGCAAATGTCATCACTGGAAGCAGTATGCGGCCTTAATGTTGAATAAATGAGCTGTTAATCCAGTGTTCATACTCGTGGCTTCTGCATAAACGGTATGTGAATTGTATATTTGATTTGAAACTACTTCGCGCGAGTCGAGTTGAGTGAGCAGCGGGCAGAGAGCCCGAATCTAAAATTCAGGAGTTATCCATGTCGAAGAAGTTCCTTCTTGCTGGTGTTGTCCTCGCATCGCTCGCCCCTGCGGCTGCTTTCGCGCAGTCCGGCGCCGCGACCGGGGCTGCTGCCGGCGCAGTCGGCGGTGCGGTCGTCGGCGGTCCGGTCGGTGCCGCCGTGGGTGGCGTCACGGGCGCCATCGCGGGCGGTATTGCTGATCAGCAGCAGCCGGAGTTCCGCCAGTATGTGACGACCCAGAAGGTGCCGTCCTATACCTACAAGGAAGAGGTGCGTGTGGGCGCGGTTCTGCCGGAATCCGGCGTGACCTATCACGAGGTGCCAGCCCAGTATAAGGTGAAGGGCTATAAGTACACGGTGGTGAATAACACCCCCGTGCTGGTCGAGCCGGGCAGCCGCAAGATCGTGCAGGTTATTCGCTAAGCGACATTCCGGAAAATTGAAGGGGCGGTCCTGCGGCCGCCCCTCATGTAGAGAACCGGAATCGTGCCGGCAGGTGGCCAAAAGGGATATCGGTCCTCGGGGTTAACCGACGGCTTGTGGTCTTCGGTGGAATAGGAAGAAGTCACCGTCCTTTGCGGATCTGTTCGCAGGGGTGTCAGCGTCAAACAGCGTCCTGATGTCCAGCGCACGGGCATATTCCCAGTCATCCGCCGTTAAGAACTCCGGAACCGGTCTGTCCTCTGGAACGGCACAATACAGGTCCACTTCATCCTTATGTCTGAACAGGTTGTAAATAAGCATGGGCCCCTCGAGTCCGTCGTGTCGTTGATATTCGTTTCACGCACTTGATACGCCAGAGTGACATCGAGCAATTGCTCGTCGTGTCGTCGTCACTGATCATTCGATCACCGCATCGGGCGGCAGGTGATACGCTGCCCAGATAGCGGCTTGAGCCCGATTGTGAACTCCGATCTTCCTGAGGATTGCCTTGACGTGGACCTTCACGGTCGCTTCGGCCAGATCAAGTCTGCGAGCAATGACTTTGTTGGGCGCTCCTTCTTTGAGCAGGCCCAACACCTCAAATTCTCGGTTGGACAAGGGCAAACGCGGAGCCGCGCCAATAGGTTTCTCACGGATGGATCCAGGCAGACAGTCCACGCTGGATACGCGTCCTTCTATGATCGCGAGAGCCAGCTCTGACGGAACCACAATCTCTCCAAGCATAACCAGCTCGATCGAACGGACCAGGACATCGCGGCTGCTGGTCGTGAGACAGAGCCCGTCTGCTCCGGCGTGCCGAGCGGAAATGACAGCATCGATATCAAATTGGCCGGCAAGAACGATCACTCGTGCCGCCGCATTCTGGGCCTTCAATTCTGCGATCAGTTCGAGGACTCCATGGGGACGGTAATTCTCATCCACGATGAAAAGATCTGCTGCCGTATCATCAGCGGCCGAGCGCTCCGAGGTGGTCTGAAGTGCAGAATTGGCCACAACGAAGCGTACGTCATCCAGGATCTGCTCTATTCCCGTACGGAGAAGGGGAGTGGCGTAAACATGCACTCTTGTCATGCATGATCTTGCCGTCTCCATGAGAAATTGTTGTTCCTGATTAGCTTGATCGAATAACATGAGTATCGTTCCGTTCTCAGGATGGAGATGGTGTATGCGTGATCCGGAACAGTCATCACTCGATGACGTAAACGATCTGACGTGAGGCCGCGTCGACGATCACACGGCGTCCATTGACAATCGTGTATCGGTAGGATTCGTGCCTCGGAACCACGTAGAGCACGGCTCCTTCGGGAGGCACATCGCCTATCTGAAGACGTGGAGTGTCCTGGCCTCTTGCGGAAGGTTCCGACCACGTCTGTGCTCTCCCGTCGGCAGACAGATGTGCCTTGGCTTTTCGGACGAAAGAGACGGCTCCGGTGAGGGTTCCAGTCTGTGCATTGGCCAGCTTGGAACCGGAGTTATCAGGAGTCTTTCTGGCCCCTTCGAAGGTCGCCATGGCACCCAGAGAGAACACGGCAAAGATCAGGATGAGCAGTATCCGCATCGTGGACCTCCTTCGCCTGCCTGAATGCAGAACGGATGGCGGCCCGACTTATTCCAGAAGCTGTGGTAATTTTCGAATTTGCGGACGATCGCCGTGCCTCATCTCTGAGGCTGAGCCTCGCTCAATGCCTTCATCTCAGCTGAACCAAGAAGCGGCTCGCCAGCGCCAGCGTTCTGAAGGTAGCTTGCCATGAGATCCGCTCCGCCACTTGGAACATAGGGATCGTTCGTTGGGGCCGACGCGGTTGCGAAGGTGATCACCCAATCGTGATCGCGACAGGCAACCGCATTGGAAGTTCCAGAGGGCATTTGGAGCTGGAATTCCCGACATAGGGGACCGTTCGCCATGCGGAATGTTGAGATCACCCGCATTCGTCCGAAGGGTAAATCCTGGTCCTGTCCTGAGGGGCTTTCGCTGAGGGTACGGTTGACTTCAGGAGCCGTGAGGTTTGCTATTGGGCCAGAGGATGAAGGCTGAAGTCCCTGTCGGCCAGCCAGATAGCCGCCTGTCGCGATTGCGAGCGCCGCGAGGCTGGCAGCCAGAGCCATCCCGAGGCGCCACCTTCCTGAGGAAGGCACGCTCTGCGAGGCTTGGCCTCCTCCAGATGAAGTCGGCTGAGTGGCGTGTCTCTCGAAACGATCGACCTGGGCCTGTACCGCGGCCCGCAGTTCAGGAGGAACGTCGGATGCCGTCTCGCTGGGGAATGCTGACCGGATGAGATGTCGACTGCGCAGGAACTCGGCAACCCGCTTGGCGACTGCCAAGTCGCTGGCCATAGCCTGCTCGACCGTGGCAGCGACCGGCTCATCGAGTTCCCCATCCGCGAAGGCCATGAGGATCTCATCGCTAAAGTGAAGTTGCGCCATCAGCATCTCTCCGCAGTCACGTCCGTCAGGCGGCAGCCGTCATTTCGACGAGCCTTTTACGGGCTCGTGCGAGACGGCTCATCACTGTTCCAATCGGAACACCCAAAACCTCGGCCGCTTCCCGGTAGGCGAGATCCTCGACGCAGACCAGCAGCAGCACCTCCCGCTGCTCCGGCGGCATCGTATCAATGATCTGCTGGACTTCTGCCAGCAGCAACCTGCTCAGGATCGGCTCTTCACCGGCATCTCCGACGATTTCCATCTGCGCTGCGACATCCTCTTTCATGCCCTCGGTCCTCAATCGTCTCAGGTGATCAATCCAATTGTTGCGCAGAATGCGGAATACCCATGCATCGAAGCGCGTCCCGGGTGCCCAGCTGTCCGCATTGGCCAGCGCCCGCTCGCAAGCGCTCTGCACGAGATCGTCTGCCAGGGACGGCGAACGGCAGAGCACCAAGGCGAAGCGCCTCAGCCGCGGCAGAAGCGCCACAAGTTCCTGTCCGATGGCTGCTGGCATTTCTGCTCCGCGCTGCCCCCTGCTCCTGAAAACGGATCTCGGCCCGCTTTATTCCCTCCATAATTTGCATGATTATAGACAGGTCTGTTTGATCCGGGACACTACCGGATACAAAGTCGGACTTTATCGTTATCGTTAGCGCTCTGCGCTGGCGTAACCTCACCAGGGATGTCCCGCTCTGAAATCAGAGCGGGAGGTTTCGGATATCTGCCGAGTATTTCGTAACAGAGTACCGCATGCTGTCCGGTTCATACGGGTTCTTCAGGTCCCGCGTACCGGAAGAGAGCCATGAGGAACCTTAATGGCACGTTGGTGGCGATATCTCGTGATGGTAGCCGGAGGTGTAGCTGTTGCGGCACCCGTTCAATTCCGCTTCGATCATGGTTCACGTGCTGACCTCCAACTTACCCCATCGACAGCCATCGCTAAGCCAGGTGGTGGAAACGGAAACGCTGGTGGAAAAGGCAATTCTGGAAATGGGAACGGAGGCGGCAATGGGGGGGGCCACAATGGTGGCGCCCAAGGAAATGCCGGAGGCAGCAGCGGAAACGCTGGTGGTTCCGGAAACGGGAACTCCGGAAAAGGGAATTCGGGTGCGAGCAACGGAGCTGGTGGGACGAGCAGCGGCGCGAGTAACGGTGGAAGAAGTTCCTCTAGTGGCAGCAGTGCCGGGCAGGGCAGCAGGAGCGGCAATCAGAGTACCGGGAGCGGTCCGGCAGGGGAGGCGCCGGGGCACTCTTTGAACGCATCGAACTCGACGGGCAAGAAAGCGGCTGGATTCGCTAAGGAGCCGAAATCTTGGAAAGGCGGGACGATGAGAAAGATTCATCTTGGAGCCGTGCCAAGTGCCAAGCCTTCGGTTCCAGGCCGGAGCGTCGCAGCCGGTAAGAGGAACAAGGAATCTAAGGAGACCAGGAGAGGACAAATCGCGAAGGGCAGCATTACGCGTGACAATGGAAAGACTGCCCCTGACTTGGTCGCTCGAGACACGCCGGAGTCAGTCAAGGGCTCTCGTGCAGTTCGATCCGCTCAGCCATCCGCGGCCGAACGTGCCGCCTCCACAATCACGAACGATCGCCCAGAGTTGATTGGTTCGCCATCCAAGCCCCGGCAGGCGCCGAACTCAATTGTCGTCTCCGGCCTCTCTGAACAGGAATTGGCTAGGCTGGCGGCATCAGGCCTGCAGGTCAGGTCTCAGACGCGCGGCCTCATCGCTCCGCGTATCGTTCGGCTGGGCGTTCCTGCGGGCATGTCCATCGTAGAGGCCGAGCGGGCCGTGCGGAGGGTCAACTTCAAGGCATCTACCGATGCGGACTCCTACTATTATACGGATGGAGATTCCGAATGTGCCGCCCCTGGTTGTGAAGCTTCCGCACTCGTAGGCTGGAAGCCAATAGCGGTTGATGCCTGCGAGGCGCCGCCGCTCATCGGTCTCATCGACACCGGCATTGATCTTGAGCATGAGGCCCTCAAGGGCCAGTCGATCGAATTGTTGAACATCTCCAAGGAACCCGGGAGCAGTTCCTCTCTTGATCATGGCACTGCTATCGCCGCGCTCCTCGTCGGACGGCCGGGGAGCATGACGCCTGGGCTGATTCCGCGGGCGAACCTCATCGCCGTTGATGCCTTTTCCAAGGGAGACGGTACGGCTGACAGGTCCGACGTCGTGTCCCTTGTCAGCGCCCTGGAGGCTCTCGCCGATCGTGGCGTGAAGGTCGTCAACCTCAGCCTGTCAGGGCCACCGAACAAGGTTCTCGAGGCAGCGATAGAGGCCGCCCATGCACAGGGAATCGTCCTTGTAGCGGCAGTCGGAAACAACGGAGCCGGAGCCGAGCCATCCTATCCGGCGGCCTATTCCGGCGTCATTGGCGTGACAGCAGTGGATCGCCAGCTCAACGTCTATCGGCGTGCAACCCGCGGTTCATATGTTGCTTTCGCGGCTCCGGGTGTCGAGATCCGGACGGCTCAATCGAAGGGAGGAAGCGCGGTAAGGAGCGGAACGTCCTTTGCCGTACCCTTCGTGTCAGCCGCCATGGCGATGATGCTGGCCAATAACGCGGAGATAGATGCTGAGAGACTAGAGAAACACTTGCAAGACACCACGCGGGATCTCGGCGCGCCTGGTCGGGACACCACGTTCGGATACGGTCTCGTGCAGATGACCAACTTGTGCTCTGCGCCGAAAACAACGCCCGTTCCCATAGTCGGCCATGTTTCCTCCGTTGCACCTCCTCGACGCGAAGGGCATCAAACACCATGACGAGGGCAGATTCCGGTCTGATGCACCAAATCTGATCTAGCTGGGAACGGCCATACGCCTCAGCGGCGGTACTGCGAACCGTTCAATGGCTGAAGTCTTCTTACTGCTTCCACACGCAGGGTGTAAGCGACAACTTGGTCATGACTACCAAGCGCGCCCTTCTTCATTCGTCCTCTTGTTGGATGCCGTTGCAGCCCGGAAGACGCTTATCTCCGAGATGAAGCAGGCTTATGCAAATTATGCGGCCTTTTGCTCGCGGAAATGCGTGCGAGTTTTCAGCTTTCGAACCATGCCCCGAAGATGGACTCTTACTCAGCCATCCTGTGCCTTCTTGATCAAAGACTTCTTAGCGTGTGGGGCCGTCATGTGATTAGTTTGTGTTGTGAACTGGGCCTCCTAATCCCGCCACGCTGATGTTCCCAGGCGCACCTATGCCGGCTCATCCCTAGCGGAAGCAGCTACCACCACTTGGGGAGTGGACATCTGCTGAATGACCTGGATCACCGTTGCAGGAAGATAGGGCTTGGACACAAACGCCACTCGATCTGACAGATCGTCCGGACCGGGCCGTTCTCGTCCAGAGGAGAGGACTACTCCCACGCCAGGCCAGCGCTCCTGGATCAGTTTAGCCAATTCAAGGCCGTTCATCGAGCCAGGCATCTCAATATCAGTGATCACTGCCTGTATGTCGGGCCGAGCCTGAAGGAGGGCCATGGCTTCATCGGCACTAACGGCCTCGAAGACCTTGAACCCGGCCTCGTCAAGAAAGTCGGTCAGAAACATGCGCACGAGGGTTTCATCCTCGACAACGAGGACCACCATGCGGGACGCCGAACTGGACATAGGATTATGCTCGACAGAAGGACTAAGAGGCCTAATAAGAACCAGAGATGGAGCAGCTTTGTTCCTGCTGCCCTGGACTGACTGGCACAGGTTCGCGCCGCTCGCCACGGCCTCGCCTAGGGCCCTTTCCGTAAAACAGTCTTCAACGGAATATGACACGCGATCCGGAGTGTCTCCAATCGGCACAATGCGGAAGTCGACCGGCTGTCTGCTTGAGAACGCAACACCGGACGTTACCGAAGGGAGGGAACACTCCTGGTTTGACCCTGAGCCGACCTTCCAGTGCCAAGATCCTGGGGCACCTGCCACAGCGGACTTTGTCTGAGATTCTCTCCGAGGCGCTTCACTGGAACTCACCGACTTTTGGCTCTGTCGATGAATGACTCTTTTGGACGACGCCCGTAGCGTGGGATTGATCTTCAGTGGTCCGGTGCTCAATCTGCGCCATCAATGCATCGGCCATCTCTTGGAGGCGTCGACGGTCCTGTTCCGGGAATTCGCGCGGCTGGGTGTCGATCACGCAGAGAGAACCGATGACGACCCCGTCAGAGGTCCGCAGCGGGGCGCCGGCATAAAAACGAATTCCCTTCTCGAGCACGAGCGGATCATCGGCGAAGCGCGCATCCTTGGTCACGTCCTCGGAGACCAGAACCTCGTTCGCAGCAACCACGTGTGCGTCGAGCGCCTCCTCATGAGAAGCCTGCTGGATCGTCTGAATGCCCTGGGATGACTCCGGTGTATCGGTCCGGGGCTGATGCACCTCGTCAACGAGGGATACCAGAGCGATCGGAGCATCGAATGCCTGCGCGACTTTCCTGGACACCTCATCGAATTGCCGGCTCCTCGCGGAGGCTAGGCCGAGGTCGTGGAGTGCAGTGAGCTGCGCCTGCTCAGTGTCGGGAAGGAGCGGGGGCGTTGATTTGAGCGACGTCGGGCGTGATAGCCATGCATTGACCTGGTCAATACAGGCCTCCAGCGAGGCGAACACAGCATCGGCCGCCATCTGCTTTTTTAGATCCTCCATCTGTCCTGTCCCCGGCGCCAGGTTCCAGCAGCACACGACGAGCTTCACGTGAGGTGCCCTGCGGCGCAGGCGACGGCAGATGTAGCGGGCATAGACCTGTGGCTGCGGGTGAAGATAGGACAGGCACACCACCTCCACGCCTTGGAGATCGAGTTGGCCCAAGGCGCCCTGGCTGACGGCGATCGGCGGGACGACTCGAGCGCCGATTCCGCGTTCGTCCAGCACCTGCGCCATCATCTCAGCCGTGGCGCGATCCAGCTCGGTGCGGCCCGCCACGCAGAGCACGGGCGAGGGCCGCGCCTCATTGGCAGATGCGAGGCGACCTTCGCCTGTTTGTTCGCTTTGCTCGTGGGTGGAAGCAGCCTTTTCCCGGACGTGGTCTTCGATCTCCCGCACGACACAGATCGCCGTATCAGCCACGAGGCGCCGGTAGTTGGTGTCCGTGGTGCTACGCTGGCGGTCGTTTTCTGCGAGACGAAGGGCGGGGATGGCCACCTTGTCGTAAAACTCGCGCGACGAACATTCGTCGACATAGTCCTCGGCGATTTCCACTGCCTCCTCCAGGTTGCCGGCCAGTAGGCGCTGATAGAGCCGCTCCTCTGGCGCGAGCACCGGATCACTGCCCAGGAGCACGCCCAAAAATTCCAGTTGCGGGACATAGCGGCCGATGACGACAAGGCACACCGTCAGGGGCGTCGCCAGAAACAGGCCGACCGGGCCCCATAATGTGGTCCAGAAGATTGCAGCCATGATGATGGCCAGGGAGGATAGGCCCGTGCTGGAGCCGTAGAGCCATGGCTCGATGACGTTGTTGCTAACGAGCTCGGCGATGAGGAACAGTCCCACGACCCAGAACAGCATGGTCCAGCCGGGATCGACCGCGACCGCCAAGGCGATGGGGAAGAGGGCGGCCAAGAAAGGGCCGAGATAGGGGATGAAGCGGAGGACTGCGGCCAGCAATCCCCAGAGCACCGCGTTGGGCACGCCGATGAAGTAGAGCGCGATCCCGATCGGGATGCCGTAGGTCAGGTTGACGACGAGCTGCATCAGCAGGTAGCGGCTGACCCGGGCGGCGGCATCGTTGATAGCCTGCGTGCTCTTCTGGAGATCGCCTGCCCCGGCAAGCTTGATGAAGCGGTCGCGGAGGTCCTCTCGCTCGAGCAGCACGAAGATCACGAAGATCACGACGAGGCCGGCCGTGGCGAGCGGCGCGAGCAGCGGACCGACGACGGTCTGGATAATCTCAAGCGGATTGGCCCGCGGAGCTTCGAGCCGGACGGTGACTGGCTCGTGCGAAGATCCTGCCCCGAGGCGAGGCTGCGGCGTCTCGGGCTTCTTTTCCTCGCCTGAGAGTTCCTTGCCGAGATCCTCGATGGTGGTCGTGACCTTCTCGACGATGCTGCCTCCAGGCGCAGACTGCTGCAAGGACCGGATCTTCTGCGTGATGGTGGTCTGATAAGTCGGAAGGTTGTTCGCGAGTTGGACGAGCTGACGCCCGACCACGAAGGCGATGCCGCCTATGAGAATGAAAGTGAGAGTTACGACAACGAGTACTGCGGCAATCCGGGGCAGCCTGATCCGTCGGAGCCAGTTCACCAGAGGGGTGAGTGCGAAGCTCAGGAGAATGGCCAGAGCAAAGGGAATGAATATGTCCCGGCCGAAATAGAGGCCTCCGATCGCAAGGACGATGCCGCCGGCAGTCAGAAGCGGAGAGCTTACGGACGTTGCGGCCGGCGGGGACGGGAGCGGAGCCGGGTCGGCCATGATGTAACACCTTCCGGTCGAGTCAACCGAAGGACAACTCGGCATAAACCCGTTAGATCCGGTTGCGCCGAGCGGGCATTGTCTCGGATTGACGCTCGCTCGCAAGACGGACTGCTGGGGTGAAAACCCGCTCGCGACAGAGCTCTATGGTTTGCCTTTGAGCAAGTGAGAGATGTTCCCCCTGAAAACCTAGCCGATTGGGCAGGTGACTGGCATCAGACTGGGCTCTACCAATAGGATGGTTGCGGCTGGTTTTCCTGCTCAGCTCCCTGGCGCAAGATGACCGCTTGATTGCGCCGTAGATGCGCATGATTGTTGCATTACCTTTCCGCCGTCACAAAAATGCATAATATGCCGATGCAAGCTGAGCGCAGCTTGTCTTCTCGCTTTCGCAATGAGCCGCAGACGAAAGTGGATGTATAATGTAGCATCGATGATGCCGATCAGGAGGTTCGCATGCGTTGTCTCCGGTCTGTTGTTGCTCTGGGTATCGTCACTGGATGGTTGGCTGTCTTCAGCTCGGTTCTCGCCCAAGGAGGCCCAGGGCAAGCACCGCCCGTGACGGTTGCGAAGCCAGTCGTTAGGAACATTGTCGAGCAGACTGATTTCATCGGACGGTTCGAGGCCATCGATCAGGTCGATATTCGAGCGCGGGTCTCGGGCTATCTCGACAAGGTGCATTTCCAGGACGGGACCTTCGTCAAGGTGGGAGATCTCCTCTTCACCATCGATCCGCGGCCTTACCGAAACGCTCTGGAGCAGGCGCGGGCCGCGGTCACATCCTCCCAGGTCCGCATGGAATTCGCGCAGAGCGATCTCGACCGGGCCGAGCAGCTGCGCCGCACCGGCAACATCACCGACCAGCTCCATGACCAGCGGCGCCAGTCATTCCTGACTGCGAAGGCCGATCTCGATCGTGCACAGGCAGCCTTGCGACAGGCCCAGCTCGATCTGGAGTTCACGGAGATAAAATCTCCTTTGTCGGGAAAGATCTCCCGTAAGCTCGTCTCCGAGGGCAACCTCGTCAACGCCAACGAAACAGTCCTGACGAATGTCCTCTCGCTCGACCCGATCCATTTCTATTTCGACGTCGACGAGCGTTCGTTTCTGGCCTTTTCGCGCCAGACCCACGGAGGAACGAAGACCACCGTCAATGGGGAGGCCAACGAAGTTCTGCTCACCTTGACGGATGAACGTCTTGAACGACGCAAGGGGCAGCTCGACTTCTTCGACAATCGGCTGGATGCGGCCAGCGGTACCATTCGCGCCCGCGCGCTCTTCGAGAACAAAGATCTTTTTCTAACCCCTGGCCTGTTCGGTCGAGTCACGGTCGGTGCCTCAGATCCCTACAGGGGCATTCTCCTGCCCGACGAGGCAATCGGCAGCGATCAAGACCGGCGCGTGGTCTACGTTGTCGGCGACAACAATGTCGTCAATCTCAAGCCTGTCCGCATCGGCCCGAGGATCGACGGCTACAGGGTTATCCGGGATGGTCTGACCGGCAATGAGACGTTGGTCGTGAACGGACTTGTCCGGGTAAGGCCCGGAGCGCCGATCACGCCGCAGATGACGACGCTTCCTCCAACACGAGAGCGAAACGGCACCTGACCTCACGCGCCGAGGAGGCCCCCATGCGCTTTGCACATTTTTTCGTCGACCGGCCCATCTTCGCTACCGTCCTGTCGGTTATTTTCGTGATCGTCGGCGGGATCGCCTACACCACGCTGCCGGTCGCCCAATATCCGGAGATCACCCCCCCGACGGTGGTGGTCAGGGCCAGCTATCCGGGAGCCGATGCCCAAACCGTAGCCTCCACTGTGGCAACACCTCTGGAACAACAGATCAACGGCGTCGAGGACATGCTGTATATGTCCTCTTATTCTACCGGCGACGGTTCCATGGCCTTGACGATCACGTTCAAGCTGGGGACTGATCTCGACGAGGCCCAGGTGCTCGTCCAGAACCGGGTCGCCATTGCAACGCCGCGCCTGCCCGACGAGGTGCGGCGTCTTGGAGTCACGACACTGAAGAGTTCTCCGGATCTCATGATGGTCGTGCACATGCTCTCGCCGGACAGCTCGTACGAGCAGCTCTACATCTCGAACTATGCCCGCAACTACGTGCGCGACATTCTCCTGCGCCTCGACGGCGTGGGAGACATCATCATCTTCGGCGAACGCCAGTATTCCCTACGAGTCTGGCTCGATCCCGAGAAGATTGCGGCTTACGGTCTGACATCCAGCGACGTGGTTCGCGCCGTTCAGGAGCAGAACGTCCAAGTTTCAGGCGGTGCCCTTGGGCAGGAACCGACACCAACCGATGCAGCCTTTCAACTGACAGTCACGACACAGGGACGTTTCGAAGATCCACGTCAGTTTCGGCAGATCATCGTGCAGTCCACGCCGGACGGACGCTTGGTCCGTCTGCAGGATGTGGCCCGGATCGAGCTTGGCGCCCAGGATTACGTGACAAACTCCTATCTCAACGGGAAATCTGCCGTCGCTCTCGGGATCTTTCAGCGGCCTGGTACCAATGCATTGGCTGCGTCGGATCAGATCATCCAGACCATGGAGCAGCTTAAAGCCAATTTCCCGCCCGGCATTGCGTATCAGATCGTCTATAACCCCACCGAGTTCATCGCCGAGAGCGTGAACGAGGTCTACAAGACGCTGTTCGAGGCTACGGCTCTCGTCGTGCTTGTGGTGATCGTGTTTCTGCAGAGCTGGCGCTCGGCCATCATTCCCATCGTGGCGATTCCCGTCTCGCTGATCGGCACCTTCGCCATCATGGCGGCCCTGGGTTTCTCGCTGAACACTCTCACCCTGTTCGGGATGGTGCTCGCGATCGGCATCGTGGTCGATGATGCCATCGTGGTGGTCGAGAACGTTGAGCGCAATATCGCGCTCGGAATGTCGCCGCGGGATGCCGCTCATGTCACCATGGATGAAGTCGGGGCCGCTCTCGTGGCCATTGCGTTGGTCCTGGTCGCGGTCTTCGTGCCGACAGCCTTCATCCCCGGAATATCCGGCCAGTTCTACCGGCAGTTCGCTCTGACGATCGCCGTCTCGACGGTGATCTCGGCATTCAACTCCCTGACTCTGTCGCCAGCTCTTGCCGCATGGCTCCTGAAGCCGCACAGTCATGTAACTCCGCACAACCCGCTTCTGCGAGCAGGCAAGGCCCTGGCAAATGGCTTCAACCGGGGCTTCGATGCGACCTCCCGTGGTTATGCCCGGGCTGTCGGATCGGTGGTGCGGCATAAGCTGATCGTGTTGCCGATCTATGGCGGCTTGATTGCCGGAACAGTGTGGATTGCCAATCATGTGCCGCGTGGGTTCATTCCGACCCTGGACCAGGGCTATGCCATCGTCGTGGTTCAGCTGCCAGATGGGTCTGCCTTGTCCCGTACCGATGCAGTCGTGCAGCGGGCCTCAAGGATTATCCAGGAAACCCCCGGCGTTGAAGATGCAGTCGCCTTTGCAGGCTTCTCCGGCGCGACCTTCACCAATGCGACCAATGCTGCAGCCATTTTCGCCAGATTCAAACCTTTCGACGAAAGGATCGAGGCCGGAGATTCAGCGACCAAGATCATTGGCGATCTCTTTGGCCGCATGCAGCAGATCGAAGAGGCTTTCATCATTGCCATTCCGCCGCCGCCCGTCCGGGGCCTCGGCAATTCGGGGGGCTTCAAGATTCAGCTCCAGAACCGGACCGGCGACGATGTGCGCGGAATTCTCGCTATCGCCTATCAGTTGATGGGGCAGGCTCGGCAAAACCCGAATCTCGTCGGCGTATTCACGACCTTCTCCGCCAATTCGCCCCAGGTCTATCTGGAGATCGACCGCCAGAAGGCCAGCATTTTGAACGTGCCGATTCCGAACATCTTTGAAACACTCCGTATCAATCTCGGCACGGCCTATGTGAACGACTTCAACGCGTTTGGCCGCGTCTACCAGGTCAGGGCCCAGGCAGATCAACGGTTTCGGGTCGATCAGGAAGACATCAACCGATTGCGCGTCCGCTCCTCTACGGGGGCTCTTGTTCCATTGGGCACGCTCGTCGAGATGCGCGAGGTGTCCGGTCCGGACCTGATCCAGCGCTACAACATGTTCACCTCGGTCGCGCTGCAGGGCAATGCGGCTCCGGGTGTCTCCTCCGGAGATGCTCTGAACATCATGGAGGGTATGGTTCGACAGAGCCTTTCACCGGGGATGGGGTTCGAGTGGACGGAACTCGCCTTCCAGGAGCGGCAGACCGGCAACTTGGCGGTGTTCATCTTTGCCCTGTCCGTGCTCTTCGTGTTCCTTGTTCTTGCTGCGCAGTATGAAAGCTGGTCCTTGCCTGTTGCCATCATTCTCATTGTTCCGATGAGCGTTCTCTCCGCACTTCTCGGTGTGATGCTGCGAGGGCAGGACAACAACATCCTGACTCAGATCGGCCTTGTGGTGCTCGTCGGACTGGCTGCGAAGAACGCCATCCTTATCGTCGAGTTCGCCAAACAGGCGGAGTTCGAAGGGAGGGCACCGGTGGAAGCGGTTGTGGAGGCGTGCCGGTTGAGGCTGCGCCCCATCCTGATGACGGCCTTTGCCTTCATTCTCGGCGTGCTGCCGCTCGTGATCGCGACCGGACCAGGGGCCGAGATGCGACAGGCGCTGGGGACAGCAGTGTTCTTTGGGATGATCGGCGTGACGCTGTTCGGGCTATTCCTGACCCCAGTGTTCTATGTCACTCTGCGGCTCTTGGTGCTGCGGGTGTTCAGGCGCCCCGTTCCGGAACCATCCCGCACGATGGAGCCCCGGCCGTCCGCAGCCGAATAGGAGAGCCAAACGCCCGAGCCGCGGAGACAGTGCGAATGGAATAAGCGCACCTGTGCTTGATGCTGGGGCAGTCAAGTCACAACGGAGGTTTTTTCGTGGATGCAGCACGAATGGCGGGCCTGACGAGATGGGTCATGGAGGCAGGGCTGAACGGCATGATGGAGCAGGAGATCCTTCATGGCTTCTGCAACCGCTTGGTCGAGGCAGGCCTTCCGGTCAGTCGGGTGAACATGATCATCGACACGCTGCATCCCGTCTATGAAGGGCGCGCCTTCCGTTGGCGCAAGAACCAAGCGGACATCGAACCGGTTGTCGAGTACGGCCGCACCCATGAAGGCGAGGCTGCCGAGAACTGGCGCCGCAGCACCTATTATCACCTTTTTCACACTGGGGACGACATGCTCCGGCGCAGGATAGGCCCAGAGCATCCAGTCGACTTCGTCGTTCTGGACGAACTGCGTGGGGAAGGGCAGACGGATTATCTGGCTCTCGCGCACCGTTTCGCGGCCGAGGGCTCCATTGGCGAAATGGATTGCGTTTACTCGTCATGGACGACGGATGTGGCCTCCGGTTTTTCGGACGATCATGTATCGCTTCTGCGCGATCTGGCGCTGCCGCTGGCTCTTGCCGTGAAATGTGCGTCGCTCGCGCGCATCACCGAAACTCTCGTGACAACCTATCTCGGCCGGGATGCAGGCCGCCGGGTCCTGAGCGGCCGGATTGCGCGCGGCGTTACGGACAGGATCCGGGCCATTCTATGGTTCAGTGACCTGCGTGGCTTCACGCATGTGACGGAGACCGCCGAGCCCGAGCAGATCATTCCTTTCCTGAACGACTATGCAGAGGCAATCGTCTCATCGATTCACGATGCCGGCGGCGACGTGCTGAAGCTGATCGGGGATGGAATCCTCGCAATCTTTACAGCAGAGGATCCTGTACAGGCGTGTCGATGCGCTCTCGAAGCTGAAAAGAGTATGCGTGCCCGTATCAGCACGCTCAACAAAGAGCGCACATGCAGGAATCTACCGGTTGCCGATGCTTATCTCGCCCTCCACATCGGCGAGGTCTTCTATGGAAATATCGGCAGTCAGGATCGTCTGGATTTCACAGTCGTCGGTCCTGCGGTGAATGAGGTCAGCCGGATTGCCGCCCTTTGCCATTCAGTCGAGAGAGACGTTCTGGCGTCCTCGGCCTTCTTCTCGGCAGCATCGGAGAGTGATCGGGCGGGTCTCGTGTCGGTTGGACGGTACGCCTTGAGAGGCGTCGAGCGTCCGCAGGAACTGTTTACCCTTGATCCTGAATCGATCGATAGATAACGACAGGACTTGAGGAGATCCTGCGGCGGCTCAAGTCCTGTCGTGAATGATGCCGGGATGCGATCCAGGTTTACCTATGTCTCTCGTCCGTTATTTCGGTCGGGCAACCGCGATTTTGCGTTCTACCGGAGTGACCGGCACGGAGCGCATTTCGCCGCGCCGGAGAACCACAACTTCCATGATCTGTCCGATGCAGTCGCCGTTCAGAAGCCGTATGAGATCGTCGATCCCTCCGACGGGTGCGCCATTGAGAGAGAGGATCACGTCGCCCGGTTCGAGATGCGCCTCTGTCGCGGGGCTGTCAGCCTCGACAGCCGCAATGACGACCGCAGAGTTGAAGGGCGATCCTGCTGCGTAAGCGACACGCCGCGGAAGCGGCACCGTCTGACCCGCCACACCGATCGAGGCCCGCCGGACACGTCCGTGACGGATCAGTTCCGTGACGACAAAGCTTGCCGTGTTGCTGGCCACGGCAAAGCAGATGCCTTGAGCGCCCATGATCACAGCCGTGTTGATGCCGATGACTTCCCCGGAGGTTGCGACGAGTGGCCCACCGGAATTGCCCGGGTTCAGGGCCGCGTCGGTCTGGATCACATCGTCGATAAGCCGCCCTGATTTCGCGCGCAGGCTTCGACCGAGGGCCGAAACCACCCCGGCTGTGACCGTGGACTCGAACCCGAGCGGGTTGCCGATTGCGATAGCGATCTGGCCCCGCCTCAAACGCTTGGAATCGCCAAGGGTTGCAAATGGCAGCCTATCGCCATTTGCCCGTAGCAGGGCAAGATCTGTATCGGGATCGTCGCCGATCATCCGCGCTTGAAACGGGCGCCCATCGTGGCCGACCAACTCGGCCTCTCGGGATCCCTGCATGACATGGCTGTTGGTGAGCAGGAGACCATCCGGAGAGATGAATACGCCGGAGCCCATGCCTGCTGTGCGGCCCGAAATCTGTGGCTCGACCCGGACCACGGCGGGACCGACACTGTCGACGACGGTGGTGACCGCCTGCGAATAGGCATCGAGCAGAGCTTCATCGTGAGGCGGAGAGGATGGCTGCGGCCCTGAGGGCGGATTATCCTTATTGAGAAGATTGATCGGTGTGCGATCGAGCATGGAGAGCTCCGATGATTATATCGTTCTGATTTATATGGTGACGGCCAAGTCCTGATCCAAGAAAGCGGAGCTTCCGCCAATGCTCACAAAAGAATGAGTCCAAGGCGCACGGCCTGTGCGACGGCATCCGTTCGCCCTGTGGCGTCAAGCTTCGCGGCGATCGAGGCAACATGGAACTTGGCGGTGTGGAACGAGATCCCGAGCCTTCGGGCAATCACTTTGTTTGAGGCTCCCTCGGCCAGCAACCGCAGGACTTCAAACTCGCGCACGGTGAGCGCATAACCGCGCGGCACATCATTGGGATTGTCTGAAAGGCGATTCAGTGTGCCGTCCGGCAGTTCCGGACTGCGGACTTCTCGCGGGAGGATTGAGAAACCGCGGGCCACGGCATTCATGGCGAGCAGCAGATCCGAGAGGGTCACGTTGCGGGGCAGCACTCCGCTTGCTCCAGCGTTCAGGACCGCAAGCGCATTCCCGGGGGCTTCGAGAACAATCGTTGGTATCTCTTCGCGAACAGGCAGGTGGTCGGCGATCACCACATCAGGGTCCCTTGCGTCGAGCGCGACCCTGTTCGGCTCGCTAGCCAACATCGTACCGACGCGGTCGAGCAGGTCAGGGTCTTCGATATCAAGCGCCACGCGTTGCAATGCGTCACTCTTGAGGGTTGGGGCGTTCCGCAATCTCGACAGTAAGTGATATCTGCTTCCCGGATCGCAACACGCCAAGCACAACTGATTGGCCTACGCTCTCAGGCCCAAGGAGCGCGTAAACGCGACGGACCGAATACAAGGGATCGGCATTCCATCGGATCAGAACGTCGCCTTGCTTGATCCCGGCTCTCTGGCCGGGGCCGCTGGAATCCACGCTGATGACGATCAGGCCTCTCGGCTCGGTGAGCCCCGCCGCATCAGCAACGGTTTGATCGATCGATACAGGCTGGAGGCCTAGTCCCAGATAGCCACGGGCGATCCTTCCGTGGTCCAGCAATTGCTGGGCCACGCGTCCGATCGTCTCTGATGGGATGACCAGAACCCGCCCTCGGGGCCCGAGCACCGTCATTCCAATGATATCGCCACTGACGTCGAGAGCGGCCCCGCCCTCGGATCGGGCATCGAGCCTGAGGTCCAGATGGAGCCTGCGATCGATATGGCCGCCGCGCAGGCTCCTCCATGGACCACCTGCAAGAGCCACAATGCCGAGGGCAGCACTCAAGCCTTCAGACTGACGGCCGGCTGCAAGAACGAGATGTCCGACCCGGAGCCCAGATGTCTCTCTGAAGGGGAGGTCGGCAATGGGCTGTTCCTCGGTGCGCAGGAGGGCGATGTCCGTGCTTGGATCGCGGCCGACGAGGGTTGCGGGCGCTCGACTCCCATCCGGGCGAGTAACCACAATGTCCTCGTCCACCTCCAGCGTCTCTTCTGCGGTGACGACAAGTCCGGGGCGCCAGATAATACCGGTCGACGAGCTGCGTCTGGCACCATGAATCGCCACGAGCCTCGGTGCGACACGGTCAAGAAGATCGGCAGCCCGGTTCGAGATTGCATCGAGGGAGAGGTCGGATAATGGACTGGACATGACATACCCTCCTTTGCACGTCATGGCCCATCCTGCCGGTAAACGCCCTTTCCGGGTACTGACCAGGTGGCTAGGTATTGCCTTAGCCAGTCGATCTGGGAAGCTGTTTCAGCCGGGTCTACCGGAGAGCGGTGATCGTATTCCCAAGATGGGCTCTACCTGCCTCAACCTATTACCAGGGCTTGGTTTTCGCACAGAACGGAAGGAGAGCGTCCGCATTTTCGCAGAGAGAGGACCATTGCGCGAGCGAGCTTGGCATAATTGCCATCATTTCTTGCCGCTGGACTGGCGGCGTGGGACCACGAGCTTCGACGTCAGCACCTGAACGACTTCGCTGCGCTGATTGCGGGTCTCGCTTCGCAAAACCACGATACCCCGATCCGGCTTTGAGCGCGATGGTATGATCTCCTCGACCTCACTGACGACATGAAGCTCGTCGCCAGGACGAGTAGGCTTCGGCCAAGCGATCTCAACCGCTGCGCCAATGATACCCCCGGCGATCGGAGCGCCGCCGTTCACAAGCAGCCGCATCGTGAGAGCGGCCGTGTGCCAACCGCTGGCAGCAAGACCAGCGAACAGCGACTGGGCGGCGGCATTCTCGTCGAGGTGGAAGGATTGCGGGTCGAACTCTTGCGCGAACCGTTTGATCTGCTCGGTATCAAGGCGGTGCGACGGGCTCGTGAAGGTTTGGCCGACATGCAGATCGTCAAGAAACAGATGATCTCGTTTTTCGCTATTCATCCGAGCACCTTGCGTTCGGTTTGTCGCTTCTTTCACATTGAGGCTGGAAGCATCCGGCCCGGTCGGGCTCCCGTCGGCGCGCCATCGCGCACAATGGCCTCTCCATTGACCCAGACATGGGTAATGCCGGAAGGCAGAAGGGTCGATGTGTCGAAGGTGGCCCGGTCTGTCACGCCTTCTTCGAACAGCACCAGATCGGCCATCATGCCAGGTCGCACCAAACCGCGATCTTGGAGAGAGAAGCGCTGCGCCGCAATCGATGTCATGCGCCGAACGGCATCCTCGATGGAGAACCAGCCCTTATCCCGGCGCAAGGGGCCGATGATACGCGGAAACGTTCCAAAAGCGCGCGGATGAGGCTTCGTGCCGGGGCGTGGCAGGCCGTCCGATCCCACCATATACAGACGGTGACAGCACGCTGCATGCAGATCGTTTTCATCAAGCTGGAAGAGAATGACGCCGGTCTGGCCTTCGTCTTCCTCAACCAAGCGGATGAGCAGATCGTAAGGTTCGGTTTTCTCGTGCTCGGCGGCCTGCCGCATGTTCAGGCCTTCCAGAGCCTTGAGTGCCGGATTGTTGACGCCGGAAATGCGCACGTTCTCCCAACCGATCAGGGACAGCTTGCTCTGACCGTGGAAGGCCGGGCCGCCCTTTTCTACCCAGCGGCGCAGGACCGGGCCGATTTCGGGATCGCGGAGCCTCTGCTTCAGTTGGTCGAGCCCTCCTTCGAGGGCGGCAGGCGGGAGCAGCTGCAGAAGGTAGGTGCTGCCCGCCGGATAGGGATACATGTCGAAGCTGATATCGATGCCTTCCTGTCGCGCGGCTTCCAGGGTCTCCAAGGCACGCGGGATCTGGCCCCAGTTCGGGCGCCCCGCAGATTGAAGATGCGAGAGCAGGCCCGCCGCGCCGGACTGCCGGAGGATCTCGACGAATTCCTCGATAGCTTGGACGAGTTGATCCTCATAGCTGCGCACATGCGCAGTCATCAGCCGTCCGTGAGCTTTCACCACCTTCGCCAGCGCCACCATCTCGTCGAGAGCGGCAAAGGCGCTCGGGGGATAAACCAGTCCAAGGGACAATCCGATGGCGCCTTGCGAGAGCTGTCGGTCGAGAAGAGCCTCCATCGCGGCGATCTCGTTCAGTGTCGCGGCGCGACGCTCATATCCCATCACCGCGAGACGCAGCGCCGCATGGCCCACGAGGGAGACGACATTGATGGCTACTCCTCGATGGAGGCGCTCGCGGTAATCCGCGAAGTTGTCGAAAATCTCATCCGGTGCCGTCTGGCCGAGCAAGCCCGAGAAGTGTTTGCGTAGATCCTCGCGGGATTGTCCACGTGCCGGATAGAGTGAGAAGCTGCAATTGCCGACGACCACCGTGGTCACGCCCTGAAGCGCCTTTTCAGGCCGATCCGGGTCGCGAAGGCAGATCAGGTCGTCATGGCAATGGGCATCGATGAAGCCGGGTGCGAGATAGCGGTCCTGCGCATCGACGATTGTCGCATTCGCTCCCACCTTCAGGTTCGCGCCGACGCCGGCAATCCGTCCGTCGACAACATGCACTTCGCCGCGGAACCAGGGAGCTCCCGTGCCGTCAATGATCCGGGCATTTCGAATAAGCCAGTTTTTCGTCATCGTATTCTCGGCCGCATTGGCAGGAAGTGTCGATCACGGTTCAGCCGCGGGGCTTCCCCATCGGAAACGGCATATATCCAACGAAGCCCGTTATCTTCCAGCGCCCATTGAGGCGGGCGCAGAAATATAAGGTTTGCCAGTTGAGCACATCGACACCGCCATCTTTCAGGGCGATGGTTCCGTCGAATTTCTTGTGGCAGACGGCCGTATCGCCTCTCAAATCGATGTCGCGCATGTTGGTCGCGCGAAACAGAGCGTCGCGGACGGGCTCGGCATATTCGACCGCCTGTGAGGCTTTCGCCTGGCGCAGCCACTCGTCACGATAGGTTTCCAGGTCTGGAAAATCGAGACGCCAGCTGTCGGGCAGCTCCGACTTGTGCGCATGCAGGCCCAAAAAACCTTCCCTGCGGAAATCGGAATCCACCATCGACCAATCGGCTGCGAGAAAGGCGTCTATGTCGCGTTCGACCAGCATGGTCCAGATCTCGCGGCGATCCGGGTCGGTGTCGGAAAAGGGATTTTGCGTGTGGGATATCACAACGGAACCTCTGGGATTGGGGCGGAAGAGGGAGTGGGGCCGATTCAGGTAACCTTGCCGCGAGCCGCGACTGGAACCGTATCGATCACGTCGTCGCCGCGCACGAACGTTACTTCGTCGAAGAGGTTCGATACGGGGCAGACATGGTTCGGAATGATGCGAACCACCTCGCCAACTTCAGGCTTTGCGGCGGAATGCGTGAGATCAACAATCCCGTGCTCTTCGCTCAGAGATACGATGGCAGCATCTGGATATTCGACGATGCGACCGAAGCCCTGAAGGCCCAAAGTGTCGCTGGTGAGTGATTTCGAGCCGGTATCGAGAATCGCGCGGGTGTCGGTGGGGCGCGAGACGACTGTTGCGAGCACCGTGAGCGCGCAATCATCAAAGCTGCCGACGCCTTCCTGAACCTGAAATCGGTCGAGGTAGATATACGTGCCGGGGCGGTATTCTGTGGCTGCGCGGTTTTCGCCGCTTTGCCAGATGTCCGGCGTTCCCCCAGTGGAGACGATCTCGGGCGAGAGGCCCGCTTCCTTCAGCAAGGCCGTCGTGCGTTCCAGCCAGGCATTCGCCTGCGCGGCCATGCCCTTTGCGGGGTATGTCATCAGACCGGCAAAACGCAGCCCTTCCGAACCGGCAATGCGCTTGGCGAGGGCGAGCGCCTCCTCGGGTGTCTGGACGCCGACGCGCCCACCGCCCGTGTCGCATTCCACGAGAACAGGCAGGATGATGCCGGAGCCTGCGAAGGTCCTGGAATAGCCGTCGATGGTGGTGGTGCTGTCGGCTGTGACCTTGATGGATGTGCGCCTGGCGAGCGCCAGAAGGCGCTTCAGCTTGGGCTCGCCGAGGATGTTGTAGGGAAGGAGGATGTCCGTGATCCCGGCATCCGCCATCACTTCAGCCTCGCCGATTTTCTGGCAAGTGATGCCGATGGCGCCGAGTTCCATCTGCCGCTTGGCGAATTGCGGCAGCTTGTGGGTCTTGATGTGGGGTCGAAGCTTCACCCCATGGGTGTCGGCATACTCCTGCGCGCGCCTGAGATTGGCTTCGACGCGGTCTAGGTCGATCAGCACGACGGGAGTATCCAGCTCATGAATCTTGGTCATTGCAAAGTCCGACTTCTTCTAGTCGCCAAGGGGCAATCGGGGGTCGTTGACGTTCACCGCTGAGAGGCTGTGCTTGATGCGGCGAAGCCCTTCGAGAACGGAGGGGCCGATGGCTTCGGCCGTGGTCATCGCGATCAGATCAACGATGGCCATCATCGCATAGCGAGCGGAGTTGGGTTTGTAGAGATTGCTGTCTTCCGGCACCGAGAACGGCAGGAGAATTTCCGCCTCCCGGGCCAAGGCCGATCCCGGTGCGGTCACGGCAACGGTTTTGGCCCCATAATGACGGGAGATGCGCACGGAGTCGACGACCGAAGGCGAGTAGCCGGAGATCGAGAAGGCGATCACCACTGTCTCCGGTGTCGCCACCGAAGCCGTCATTCTCTGCATCTGACCGTCGCTGTGAGAGAGGACGGATAGACCGAGACGGAAGAGCCGATTATGGAGCTCCATCGCCATGATGGAGGAGTTGCCTCCGGAGCCATAGGACAATACCGAGCGTGCCGTGGAGATATGATCGGCGATCAGGCCGATTGTCTCCATGCCGACGCTGGAGCGCAGGCGCTCGATCGCCGTCATGGCGCCACCGCATACGGCCGCAAGAACACGTTCCTCGCGCTCCTCACGTTGCAGGGGGGCAGGATTGAGATAATTGCCACCGACGGCCAAAGCCTGAGCGAGATGATATTTGAAGTCGCGAATGCCCTCGCAGCCAAGTGCTCTTGCAAAGCGTGTCACCGTGGGCTCGCTCACCCCTGCGCGACTTGCAATGTCGGCAATCGTCGCTTTGGACACATAGGCGAGATCGCTCAGAATCATGGACGCGAGCCTGCGCTCCGCTTTGGAGCCGTCCTCGGCCCATCGGCGAACGCGGGTGATGATGTCCTGAGTCGCCTTCACACGGAGGCTCCCGGAAGGCGCACGCCGGTGTTGGCATCGAACAGGTGGACCTTCTCCGGTTCAACGGACAGGTTGAGCGTTTCGCCAGGGCTGACGGAAATTCTCTCCCGAAAGACCGCACGCACTTCCGAAGGGCCGACATGCCCATAGACGTGACTTTCCGAGCCCGTGGGCTCGATGACATTCACCACAAGCCGGATCGGACCTGCGGGATCGAGCCGGTAGTGTTCCGGCCGGATGCCAAGGGTCACGCTGGCGCCATCGGGGGCGGATGTGCCCGCAACCGGCACCAAGGCCCCGTCCGAGAGACGAACGGACGCGCCCTGGTTGGACATCAACACAGTTCCATCGATGAAGCTCATGGCCGGCGAGCCGAGGAAGCCTGCCACGAAGAGATTGGCCGGATGATCGTAGAGCTCGATAGGAGTGCCGACCTGTTCGATGCGCCCGCCGTTCATGACGACGATGCGGTCGGCCATGGTCATGGCCTCGATCTGATCGTGCGTCACGTAAATGATCGTGCTTTTGAACTTGTGGTGCAGCGCCTTGATCTCCGTCCGCATCTGCATCCTGAGTTGCGCATCCAGGTTGGAGAGAGGCTCATCGAACAGGAAGAGATCGGGGTTGCGGACTATGGAGCGCCCCATGGCCACGCGCTGGCGCTGGCCGCCGGAGAGCTGGCCGGGGTGCCGGTCGAGGTAGGCACCGAGATTCAGCATGGAAGCCGCGCGATTCAGCTTTTCCTTCGTTTCCTGCGCATTCTCGCGGCGGATGCGGGGGCCGAAGGTGATGTTGTCCTTCACCGTCATGTGAGGGAAGAGCGCGTAGGACTGGAACACCATCGAGATGTTGCGCTTCTGCGGCGGCACCTCATTCGCGCGCAGGCCGCCGATGCGGATCTCGCCGTCGGAAACCGTTTCCAATCCGGCGATCATGCGCAGCAGGGTGGACTTTCCGCACCCCGACGGACCGACGAGGACTACGAACTCGCCGTCTTCGACGGCAAGATTGATCCCATGGAGAATTTCGAGAGCCCCATAGCGCTTCTTGACATTGTCGAGGTGGAGTTCGGCCATCGGGAGCTCCTCTCACCGGATCGCATCGATAAAGGGCAGGTTGCCCGCCGTCAGACCGCCATCCACGGGAAGAACGACGCCCGTGATCCCAGCCGAGAGAGGAGAGGCGAGGAAGACCGCTGCATTCGCCACGTCGACGGGAGAGACCATGTGGCCGAGGGGATAGAGGCGCGAGACCTTCTCAAGAATATGAGGATCCTTTGCGATCCGGTGGTCCCAGGCATGCGTGCGCACGGAACCCGGACAGATCGCGTTCGACCGGATGCCATGGGCTCCGCACTCCGTCGCGATGGCTCGGGCATAGGCCACAAGACCGGCTTTGGCCGCCGCATAGGCAGGATTGCCGAAATGGGCGAGGGCGTTCACGGATGAGATGAAGACGAACACGCCCGAGCCTCTCGCCTTCATGGGTTCAAGGAAGGGAGCCGTGAAATTGCGAGCCCCATTGAGGTTCACGTCGAGCTCAAAGTTCCAAACACGCTCGTCGACCTGCTCGAGGGTTTCCGCGCGCGTATAGCCCGCGTTGCTGACAAGAATGTCGGGCAAGCCGAACTGCGACAGTATGCGTTCGCAGGCCTTCTTGCACGCGTCGGCATTGCCCAGGTCGAAAAATTCCTTGTGGGTCACGTCCAACGATCCGAGAGCCTCCGCCGAGACGTCGCAGGCGACGACCCTTGCTCCAGCCTCCTGAAAGCGCCGGACCATCGTGACACCAATGCCGCCGCCCGCACCCGTGATCACGGCCAGCTGGCCTTCCAAGCTGTTTGCCAATGACTTGCTCCGAACTGCTTCTAACCTTTGGTGTCCCTAAGGCTGGAGCGATTTATGAAATTTAGCAACATAAAAGCCAGGAATTTACGCAAAAATTCCCTTGCCTAAGTAATTTTCTTTCACAACAATGCTTGTTGCCGGGCTGCTTTTCTAAGGTGTGCGGCCCTAGCAGAGGGAACATGCACGTGAAAACACTCAACAAGAACACCTTCTTCAGTCTCAAGGGACTCATGCTCGCAGGCATCGGCGCCATCGCCCTATCCGCGAGCGCCAATGCGGGCACTGTCCGTGTCACCGTCGCGGAATATTCGGCCAAGACCGGCCCTTATTTCGAGCAGGTGGCCAAGGACTTCGAAGCGGCCAATCCGGGGATCAAGATCCAATTCGAGGTGGTGCCGTGGGATAACCTGCTCCAGAAGCTGACCACCGACATTTCGGCCAACGCCAATGCCGACCTGTCGATCATCGGCACGCGCTGGCTTGTGGACTTTGTCCAGCAGGGAATTGCGGAGCCGCTCGACAGCTACATGACCCCCGAGATCAAGGGACGCTTCATCGAGACATTCCTGACTCCCTCGGTGATGAACGGCAAAACATATGGACTGCCCATCGCGGCCTCCGCGCGTGCGATGTACTACAACAAGGATCTGTTCGCGAAGGCTGGCCTCTCCGATCCTCCCAAGACTTGGGCGGAGTTGGAGGATTACGCCAAGAAGATCTCCGCGCTGGGCAACGGTGTCTATGGCTTCGGTCTTCAGGGCAAGGAAGTCGAGACTGACGTCTACTTCTACTACGGGATGTGGTCCTTCGGGGGCGACATCGTGAAGGACGGCAAGTCGGGCCTCGACTCGAAGGCCGCGATCGATGCTGCGTCTCTTTACAAGCGCCTCATTGATCAGGGTGCCACCCAGCCGGGCGTGACTTCCTATGCCCGCGAGGACGTGCAGAACCTGTTCAAGCAGGGCAAGATCGGCATGATGATGACGGCGCCCTTCTTGGCCAACCAGATCCGTGACGAGGCGCCGAACCTCAAATACGGCGTGGCACCGATCCCGAAAGGACCGGGCGGCGATCAGGGCACTTACGGCGTGACCGACTCCGTCATCATGTTCCAGAACTCCAAGAACAAGGCCGAGGCTTTCAAATTCCTCGACTTCCTGTTCCAGCCGCAGCAACGTGTGAAGTTCACGATCAACGAGGGATTCCTGCCGGTGACCAAGGCGGAAGCGCAGGACAAGTACTTTGTGGAGAATGCTGATCTCAAGGTGTTCACGAGCCTTCTGCCGACCGCCCGCTTCGCGCCTGTGATCGCGGGCTGGGAGGAGATTGCCGATACCACCACATCGGCGTTGCAGCGGATCTATCTCGGCCAGGGCCAGATCGAGCCGACGCTGAAGGAGGCCGCATCCAAGGCCAATGCGGTTCTGAAAAAGTAGTCTCGACAAAGGGGCCGGGCCTTTGGGCCTGGTCCCGTCACGCTGTTTGCTCAGTCAGCGGAACGCTTATGACCTCGAAGCGTGTGGTTGCGCCCTACGTCCTCATTCTCCCCAGTTTCGTGCTGGCAGCTCTCATCGTCATCTGGCCTGTCAACGAGCTGGCGCAGATCGCGAGCCACAGCGTGAACCGCTTCGGCCAGTTGCGCGACTTTGTCGGCATGGCGAATTTCAGGGCGCTGCTCGACGATCCGAATTTCATCGCCTCGCTCTGGCGCACGGGGATTTGGACCGTCGCGGTGGTCGGCGGCGCCGTCATCTGTTCCGTTCCCGTTGCTCTCGTCTTGAACGAGGACTTTTATGGCCGCGATCTCGCGCGTGTGATCGTCATGCTGCCATGGGCGGTTTCACTGACCATGACCGCCATCGTCTGGCGCTGGGCGCTGTCGGGTGAAAGCGGCATGCTGAATTCGGCCCTGCTCGAATTCGGGATCATCGATCAGAATATCCAATGGCTTGCCGAGGCGAGCACTGCCTTCCCGATGCAGATTCTCATCGGCATCCTCGTGACCATCCCCTTTACGGTCACGATCATCCTGGGCGGTCTCTCGTCCATTCCTGACGATCTTTATGAGGCAGCGGCCCTGGAAGGGGCAGGGCGGTGGGAGCAGTTCCGGCATATCACGCTTCCGCTCATTACCCCCTTTCTGAACATCGCGCTCGTGCTGAACACGATCTACGTCTTCAACTCCTTCCCGATTATCTGGGCCATGACACAGGGTGGGCCGGCGAACTCCACCGACATCCTTGTCACCTACCTCTACAAGGTCGGGTTCAGGCTTGGAAAGCTCGGAGAAGCCTCCGCCGTCTCGCTGGTGATGTTCGGCATTCTCCTGGTCTTCACCTTGATCTATGTGCGGCTCACGACCTCCCGGGAGGTGAAGGCATGAATTCTTCCAAGCTCCGCCGCTCCATCATATGTTGGCTCGCGCTCTCGCCCGTTGTAGTCGTCACGATCTTTCCCTTTGCCGTTATGCTGATTTCGGCTCTCAAGCCCAGTACCGAGGTGCTGACGCCGACCTGGTGGCCCTCCCGGATCGCCTGGGAAAACTTCCAGACCATGTGGGTTGCCACCAATTTCGGAAATGCCCTGAAGAACTCGCTCTATGTCTCCGTGCTGGCGACTCTGGGTTCGCTGATCGTCTCGATTCCTGCTGCCTATGCCCTGACGCGCTTCGACTTTAAGGGGCGTGAGTTTTACCGCCAGTTCCTGCTGGTCACGCAGATGCTGTCGCCCATCGTCCTTGTAGTCGGTTTGTTCCGTCTCATGGTGTCGCTCGGCTTGATCGACAGCATCAATGCGGTGACGGTTGTCTATGCGGCCTTCAACATCGCCTTCTCAGTCTGGATGCTGCAGAGCTACTTCGCAACCATTCCGCTCGATCTGGAGGAAGCAGCCTGGATGGAAGGGGCGGGGCGCGCCAAGACCCTTGTGAAAGTGTTTCTGCCGCTTGCCGTGCCGGCAATGGTCGTGACGGCGATCTTCACCTTCATCAACGCCTGGAACGAGTTCGTCATCGCGTTGACCCTGCTGCGCTCGCAGGACAGCTACACGCTGCCTATCCAGATCTTCTCGCTCGTGTCCGGCCGTTACACCGTCGAATGGCATCATGTGATGGCGGCCACGTTCGCAGCGACCATTCCGGTTGCCATCGCGTTCGCGTGGCTTCAGCGCTACCTCGTGCGGGGCCTTGCGCTCGGCGCAGTGAAATAAGGCCTCTCAAGAACAGAAGGAAGAAGTCATGTCGAAGCAGACATTCGGGTCGTCCCATGTCCCTCTGTCGCCGGCAGTTCGGGCGGGAGACTTCATCTTTATTTCAGGGCAGACGCCAGTTGGCCCGAACGGGGAGAATGTCGGCGGCACCATCGAAGTGCAGACCCGTCAGGTGCTTGACAACGTTAAGGCTGCTTTGGCATTGGCCGGCGCCGAAATGTCGGATGTGGTCAAAACAACCGTGTGGCTTGAAGATGCTCGGGACTTTGCCGCCTTTAACAAGGTTTATGCGACCTATTTCCCGTCCAACCCACCCGCTCGGACCACGGCTGAGGGACGCCTCATGGTTGATATCAAGATCGAGATCGAGGCGATTGCCTATAAGCCCATGAGGACGATACCGTGATGGCAGGACAGGGGCTTTTGCTGTGAGCTCAGCACCATCCCGAGCTCCGGCCCATCAGCGTCTGGCAGATGTACCATCTCCTCCATCAATCTGCTGGCCGATCAGTGCGATAGCTCGCTGATAGACTGAAGCTGCGTTCCACGCCTGGATCGCTCTGAAATTGGCTTCCCCGGGCTGATAGCCTTCGCCCGCGCGCCAGCCATGGGCTCTGAGGAAATTTGCCGTCGAGGTCAGCGCGTCGGCCGCGTTATCGAGATCGCCGCCATTGCCATAGTTCAGGATGCTCTTGGGCAAGAATTGGGTCTGGCCGATTTCACCATGCATAGAGCCGCGCGTGTCGGCCGAAAGAATGCCGCGATCGATCAAGGTTAGAGCGGCGTAGAGCTGCTCGGTGAAGTAGGCCGACCGACGGCAGTCATACGCGAGTGTTGCTACGGCTGACAGAGTGTTCTGGTTTCCGCGTTGTCGCCCAAAGGCTGTTTCCATCCCCCAGATGGCCAAGAGCGGTCCCGGCGGGATGCCGAAGCGTTGTTCGATGGATGTGAACAAGCCTGCATGGGATTGCTTGAGCGCGCGCCCGCGCGCGATAATGACTGAGCCACCTCGCTTGGCGAGAAACTGATCGAGCGATAAGCGAAAGCTTTTCTGACCACGGTCAGCAGCAATGGTCGCCGTCGCATAAGTGGTTCCCATGAGAGCTGTGATGGTCGGAGCGCTGACGCCCCTTGCTCTCGCTTCACTGGCAAACTGCTGCTTCCATGCTTCAAAGCCGGCCGCCGTAGTGCCGCACTGCGCAGCACTGGCCGTGCTCACTGTTGCCGCGTGCAGCAAGGATGTAATGACCATGATCTTTATCTGGTCGCCTGTGATCATTTCGAGTTCCTTTCGCATCCTTTGCAACGGGCCAATGCTGTCATGCCACACCGACGTCATGTGGCGTGATCGTTAGGATAACCTTCATTGGAGGTTAATGGCTCCCAGTCCAAAGCCTGTTTGATCGTGGGTGATCCAGACCTCTCCCTCGCCGATCATCATCCCTTTGTCTCGAACAAAGACCGTCTCGAAGGTGGATTTCGCCACAATATCCCGAATGCGCGGGTCCATGGCCGCGTCCTTCGCTGTACGAAGCTGCTCGCGGGTGCGAATGGTCCGCTTGGCCTTTCCTGTCACTGTCAGGGGATAGTGGGCGACCTGAGCGAGGAGGTCGATATCGCCGGAGCGGAAGGCTGCCTTGACGCGCCTGAAACCGTAATAAGCCTCCAAGGGATTGAAATTGAGAGCGCGGTAGCCAGCCTCAATCTCAGGCGACAGCTTCGGCCGGGAGAAACCCGCTTCGGGCGTCCTGACAGGCAGGTCCATGGATCGCCTCAGCTCCCGCGCAAGGAGGTTCAGGGCTCGGCGCTGGTCAAAGATCTTCTGCAATTCGGGCGAACGGCTCGGTATCGCTCCCGTCGCGAGGGATTCTGTGAGCTCCTGATTGACCGCCTTCGGGTCAGGTCCGGCATTTCGCCGCTCAGTGGAGGCGGTTTCCTTCCCCAGTGCGTGATCAAGCCGGTTTTGTGCGATCCAGAGCCTTTCCTCGACCTCGGCCAGAACCTGTTCGTGCGATGGCCTGAAGCCAGGGCCTTTTGCGAGATCGGAGGGTAGGGCTTTCATCGCCTCCTGGGGCGTCGGGCCCTTCTGCTCGTCAGACGGATACCGAGGGTCGATCTTGTAGGTCCTGCCGTAGACCCGCACGAAGAGAGGGTCTGCATGGACCGGGAGGCTCAGGAGAGCCAGCAGAAAACCGATGACCCTGAGATCCCTGGCGGGAAAGCCAGCCATAGCCGCCTCCATTCCAAAGGAGATCGGAGGGCCTAGTGTACACGTCAGCTTCCGGGACGGGAATGGCTAGGGAGGAGCTAGAAGACGTATAGCGATTAAATTGGAAAGTGGCGTTATCTCCCCCGCCAATATCGTCTAATGAAGCCGACGTTCTGAAATCGCTTCTTTGACGTGAACCAGCTTATGGAGCTTGTGCTGATCCACGCCGAGCTGTCCCGCCCATTCATGCAACGCGGAGCTATAGAGCTGGGCGAGGAAGCGGGTCGGGTTCTCAGCGCCGCCCTTCAGCCTCACGAGTTCGTTCAGGGCTTGTTTCAGCATCGTACGATCAACGGGCATCATCACACCTCGTTCCTGAAGGAGCTAATGTGCGTTTTGGAGGCCACGCCGTCAAAGGATCAAAAGGCTTACCATCTGGAGCGGCGGGTGCTTTCTACGCGAGCCTCTCGTCAAAAACGCTAAGTCCTTGTCCCAGTTGATCAAGCAAGGTTCGTCCAACTCGATTACAACATTCCGCCGACAGCAGCCTGTCTCAAACTGTGCATGGCAAGGGTTTCGCTCCTGCCAGACGATACCGCGGCCCAGCTTGGTGGCATGGCGGTGGAGGTATCCTCGGAGCTGGTGATTCGGACGGAGCAGGCTCGAAAATTTTATTCCTACTGTGAGCGGGCTTACCGTCCGCGTCTGTGAGTGGCATGCGATTGGTCGCGAAATAGACCGTCACAGCTCGTGCCATGGTCCGTTTCCCGTGTGAAGCTAATGTCTCACGTCCAAAGCCAAGCGTCAGCAGGCCGAGAATGGCAGGGCCTGTTCCATTCCAAATCAATCTCTGCTCATCTTCTGACCACTACTCCGTTCAGCCGCGGCACAGACCAAATCTGCCTCACGAGAGCTGAAACAGAACATGGGTGGCGCCTCGCTCCAACTGGATCTGGCTTCAAATTCAAGCCGGAGCACCGACGGGAAACAATATTCGGAAATGAATCCTCAAGATGTGGCTGCTCCACCTATACGACCGCAATTCCGAGCATTACATTTCGTTGAAGTGCTGAAGCATGCGCACAGCGTCTGGTTCCCGGTCTGTGAACAGGCGGAAAGCTCCAACAGCTTGGAATACGGCCATTCCGCCGCCGGACATGGTGCGGCAGCCGCGTGCTCGGGCCTGGCGCAACAGTTCCGTCTCCAAGGGGAAGTAGACGATGTCGGCGATCCAGAGATCGGAGCGCAGCAATTCCGCAGGCACCGGCATGCCGGGATACTTCGCCATTCCGAGCGGGGTCGTATTCACCATGCCGTCCGCATTGGCCATTGCCTCCACGATATCGGATTTCGCGGAGGCGCATCCCGCACCGAAACGCTCGCTCAAGGCTGCAGCAAGATTGCGGGCGCGCTCCTCATGTGAGTCGATGAGAGTGATCTCGCCGACTCCGAGCGTCAGCAGGGCATGCGCAACGGCTGCTCCAGCTCCGCCAGCACCGAATTGAACCACGCGATCTTTACGGACATCAGGCAGTTCGCGCTTGAAGCTCTCCGCGAATCCCCACCAATCCGTGTTGTGACCGATACGCCTGCCATCTTTCAGAACGATGGTATTGACTGCTCCGAGCGCGGCTGCATCGGGTGACAGCTCATCGAGAAGCGGGATTACGGCTTGCTTGCAGGGATAAGTGATATTGAGACCCGCAAAACCGAAACGCTGTGCTGACGTCAAAATTTCCGGCAATGCGCTTACATCAAGGCCTAATTCTTCGAGATCGACGAGCTTGTAGACATAGCGCAAGCCCTGTTCGGCGCCCTCGCGCTCGTGGAGGCGTGGGGTACGTGAGGCCTGGATACCAGCACCCACTAATCCGACGAGAACGGAGGGCCATGTCCATAGGCGTTCCGCTTCGCGTTTTCTGTCGGCCGATGACGGTCGCTCCCTCGTCATCGACATCAGGCGCTCGCCGTCGCTTTGGAAATCATATTGAGCATTGCTTTGACAGCTAATGGGTAGCCCTCCGTGCCAAGACCCGCGATGACGGCAGTCGCAATCGGGGAGACATAGGACTTATGGTAGATCGGCTCGCGTCGATGGATGTTCGAGATGTGCAGCTCGATGATAGGGCCAGGAAACATCTTCAGGGCATCCATGATGGCCATGGAGGTGAAGGTAAAGGCTGCCGGATTAATGATAATCCCGCTGCCCCCGTCGATGGCTTCATGGACCCAATCGATAATCTCGTATTCGCGGTTCGATTGCCGGAACACGATTACCTGTTCGGATGCAGCTGCCCGGCACATGGCCTCGACTTCGGCCAAAGTCGTCCGACCGTAGATCTCAGGCTCGCGGGAACCGAGGCGGTTCAGGTTCGGCCCGTTGAGAATGTAGATTGGTCTGCTCATCAATAGCTTCTCTCAATTTGAGGCCGCTCATCCCTGATACCCGAACATTCTGGGCAGCCAGAGCACGGTTTCCGGCATGAAGGTGAGGATGGCGAGGGCCACGATCATGGCAAAAAGGAACGGCAGGGTGTCGCGGACGATGTAACGCAGCGGCTCTCCTGAAATGTTCGCCATGATGAACAGAAGCAGGCCATAGGGAGGCGTGATCAGTCCGATCATGATGTTGACGACGACCACCACGCCGAAATGCACGAGGTCGATACCAAGCGCCTGAGCCGTTGGGATGAAGACCGGCACGACGATGAGGAGGATCGCCGTTCCTTCAAGTACGCAGCCCAAGAGCAGCAGCAGGACATTGACGAGGATCAGAAAGCCGGTAGGTGAGAGTTCCCAGGCCGAGAGAATGGCTTTCACCCCTTCGGGAATGTTCTCGACAGTGACGACGTAGTTGAACACCAGTGATCCCGCGATCAGCATGCCGATGGATGTCGAGGTTCGAGCGCTGACAGCGAGGGAATTGTAGAAGTCGCGCCAGCTTACACTGCGATAAAGCCCGACCGAAATGATCAGTGCGTATGCGGCCGCGACGGCGGCGGCTTCGGTCGGCGTCATGATGCCGGTGTAGATGCCGCCGAGCAGCACAACCGGCATCATGAGGGACGGAAAAGCCTCCCAGGTGATTCTCGGGAGCTTGCGGAGGGGAACGGGTTTCTCGATCGGGAAATTCCTGCGCCGGGCCGTGACGGCTACGATGATCATCTGGCTGAGCGCCATCAACAGCCCCGGAATGACACCGCCCAGGAAGAGGAAGCCGATGGAGGCATCGGAGATCAGTGCGTAGAGCACCATCGGGATGGATGGCGGGATGATGGGGCCGATGACCGAGGAAACGGCAGTGAGGGCGGCTGCATAGCTCGCGGTGTACCGGCCGTCGCGGGTCATCATGACCTGCATCATGCGCCCGGTGCCGGCCGCATCTGCAATCGCGGAACCCGACATGCCGGCGAAGATGATGCTCTGCAGTATGTTGACATGCGCAAGCCCGCCCCTGAAGCGGCCGACAAGAGCGTTGCAGAACGTCATGAGCCTATCGGTCATGCTACCGATGTTCATGAACTCGGCGGCGAGAATGAACAACGGGACCGAGAGGATCACGTAGTTGGAATACATGCCGTTCAGGATCTGCTCTGCAGCGGTTCCCATGTCGAGACCCGCGAGCAGAAGATAGAGAATCGATCCGGCGATCATCGCGTGGCCGATAGGCAGTCCGAGGAAGGCCAGAGCCGTGATCACGATCAGCGTGATGGAAAAGGGACTTGCCAGGTTCATACGCCGGAGCCCGCCTTGGTGGGATCGAACTCGTCAGGCGCGACGCCACGCATGGCCTGCCAAGCCAGCCAGATGTAGCGGATGATGGTTGCAATGACGAAGACGACGTAGATTGAAAAAAGCCAGTCGAAGCGGATCTTGAGATAGCCGGTCCGTTCCACCTTCATGAAGGTGACGTAATCGACGATGGCCGGCAGCGAGATCGTATAGAGTGCGATCAGTGCAATGGCCGTGATGATGCACATGATCCTTCGCGGACCAGGGCCGACGGCTCCGTAGATGATGTCGAAGCGGATCTCCTCCCGTTCGGTGATAACGAACGAGGCACCCCACAGAACGAGCCAGATCCAGAGGATCACACTTATTTCGTGCGTCCAGCCGATCGGGAGGTTCAAGGCATATCTAAAGACGATCTGCAGGAGAAAGGCCAGGAACATCAAGGCCAGCATGAGGGCTGCGACGTTCTCGGCGCGTCGTGCCAGCCAGGGACCAACGTGTCGTACCCACGCAGACATGAAAAGAGTTTCCTTGTGAAAAGAAGGCGCCAGTCAGTGCGAATTAACCGGCTTTCCGCTGAGACGCGATACTGGTCAAGGAGCTGCCGAGCAATGGTGTCACGGCAGCTCCTCAGCTTGAGCCTCACATGGCGTTGATCTTATCCAGCATGCCCGGCTCCCAGCTCTTGGCGAGGTCCGAGGCGAGATATTTTTTCTGCGCATAATCGCGGAAGGCCTTCAGGTCCGGCGTGTAGACGGTGAGGCCCTTTTCCTTGAAGAAGGCAGCAAGTTCAGACTCCTTCTTCAGGTGTTCCTGCGTGCTCCACTCGATCGCCTTGTCGGCCGCGGCCTGGAAGGCTGCCTGCTTTTCCGGCGACATCGCGTTCCAGACCTTGTTGGAGACAGCCAGGAGATCGAAACCGACGAGATGTGATGTCAGGGCGATCTGCGACATCACCTCGTAGAACTTCATGTTCTGCACGTTCGGCAGCGGGTTGTCCTGTCCGTCGATGGCGCCGGTCTGCAGACCGGTATAGACCTCGGCATAGGCCATAGGCGTGGGGTTCGCGCCAAGCGATTGACCGAGGAACTGCCATGCATCGCCGCCGGGCATGCGCAGCTTGATGCCAGCCAGATCCTCCGGCGTGTTGATCTTCTTGTTCGGCTTCAGACCGACATGCCGGGCGCCGAAATAGGTCGGACCCAGGATGTGAATGCCGAGCTTATCCGAAGCCATTTTCTTGAGTTGCTGGCCAACATCGCCCGCAAACACCTTCTTCAGGTGATCTGCATCGCGGAAGAGATAGGCGGATGTCACGATCGACCAAGCGGGGATCTGGTTGGAAATATCCTGCGGCGCGATGTTGCCCATTTCCAGGTTGCCGCGCTGCATCGCCACGAGCTCGGTGCCCTGCTTGAACAGGGTGCCACCGTAATAGGGCTGGAGAGTGAAACCCTGAGTCTTAATGTCCTCGGCAAAGCGCTTCATCATCTCGGCACGGATGTCCTGATCCGAGAAGACAGCCGAGAAGCGTAAGGTGGACGGCGCCTGCGCGGCGGCCGGCCCGCCCATGTTCCACGCCAGAAAGGCCGCGCCTGCGGCCATCAGTACACGACGGTTGATGCTGAGTGGCATGTGTTCCTCTCCTGAATGTCAGCGCGCATTTGTTGCGTCTTAGGCGGAACTATCTGCTCGGATAGTTACAAAATCAATAGGCGTTTTCAAAATCATCTGATATTTTAGATTAAACCAGATAAATTTAGTGCGTTCTCTACCCTGTGGAGAAGGCTTGAGAGTGATCGCAAGCGTGACGGAATGAGTGTTGAGCTTTTAGCGACATCGATTGCGGACCGGGCCTATGACCGAATTCGGGCTGATATCGTCTTCGGGCGTCTTGCGCCCGGAGGCAGGCTTCGGCTCGACCGGTTGGCAAAGGATTACGGCGCGAGCGTCAGCACGGTTCGAGAAATCCTCAGCCGCCTCTCGTCGGAAGGGTTGGTGATTGCGGAAGGGCAGCGCGGCTTTCAGGTCACTCCTGTTTCGCCTGAGGGGCTCCAGGACGTGGCGTCGATGCGGTTGCTCCTGGAAACCTACGCGCTCCCCCTGTCCTTTGCGGCCGGCGATCTGGAATGGGAAAGCCGTGTTGTCGCCGCCCATTACAAACTAGCGGTTTTGGAGCGCCGCATGATGGCGGGCGAGACTGCAGGCATGGAGCTCTGGAAGCGGTATGACCGCGAATTCCATCAGACTCTCATCGAGGCCTGCGGCTCGCAGACCCTTCTCGATCTTTATGGCGGAGTCTTCGATCAATACCTCCGCTATCAAATGGTGGCGGTCGTCTTTCGTGGAGAGATAGCCGCCCAGGAGCACAAGCTCCTCCTGGATTGCGCTCTGGCCCGCGATGCCGAGTGTGCCTGCGAAGTTCTCAGCCGGCATGTGAACGGGTGCGTGGATTATACCTTAAACAGCGGTGCCCTGCGATGAATGACATGGCGACGAACCCGCAGCTTCAGGGCATAGGCGAAAGCGCCTACCAAAAGATCCGGACCGACATCGTATTCGGTCGCCTTTCTCCGGGAAGGAAGCTGAAGCTGGAACAACTGAAAGCCAACTATGGAGCAAGCGTCAGCACGCTTCGGGAGATCCTGAACCGGCTCTCATCCGAACGCCTCGTCGTCGCGGAAGGTCAGAAAGGGTTCGAGGTCGCGCCCGTCTCCATCGCGAACTTGCGGGAGATCGCAGCCCTCCGTCAGTTGTTGGAATGTCGCGCTCTGGAACAGTCCTTCCGGGCGGGTGACATGGAATGGGAAGGGCGCGTTGTCGCCGCGCACCACCGCTTGGCGCGCATGGAAGACCGGATGGCTGAAGGAGATCGAAGCCAGACCGAGGAATGGAAGCAGTACGACTGGCAGTTTCATCAGGCGCTGATTTCCGCCTGCGGTTCGAAGATGCTGATCGACACTCATGCAGCGGTCTTCGACAAATATCTCCGTTATCAGATGATCGCCCTGAGCTATCGCGGAGAGATTGCTGCCGAGGAGCATCGGCTCCTGCTGGAATGTGCGCTGGAGAGAGACGCGGCACGGGCCTGCGAGGTGCTGACGCGCCACGTTGCTGGCGGCGTCGAGCATGCGCTCGCGACCGGAACAATCAAGTGACTGAGAAAGAGCGAGCCGGATGGCAACGCTCACCTGGAAACCATGAGGGAGCTGGATCCAAGAGCATGCGTACCGCCATCGCCACAGTTTGTTTAAGCGGCACTCTCACCGAAAAGATTGAGGCCATTGCGGCCGCCCAATTCAAGGGCGTGGAGATCTTCGAGAACGATCTTCTCTCCTTTAACGGCACGCCGGTCGATGCGCGGCGCATGATCGAAGGCTTAGGTCTTAAGACCATCACCCTCCAGCCCTTTCGCGATTTCGAGGGAATGTCGGACCCGCAGCGTTCCAAGGTCTTTGCCAGAGCTGAACGCAAGTTCGACGTCATGCAGGAACTCGGCTGCGACCTCCTCATGGTGTGCAGCAATGTCTCGCCGGACTCTCTCGGTGGAATCGAACGGGCAGCCGCCGACTTCCATGAACTTGGGGAACGTGCCGCCAAACGTGGCATGCGCGTGGCTTTCGAGGCTCTCTCCTGGGGTCGTCACATCCACGATTATCGTGATTCCTGGGAGGTCGTGCGACGGGCAAACCACCCTGCAGTCGGACTGGTGCTCGACTCCTTCCACATTCTCGCCCGCGGGACGGACCTGTCGGCGATCCGCTCTGTTCCTCCGGAGAAGATCTTCCTGGTGCAGATGGCCGATGCACCGAAGCTCGACATGGATTATCTCTCATGGAGTCGGCATTACCGCTGCTTCCCGGGGCAGGGCGATCTACCGATTGAGGACTTCATGCTCGCCCTGCATGCAACTGGCTTCGACGGACTTTTATCGTTGGAAATCTTCAATGACCGTTTTCGGGCAGGCTCGGCGCGCAATGTCGCTATCGATGGGCAGCGCTCCCTCATCGTCATGCTCGATGAGCTCCGGCGGCGGATGGGATCGACGATACCCGATCTGCCTGAGCTTCCACAGAAAGCTGCTTGCTCCGGTGTCGAATTCGTTGAGTTCGCAGTCGATGAGCGGAACGCAGTTGGATTCGAGCGGATCTTGACGGGCCTCGGATTCCGCAAGGCCGGGATTCACCGCTCCAAGGCCGTGACGCGTTGGCGGCAGGGCGACATCAACATCGTCGTGAATTCAGACAAGGAAGGATTTGCTCATTCCTTCAATATCACGCATGGAACGTCCGTGTGCGCCTTGGCGCTTCGCGTCAATGATGCGCCCGGAACCGTGAACCGGGCCGTCACGCTTCTCGACCAACCATTCCAGCAACCGGTCGGGCCGGGGGAGACGAATATCCCGGCAGTCCGCGGACTTGGCGGAAGCCTGCTGTATTTCGTGGACCAGAAGAGCGGGCTCGACAGGCTTTGGGATGTGGATTTCGAGCCTGTCGACGCCGAAGACTTCAAGGGAGCCGGGCTGACCAGTGTCGATCACGTATCCCAGTCCATGCATTACGAAGAGATGCTGACTTGGCTTCTGTTCTATACATCGCTCCTCGATGTTCAGAAGACGCCGGTTCAGACCGTGATCGACCCAGGCGGCGTCGTGCAGAGCCAAGCCATCGAGACCGGGGATGGCTCTCTCCGTCTGATCCTTAATGCCTCGCAGAGCCAACGTACCTTGTCGTCTCGATTCCTGACTGAGCTGTTCGGATCGGGAGTGCAGCATATTGCTCTGAGGACAGACGACATCTTCACGACAGTTGCTTGCCTGAAGGAGAACGGAGTGGACCTCCTGCCCATTCCGGAGAACTATTACGACGATCTCGAGGTCAGAGCAGATCTCGCCGCCGATGATGTCGAACGGATGCGCTCAGCCAACATCCTGTATGACCGTGAGGGTCCTGCCGAGTACTTCCAGGTTTACACCAGGACTCTGGAAGGGGGCTTCTTCTTTGAGATCGTGGAGCGGCGTGCGTACCGGGGGTATGGCGCCGTCAATGCGCCAATCCGCCTTGCCTCGCAGACACGCCTTGCATCCGATACTACGCCCCCTGGCCTTTGACGAGCAGTCTCGGGGTTGGGACGGACGGAACGGTGCCGCTTCTGACCCCAAGCAGTCCCTCAGCTGGTCCCAGGCCGAGGAGACGCTTTAAGCGCATCGTGCGGACCCGAAGGGCCGCGTCAGCGAAAAGTGGCCCCGGTTTTCCGCATGATGCGCTGCTTATAAGACGGAGCAGCGGATTGATCCCAAAAGTGGATCCCACTTTTGGGATCAATGCTCTAGGCGCGCTCCTCCCAGAGCTTGGTGAGCTCGACGATGGTCTTCACCGCCTTTTCCATGTCCTGGCTGCTGACGAATTCAAGCGGGGAATGGAATGCATGGCCGCCGGCGAAGATATTGGGGCAGGGCAGTCCCATGAAGGAGAGGCGCGAACCGTCCGTACCGCCCCGGATGCTGCCGCGCACCGGCTCCATGCCAGCGCGCCTGATCGCTTCTATCGCATACTCGACGATCTCCGGATGCCGGTCGAGCACGACCTTCATGTTGCGGTACTGTTCCTTGACGGTGAAAGTGTAGGTGGAACCCGGATAATTCTTCATCACCTCCTTGGTGATGTTTTCCAGCAGCGCCTCCTTGTGCTTCAGTCCGTCCTCCGTGAAGTCGCGAATGATGAAGCTCAAGTTCGCCTTCTCCATCACGCCGGACACGCCGGTCGGATGGATGAAGCCTTCACGGCCCTTTGTCGTCTCGGGAGCCATGTCCTTCGGGAGGCGATCAATGATGGCGCCGGCAATCCTGATGGCGTTTTCCATCTTGCCGTAGGCGAATCCCGGATGGATTGCTACGCCCTTGATGGCGATCTCAACCGCATCGGCGGAAAAGGTCTCGTCCTCGATCGTGCCGGCCGTCTCGCCGTCCATTGTGTAGCCGAAATCGGCGCCAAGTTTTTTCAGGTCGACTTTGTCGACGCCGCGGCCGATCTCCTCGTCAGTGGTGAAGAGGATACGGATCGTGCCGTGCTTGATGTCCGGGTTCTTCGTCAGAAACTCGGCGGCCGCCACGATTTCGGCGATGCCGGCCTTGTCGTCCGCTCCCAAGAGCGTCGTGCCGTCCGAGGTGACGATGTCGTGGCCGATCAGATCATTCAGCACGGGATGATCGGCAACCCGGATGACTTGGTTGGGATCGCCTGGGAGCCGGATGTCACCGCCCTGGTAGCTCCTGACGATCTGCGGCTTGACGTTGGTGCCGGAAAAATCCGGTGCCGTATCCATGTGGGCGCAGAAGCAGATGACGGGAACGTTGTTCTTGGGCGTGTTCGCCGGAATGGTCGCATGAACATAGCCGTGCTCGTCGAGATGCGCGTCGGAGATGCCGATCTCCAGGAGTTCCTCGACCAGTAGACGGCCGAGGTTCTTCTGCTTCTCGGTCGAAGGCTGGGTCGGAGACGAGGCGTTGGACTGGGTGTCGATGACGACGTAACGGAGAAAACGATCGGTAACGCTAGCGGCCATGGGGCAAGATCCAAATCGCGAAAGAAACAGCGGACTTGTAGCGGGACAACGCCGTCTCGGGAATGGGCTGTCAGGAAATCCGTCTTTTCGAGTGCTTTTATCATCCACTTAGTGCGGAGCGACCAAGGTCTCGGGGGCTGCTGCCCATACGGGACAGGCGCGGCCTCTGGATCAGCTGGCCACTTTTCTCAGCTGAGGCGGCTCGCGATTGAGCCTTCGCGATGGAATCTTGCGCCACTCTCTCGGGACTAGTTCTCCGCCGCCTCCGCCCAGTAGCGAAGGCTTTGGTGATTGATGGGGGCTCCGGCCGCGTCATGCAGGGCCAGAATAGCCTCGTGAAACCGGCACGCCGCGTCCGTTCCGGCGAGCAGGCGGAGGCTGTTGATGATCCGCGTGATCCGCAGATGGTTATGGTCTTGCCACCTGAGCCAATCGTTCGTCTCGCGGTAGAAACGAAGCATCCGTTCCGTTGCTTTCAGGAGAGTATCTGACGCGCGGCGATCTGCCCGGATAGCTTCGATTTCCGCTCTTGTCAGAACGGGAGCGCCGGGCTGGGCGGCGCTGCGGGTCGGAAGGGGAAACAGCCACTGAATGTAGTCATGCACGGCTTCGAACTGCTGATTGGAGAAGCCGAGCACATCGGCTGCATAACGCCCTCGGTGATCGCATCCAATGCCAGCGAGATAGGCGTGAAGGGGGCCAGACGAAGGTTCAAACATTCGTCGTCTCCAATGCCGGTGCCAGAGACTTTGGACGAAGTCTAACACAATAGCCGATGCTACCGCACGGCCCTGAAGCTGGCGGCATCACAGCTGTGAAGCCCTCAGACGTATGAAGCGGCTTATGCCTCCAGAGGCTCAAGGCTACCTAAAGAGACCCACCCGATGGGGCGGTGAGGAACAGGGACGAGATAGGCTCTGCCATCCTCTATCTTCTCGATTTTACAGGTGAGGGCTCTTTGGTCTCCCGGAGGGCGATACACGACAACCGTGCCAACATGAAACTGATCCAAAGCAGAATTCTCGTTGACGTTTTCCTGTTTCGGAGCGGCGCTATCCGGCAACACCGTAGCATCTCTTGCGGCTCTGAAGCGGTCGAGGGCAGCGATGGCCACTCGGGCTCGGTCCTTATACCGCTTGCCGACAGCCCTCAGGATCGGGCCGCTGGAGCGCCCTGGATACCAGGAAGAACCGCCCACTTTTGCGAGTTCGTGGGCAACGGCTTCAATCTCGTCTTCTGTCACCTAGTCCCGCCCCAGTCATGTAATCCTATGAAAAGGATTACATAGGGCTGGTAGAGAAGGAGTTAATAGTACTCATGTGTCGATCAGTGAAAAAGAAGCCAACTGATCAGGGTCAGAGGGGCGACGACTCCTAGTGCAAACGGCGCAATGTGGCGAGCCATGGGGATCATCCTTAGATGATCTATTCTTCCCTTGCGTAATGCGCCTGTCTGTGACTTGCCGCACACGGGAGTGAGTAGGGATTGTTCCAAGTCGGGTGTGTGGCCCGCGACAAGAATGATGCCCACTTCAGCCAAAATGCCCCGGGCTTCTAGGTCAAGGCCGATGAAGTGTTGGCAAGCCTCCCGCAAGCCTGCGGCCTCAATCTCTCATGCGTACGGGCGGATTCGCCTGATCGAGAGTGCGGAGGGACTCCCATGGCGGCAGTGTTGACTTGTGCGGTGATCGTCTCGCTGACAGGCCTCATCGCGCCACCTGCCTTGAAGATCATCAGGCTGGGTCGCGAAGGGCGGATGGAGCTAAGGCCGGCTCGGCCTGCCTTTGCTCCTGACTAGGATAGAAGGGCGCTCGCCATCCGAGCGCTGAGTGAACGGGCTAAGCGTCCAGACTGATGAGATCCCTGGTCCAGTTCCAAGCGGTATAGAGAATTCCATCGCTATCAAGAACATAGACGTTCTGGTGGGCGGACGCGCCAGCGCGGTGCGCAGAGGTCACGGCAAATTTCAGCGCATTGGTTCGAAAATAAAAGGCTCCAAGGTCCCGGCCCTGGTGCAGAACAGACCATCGCTTATCGCGATACGCAACACAGTACGCTTCGTGGGGCATTCAGGCACCTCCGAAGTTGTTGGTGATCAAATCAGACGGGGCCTTGCTAACCTTTGCCGGCAGTCCAGGCAACCCGTAAACCGAAGCTCGTATAGCCGGGGCGTGTTAAGGATCGGTAGATACAAGGTTGGTCCGCCGAGACAGGTAAAGTTTGGCTTAGGAATGAAAAGCCTCCTGACCCGCCTTTTGAATGAACCGGCAGATCAGGAGGTTCTGATGTTGCAGGCTGCGACCAGCCTTCCTGATGCTCACCTCGAAAGAGGTTGTAGGCACTGCTTTATTGGTTTTCGCCCTGCACGCTTATGTCTCGACGAGAAGAGCGGCGCCTCTCGCGCCTGATGCGCTTCATGAGAGCGATCGATGCCACAAGCGTCCGCTCGAGTTGATGCAATGATGGAGGCGTATCAGGTGATGGTGACAAACGCTGAATATCTCGCATGCTCTAATGTCTCGGCCTTTCTGCACGACTTGTATCAACAGTTCACGTGAGAACCTTGGCTTGGCAGTACGGCCAGAATGTGGCTGCCATTGAGAGGGAGTAAGGCTGTAGGGAGCAACTGGCTGTATCGGAGTCTTGTGAACATTGTTCTATCCGGCAGGCCATGGCGTTCACGACACTGATGCTGTTTTCAGATCTTCGATGTCTTCAATGCGCGCTCAGACGAGCACAGCGCCTTCCAGGGACACTTGACGAACCGCTGGCTTTGGATCGCCGTTCGTACATCGCTTCTCCTGCAGATCGTGGTGATCTACGTTCCATTCCTGCGGCAGGCGTTCTCGACCGTGAGCTTAAGCCTTAGTTGTCTATTCCTGTCCGCGCTCACGCCGTCGCCGCTCCACCTCCTGCTTGATCAACACATCCAGAATTTCGCTCGGCACCGCCTTCGAGGGGCGGCTGTTGATCGCGCGCAGCCGTTCGATGTCGAATTTCGGTTCGCGGTTGACGGTGAAAAGGCCGTTGGTTTCCTGGGCGGTATCGGTCAGTTGGGTGTAGCAGAAGCCGGCGAGCGCCGTGGAGGAGAGCAGGGCATCGACAAGCTCCTCATAGCGCGCAAGAAGATCGTCAGCGCTCGCAAACTGGCCATAGCCGAACCAGTCCTCGGTTGCCTGCGGCACGAAGCCAAGCCCGCCGAACTCGCTGATGACGATCGGCTCGTCTTCGATCTCGACACCCTCGCCGAGCAGCGGGTGATGGTGGGGGCGCACCTCTCGGAACGTGTGGGCGATGGTCTCGCGGTCCGCGTAACGTTCCCGCAGCATCTCGCCGGTGGGTGCATAATCATGGACGCCGAAGACATCGCCAACCGCATGCTGCCAGCCATCATTGCCGATTACGGGGCGGGTAGGATCGATCGCCTTTGTGAGATGATAGAGAGCCCGCACGAAATCGCGCTGCTGCGCCGACCGGTCGAGATCCGGTACGCCCCAGCTCTCGTTCAGAGGCACCCAGGTGATGATCGAGGGATGGTTGTAGTCGCGGCGGATGGCCTCCAGCCAATCGCGGATCAACATCTCCGCGGCGCGATCGGAATAGACATAGGCATTGGCAGCCTCGCTCCAGACGAGCATGCCGAGCTGGTCGCACCAGTATAGAAAACGGGGATCCTCGATCTTCTGGTGAATGCGAACGCCGTTGAAGCCGAGCGATTGGGCCAGCTCCACCTCCCGCTTGAGGGCATCCGCGTCGGGAGCAGTGAGGAGGGAATCCGGCCAGTAGTTCTGCGCCAGCACAAGTCGCAGGAAGATCGGAATACCGTTGATAATGAAGCGTCCATCGCGGGCTTCGATCCGGCGTAGACCGAAATAGCTTTCGACACGGTCGACGACGGCACCACTCTCGTTGATCAGTTCGATCGTGGCCTCGATGAGATTGGGATGCTCCGGGGCCCAGAGCAGGGTGCGGCGACGCCGGATCGCCGCATCGTTGATGTCGAGGAGGAGATCCCGGCGGATCTCGCGGCCTGAGAGCAGGCAGGTGTCATCCGCGAGACAGTGTGTCGGGCGGTCGCCTCTCAACTGTACGCGCATGCGCCAGCCGTTGGGAGGCCTCCGATCCAGCCTGACGATCAGCCCCACACCGAAGCGATCGACGTCGGGAGTCCAGCGCAGTTCTGCAATCGCAACATCCGGAACCGGCTCGAGCCATACTGGCTGCCAGATGCCCGTGGAGCGGTGATACCAGATATAACCGGGATGCTCCTCCCAATATTGTTTGCCGCGCGGCTGCTGCAAATCTCTCGGCTCGTCCTCGGCACGCACGACGATCACCTGTGTCTCACCGGGAATGAGCAGCGGAGTGATATCTGCGGAGAACGGCGTCTGGCCGCCGACATGCTCGACCGCCATGCGGCCATTGACCCAGACGGAGGCCTTATAGTCGACGGCACCGAAATGGAGCAGAAGACGATTCCGGCGGTCGGCGTCATCAACACGGATCTCTCGACGATACCACACCACGGGGTGAAAGCCGGTCTCGTGAACGCCGGACTGCGCGCTCTCGGGCGGGAAGGGCACCACGATCTCGCGGTCGAAGGGCTCCGCATTGTCAAACCAGCGCTCTCCAAAGCCACGATTGCCATCGTCGAAGGCGAAGCCCCAGCTTCCGCATAGGTCGATCCAGCGCTCCCGACGCGATTGGGGGCGCGGGTGGAGGTCTGCCGGGGAGATCGTCTCAGTCATTGTTTCATCCACTCAGTAACGCCCGCTCTTGAGCCGGTGATCGGCAGGTAGCGTGACGAGTTCTAAGCTCTCTTTGCAGGGCTGCTCCTGCTGAGGGAGCTGATGGCGATGATCAGTGGGCTGATGCGGGAACGGCGCTCCTCCATGACCGATCGGCCTATTGCTCATTCTCTCAACCGGTTTGAACTTGGGACTGGCCTGCCGCTGACAATGGGTCGGGTATCTCGGGACTGGCATGGCCTTACCTCCCCTTGCAGGAAGCCCGATCGTTCTTGGCCGGTTAACGCACGAGGCCAATCTCCGTTCTTGAGAGACAGATTTTGATGAAACTTTCCTGCATGTGAGCCGTTTCCTAGCCTGGATCTCGTGCGGCCGAGGTTCGTCCGCGGCCCAACCGCTGTGCTGCAGTGGAAGCACTGACGCTCAAGGGACGGCCCCGGCATGACCCCAGCACTTCCGACCCGGTCTCAGCTCCAACGTTTGTCTGCGCCTGATGCATTCTGGTGGTCCACCGGCATCGAGGACACCTTCATCACGGCTCCGCATCCGGTGACCGGACGGACCCTGGACGAGTACGAACTGACGGGCCATTACGACCGATGGCGTGAGGATCTCGGACTGATCGCCGAACTTGGTGTGCCTTGCGCGCGCTATGGCGTGCCGTGGCATCACATCCAGCCCGAGCCGAACATCTGGGACTGGACCTTTCCCGACGAGACACTAGAGCGCCTGCTGGATCTGGGTGTCGACCCGCAGGTCGATCTCGTCCATTACGGGTTGCCGGCATGGATTGAAGGGGCGTTCCTTCACCCGGATTATCCAAAGCTCGTCGCAGAGTATGCCGGGCGTCTCGCCGAGCGCTTCAAGGGACGCATCACATGGTATACGCCTCTCAACGAGCCGCGCATCACAGGGTGGTATTGCGGGCGCCTCGGCTGGTGGCCGCCGTTCCGGCGTAGTTGGCCTGGTTTCGTCGCGCTGATGCTGGCTATCGCCAAGGGCATGGTCGAGACCGTCAAGGCGCTGGAAAGCGTCGATCCCGAGATCGTGCCCTATTTCGTCGATGCCACCGATCTCTTCGACACGGACGATCCCGCCTTCGACGATGAGGCACGGCGCCGGCAGGAGATCGTCTTCCTCGCGCTTGATCTCGTCGCGGGACGGATCGACGAGCGCCATCTGCTGTTACCATGGCTGTTGAAGAACGGTGCACGAGAGGCCGATCTCGTTTACTTCCTCGACAATGCCGTCGGAGTGCCGGTCATCGGCATGAATCTCTACCCGATGTTCACGCAGAAGAAGCTCCTGCGGGACGCCGGGGGCCGCTTTCGCATCCGCATGCCATATGCGGGAGGCGACCTTATCACCCGCCTCGGGCGGCTTTATTACGCACGCTATGGCGCGCCGCTGATGATTTCGGAGACGGCGTCCATGGGGTCTCTGCGCCGCCGGCTGGACTGGCTCGGCCGGTCGGTCGCAGCCACACGGCAATTGCGCACCGAGGGCATTCCGCTCGTCGGCTACACGTGGTGGCCGATGTTTTCTCTCGTCACCTGGGCCTATCGCCAGGGTCGCCGCCCAGTGACTGAGCATCTGGCCACAATGGGATTGTGGGACATCCTCCCGGACGAGGTGGATCCGTTGCGCCGGGTACGGACATCTGCGGTGGACGCCTATCAACAGCTTGTAAGAGGCGGAGCAGAGGCTGTCGGCCTGCTGTTGGGAGCTGCGCCTCCTGTAGCCGCAATAAGGTGAGCTTGAGGGGAGAAGGCCGCATGTTCCGAAGCTTCTTTCTGGCTGGGTTTGAAGGATCGACCGGGTACAACCGGCATGGCCATTGGTTCGACCAGGTTGTCGCGACGGGCCATGACAAAACCGTCGATGAGGATTACCGGCAGCTTGCGGACCTCGGTCTTCACGCAGCCCGCGAAACCATCCGTTGGCCGCTCGTAGATCTGGGGGGCGGGCGCTATGACTTTTCGACTGTCGAACCTTTCATGGAGGCTGCGCGCCGCCATGACGTGGAGGTGATCTGGGATCTTTTCCACTACGGCTACCCGCAAGAGGTTGATCTTTGGAGCGAGGAGTTCCCGAAGCGGTTTGCCGATTATTGCTATGCCGTCGGCCGCTACATCGCTGCACGGACTGACGGCACCTGCGCCTTCACGCCGGTGAATGAGCCTTCCTTCATGTCCTATGCGGGCGGCGAGAAGGGCCTGTTCGCCCCCCACGTGACAGGGCGCGGCTGGGATCTCAAGGTGACGCTCACACGAGCGGCTATCGTAGGCATCAATGCTCTGTGGGCCGCCTGTCCTGGGGCGCGCATGATCAATGCCGATCCCTTGTGTCGGGTCGCTTCTCCCGCTGATCGCCGGGATCTGGGAGAGGAGGCGCGTGACTTCAACGACCGTCTCGTCTTTCAGAGCTGGGACATGCTGTGCGGGCGCCTTCTGCCCGAGCTCGGCGGCAGCCGTGAGCATCTCGATGTGGTGGGCATCAACTACTACTGGACGAACCAGTGGGAATGGGGCGGAACCGCGCGAGAAGACGGGGTGATCCCGCCGCTCACCGACGACGATCCGCGCCGATGGTCCTTGAGCAATCTCGTTCGCTCGGTCTGGGAACGCTATGGTGGCGAAGTGATGATCACAGAGACTAGCCATATCGGCGATCATCGCAGCCGTTGGTTGCATGAGGTCGCGCAGGAGTCGGAACTTCTCCTGCGCGAAGGTGTCCCCCTGAGAGGTGTGTGCCTCTATCCGATTCTCGGCATGCCGGAATGGCACGATCCCGACATTTGGACACCGATGGGACTTTGGGATCCCGTCTGCTATCGCGATCCTTGCGGAAAGCGGCTGATCTGCGGGCCCATGCTCAAGGCTTTACGGTCCGTGCGACACGTGGACGAACTCCACCATCGCCTGCTCGCCGCTTCGAGCAGAGCAAACCCGATCAGCCAGCAGATGGCAGCCGAGTAAGCTGCCTGAACCTCAGCGACTTCCCCGGTGAGGGTCCTTTCCCGCAGCCTGACTGCTCTTTCCGGATTGACTGGTTGAATCCCTCATGTGTTCGCCGGCGCGATTCCCGCCATGCTTGGCTTTCTGCGAGTCCTCAGGGCCACGGCCCTGTTTTGCCATGTCTGATCGTTTCATCGCTCGGCCTCCATTGGCTTCGCTCATAGAGCATTGATCGACGGCAAGCCAACGGAGCGCATGATAGGATGTTCCCGCCAGCACCTACTCGGCCGCTTGTCTCAATGGTAGGAAGCCGATCGCTTGTCGTTGCGGGCCTTCCTGCTTCAAGGTGCGGACCATGTCTTCGTATTCCCGCTCCATTTCCGGCGTGACCGAGGGCCGCGTTTCCCGAAGAGCCTGCTCGAAGTGGGCCATAGTCACATTCTGTGCTTCCAGGGACTCTCGCAGGGCAAGTAATCCGGCCCTGCGGGTAAGGTCCTCAAGATCCGCACCTGTGAAGCGGCTGGTTCGTTCAGCCACCATGTCGAGATCCACATCGGGGCCCAAAGGCATCGATTTCGTGTGGATCCCGAGGATGTGCCGTCGTCCCTGTGCATCGGGGACCGGCACGTAGATCAACTCATCGAAGCGGCCCGGACGGAGGAGGGCAGGGTCGATCAGGTTGGGCCGGTTCGTGGCAGCCATCACGACGACGCCTTGCAATTCCTCGAGCCCATCCATTTCGGCCAGGATCGTGTTGACCACGCGCTCCGTCACGGCGGGCTCACCCAGTCCTCCGCCGCGGACAGGCGCCAGCGAGTCGATTTCGTCGATGAAGACGACGGTGGGAGCAACCTGCCTGGCGCGGGCAAAGAGCCGGGACACCTGCTGCTCCGACTCTCCATACCATTTCGAGAGAAGGTCCGACGACTTCGTGGCGACGAAGTTCGCCTGCGCCTCGCGGGCGACCGCTTTCGCGAGAAGGGTCTTGCCGGTCCCGGGAGGGCCGAAGAGCAGGAAGCCTTTGGCGGGGCGTATTCCCAGACGGCGGAACGATTCCGGGCTCTTGAGCGGAAGCTCCACGCCTTCGCGCAGGCGAGTTCGTGCTTCCTCGACGCCACCGATGTCGTCCCAAGACACATTGGGCACCTGGATCATGATCTCGCGCAGCGCGGAGGGCTGAATGCGCTTTAGAGCATTCTGGAAATCCTGTCTGGTGACGCGCAGGTTCTCCAGCACGGCAGCGGGAATGCCGTCCTTAAGATTGATGTTCGGCAGGATGCGTCTAAGCGAGTCCATCGCCGCCTCGCGGGCAAGGGCGGAAAGATCCGCGCCGACGAAACCATAGGTAGTTCGCGCGAGCTCATCGAGGTTCACGTCTTCGCCAAGCGGCATACCGCGCGTGTGGATCGCCAGAACCTCGCGGCGACCGGATTCATTCGGAACGCCGATCACGATCTCGCGGTCGAAGCGCCCGGGTCTGCGCAGGGCTTCGTCGATGGCTTCACGACGGTTCGTCGCGCCGATGACGACGATGTTCTGACGCGGCTCCAGTCCATCCATGAGGGTCAGCAACTGTGCCACGATGCGCCGTTCCACCTCGCCCGTGACCTCTTCGCGCTTTGGCGCGATGCTGTCGATCTCGTCGATGAAGATGATGGCAGGAGCGTTCTGCTGCGCCTCCTGGAAAACCTGTCTCAAGTGTTGCTCGGACTCGCCATAGTGACGGCCCATGATCTCCGGGCCAGCAATATGGAAGAACTGCGCCTCGGTCTCGTTGGCGACGGCGCGGGCGAGCAAGGTCTTTCCGGTGCCCGGAGGGCCATAGAGCAGAACACCCTTCGGCGGGTCGATGCCGAGGCGCTGGAAGAGCTCGGGATGGCGGAGAGGAAGCTCCACCATTTCGCGCACTTGGTCGACGGTGTTTCCAAGGCCGCCGATGTCGTCATAGGTCACGTCCGCGCGGCGTGCTTCCTTCGGTTCCTCGAATTGAGGACGAAGATCGACCTCGGTTTCAGCCGTCACCTGAACGATGCCGCGGGGCTGCGTTGAGACGACGACGAGGCGGATCTCCTGTAACCCGTAAGCCGGGATGTTCAGCAGCCCGCGCAACTCCTCGGGAAACCTGGGGTCGGCCGCATTGGGTGAGTAGACGGAGGTCGAGATGACGTCTCCTGCTGTGAGCGGACGCTGATAGAAAGTCCGCCGCAAGGCGTCGCCGGAGCCCTGCAGGCGCAGCCCCTTTTGAGCCGGAGCCAGCACGATGCGGGTGGCAGGGTGAACTTCGGCTTTCTTGACCTCCACATAATCGCCACTGCCGACACCGGCATTGACGCGTTGCAAACCGTCAAGGCGAACGATGTTCAGGCCCTCATCCTCGGCGTAGGGCATAACGGCGATTGCGGTCGTGTGCCTCTTGCCGATGATCTCGATGGCTTGGCCTTCCTGAAGGCCGATCTCTGCAAGGCATTGGCGGCTCATGCGGGCAATGCCGCGGCCAGCATCGCCCGGGCGGGCATTCGCGACTTGGAGGCGGATCTGCCCATCGTCTGTCATAGCTTCAGTCCTGTCATCCGAGTGGCCGGTCAAGCGGGAGTTTGTGCAACCAAGTTGCGTGAACAACGGATCTTGGCCGCCGCGAGTTCAGAAGATTCCAGAGTGGCTTTGTCGATGAATCCGCAGGTCAAACGCCACATCGCTGGATTTGTTGCGGGCATCGCCGATAGGGAGGCGCAGGGAGGTCTCAGGCTATGAGCGCGCGGAGAAATAATCGTGCCGGGCAGCGCTTGATCCGGGCGCGCTTCATCATGAGCACATGGCGGGAACCAGGAATTGCGTCGCCCGTTTCCAGCCTATGAAGCCGCGCCGCGAGATCCTGAACCGGCCTGTCGTTCTCTTGGTGGAGGACGAGCTTCTCGTGCGCCTGACGCAGGTGGAAATCCTGCGCGATGCCGAGTTCTGGGTCGTTGAGGCGCAGGATGCGGACGAGGCCTTTGATCTCCTCAAAAAACGCCCGGACATCAATGTCGTGCTCACCGATGTGAACATGCCGGGTTCCATTGATGGATTTGAGTTCGCCCGCCTCGTTCGGCAGGGATGGCCGGACGTGGGTGTTCTTGTGATTTCCGGCAAAGTTGCGCCGAAGCCCGGCGATCTGCCGGACGGCACACACTTCCTGCAAAAACCGATCCGCCCCGAGGCCCTCGTTGAGGCCTTGAAGGAAGCCATGGTCCCGAGGACCCTGGAAGCGTGAAAGCTCGATTTGACTCAAGCAATTTTCATCTCTTGATCGCTTCATGAGAGAGGAGGGCTGTGCATGACCAAGCCGCGGGTTGCTTTCGGTGGGCGTCATGTTGCCCTGCCGCGATCGAAGGCCCTCAGGATCAGTCTCGGCGTTGCGTTGATATTGGGTGGAGTTGTCGGATTTTTACCCGTGCTTGGCTTCTGGATGGTCCCGCTAGGGATCATCGTGCTGTCCGTCGACCTTCCGGTTGCACGCAGGCTGCGCCGCCGCGCCGTTGTCTGGTGGGAGCGCCGCCAGCGTGCAAGACAGGGAAGGCTTTAGGTCGGGATGCGCCCTTCCGGCGTGTACTGATCGACTGCTTGGGGCAGATCGCGCGACAGGCGCGCCAGAATCTCTTCACGCGAAAGTCCGGTCTGCTGCGTCAGCGTCGCCAGAACATCAGGCCCGATGGCCTGCTCAAGCTGCTGCGGCGCGATTTCCTTGTTCGGGCCCGTGCTGACCCATGAATCGGCGACATCGCCTTGGCCGTTCTGACGGAATTGGTCGACGAGTTCGCCGAGGCCGCCATTCAGCAGGCCGCCTGCGCCGGCACCCCCGAGGCCGCCCAGCAACCCGCCGAGACCTCCAAGACCACCGAGGCCACCCGCTTGCTGACCAGGCAGTTGGCTCGGTTGCCCAGGCGTGCCGGGCTGCTGCCCACCACGTAACATCTCCGCAATTTTGTCCCGATTCTGGTAACCGGCGATGGCAAGAAGACCCAGAAGGGCGGTCATGGAAGGAAAGCCACGGCTGCTCATGTTATTGCTCCTGATGATCGAACATGAACAATGCAAACAGGAAAAGGGTTCCGGCCGAGATTGCTCAATGGATTCGTCGGAGCCAGTCTCGAACTTGCGTCACGACGCAAAAAATTCATCGATCGAATTGTCGCTCGGATATTTAAATACGCCGAGGCCGCCCCAGATAGTCGGGCATGCCCGATAAGACCGATACTTTTTCTCAGAACACCCCTTCGGCCGCCTCCGGTGCGGCCCTGAGCGCGGCTGTGCGACTCCATCTCGGCAAGCAGCTCCGTGCGCTTTATGGCGACCCGGCTGAGGATAAGCTGCCGCGCGATCTGGCCAAGCTTGCCGAGCGCGTCGCGCAGGTCATCCGCGCACATACGGAGCCCGTGGATCAGGCTTTCGTCGATGGTGTCATGGAGGCTTTGCCGAATCTCCGCGCCTTCGCGTTGTCGCTCACCGGCAAGCTCGATCAGGCTGAAGATCTGGTTCAGGATACCGTGCTCAAGGCGCTGACGAAGCAGGAGACATTCGAGGCCGGCACGAATCTTCAGGCTTGGCTTTTCACGATTCTGCGTAACGGCTTCTACTCGACCCATCGCAAGACCAGCCGCGAGGTCGAAGATGGAGATGGAGCGCATGCCGCGAGCATGATTGCGATCCCAGATCAAGAGGACAAGCTCGCGCTGCAGGATCTGTCTACCGCCCTTGAAAAGCTGCCGCAGGAACAGCGGGAGGCGATCATCCTGATCGGTGCGGAAGGCATGTCCTACGAGGATGCGGCGGAAGCTCTCGGCGTGAAGGTCGGCACCATCAAGAGCCGCGTGAACCGCGCTCGGAACCGCCTCGCTGAGTTGATGGGGGTCGCAGGCGATCGGCTTCATGGCCACACTGTCGACGCTTGATCTTAGCAGTTTCAAAGATGCTCCGCGCATCGGCATAGGGAGCACTCTCATGCCTGCGCGGGGCATCTGTCTTGGCTGCCCAAAATATCAGCGACTAGAGCGGTTGTGCTCCTGAACTTTTCCTAAGGTTTCATGGTTGAGCTGACAGCTGGTGGGTGCTCGCAAACGCTTCTCTGCCAAGGAGGGGAGCATGGAACACAGACCTCTGTCTGAACTCGGTCATGTTGCCGATCTGAAACCCTCGGAAGTTCCTGTTCTGTCGAAACGAGAACGCTTGGATCGCTGGGCGGAACTCCTCGAACGGGAGCCCGATCGCCTCCTCAGGACTCTTGACGAAATCGAGTGGAAGCCGAAGGCGGTCCGCCTTGCCATGCGCGCCGACAATTCCGCTCTGACGGTCGCTTTCAACGATCCGGTGCTGCGGACGGCAGGCCTGCTGAGCGACCGGTTCGGCGATGCGGTGAACTTCTTCCAGATCTCCGAACATGATGCGCATATCGTGCTCTGCTCGTGCCATGGGGGGCAGTTCATGCGAGCCGAAGAGGCAGCGCGTCGGGTGCGCGGGATCCGCTCTCCGAGCCTGTGGTCACTCTACTTCGGCTGGCTTAGATAAGGGCAAGGCCTCGGCGCGGTTTCAATCCTTGTAGGGATCGAACTCGCCGGGGCCCGCCATGGCTACAGCGAAGGGGCGCAAGGTGTGCTCGATCTCGATCGTGTTGCCGTGATAGGCGAGCACGTCTTCAAGACGACGGTAGACCATGGGGCTTTCGTCCACGTCGCCGCCGCGCAACAGTACGCCTTTTTCTCGCAGCCACGAATCCATCTCCTCGCGGGTGAAGCGGGGAGGGCGAACCCATTCGCCTTTCTTGTTCTTCTTGCCCTTCGCCTCCATGCGCCCGAAGAGACGGCCTGCACCGTGCACGGTGGAATAGAGGCTATCGGCACCCTGCTCGTTTTCCACGCCATGCAGGATTACCGCATTGTCACCCATGGAGCCGCCGACGAACCCGCGCTGTCCGGGAAAAGCCGGCGTCGCGCCTTTGCGCACGACCCAGTAATCGCGTCCGCCATGGTTCTCCCGCCAGACGAAGTTGTGGTGGTTGTGGACTGAATCCACGACCGTGCCGCCGATGATCTGGCGCACGCGCTCGACCACCCATTCACGTCCGGCATAGGCATAGAGACCGCCGAGTGTCACACCTGCGAGATAGCTACGCCCGATCTCGCTGTTCTGGTGAACGAGGGCAGGGGCGACCTCCATGCCGTCCTTCGCGCCGGCAAGCGCCAAGTGCTTGGTGGTGATCTTGTGCCCGAGGCCTCTGGAGCCGAAATGCACGCCGATCCAGACGAAGCCCTTCTCATCCTCGAACAGATCGACATAGTGGTTGCCCGAGCCGACCGTGCCCAATTGCTGGGACGCCATCTTCTTCAAGTCGCGGACACCCGCCTTGTCCCAGAGGGGTGAATCGAACAGTTCGTGATCGACCGCGACAGCATTCTTCTGCCCGATGCCGAAGCTGATGGTCTTTCCGATATCGCTCAGGATTCTCGCGGCTTCTCTGGCAATGTCATCATATCGGGTGTCGAGGCGCACGGCCATGTTGCCGCACGCGATGTCGAAACCCACGCCGCTGATGGAGATGTGTTCCTCATAGGCCACCACTCCGCCGATAGGATGCGCATAGCCCAGATGCCCATCTGCGCAGAGCACGCCCTTGGCCGCGCTCCCAACCCGCATGCAGCGGTTCAGTTGCTGGATCGTCCTTTCATCATGTTCGCCATAGATGCGGGTGTTCATGTGTGCTCTCAGGTGCGTCTCTGGTGTCAAACTGAATAGTGCAGGACACGTTCCTGCGAGAATTCTGCCTCTGATCCTGGCAGGCTGAGGTATTAGCTTGGCATTTTAGTGAGGCGTCGAGAGCAGTAAATTTCACAGCGTAAGCTATTAAGCTAAGGCGTCGCACAAATTTGCTTAAACACCTGAATTAAATTCTAGAGAAAATTCGCTTCTACCACTTATGAGGTATCAATCTGAACTCCAAGCCATGCTCTAAAAACAAAGGTTTCTTTGAGGATTTCTTTAAGGATAAGCATGGCAGCTACAATTTCAGTCGCGCCGACAGGCAATCAGGATATTGATGGCGTTCTTTGGAGTTCGCGCTGGAGTGATTTGAATCTCACCTACAGTTTCCCGACCAGGGCATCATATTACGGCGAGGATTACAGGTTCGGGGAGCCGCAGGACAATTTTGCCGCCTTGAGCGAGGACCAGCGTGATGCTGCACGCCAAGTCTTCGCGATGATCGCCGCGGTCACCAACCTGACCTTCACCGAGGTGACGGAAACATCCACAACTCACGCAACGTTACGGCTTGCCAGCTCGGATGCGCCGTCGACGGGTTGGTCATATCTTCCGGAACCAGCCGACGAAGGCGGAGATACCTGGTTCGGCCGCTCCAACGGCTTGTTCGATGATCCGGTTCTGGGAAGCTACGCTTATTTTGGCTTCATCCATGAAATCCTTCATTCCGTGGGACTGAAGCACGGACACGAAACTGAGGTCTTTGGGGCCATGACGTCTGCCCATGACTCCATGGAGTTCTCAGCGACCACCTACAGATCGTACGTTGACGCAGGCGTCGAGTATGTGGAGAACGAGCCCTGGGGCTATGCCCAATCTCTCATGATGTACGACATCGCCGCCCTTCAATACTTGTATGGGGCGGACTTCACCAGCAATGCCGGCAACACGGTCTATCGCTGGAGCCCGACAACCGGGCAGGAATTCATCAATGGCATCGGACAGGAGACCCCAGGCGAAAACCGCATCTTCATGACTGTTTGGGATGGCGGTGGAAACGACACCTACGATTTCTCGAAGTATGTCACGAACCTCAAAGTGGATCTGCGTCCCGGTGAGTGGTCCCGTCTCTCGACCGGACAAATCGCTCAGCTAGGCGAGGGGCATGATGCGCGCGGCAACATCGCGAACGCCCTGACTTATCGAGGCGACCCCCGATCGTTGATCGAAAACGCTTACGGTGGCGTGGGTAATGACGTGATCACGGGAAACGCCGCAGCCAACAGCCTCAAAGGGGGGAATGGCGCCGACCTTCTTTATGGGCGTGAGGGCAACGATATGCTCTGGGGCGGTGCGGGGAAGGACATCTTCTTCTTCAATACCAAACCGAGCAGCAGCTCTAACCGCGATCAGCTTGTCGATTTCTCCGTCGCAGACGATACGATCCATCTGGAAAACGCGGTGTTCACGAATTTGGGGAGTGCCGGAAAGCTCTCGGCCGCAGCCTTCTGGAAAGGCGCTAAGGCCCATGACTCAACGGACCGCATCGTCTACGATGCTGCTCAAGGCGGGCTCTATTACGATGCAGACGGAACAGGGAAGGCCTCATCCGTCCAGTTCGCCCAAGTCTCAAAGGAACTGATGATGACCTCTGCCGATTTTGCGATCGTGTAGGGTCCTCCTGGGATGTGAGCTTTTATGCCTGTTGGAGGACCGGACCGGCGACACGGGTCCTGATCGGGTGGCTTCCCAAGGGGCTTAGGATCGAGGCCGGAGATTTCTGGATCGCCTGGGGAGGGGCCTCCCCAGGCACCTTCCGCGTGCCGCTACCATCCGTCAATTTGACTTCCCGCCAGGTTTGGGGGACATCAGCGCCCTTGTGGGATAATCCCGCCCGGTTTCCTGTCGGCAAAGGCTTGTCCGCCCCTGGAGTTATTGATGGACGGTTCCGTCGCCCAGCAGAATCTATCCTTGCGCCGTTTCTCGGCGGAGCAACTCACCAGGTTCGTGGAGCGCAGCCATGCCAGGCTTTGCGCCGTGCTCGTGCTGCTGGCGCTGGCCTGCTTCCTGCCAGGCTTCACCACCCTCCAGCCTATGGACCGGGATGAGCCGCGCTACGCCCAGGCCTCCAAGCAGATGCTGGAGACTCACGACTTCGTCGATGTCCGCTTCCAGGACGAGGCGCGTTACAAGAAGCCGGTGGGCATCTACTGGATGCAGAGTGCTACCGTTGCCATCGGTGAGGCCCTCGGCATCCCTGAAGCGCGCACTACGATTGCGCTCTATCGCCTGCCGTCTCTCTTCGGTGCCATCGCGACGGTTCTGCTGACCTACTGGGCCGCTTTGGCCTTCTTCGGGAGACGAGGGGCGTTCCTGACGGCCGCTCTGATGGCCACTTGCGTCATCCTCATGGTCGAGGCGCGCCTCGCCAAGACGGATGCCATGTTGGCAGCCTGCTCGGTCGCCGTCATGGGCGGCTTGGCGCGGGCTTATTTGAGCCGGGGTGCCGGGGTTCTGCCGAGGCGGGCCCTGCTGATCTTCTGGACCGGATTTGCCCTTGGAGTCCTGATCAAGGGGCCGCTGGTCCTGATGTTCGCCGGCCTCGCGGCGGCCGTTCTCTCCTATCAGGAGCGCTCGACCCGCTGGCTGCTCACCTTAAGACCCTGGCTCGGCCTCGCCTTCACCCTGGCTATTGTAATGCCTTGGTTCGTCGCCATCGCCATCAGGAGCGGCACCGCCTTCTACTCGCAGGCGGTGGGGCACGACATGCTGGGCAAGGTCGGCACGGCCCAGAAATACCATTGGGCTCCTCCCGGCTTCTATCTGCTCTCCTTCTTCGCCACCTTCTGGCCCGGCGCGATCCTTGCCGCCATCGCGGTGCCCTTCGCCTGGATCCACCGTAAGGAGGAGCCGGTCGCCTTCGCGCTCGCCTGGATCGTTCCCTCTTGGCTCGTCTTCGAGGCGGTTCCGACGAAGTTGCCGCATTATACCCTGCCGCTGCTTCCGGCGGTGGCGATCGTGACCGTCATGGCGATCTCCCGCCACTTCGTCGGGCCGCACCGGCCCGCCGCGAAATTGGCGACGGTCCTTATCCCTTTCATTCCGGTGGGTCTGACCATTGGCCTGTCGGCGGCGAACTGGTCCTTCGACGGAACGCTGCCTTATCGTGGCCTTCCGTTCATGACGGTCGCCTCGGTGATTGCGCTTTATGCGTGGTGGCTCTTCATCAGGAACCGCATGCTGAGCTGCCTCTGGGCAGGCTTCCTGGCGGCAATCTGCTTGTCGATCGGTGTGTTTGGCTTCGCTCAGCTCGACCTGCGCTCTCTCAAGATTTCGCCGACGCTCGCCGAGGCGGTGCAGGGGCTCCCCTCCGGCAAAGTCCGTGTTGCCACCCTGGGCTACCGCGAACCAAGTCTCGTATTCTTGGTCGGCACGAAGCTGGAGATGGTGGACAACGGGGCTGAAGCTTCCGCTTTCCTGAAGCAGAGCGACTGCTCCATCGTCTTCGTGGACAAGCGCTTCGAAGTCGATTTCCGAGCCGAGAATGAGCGGAACGGCATCATTCCTGCGCTCTCGACCCGCGTTTCCGGTTTCAATATCAACAGTGGGAAGCGTGTCGATATCGCCATCTATTCCGTCGATTCCGGCTGCCCATGATTTCTTCTCTCAAGAGGGGGCCCCGAGCGGCCCTTGATCGATGAACGACTTTAATACGGTTCCGCGACTGAGCGTCGTGGTGCCCGTCAAGAACGAAGCCTTGAACATCCTGCCCCTCGTGGAGGAGATCGAGCGCGCCTGCGCCCCCCTTTCCCCCTTCGAGGTGATCTACATCGATGACGGCTCGACCGATGACACCGCGAACCAGGTGCTGGCCGCTCGTGCCACAAGGCCATGGCTGCGCCTCGTTCGCCACGAGGTCAGCTGCGGGCAGAGCGCTGCGGTGCGCACCGGTGTCCACGCGGCGCGCGCGCCGATCATCGCGACCCTCGATGGCGACGGTCAGAACGATCCGGCCTTCATTCCCCGGATGGCCGCCGTTCTTGAAGACACGACTATCGGTCTGGTCGCCGGTCAGCGCGTCGGACGCAAAGGCGCCGCCAAGCGCTGGCAGTCGCGAATTGCCAACGGTGTGCGTGGTCGCATTCTGAGGGATGGAACCCGTGATACCGGCTGCGGACTCAAGGTCTTTCGCCGGGACGTCTATCTGCGCCTGCCTTATTTCGATGCTCTTCACCGCTTCATGCCCGCCCTGGTTAAGCGGGAGGGCTATCGGATCGCCCATGTGGATGTGGTCGACCGGCCCCGTCATGCGGGCCAGTCCAATTATGGCCTCTTCGACCGCCTGTGGGTCGGTATCCTCGATCTCGCCGGCGTGTGGTGGCTGATCCGGCGTCGTCGCCGTGTGCCCGTTGCCCAGGAAGTTCTCTGATGCTGATGCGTCTGTCCCACGATATCGGATTGTACTTCTACGACATCGTCATCGCCCGTTTCGACCTCTGGGCCGCCTTCGGCGTACTTGCGCAGTTCGTCTTCGGCGCCCGCTTCATCGTGCAGTGGATCGCGAGCGAGAAGGCGGAAAAGAGCGTCATCCCGATGGGCTTCTGGTTCCTGTCCATCGCGGGCGGGTTGATGACGCTCATATACGGATTCGTCCGCCGCGACATCGTCATCATCTCAGGCCAAGCCCTCTCGGTCTTCATCTATGTCCGCAATCTCATGCTGATTGCGAGGGAGGCACGGAAGAAGGCCGAAACCGAGGTGGAACTGCCGACTTAATCCGTTTCCCGCAGACGGGCGAAGCCCGCATCGAGATCGCGCTTGAGGTCCTCGAGATCCTCGAGGCCGATATGAAAACGCAGCGCGTGGCCGCTCGGCTCCCATTTCGTCGCGGTGCGGTAGCTGGCACAGTTGAACGGGATCACGAGGCTCTCGAATCCGCCCCAGGAGTAGCCCATACCGAAGAGGGCAAGCCCGTCGAGCATCGCCGCCAGCGCCTTGTCCGAACATGGCTTGAGGATGACGGAGAAGAGGCCGGACGAGCCTTTGAAATCTCGCTTCCAAATCTCGTGGCCCTGGTAGGTTTCGAGCGCCGGGTGCAGTACCTGCGCCACCTCGGGGCGGGCGGCGAGCCAACGCGCCATCTCGAGGGCCTGCTTCTCATGCTCGCGCAGACGAAGCGCCATGGTGCGAAGGCCGCGAAGCCCCAAGAATACATCCTCCGGCCCCGGGCACATGGCGAAGGCGTCGTAGGCCGCCCGCAGGTCCTTGAAGCAGCGCTCATTGGCCGAGACCATGCCGAGCAGAAGGTCCGAGCCGCCACTGAGATACTTCGTGCCCGCCTCGATGGCGAGGTCGACGCCTCGCTCATGGGGCGGGAAGAGCAGGGGGGTCGCCCAGGTATTGTCCATGAGAACGACTGCCCCGTGACGGTGCGCGACCTCGGCGATGGAGGGGATGTCCTGCATCTCGAAGGATTGGGAGCCGGGTGCTTCCGTAAAGACAGCTGCCGTGTTCGGGCGCATCAGAGCTTCGATTCCGGCGCCGATCGACGGATCGAAATAGGTGGTTTCCACACCAAATTTTTTGAGCATCCCGTTACAGAACTGCCGCGTCGGCAGGTAGACGGAATCGGTGATCAGCAAGTGGTCGCCGGCCTTGAGGCACGACATGAGGGCAACTGTGACGGCAGCAAGCCCCGATGGGGCTAGCACCGTGCCGGCCGCACCGGTAATTTCCGTCCAGGCCTTTTCGAGCGCCTCGGTGGTTGGAGTCCCCTTCGTTCCATAGGAATAACGGCCCCGCCGATGCAACAGATCGTCTGTCGTAGGGTAGAGAACCGTGGAACCGCGATAGATCGGCGTGTTCACGAAACCATGTTGCTCGAAGGGCTCTCGGCCCGCGTAAACGAGGCGGGTGCGTTCTGCGAGGTCGGCGGGCTTGGAAGGAAGTTTGGACATCGGCTCAAGGGCTTGCTGAAGGGGGCTTGATCTGAGGCCGAGCGCGGCTTGGCGTCAACCCTCTGAAGAAAAAGCGTTCCATCAAGACTTGACCGGTGATCAATCATGGAATGTGATGGATCCGATGCCGCCTCGATCGATGCGGCGTGGAACGGTCTGACCGTGGCTCGGCTGGGGGAATAAAAGAACAGGCGAGCCGAATGGAACTATTGGGAGAATATACCAGCATGAAAAAGGCTCTCATCTCGATTGCCTTCGGCCTGACGGCGAGCCTGCTCGCGACGGGTGCTTCCGCGCAGGCAACCCTGAACAGCGTAAAGCAGAAGGGCTTCCTGACCTGCGGCTCGAACACCGGTCTCGCCGGCTTCGGCCTGCCGGATGCCCAGGGCAACTGGACGGGTCTCGACGTGGACCTCTGCCGCGCTATCGCCGCAGCGATCTTCGACGATCCGAGCAAGGTGCGCTACATCCCGCTCGCCGCTAAGGACCGCTTCACCGCGCTCCAGTCGGGCGAAGTGGACGTGCTGTCCCGCAACTCGACCATGACGATGTCGCGCGATACGCAGCTCGGCCTCGACTTCCCGGCCATCAACTACTTCGACGGCCAAGGCTTCATGGTCCGCAAGAAGCTCGGCGTCTCCTCCGCCAAGGAGCTGAACGGCGCTTCGATCTGCACCCAGCAGGGCACCACCACCGAGCTCAACCTCGCCGACTACTTCCGTGCCAACAACATGAAGTACGAAGTCGTGGCCTTCGCCACCTCGGACGAGACCTTCAAGGCCTATGACGCCGGCCGCTGCGACGCGTTCACCACCGACGCTTCGGGCCTCTACGCCGAGCGTCTGCGCGCTTCGGCTCCGGACGATCATATCGTTCTGCCCGAGATCATCTCGAAGGAGCCTCTCGGCCCGGCAGTCCGTCACGGCGACAACCAGTGGGGCGATATCGTCCGCTGGGCGCATAATGCTATGCTGAACGCCGAAGAGCTCGGCGTGACCAAGGCGAACGTCGACCAGATGAAGGGCTCCGACAACCCGGAGATCAAGCGCCTCCTCGGCACCGAGGGCAAGTTCGGTGAGGCTGTCGGTCTGACCAACGACTGGGCCTACCGAATCATCAAGCACGTGGGCAACTACGCCGAAGTGTTCGAGAAGAACGTCGGCGAAGGCTCCAAGCTGAAGATCAAGCGCGGCCAGAACGCTCTCTGGACGAAGGGTGGCCTGCAGTACGGCATGCCGATCCGCTAACCGGATCTTCTTGAGAATGGGGGCGTCCGGATTCCCGGGCGCTCCCTAATAACAAAAACTGCCGCTCGTTCATGGCAGCGACAATTGCATGAACATGGGGGGACGGCCAATGAAGCCTGCCGTCAGAGGATAGAGTTCAGTGCAGACCGTTGTCAGCCAGACATCGCCACCTAAAAAATCAATTCTCTACGACCCGAAGGTCCGTGGAGTGTTTTATCAGGTCCTTCTCGTCGCCATCGTCGGCTATCTGTTCTGGATAGCGGCCACCAATGCCATCGAGAACCTGCAGCGGGCGAAGATCGCCTCCGGGTTCGGCTTCCTCAACAACACCGCCGGTTTCGACATTAGCCAGACGCTGATTCAGTTCAGCGCGGCGGGCTCCGATTATGGCGATGCCTTCGTCGTCGGCCTGCTCAACACGCTGATCGTGTCGGCCATTGGCATCTTCTTCACCACGATCCTCGGCTTCCTGATCGGCATTGCCCGCCTGTCCAGGAACTGGATGGTGGCGAAGGTCGCCATGGTCTACGTGGAGACGCTGCGCAACATCCCGCTGCTGGTGCAACTGCTGTTCTGGTACATCGCTGTGCTCGGACCGCTGCCGCAGCCGCGCAACTCCATCGAGATGGGAGCCGGCTTCTTCCTGAACTCGCGCGGCCTGTTCATGGCGCGCCCGGTCTATACGGCGGATGCGTGGGCAATTCCGGCGGCGCTGGTGATCGGCCTCGTTGGCAGCTTCATTTACCGCCGCTGGGCCAAGGCACAGCAGGAGAGAACCGGGCGTCAATCTCCTGTCGGTCTCGTGACCCTGGGGCTTGTCCTTGGCCTTCCGATCCTCACCTGGATCGTGCTCGCGATTATGGGCGCCAACCCAATCAGCTTCGAGCTACCGCGGAAGGGTACCTTCAACCTGACGGGCGGCATGCAGATCCTTCCCGAGTTCGTGGCGCTCCTGCTCGGCCTCACCACCTATACGGCGGCCTTTATCGCCGAGGTGGTGCGCGCCGGCATCCTGGCCGTCTCGAAGGGACAAACGGAGGCTGCGGGCTCGCTTGGCCTGAAGCCCGGACAGACGCTGCGCCTCGTGGTCATCCCGCAGGCAATGCGTGTCATCATTCCGCCGCTGACGAGCCAATACCTCAACCTGACGAAGAACTCGTCGCTGGCGGTTGCGATCGGTTATCCCGATCTCGTGCAGGTCTTCATGGGCACCGTGCTCAACCAGACGGGTCAGGCTATCGAAGTCGTCGTCATCACCATGGGCGTGTATCTCACGATCAGCCTCGTGACCTCGGCCCTGATGAACATCTACAACCGCCGTGTGGCGATCGTCGAACGGTAAGGACATCCGATGAGCACGACCGTCGATATTCCTCGTTTCGTCCGCGCCAAGCAGGTGGAGGCACTGCCTCCGCCCAACCTCGCGCGCGGTCCCATTGCCTGGGTTCGTGAGAACCTGTTCTCCGGCCCCTTCAATACCTTGCTGACTCTGGTGGTGTTTTACCTCCTCTATGTCAGCGTTCCGCCCCTGGTGAAGTTTCTCTTCATTGATGCGGTCTGGAGCGGCACCGACCGTGCCGCCTGCCGCGCCGATATGGGTGGTAGCGAGACGGGGGCCTGCTGGGCCTTCATCCGCGAGAAGCTGGGTTACTTCACATATGGCTCCTACACCGTGTCGGAGCGCTGGAGGGTCGATATCTTCTTCGCACTGCTGGCCATTGGCGTGGGCTGGCTTCTGTGGCTGAAGGCTCCGCGGCGTGATCTGGGCGCAGTCTATTTCTTCTGGCTGTTCCCGATCCTCTCCTACATCCTTCTGACGGGCGGCAATTCGGATTTCAGCGGCCGTTTCTGGATCGGCTTCCTGATCTTCGGAGTTCTGCTGATTGCGCTCTTTGCTTTCGTGGCAGCGATCCTCAAGACGTCGCTCCGGCCTGCGCTCATCATCGCAGGGGGCATCGTCGCCGTGATCGGCATCACGCTCGCGCTGATGGATATCGATTTCGGTCTGCGTCATGTGCCGACCTCCCTGTGGGGCGGCATTCTCGTGACGCTGCTGGTGGCTACCGTGGGCATCGTGTTCTCGCTGCCCTTCGGCATTCTCCTGGCCCTCGGTCGGCGCTCGAAGCTGCCGATCGTGCGCATGGCTTCGGTGATCTTCATCGAGTTCGTGCGTGGCGTGCCGCTGATCACCGTGCTCATCATGGCCAACACCATGCTGCCGCTCTTCCTGCCGGGCGACATGACGGTGGACCGCCTGCTGCGCCCCCTCATCGGTACGGCGCTCTTCGCCTCCGCCTACATGGCCGAGGTGGTGCGCGGCGGCCTTCAGGCCATGCCAAAGGGCCAGTACGAGGGCGCGATGTCTTTGGGCCTTAACTACCCGCAGATGATGATCCTCATCATCCTGCCGCAAGCCCTGCGCATCGTGATCCCAGGCATCGTGAATACCTTCATCGGCCTGTTCAAGGATACGTCCCTTGTAGCGATCGTCGGCATCTTCGATGTGGTCAAGACGATCGAGGCCTCGCGCATCGATCCGAACTGGGCCGCACCCACCATCGGTCTGACGGGCTACGCTTTCGCAGCCCTGTTCTATTTCATTTTCTGCTTCGGCATGTCGCGCTACTCGCTCGGTGTCGAGCGGCGCCTCGCAGCAGGTCAGAAACGGTAATTTCATGGCAACGACAATGACATCCCAAGCAGTTCAGACCTCCGCAATCGATCCGAAGGCCGAGGCCGCAGTGCAGATGATAGACGTGCATAAATGGTATGGTGAATTCCACGTGCTGCGTGACATCAATCTCAGTGTGCGTCGCGGCGAGCGCATCGTGATCTGCGGGCCTTCGGGCTCGGGCAAGTCCACCATGATCCGCTGCATCAACCGTCTGGAAGAGCACCAGAAGGGCCGCATCATCGTCGATGGCACCGAGCTGACGAACGACCTCAAGCGCATCGATGAGGTGCGCCGCGACGTCGGCATGGTGTTCCAGCACTTCAATCTCTTCCCGCACCTGACGATCCTCGAGAACTGCACGCTCGCGCCGATCTGGGTGAAGAAGATGCCCAAGAAGGACGCGGAAGAGATCGCCATGCACTACCTGAAGCGGGTGAAGATCCCCGAGCAGGCGAACAAGTATCCGGGCCAGCTCTCGGGCGGCCAACAGCAACGCGTGGCGATTGCCCGCTCGCTCTGCATGAGTCCCAAGATCATGCTGTTCGATGAGCCCACCTCCGCGCTCGACCCTGAGATGGTGAAGGAAGTGCTCGACACCATGGTGGGGCTGGCGGAAGAGGGCATGACCATGCTCTGCGTCACCCACGAAATGGGCTTCGCCCGCCAGGTGGCTGACCGCGTGATCTTCATGGATTACGGGCAGATCGTCGAAATGAACACGCCCGACGAGTTCTTCAAGAACCCGCAGCACGAGCGTACCAAGCTCTTCCTGTCCCAGATCCTGCACTAAGCGGATCGGTGAAATGCAAAAGGCCCCGGAGTTTCTCGGGGCCTTTTTCTTTTGTTGTGTTCGGATATCAGTTTTTCTTCGCGGGTCCCGTTCCTAGCGGCAAATCCTCCCGCGCCCCCCATTCGGCCCAGGCGCCATCATAGATCGCCTTCATTGGATGGCCTGCCGCCTCGAGGGCGACACCAACAATGGCCGCCGAGACGCCGGAACCGCAGGTGGTGATCACCGGCTTTTCGGGATCGATGCCGGCCTCTTTCAAGGCCTGCTCGATTCCCGCCTTGTCCTTCAGCTTGCCGTTTTCGACGATTCGGCCGAAGGGCAGGTTGAGGCTTCCCGGAATGTGACCTGAGCGAAGACCCGGGCGGGGCTCGGGCGCTTCGCCGCGGAAACGCTCGGCCGGGCGTGCATCGACCACTTGCGCAGCGTGTGTCCGAAGAGCCTCCTGAACGGCAGAGACATCCGCCACGGCCGCGGTGTTGAAGGACGGCTTGAAGATCTTCGGTTCGCGTTTCCTCTCGGGCCCGGTCTCGACAGGGCGGCCTTCCGCCTTCCAGGCCGGGAAGCCGCCTTCGAGAATCGAGACGCTGCGAGCGCCGAAGACCTGAAAGGTCCAGCGGACGCGCGGAGCGGAGAAAAGACCAGCGCCATCATAGACGACGATGATCGTGTTCTCATCGATGCCCATATCGCCGACCGTTTTCGCAAACACCTCCGGCGAGGGCAGCATGTGAGGCAGGGAGGACGAGGTGTCCTTGACCGTATCGATATCGAAGCGCAGTGCGCCTGGGATGTGGCCCGCCAGGAACTCGGCGTCAGGGTCGCGGTTCTGCGTCGGCAGGTACCAGGAACCGTCGATGATCACGACACTCGGATCGTCCAGATGCTCCTGCAACCGTGCGGGTGAAACGAAGAGCTGGGACATGGCGATGCTCCTGATGATCGGTTTCTTGGAGAGATAGGGTCTTCAATCGATGAGGGACAGGCGAACGCGGCGGTTCTGCTTGCCCTTCTTTTCGATGTCGGTAATCACAGCCTGGCCGATCTCGCCCGTGCGGCGCACATGGGTACCGCCGCAGGGCTGAAGGTCAATGCCCTCGATCTCCACCAGGCGAACCCGGCCCGATCCGCGCGGCGGTTTCACCGACATGGTTTTCACCAGCCCCGGATTGGCATCGAGCTCCTCATCGGTGATCCAGCGGTCGGTGACGGGCGCGTCCTGTGCGATCAGCGCATTCAGCTTGTCGGTCAGGTCTGCCTTGTCAAGCCCGGCGTCGGGAATGTCGAAATCGAGTCGTCCATCGCCATCGCCAATCGCGCCGCCGGTAACCGGGTAAGGCAGGACGACGCTCAGGAGATGAAGCGCGGTGTGGACGCGCATGCGCTTGAAGCGGCGCTCCCAATCGAGCTGCAGCTCGATATTTTCGCCCGGGGCAAAGCGGGAGGCTGCTTCCGAGCCGACGAGATGCATGATCTGCGAGCGATCGGAGCCGTAAACCGTGTTCATGACATCGACCGTCTCGGCGTTCGAACGCAGGATCACACCCACATCGCCTGGCTGGCCGCCGCCTTGGGCGTAGAACACGGTGCGGTCGAGAATGACGCCGCCTTCGGGCGTCACGCCGAGCACGGTCGCCGTGCAGGAGCGGGCATAGGCATCGTCGCGAAACAGAAGAGAAGTGGCTGTCATGGTCATTCCGAAAGGCGGAAGCAGGAGCGTTCCTGCATGAGGGCACCGATGCTGACGGCAAGCAGCCTGATGGGTCAAGACGCTTCCGTGGTCTCATGGTCGAGAGCATGCAGGCTGCACCCATCCCGGCATCCAGCATCGGATAGCCCGTCCGGCCGCTCCGCCGAGCTTTCAGGTTTCGCGGATCGTTCTCCCACGGAAATTTTTCGAAACGCGGCGTGTGCGATTTTCCGGCAGGTGTGGATAAGTATGCAGAAGCTGATGGTTGAAATCGCGCCAGACACCTCACTCGAAAATTTTTGCGCGTCCTGAGGCTGCTCAGGGCGTTCGGCAACGAGATTCTGTGGCGTTTCACATCTGGCGCGGACGGATCTCCTGGAATGTCGGGCGGGGCAGGGCGAGGGACTTCGACAGACCGCGCCAGGACGGCCCTGATATAAGGCGTGAAGACCTGGAAGGGCTTTCCTGACCGATTCACAGAAAAACAGCTTGGCTCTGGTGGTGGAGATCGCCGTCTCCGTAGCCTGCAGGGCAGGCTTCCGCATCATGGGAAGGCGTGAGCCTGCCAGCTGCAGCGAATCGTCGAGAGCCGTGGGTGAACCATCGAGCTACCAGCGGGCCGCACCTCCCAAGGGTCGCAGGCCATCAGCGGGTTCTCCCATGATCGCGAGGCGCAGAACCGGTGTGCCCGTCTCCAGAGCGACTGAGAGAGCTGAATTGCCGCCCAGGCGGTGATCGTCACGAAACCAGACAAGGACAGGAAGACGACGGCATTTCTCCAAGGCGCACATTGAAGGAGAACCTACTGCTGCGCTTTGAAAAGCTATGCGACACGAAAGCGCGCGAGCTCCAAGCGGGCGGCACTGCCGATGGTAGAAAATGCCTGATTACCGGGGAGGGGAAGAAGTTGGCTCCGGCGGTAGGATTCGAACCTACGACCAACGGATTAACAGTCCGCTGCGCTACCGCTGCGCCACGCCGGAATAAGCCATACCTTCAGGAGACTTTCGCCTCTTCTCGCCGAGCCTGCCGGAGCAGCTCTCGTCGGCGACGGTGCGTGGCATATAACACGAGTTTGGCGGGGTGCAAGCCCCTTTCGTGAGCTATCTCGCAAAACGGGCTGTTGCTCTTTGGAATGGCCCTTGCTATGAGGCTCCCGCCGCGTTCGCGGTACGCCCCGGATGGCCTCGTGGCGGAGTGGTTACGCAGAGGACTGCAAATCCTTGCACCCCGGTTCGATTCCGGGCGAGGCCTCCAAGTCGAATTTCTGAGGCAATCTCCATGGTCGATTTCTCGCAAGCGCGCCGGATGATGGTTGATAGCCAGCTGCGCACTTTCGACGTGAACGACATTCCGCTGCTCGATGCCATGGACAGCGTTCCGCGCGAGAAGTTCGTTCTCCCCGGCCGTGAGGAGCTTGCCTATATCGATCAGGACATTCTGGTCAGCGACAGTACGACCAGCCGCTACATGCTATCTCCCATGAACCTGGGCCGTATGATCCAGGCTCTTGGAGTCGAGGCCGGCGAGAGGGCACTCGATGTGGCCTGCGGTCGCGGCTATGCCGCTGCCGTGTTCGACAAACTCGGCGCTCAGGTGACGGCTCTGGAATCGGACGAGGCTCTCGCTCACGCCGCCAGGAAGAGCCTTGTGGCGGCGGGTGCAGGAGGGGTCGAGGTGGTGACCGGTCCACTCGACCATGGCTATGCCAAGAATGCTCCCTACGACGTCATTCTCATCAACGGCGCTGTTGATCTGCGTCCCGAAGCGCTTCTGCAGCAGCTGGCCGAAGGCGGCAGGCTGGTCTGCGTGAAGGGCCGCGGCCGCGCGGCCCGGGCGACCCTCTATGTGCGCTCTAGCGATGCTTTCGGTGAGCGCGCCCTCTTCGATGCTGCGGCTCCCGTTCTGGCGCCCTTCGTCCAAGAGCCCGGCTTCACGTTCTAGATCCTTACTAAATTCCTAATTCCACTCACAAATAGTGTCGCTTTTTTGCGCCACCCCCACACTAAAATTCATCACGGTGAAGGGGGGCTGTTGCCGACTCAAACGCCATAGTTATTGTTGCGCTTTGAATGATCCGAGTTTTGTGAATCGGTTTCGATCCCGATTGTGCGTATTGAAATCGTTAGGCAGGTGGGCGTGAACGGGAAGCAATCCAGCAACAAGTATCGTATGCTCCTTGGAGTCATGGCCTCCGCATTCGTGCTGGCGGGCGCGAACAATGTTTCGGCCGAGACGCTGGAAAGCGCTTTGGCCAAGGCCTATGGGAACAACCCGAACCTGAATGCCCAGCGCGCCGGCGTTCGTGCAGCCGATGAAGACGTCGCTCAGGCGAAGTCCGGGTATCGCCCGCGTATCAATGCCAATGCGGAGATCTCGCGCACCTACTCGAAATATGACCCGAGGACACCGCGCACGATCTTTGGCGGCGGCGAGCAAACTGAGTGGCTGACGCCCCGTGGATACGGCGTTGAACTCACCCAGCCTATCTTTGACGGCTTTCAGACCGACAACAGGGTTCGGCAGGCGGAATCCGGCGTTCTCCGCTCGCGAGAAGACCTGACCAACGTCGAGCAGGATATGCTGTTCAGCGCTGCCAGCGCCTACATGAACGTGCTGCGCGACACGGCCATTCTCGATCTCCAGCGCAACAACGTCGAGGTGATCGACGAGCAACTGCGCCAGACACGGGACCGCTTCAACGTCGGTGAGGTCACTCGTACGGACGTGGCTCAGGCCGAGTCGCGCTTGGCCGCGGCGCGCTCCCAGGCAAGCGCGGCCGAGGCCAATTTGCGGACCAGCATCGCGCAGTACCGTCAGTTTGTCGGTGTCGAGCCGCGGCAGCTGGCACCTGGCCGTCCGCTCGACAGGCTGACGCCCCGGACTGTGGATGCGGCTCTCAAAATTGCACTTGGAGAGCATCCGGCCATCAAGGCTGCCCAGCATGCCGTCGATGTCGCCGAGCTTGCCGTGAAGGTTGCTCAGGGGGCACTCGCTCCGCAGCTGGGGGTGAGCGCCTCCGTGACCCAGTCCTATGATGTGCAGACTTCCGGGGACGAGAGGTTGGCCGCCTCGGCTGTCGCAAGGCTGACTGTTCCGATCTATGAAGGCGGGCAGGTCTATGCCGAGGTCCGGCAGGCTAAGGAGCAGGCCGGCCAGGCTCAGCTCCAGGCAGACTGGGTTCGCGATCAGGTGCGCGCCGCAGTCCTGTCGTCCTGGGGTGATCTCGAGGCCGCTCGCGCGCAGATCCAGGCTGCCCAGGCCCAGATCGATGCGGCCGAGACGGCTCTCAGCGGTGTACGCGAGGAGGCCCGTGTCGGCCAGCGCACGACCCTCGACGTGCTGAACGCTCAGCAGGAACTGCTCACGGCCCGGGTGAATCTGATCCAGGCGCAGCGTGATCGGGTGGTGGCGTCCTACCAGCTCGTTCAGTCCATGGGACGCCTCAACTCCCGCGCTCTGGGGCTCGCTGTGAATCACTACAGCCCAAGGATTCACTACGATCAGGTCAAAGATCTCTGGATCGGAACGACCACGCCTGATGGTCGTTGATAAGTATCGGGGCCAGGGCAATTTAGTTCTGGCCCCGCTTGTTTTCTGTAAGCCTGCGTAAAATACTTAAAAACATTCTCAAGAATGAGATTCTAAAACTCTATTTTATTGGGTGGGGCTATGGGTTCGATGAACCTGAAGGTCAATGAACCATCGATGGAAGATATTTTAGCTTCCATCCGTCGCATTATTTCCGAGGATCATGAGCCGGCGCCTGAGCCGACAATCCGGGAGCCCGAACCGACGCCCCTGAAGACCGTCCTGGACATCACCGAGCAGCATGTGTCTTCTGGGCTTTATACCCAGCCTCCGCCTTCTGCCGTCGAGGAGAAGCCTTTCATCCAAGACGGTCCGTTCCAGGAGGAGCGCTCCGTCGCCCGTCTCGCGGAGACCTACGAGGCGGAACGGTCTGTTCCTCCGGCGGCTGTGGCAATGGTGCGGGCTCCTCAGGCCTTTGCTCAGCCCTGCGAACGGAACCCCGGCGAATCCCTCTTGTCCCGGATGACGGAAGCCTCCGTTTCCGAGGCCTTCGGGCGGCTGAGTGCGGTTCGCGCGCCGAGCCAGCCTCAGACCGTCGAGGACCTGATGAAGGAGATGCTGCGGCCCATGCTCAAGGTATGGCTCGACGAGAATCTTCCGGCCCTCGTGGAACGGCTGGTGAAGGCCGAAATCGAGCGCGTGACTCGCGGATAAATCCCAAGTTTTCCGTCCATCGGTTGACTTCGTCCCATCCGTCCGGTTTGTAGCCGTCTTGCCCGCGCGTTTGGCGCGCCAACTGGCCGGTATCGCATCATGATGGACAAGACGTTCGACCCTGCTTCCGTCGAAGCACGCATCGCCACCCGCTGGGAGGAGGCCGAGGCCTTCAAGGCCGGACGGCCGGATCGCAAGGGCGCGGACCCCTATACCATCGTCATCCCGCCGCCGAACGTGACGGGCTCGCTCCACATGGGGCATGCCCTCAACAACACGATCCAGGACATCCTCTGCCGCTTCGAGCGCATGCGCGGCAAGGACGTGCTCTGGCAGCCAGGCACCGATCATGCGGGCATCGCCACCCAGATGGTGGTCGAGCGCAAGCTCATGGAGAAACAGATCCATCGCCGCGAGCTCGGCCGTGAGGAATTCGTCAAGCGCGTGTGGGAGTGGAAGGAGGAGTCCGGCGGCACGATCGTGCGTCAGCTCAAGCGCCTTGGCGCCTCCTGCGACTGGTCGCGCGAGCGCTTCACCATGGACGAGGGCCTGTCCAAGGCTGTGCTGAAGGTTTTCGTGGATCTTTATAAGCAGGGCCTGATCTACAAGGACAAGCGCCTCGTGAACTGGGATCCCAAGTTCCAGACCGCGATCTCCGATCTCGAGGTAGTCCAGGTGGAGGTGAAGGGCAATCTTTGGCACATCCGCTACGCCATCGAGGGCATGCCCGAGCGCGCCATCACCGTTGCCACCACGCGTCCCGAGACGATGCTGGGCGACGTGGCGGTTGCCGTGCATCCCGAGGACGAGCGCTACAAGGATCTCATCGGCAAGTTCGCCATCCTGCCGCTGGTGGGCCGACGCATTCCGATCGTGGCGGACGAATATTCCGACCCTGAGAAGGGCACGGGCGCGGTGAAGATCACGCCAGCGCACGACTTCAACGATTTCGAGGTCGGCAAGCGCCACAAGCTGCCGCTCATCAACATCTTCGGTACGGAAGCGCAGCTCGCGCTCTCCGGCAACGAGGGCTTCCTCGAAAGCCTTCGGCAGACGGACGACCTCAAGGCCGTGATGGCTCTCGACGGGCTCGACCGCTTCGAGGCGCGCAAGCGCATCGTCGCGATGCTCGAGGAGCGCGAGGTTCTCGTTCAGATAGAACCGAACACGCATGTGGTCCCGCATGGCGACCGTTCGAACGTGGTGATCGAGCCTTATCTCACCGATCAGTGGTATGTGAACGTGAAGCCGCTGGCGGATCGTGCGCTCGATGCCGTGCGCAAGGGCCAGACCAAGTTCGTGCCGGAAAATTGGGAGAAGACCTACTTCCAGTGGCTCGAAAACATCGAGCCGTGGTGCATCTCGCGCCAGCTCTGGTGGGGCCATCAGATCCCGGCCTGGTATGACGATCAGGGCAACGTGTTCGTCGCACATTCTGAGGAGGATGCGAAGGCCGAAGCGCGCGCCAAGCACGGCAAGGACGTGGCGTTGAAACGCGACGAGGACGTGCTCGACACCTGGTTCTCCTCCGCGCTCTGGCCGTTCTCGACGCTGGGCTGGCCGGACGAGACGCCGGAACTCAAGCGCTATTACCCGACCAACACGCTGGTCACGGGTTTCGATATCATCTTCTTCTGGGTCGCCCGCATGATGATGATGGGCCTCCACTTCATGGACGAAGTGCCCTTCGATACAGTCTACATTCACGCACTCGTCCGTGACGAGAAGGGTGCGAAGATGTCGAAGTCGAAAGGCAACGTCATCGATCCGCTCGACGTGATCGAGCAGTATGGTGCGGATGCGCTGCGCATGACGCTCACCTCGATGGCCGCGCAGGGGCGCGACATCAAGCTGTCGGTTCAGCGCGTCGAGAATTACCGCAACTTCGCGACCAAGATCTGGAACGCGGCCCGCTTCGCCGAGATGAACGAGTGCAAGCGCATCGCGGGATTCGATCCGAAGTCGGTGAAGGAGACCCTCAACAAGTGGGCGCTCAGCGAGTGCGCGAAGGCAATCAACGAAGTCGCGGCCGGAATCCAGGCCTACAAGTTCAACGAGGCGGCGGGTGCTGCCTATCGCTTCGTGTGGAACGTGTTCTGCGACTGGACGCTGGAGCTCGCCAAGCCCGTGCTGCAGGGGGCGGATTCTCCTGCGAAGGATGAGACCCGCGCCACCATCGCGTTCATCCTTGATGAAATCTGCAAGCTCCTGCATCCCATCATGCCCTTCCTCACGGAAGAGCTGTGGGAAGCGAAGGGGCAGGAGGGGCCGAAGCGCGAGACGATCCTCGCGCTGGCTCCCTGGTCCAACCTCGATCACCTCATCGACCCGCAGGCCGAGGCCGAGATCGGCTGGGTGGTGGACCTCGTCACCGAGATCCGCTCCGCCCGTTCCGAGACGAACGTGCCCGCCGGTGCCCAGATACCGCTCGTACTCGTCGCGTCTTCCGCCGACGTGAAGGCTCGTGCGTATCGCTGGGGCGATATCGTGAGGCGCCTCGCGCGCCTCTCCGATATTTCCTTCGCGGATGCCGCGCCGAAGAGTTCGATCCAACTCCTCATCCGCGGCGAAGTGGCGGCCCTTCCGCTCGAAGGCGTGATCGATCTCGATGCCGAGCGCGCACGCCTCGCCAAGGAAATCCAGAAGCTCGATACGGAAATCGGCAAGATTGACGCAAAGCTCGGGAACGCGGATTTCATCAAGCGCGCACCGGAAGAGGTCGTCGAGGAACAGCGCGAGCGCCGTGAGGAGGCTCTCGCCCGCAAGACGAAGATGGAGGAGGCGCTGGGCCGTCTGAAGGACGCGTAGCTATCCTTCTAAGGCACTCCGTCATGCCCGGCACAAGGCCGGGCATCCACGTCTTTGAATCGCGGTGCCCAAAGACGTGGATGGCCGCAACAAGTGCGGCCATGACGCTGAGTTTAACCCGTCACGAAGTCCACAAGCAGCTTCACGTTCAGCACCACGATCACTGCCGCGATGACACCGGCGATGGCGGTGAGCCAGCGCGGTGTGACGAGTTCACCCATCTTCCGCTTGGAGGCTGTCATTGCCACGAGCGGGACGACCGCAAAGGGCAGTTGAAGGCTCAAGATCACTTGGCTGAGGATCAACAGTTTCGCGGTGCCGCTCTCGCCATAGGCGATGGTGACGGCAGCTGCCGGGATAATGGCGATGCCACGGGTGATCAGGCGGCGCATCCAGGGCGCTATCCTGAAATTGATGAAACCTTCCATGACGATTTGCCCTGCCATGGTGGCGGTCACCGTGGAGTTGAGACCGCAGCAGAGCAGCGACAGGCCGAACAGCATCGGCGCGATGGCGCTCCCTAAGATCGGCTGCAGCAGGGTATGCGCTTCTCCGAGTTCCGCGATCTCCGTGCGTCCCGTGCTGTAGAAGGCTGCCGCCGCGAGGATCAGCAGAGAGGCGTTGATGGTGAGCGCGAACATCAGCGCGATGGTGGAATCGAGCGTTGCGAAGCGCATCGCCTCGCGTTTTTCCGGCAAAGTCTCGCCATAGGCTCGTGTCTGCACGATGCCGGAATGCAGATAGAGGTTATGTGGCATCACCGTCGCGCCAAGAATGCCGAGCGCGAGATAGAGCATGTCCGGATTGGTGACGATCTCGGTGGTGGGCGCAAAGCCGGTGATCACTGCCCCCCAATCCGGATCAGCCATGGCGATCTGGGTGCCGAAGCAGATGGCGATCACGCCGAGCAGGGTAATGATGAAGGCCTCGACCCAGCGGAAGCCGAGATTCTGCAGATAGAGGATCAGGAACACGTCCAGCGCCGTGATGATGACGCCGATCTCCAGCGGAATGCCAAAGAGAAGATTGAGACCAATCGCCGTTCCGATCACCTCGGCAAGATCCGTGGCACAGATGGCGAGTTCTGCCAAAAGCCATAAGCCCCAGGCGACGGGCCTCGGGTAGGCATCCCGGCAGGCCTGTGCGAGGTCGCGGCCGGTGGCCACCGCAAGGCGGGCGCAGAGCGATTGCAGGATGATCGCCATGATGTTCGAGATCAGGGCCACCGAGAGCAGGGCATAGCCGTATTTCGAGCCGCCCGCGATGGAGGTCGCCCAGTTGCCTGGGTCCATGTAGCCCACGGCCACGAGATAGCCCGGCCCCATGAAGGCAGCCGCCCGCCGCCAAGCGGAGCCGGGACGCACCTTGATCGAGCGATTCACTTCCGGAAGGGAGGGCAGGCTCACGTCCTGACGCCAGGCCGCTTTGCGCACGAGGGAAACAGGGGCTGACTGATCCATGGGCTCTTTCTGCAGTTGCAAATCATTTGCAAGTAAAAGGTAGCGTGAGTTTCGCAAGTAGGCAAGGGGCTGCCTCCAAAGGGATCCTGCAAGGGATTTTGCAGAGGGCCTTTGTAGAGGACCTGGCCGACCTGCCGGACGAAAGTCGGAACCGGGATGCGGGCAGGCCGCGGCTCTCCGTCTCGCCTGTTAGGGACGGTTCGGAATAAGCTGTTCCCGCGTGACAAGCGGCCTAGGTTTTGCTGTAGATTCTGACAAAACCGAACCAGAATTCGGACTTATAAGGGATGGCTATGCTCGAGAGTGTCCTCATCGCCAATCGCGGCGAGATTGCCTGCCGGATCATTCGCACCGCCAAGCGGCTGGGGATGCGCACCATCGCGGTCTATTCGGAGGCGGATGCGAATGCGCTCTTTGTGCAGATGGCGGATGAGGCGCACCTGATCGGTCCCGCGCCCGCCCGCGAAAGTTATCTAAAGATCGACAAGATCATCGAGGTCGCCAAGCGCACGAAGGCTGCCTCCATCCATCCCGGCTATGGTTTCCTCTCCGAGCGCGCTGAATTCGCCGAGGCCTGTGCCGCTAATGGCGTCGTGTTCGTCGGCCCGCCGGCCTCCGCCATCAAGGCCATGGGCCTGAAGGATGCGGCAAAAGCGCTCGTGCAGCAGGCAAACGTGCCCGTGGTGCCTGGCTATCACGGCTCGAAGCAGGATCCGGATTTCCTGCGCCAGAAGGCTTACGAGATCGGCTATCCCGTGCTCATCAAGGCTGTCGCGGGCGGCGGCGGCAAGGGGATGAAGCGCGTCGAGAAGGCAGCTGATTTCGATGCTGCTCTCGAGAGTGCCCAACGCGAGGCCTCGAGCGCCTTCGGCGATCCGCGTGTGCTGGTGGAAAAATACATTCTCTCGCCGCGCCACATCGAGATCCAGGTGTTCGCGGATGCGCACGGCAATGTGGTGCATCTCTTCGAGCGCGATTGCTCGCTCCAGCGCCGCCATCAGAAGGTGATCGAAGAAGCGCCGGCTCCCGGCATGACGCCGGAGATGCGCCAAGCCATGGGACAGGCGGCCGTCGAAGCCGCACGCGCTGTGGGTTATGTAGGCGCAGGCACGGTTGAGTTCATCGCCGACGGACGCGAGGGCCTTCGCGCCGACCGCTTCTATTTCATGGAAATGAACACGCGCCTGCAGGTGGAGCATCCGGTGACGGAAGCGATCACCGGGCTCGATCTCGTGGAACTGCAGTTTCGCGCAGCCTCCGGCGAGAAGCTGCCGTTCACTCAAGGCGATCTGACGATCAACGGCCATGCGGTCGAGGCGCGCCTTTATGCCGAAGACCCGGAGAAGGAATTCCTGCCGTCGACAGGAAAGCTCTGGGCGCTCGATTTTCCGGAGGGTGAAGGCATTCGCATCGATACCGGTGTCGAGGCCGGAGCCGAGGTGACGCCTTACTACGATCCGATGATCGCGAAGGTGATTGCGCATGGCGGAACGCGCGAAGAGGCTTTGTCGATGCTTGCGGAAGCACTCGGCCAGACGATCGTCGCAGGTCCGAAGACCAATGTCGCGTTCCTGAAGAAGCTGTGCGAAGCGCGCAAGTTCAGGGCAGGGCAGTTCGATACCGGATTTATCGATCGCAATCTGGACAGCCTCGGCGTTGTGCCGCAGCCTCTGGACGAGATTGCCGTTTCCTTCGGTGCAGCAGCCTTGGTCTCGCGGGAGATCGACCGGCTACGGATGACAGAGCATCTGAGAAATGACGAGCCTTTATCTCCCTGGTCGGAGCCGGATGGTTTCCAACTGCTCGGAACGCGCAGCGTCGGCATGCCGTTGCGTGTTGATGGTGAACGTGTCGATGCGCGTGAGATATTCAGTCCCGAACATCCTGGTGTCAGCACCGTGGCGGTGGGCGAGAGCGATCCATGGGTTGATGAGCAAGTCGACCGAGAGGTCGATGCACCGCATGGAGTCTACATCTTCAGGAAGGGTCGTCAGACACTCGTGCAGCCTTATGATCCATTCGATATCGATCTCGAACACATGGATGAGGGTGGCTCGGTGAAGGCGCCGATGCATGGCAAGCTGGTTGCCGTGTTCGTGCAACCAGGAGAGAAAGTCGAGAAGGGGCAGCGCCTTGCCATCGTCGAGGCGATGAAGATGGAGCACGTGCTCGTCGCACCCTCGGATGGCGAGGTGGCGGAGATTGCCGCCGAGCCCGGTGCGCAGGTGGCGGAAGGCGCGCGCCTCATTGTGCTGAAGGCTGAAGAGGAATAGAAGTGCGGCGCATCGCCGGATTTGCGATGCGCCGCGCGCATGGTTCAACGCTGACATGGCCCTTCATCTGATCAAACTCTGCGTAGGCTGCGAATCCATTACCGATCTCGAGGAATGGATCGAGGAGAACCGCGCGCATCATCAGCGGCTCGGTCGTGACTACGAGCAGACGCACACCACCCGTATGGTGCCTAAGCGCGTGGAAGAGCTCTTGGATGGCGGCTCTCTCTATTGGGTGATCAAGGGCCAGGTCGCTGCGCGCCAGAAACTCCTGGATGTGCGCCCCTTCACGGATGCGGACGGTATCGGGCGCTGCCGACTTGTGCTGGAGCCGAAGGTGATCCCCGTGGAGCCGCGCCCCTACAGGCCTTTCCAGGGCTGGCGCTATCTCGTCGTGAAGGATGCGCCACGCGATATCGACGGGAAAGCAGGCGATCTTGCCAAGATGCCCGAGGACATGCGACGAGAGCTGGCCGAACTCGGCTTGCTTTAACTTATGTGAATCTGGAGCGGGTTATGACGCGCCTGACCATTCTGGCAACTTCCCTGTTCGTATTGGTGGGGCCAGCCCTTGCGAAAGAGTGCCGCATCCCTGATCCGAAGCCAGGCCAGGTGATCGAGGTGCCGGAGGCATGCAAGGACGTCGTTCGCGCAAAAGGCCAGCAGGCTGATGCTCTGAAGAACGATAAAGGTGCCATCGATCTGGGTCACGGCACGACGCTGCGCATCGGCGGGCGTATAAGAGCCGAAACGAGCTGGCGACATTAGACTTTTTTGCTGGGGAACATCTTGGAACCCCGCTGCCTGGATTCGCATTGGCCTTTCAGTTCAGTTGAGTGGAGGTTCCGATGCTCCTGTCTGCATCCGAAGGCCGGCACTGGCGTTATGAAGTCTGTGAGCACGAGGACGGATATCTCGTCCAGATGCGCGATCTGATGACGGGAGAGTTGGACGACGATTTCTCCACCATCTTTCGCACTCTGCCGGTTGCTTTCGCCTATGCCGAGATGTCGGCCGCTTACGAACGTTACGCAGCTTGCGAGCTCGAGCAGATCGAGGACGAGCAGATCGAGATCGACGTGGAGGCGACCGAACGGCACTTCATCGATTTGAGCGACCGCCTGCACGATTCCGGAATCAATGGTATCGTCATCCAGGCCTGGGAGCGGGAAAGCCAGCGCGGTGCCGCGCGCCTCCTCCACTAAGCCATCGACACGAGATTTTTCAGGCCTAGGAAGCCGGTCCCTCGCAAGAAGGGCCGGCTTTCGCGTGAAATGGACCCCCGGTAATTTACAAGCGCCTTATCCCGGCCCACATCTTGGGGTGGGGATGAACACATGATGCTGCTTTATGGAATTGCGGCTGCTGCTCTTATCTGGTGGCTGCTGAAAGTCTTTTCCCGATCCGACACGGCCGCCGTGGCCAAGGCCGTGAAGATTGTCGGCGGGATTGCCGCCCTCGGCGCGGCTGTGGTGCTGGGCGCCAAGGGGCAGATTGCCACAGCCCTTTTTGTGGGTGGTCTGGGCGCTTGGCTCTTGGGCTGGGGTGGGCTTCCGCTCCCCGGATCCTGGGGGCGTTTTCAGAAAGTGTCGGGTCGCTTTTCCCGGATTCGATCCGCCATGATCGAAATGGAAATCGACCATGCCACAGGGGGAGTGGAAGGCAGTGTCCTGGCGGGTACCTTTACAGGCCGTCGCCTGTCGAGCCTTAATCCAGAGAGCCTACGCGGCCTTTACGACGAGTGCAGCGCTCTCGATCCAGAGGGCGTGCCTCTTCTAGAGGCTTATCTTGATCGCCGGTTTTCCGGCTGGCGTGAAGACGCTCAGGGCGATCGAGACACGCGGACGCGCACTCATGCGCAGTCGGGCATAATGACGAAAGATGAAGCCTACCAGATCCTGGGGCTTAAGCCGGGAGCGAGCCTCGATGAGATCAGACATGCGCATCGCACGCTGATCAAGAAACTCCATCCCGATCAGGGAGGGACGGCGTACCTCGCTGCTCGCGTAAATCAGGCGAGAGAAGTCCTGCTGGGCCGACATCGCTGATACTCCACGCGCGATCCGGTTTTGAACTGCGACGGTACAAACACACTGTACCGTCGCTGACAGTAAAACTGCGAGAGATTAAAACTTCGTCAGCCGCGAGAGGCGAAGCAGCTCATGCCGCCCTTCTTCAGCTGCTTGCAGGCCTTCTCGGCATCGCCGGATTCCTGGAAGCCGGAGAAGCGGGCACGATAGAGGGTGCCACCGTTGGAAGTCACCTTCTCGGTGAAGGGAGAGGCCTTGCCCAACACCTTGCTGAAGCGGCTGCGGGCGGAGTCCAGAATATCCTTCGCTTTCTCTTCGTCATCCGTCGCGCCGAGCTGGATCACCCAGCCTGTGACGGTCTTCTTGGCCTCAGGAGCCAGAGCCCTGGGAGCCTCCATCTTGAGGGACGCAATCTTTGTCGGCTCGGCTTGGGCCGGAGTGGCGGTCTTGGTCTCGATCTTTGCCTGCAGGGCGGCCTTTTGCGTGTCGGTGATCTGAGACGGAGCTGCTTGAGGCTGAAGGGCGGCATAAGCCTGGGCATTCAGCGGCAGCGGTTCCTGCCCCTTCTGCCAGCGGATGGAGGAGGCCGAGGATGGGGTCGTGGTGGAGCTGGCGCCTGCCGCGGAAGCTACGACGGGGCGCAGAGCGTTCAGGTCAAGCGGCTTGCGCTCGGGAGCGGCGGTGGGCACGGGAGCTGTCGTAGCCGCCGCCTGAGCGACAGGAGCCTGCGGTGTGGCAGAAGCCACCTTCACAGGAGCTGGTTCCGGAGCTTCGGCGACCTGCGTCGTCTGCGCGCCGCGCTCGACGACCGGCGGAGCAATGCGAGCACCCGCATAGGCGCGCGGCAGGTGAGCATCGATCAGGCCGGCCATCTTCTGATCGCGGGATGCGCCGGAACGGCCGCCCAGAACCACGGCGACGATGCTGCGGGTATCCGTGTTGACCGATGTCAGCAGGTTGAAGCCGGAGAGGCGGGTATAGCCGGTCTTGATGCCGTCCACGCCGGGCACCTTGCCGAGAAGCCGGTTGTGGCCGCGAATGGTGCGCTTGCCATACTGGAAGGAGCGGGTGTCGAAATAGGCGAAATATTTCGGGAAGCGGTCCTGGATCGCACGGCCCAGGATCGAGAGGTCCCGCGCCGTGGTGATGTTCGGCGGGGAATGCGGCAGGCCATGGGGATTGTGGAACTCTGAGGAATTCATGCCGAGTTCCCGGGCCCTGCGCGTCATCATGCTCGCGAACGCGTCCTCGGAGCCGGCGATGTTCTCGGCCACCACGACGGAGACGTCGTTGGCGGAGAGGGTCACCATGGCCTTGATGGCGTCTTCGACCTCGATGGTCGAGCCAGGGCGCAGGCCCAGCTTCGTCGGGGGCTGGCTTGAGGCGTATTCCGACACAGTGAGCGGAGTGTTCAGGGTCATGCGCCCGCGCTCAAGCTGTTCGAACAGCAGGTAGAGGCTCATCACTTTGGTGATAGAGGCAGGAATGCGGGGCTCGTCGATGTTTTCGCCCTGCAGGATCTTGCCGGTCTTGGCGTCCACGACGATCGAGGCCGTGGGAGGGCTGTAGCCACCCCCTCTGGAGCTCACCTTGCGGCGCGCCGCTTCAGCGGGAGCAGAAAAGGCAATGGCGGCAGAAGTGACAATACCAATAAAAGTCCAAGCAGTTCGGCGTCCTACCCAAACCGAAGTCATGCTGAAAAATCCCTGTTGAGTTTGGTCTCAAGCCTCTGCGACCGGTTCTCCAAACGGAGATTGTTGCCGGCGCAACACATCCTTTGACCGTAAGAGGATGCGGTTACGGGGGCGTTAACAGGGGGTGACTTAACGGCATGTCTTATTGTGCGCTGCACAATATCGCTTGACAATTTTTGTGCAGTGCACATAATAGGTTCCGTCACTATTCTCCGGCACTTGGTGCCATTAAACGCCTTATTGTCGAGGTTCACAATGCTTCAGCCGTATACAAACCTGCAAAAGCTTGGCCAGGAAAATCTGGAAGCTGCAATCAAGGCCGCGGGCGCCTTCTCTACGAATGCCCAGGCTATCGCCAATGAAACCGCCGAGTTCGCTCGCAAGTCCTTCGAGCACAACTCTGCCACCTTTGAGAAGCTGATCGGCGCCCAGAGCCTTGAGAAGGCGATCGAGGTGCAGACCTCCTACGCCAAGGGCGCTTACGAGAGCCTTGTCGCTCAGTCCAGCAAGATGGGTGCCCTCTACACGGCGCTCGCCACCGACACGTTCAAGCCTTTCGAGGGCCTTCTGTCCAAGACCATGAAGGCTTGAGCCCAAGCCTGACTGTCTTTCCCGGTTTTGAATGGAACGCCCGGCCGCAATGCCGGGCGTTTCGCGTTTTAAGCCTCCGAGGCTTGGCCTTGGCCGACCTCACGAGAGAGTGACGAAGATGTCGCGCTTCTCATGGCTGATATGAGCACCCATCTGGTTGATCTAGCGAACCGAATGGAGCGACTATACATTTGACTCTGGTGCTGGGGCCTGAGCGGAAAGGCGGGCTGCAGGGCAGGGGCCAATAAGAAGGGGTCGGTCGAAATATCATGCTGCGGTTAGCTCAGGACACTTTGATCCGGACGAAGCGGTTTCCACTTTCCGCTGCCGGCGGGTCACAGCCCCCTGGTGGCGACGATGATGGCCGCTCGAACACCGCCATCGTCACGAAAGTCAAACCGCGCACGAAACGGCCGAACCTTTACCGCGTTCTTCTTTTGAACGACGATTATACCCCGATGGAGTTCGTGGTGCATGTGCTGGAGCGCTTCTTCAATAAGAATCGTGAGGATGCGACCCGGATCATGCTTCATGTGCACCAGAACGGCGTCGGGGAGTGTGGAGTTTTTACCTACGAGGTTGCGGAGACCAAGGTGACCCAGGTGATGGATTTTGCCCGTAAGCACCAGCACCCTCTGCAATGCGTGATGGAAAAGAATTAGCCGAGAGACCCGTCTCATAAAGGACAAGCCGTTGCCGAGCTTTTCTCGCAGTCTTGAACAAGCCCTTCACCGAGCCCTCGCTCTCGCGGGCGAGCGCCGCCACGAATATGCAACCCTCGAACACCTCCTCCTCGCACTGATCGACGACCAGGATGCGGCCGCCGTGATGCGGGCCTGCAATGTCGATCTCGATGTCCTTCGCCGGAACCTGGTCGATTACGTTGACAGCGAGCTCGCCAACCTTGTTGCCGATGGACGCCAGGATTCCAAGCCGACGGCCGGTTTCCAGCGCGTGATCCAGCGCGCTGTGATCCATGTCCAGTCCTCGGGCCGCGACGAGGTGACCGGTGCCAACGTGCTCGTCGCGATCTTCGCCGAGCGCGAGAGCCATGCCGCCTATTTCCTGCAAGAGCAGGACATGACCCGCTACGACGCCGTGAACTATATCAGCCACGGCATCGCCAAGCGCCCGGGCCTCACCGAGAGCCGCTCGCCGCGTGGCACGGAGGAGGAATCCTCCAATGAGCGTCCGACCCAGGACGAGTCCGATACGCGCGGCAAGAAGAAGGGCGATGCGCTCGAGGCTTACTGCGTCAATCTGAACAAGAAGGCCAAGGAAGGTAAGATCGATCCGTTGATCGGCCGCGAGGCCGAGGTGCAGCGCACGATCCAAGTTCTCTGCCGCCGTCAGAAGAACAACCCGCTCCTCGTCGGCGATCCCGGCGTCGGCAAGACCGCCATCGCGGAAGGCCTTGCCCGCAAGATTGTGCAGGGCGAGGTGCCGGAAGTTCTCCAGGGCGCCACGGTCTTCGCCCTCGACATGGGCACTCTGCTCGCCGGCACCCGCTATCGCGGTGACTTCGAGGAGCGCCTGAAGCAGGTGATGAAGGAGATCGAGTCACACCCAAACGCGATCATGTTCATCGACGAGATCCACACCGTCATCGGTGCCGGTGCGACCTCCGGCGGCGCGATGGATGCCTCGAACCTGCTCAAGCCCGCGCTCGCTCAGGGCACGCTGCGCTGCATCGGCTCCACGACCTACAAGGAATACCGCCAGTATTTCGAGAAGGACCGCGCTCTCGTTCGTCGCTTCCAGAAGATCGACGTGAACGAGCCGTCGCTGCCGGATGCCATCGAGATCGTGAAGGGCCTGAAGCCGTACTTCGAGAATTTCCACAAGCTTAAGTATACCAACGAGGCCGTCAAGGCGGCGGTGGAGCTCTCCGCCCGCTACATCAACGACCGCAAGCTGCCGGACAAGGCGATCGACGTGATCGACGAGACCGGCGCGTCGCAGATGCTCCTGCCCGAAGGCCGTCGCAAGAAGACCATCGGCATCAAGGAGATCGAGGCCACCATCGCCACCATGGCGCGCATCCCGCCCAAGACCGTGTCGAAGGACGATGCGGAGGTGCTCGAGCACCTGCAGGAGACCCTGAAGCGGGTGGTCTATGGTCAGGACAAGGCCATCGAGGCCCTGTCCTCCGCCATCAAGCTCGCCCGTGCGGGCCTGCGTGATGCGGAGAAGCCCATCGGTTCCTACCTCTTCGCGGGCCCTACGGGTGTCGGCAAGACGGAGGTAGCCAAGCAGCTCGCGGCCTCGCTCGGTGTTGAGCTCCTGCGCTTCGATATGTCGGAGTACATGGAGCGACACACGGTCAGCCGGCTGATCGGCGCGCCTCCCGGCTATGTGGGCTTCGATCAGGGCGGTCTCCTGACCGATGGCGTGGACCAGCATCCGCATTGCGTGCTTCTGCTCGACGAGATCGAGAAGGCGCATCCGGATCTGTTCAACATCCTGCTCCAGGTCATGGACCACGGAAAGCTGACGGATCATAACGGCAAGCAGGTCGATTTCCGCAACGTGATCATCATCATGACCACGAATGCGGGCGCCGCCGACATGGCCCGTCCGGCCTATGGCTTCACCCGCACCAAGCGTGAGGGCGAGGACACGGAGGCGATCAACAAGCTGTTCACACCGGAATTCCGCAACCGTCTCGACGCGGTCATTTCCTTCGGCCACCTGCCGAAGGAGGTGGTGCAGAAGGTGGTCGACAAGTTCGTCATGCAGCTTGATGCGCAGCTCGCGGACCGCAACGTGTCCATCGAGCTCACCGACGAGGCCCGCGACTGGCTGGTCGAGCACGGATACGACGAGGCCATGGGCGCTCGCCCAATGGGCCGCCTGATCCAGTCCACCATCAAGACGCCGCTGGCGGATGAGGTGCTGTTCGGACGCCTGAAGAACGGCGGCGCGGTCAAGGTCGTGGTCAACACGGACGAGATCGGCCTGCAGAGCCTCGGCTTCGAGTACCTCGAGGGCCCGGTCAAGCCGAAGCCTGAAAAGGTCGTGGTGGCCGCCAAGAAGAAGCCGCGGGCGAAGTCGGCTTCCTCCAAGACGAAAAAGTCCGTGAAACCGAAGGGATCAGGTGGTAATGGGGGCGGAGGTATCCGTACTGTTCCCAAGGTTCCATTGGTTAGAGCATGACGACTGAGTTGCATGAGGCCCCGATCGAGGCCACCCGGATCATCGAGCCTCCGCCGAAGCTGTCCTGGCGCGAAAAGCGCGAGCAGCGCCGGCGGCGGCGGGTGTGGTTCGAGGAAGTCCTCGGCTGGATCCTCGTGCCCGCCATCATTTTCGGCTGCTACTGGCTGCTGAATGTGGGGCTCGCCGCGCTCGGAACGTCTCCGGCGGCCCTGATGGACGGTCTCAAGACCATCACCGATGCTCTTTAACGAGAGCAGATCTCCGGGACCTGACTTTCGAAAAGCCGCATCGGCCAAGAAGCCGGTGCGGCTTTTGCCTTTTCAAGCGCCACATCCTGCTTAGGAAAGAGCATCCACTTTCCCGCAGGGTACGTTAACCTGTGATAAGCCCCTGATGGAACACGAGGTCAACGTGACGAAGCTGATCGGCCTTTCTGGAAGCCTGCGCCAAGCCTCATACAACTCGGCACTGCTGCGGAGCGCAGCGGGGCTGATGCCGGAGGATTCTGAACTCGTCATCGAGACCATCCGCGGCATTCCGCTGTACGACGGCGACGTGGAGGCGGCCGAGGGAGTTCCAGAGCAGGTTTCTGCCCTAAAGGGAGCAATCGCGGCTGCGGACGGGCTGCTTCTGGTGACGCCGGAATACAACAACTCGATCCCTGGCGTGTTCAAGAATGCCATCGATTGGCTCTCCCGCCCACCGGCCGATATCCCACGTGTTTTCGGCGGTAAGCCCGTTGCGCTGATCGGCGCTTCTCCTGGCGGTTTCGGAACCATCCTGTCCCAGAATGCCTGGCTTCCGGTCCTGCGCACCTTGGGGGCGGAGCTCTGGTCGGGGAAACGCTTGATGGTGTCCCGGGCCCAGACTGTGTTCAACCAGGATGGAACATTCGCAGATCAGAAGATCGAGGAGCAGCTTCGGGCATACCTGAAGGGCTTCGTCGCTTTTGCCCGTTCGGCGCAGCAAAAGACGCTGGATTCCTAGTCCTGGTTTTCATTCCGGTACTTGAAAGGCGTGGCCTCCGCCAGTTCCTTGGCGGCCTCGGACACGTAGGCACGCTCCTGCTGGAGATAGGCCTGCACCGCCCGGCGTAACGCCGGGTCGGCGATGTCATGGGCCGATGAGGTGATCACCGGTTGATAACCCCGCGCGAGTTTATGCTCGCCCTGGGCGCCCGCTTCCACCCGGTCGAGACCGCGTGCGATGGCGAACTCGATGGCCTGATAATAGCAGACCTCGAAATGCAGGAAGGGATGATCCTCGATGCAGCCCCAGTTGCGTCCATAAAGCCGCGTGTCGCCCATGAAATTGATGGCGCCCGCGATATGGCGCCCCTCGCGTTTGGCCATGACGAGCAGCACCCGGTCGGCCATGCGCTCGCCGATGAGCGAAAAGAAGCGGCGGTTGAGATAAGGCCGCCCCCATTTGCGCGAACCCGTATCCATGTAGAAGGCGAAGAACGCATCCCAATGGGCTTCCGTGATCTCAGGCCCTGTCACCCATTCGATCGAGATGTCGTTCGCGAGGGCATCCCGCCGCTCGCGCTTGATAGCCTTGCGCTTGCGGGAGGTGAGGGCGCTCATGAAATCATCGAAGCTGCTGTAGCCTTCATTGAGCCAGTGAAACTGCTGGTCGTCGCGCCGCAGGAAATCGTGGTCCGTGAACGCCTCAAGATCGTCCTGCTGGAGGAAGGTGGCATGAATCGAGGAGGCTCCGATCTGATCCCGTAACGCGCGCAGGCCCGCGATCAGATGAGCCCGCACATTCCCGGCCTGCGGCCCATTCGGCACGAGAAGGCGAGGGCCGGTGACGGGCGTGAAGGGGACGGAGACCTGAAGCTTGGGGTAATAGCGCCCGCCCGCTCGCTCATAGGCATCCGCCCACGAATGGTCGAACACGTACTCACCCTGAGAGTGAGATTTCACATAGCAGGGGGCCGCGCCGAGCAAGGCTCCGCCCTCGTCCTCGACCAGCACATGCACGGGGGCCCAACCGGTCTTCGCACCAACGCAGCCGGAATCCTCCAGCGCGGACAGAAAGGCATAGGAAACGAAGGGGTTGAACGGATCGTCATCGCCCGAGCCTGTTTTCAGGGCACAGGCATCCCAGGCGGCGGCAGAGACCGCTTTCAGGCCTTGGGCGATTTTGACTTGGAATGTCACTGAGTGGAAGGATCCCGCCGTTCAAGCCTAGAGCTAATCACTCGGCGGGATCCTTGCAACGGTTAGGGCAGGAAGCCCTCAAACACCATCTGGTCCGCATGCTTCTCGGCGCGGGCGCGGTCTTCCGGATTGCGCACGGTCCAGGTCATGACGGGCAGGTGGCCCAGAAGCCTGCTGAGGTAGGTCGACGCACAGGGCAGGTCCTTCACGCGCCAGGACAGGAAGTGCGGCTGCGTCTCTTCGAAATGCAGTAGGTTCGCGAACCGGTGCTTCTGCTCAGGGCTGAGGAAGCTGTCGGACTTCGAGGCATATTCCAGCTCGCCGATGAAGCCGCGCGTGATGTTTGGCGCATAGTGGCGCAAGTAGGCAACGATGTCCGGATCGAAGGACTTCACCACGAAGGGACCGCTATAGTCGTTCAGGATCTCGATCACGCGCTTGGTCAGACGCATATCGCCGTTGAACTTGCTCTTGATCTCGATGACCAGCGGGGTGCGCCCGGCGATCCTGGCAAGATAGTCCTTGAACGCGGGAATATTATCCCCGCCCATGGTTCCGGAAATTCCGATCCCCGTGAGAGCAGAGAGGTTGCGTTCGGCGACCAGGCCGGTCTCGCCGGTAAGGCGATCCAGCTCGAAATCGTGGAACACGATGGCCTCATTGTCGGCGGTCAGCTGAACATCGAGCTCGATGGGGAAGCCGCGCGCGATGGCGGCTTCCGCAGCCGAGAGGGTGTTCTCGATGACGCCGTTTGCCTTGTTATGGAGGCCGCGATGAGCGATCGGCTTCGCGACAAGCCAGCTGGGCGTGCTCATTTGACTTCGAACATTCCTTCGACTTCGACACAGGCATCGAGCGGCAGCTCGGCGACGCCGATGGTGGAGCGGGCGTGACGGCCCGCATCGCCGAGCACCTCGACCATGAGGTCCGACGCACCGTTCATGACAGGCGCAAGCGCGGCGAAGGTGGGCACGGCGTTGATGAATCCGCCGAGACGCACGCAGCGCGTGACGTTGTCGAGATCGCCGACAGCCGCTTTGAGCTGAGCGAGCAGATTGATCGCGCAAAGCCGCGCAGCCTGCTGGCCGACCTCCGGAGAGATCTCTGCACCGAGCTTGCCCTTGTGGGCATCGGCGAGCTTGCCGTCCAGGCCGAGGCAGAGCTGGCCTGAGATGATGACCAGGTTGCCGGTGCGCACGAACGGGACGTAATTGGCGACGGGGGCTGCCGGAGTCGGCAGGGTGATTCCCAGCTCCTGAAGTTTCTTGTCGACTGCGCTCATGGGGTTCCCTCTGCGTGTAACAGTGTGGGGGATTTGTGGCGGATGGCGCGTTAGGACGCAAGGCGGAACATTGCCCTGTCCTCAAGGTGCTCCTATTTTCGCTTGGCGCATCATGCGGAAAAGTGGATCCGGTTTTCCGCTTTCAACGATACGCCGCTAAACAAGGGAGCATCGGATTGAATCCCAAAAGTGCATTCCACTTTTCTCGTCCGATGCTCAAGGCGAAACCTGGAGATGTCATGCGTTCCCTTATCGTGGCCACCGGCCTGACCTTCGCCATTCTCAGCCCCGCTTGGGCGGAAGCCGCCAGGACACCCGTTGTCCTTGTGCCGCACAGGGCCGTGTATGATTTGTCGCTCCTGCGCTCGGGTGGCACCAAGGGCGTCGAGGCGGCAAAAGGGCGCATCGCCATGGAATTCGCCGGCGATGCCTGCGACGGCTACACGCTGAACTACCGCCAGGTCACTGTGCTCGACGGCGGCGACTCCGGCTCGCGCACCCTCGATACGCAGACTACCACCTTTGAGTCGGGCGATGGCCTGTCGATGCGTTTCAAGAGTTCATCGACCACACAGGGGCTTGTGCGGGACGGCGTCGACGGCGATGCTCAGTTGCGGCCCGATGGCTCGCTTGATGTCCGCTTCAAGCAGCCCCGCAATGAGACCTTCGCGGCCGCGGGGCAGCCGACTTTTCCGACCGAGCACATGAGGCGCCTGATCGAAATGGCCCGGAAGGGGGAAACCACCTATTCGGTTCGGGTCTATGACGGCTCGGATGACGGCAAGAAGATTTATGAGACCCTGAGCCTGATCGGCCGCAAGATCGAGCCGGGAGCAGGGGGCAACCTAGAGGGACCGGTACATCAGGAAGTCTTGGCGAAGACGCCGCGCTGGCCCGTGACCATCAGCTATTATGAAGAGGGCAGTGCCGACCGGGAGCCGGTCTATAAGATTTCACTGGAGCTTTACGAGAACGGCATCGCCCGCGCTCTGAAGATCGATTACGGCGACTTCGCCTTGAAGGGCGACCTCAAGAGCCTGGAGGTTCCGGCCGTCACGAGCACCTGTCAGCGCTGAGGCTTGTTGCGCAGCGCGATGCCCTTCTGAAGGGCTGCGGCTCCGAACTTGTCGCGGATTTTGTCGATGGCGGATTCCATCTGAGCCTGCTTGATCACGCTCTGATCCGCCAGATCGCCTTTATCTGCCTCGCCACCATCGCACAGATCCGCAGCGCCAATGCCGATCAGGCGATAGGCCGTACCGTCGCATGAGGCTTTCAGGAGTTGCCTTGCAGGCTCGAATAAACGCGCGGCAAGCTGCGTGGGGGCGAGGCCTGAACGGGTACGGGTGAGAAGCCGGAAGTCCTTGTCCTTCAGCTTCAAGGTTACGCTCCGCCCGGCAAGTTCCGCCGCCTTCAGACGTCGTGAGACCTTTTCCGAGAGGCGCCAGAGGATCGGCTCCAGATCGTCGAAGGATTTCAGATCCATGTCGAACGTGGTCTCCGCCGAGATGCTCTTGGTCTCCCGTTCCGGTGTCACGCGCCGCGTGTCCTCGGCCCAGGCGAGGCGTGAAAGCCGCTGGGCGTCCCTGCCCAAGGCTTCGAACAGAATCTTAAGGGGAACGTCGCGCAGATGCGCGATCTGCGTGACGCCCACCTTCGCAAGCCGTGCTTGAGCGGAGGCTCCGATGCCGGGGATGATGCCGACGGGCTTGTCCGCCAGGAAGGCGGGAGCCTCCTCCCGTCCGATGATCGAGAACCCGCGCGGCTTCTGGAAATCCGAGGCGATCTTGGCGAGGAACTTGTTATAGGAGAGCCCAACCGAGATCGTGATCCCGATCTCCTCCTCCACCTTGTGGGCGAAGCGGGCGAGCGTCAAAGCCGGGCTGCCGTGATGGAGCCGCTCGGTTCCCGTGAGGTCGAGAAAGGCCTCATCGATGGAAACCGGCTCCACGAGCGGCGTCAATTCCAGCATCAGTTCGCGCACCTCGTGTCCCGCCTTGCGGTATTTCTCGCCGTTCGGCGGGATCACCACCGCGTGAGGGCATAGCTTCAAGGCCTGGAACATGGGCATGGCCGAGCGCACGCCGTAGGTGCGAGCCACGTAGCAGGCGGTCGACACCACCCCACGCTTGCCACCGCCGATGATCACCGGTTTGTTGGCGAGACTCGCGTCGTCTCGCTTCTCCACCGCCGCAAAGAAGGCATCGCAATCCACATGGGCGATGGAGAGAGTGTCGCGCTCCTTGTGCCGCAGCAGGCGCGGCGACCCGCAGGCGGCACACCGCTCCGCCAGGGGCGAGGCTGCGAGGTTGAGGCAATCGCGGCAGAAGGGAGCGCTGCTCATGGCGTGAGGGCGGTTAGTCGAACTCGGAGGGCGAGAGGGTCCAATGGGCTGCCATGATGTGCTCCGGCTTGGTGTTCATTTCCTTCGCCAGGGCAATCAGAAGAGGCTCGTCGGCGGCGATGTAATCGAGGATTCCGGCGAAAAAGCCGGGTTCCGAGGCCGCCGAGCGGATCGTATCGGGCCTTAGCCCCGAAACTGCCAGAAAGCGACCCATACGTTCCTCATCGCTCGTGATGAACGCGAAGGCGCTCAGAGCAATGGTCTCGGCCTCGTCCCGGTTCATCCTTTTTAAGGGAGTGTTCATGCTGTCGGTTTGCACTTCATCAATAGGTTATGCCCTAACTATATCATCTGAAGACAGAATGGGCCGGTGAAATACTAACTTGGCCCCGGGACAGCGCCAATGAAGAAGACCGTGCTCATCGTTGAGGACAACGAACTCAACATGAAGCTCTTCAACGATCTCCTCGAGGCCCATGGCTATGCCACGCTGAAGACCAGCCACGGCATCGAAGCCATGGAGCTGGCGCGCGCTCATAAGCCGGATCTGATCCTCATGGATATCCAGCTGCCCGAGGTCTCGGGCCTTGAGGTAACCCGCTGGCTCAAGGCGGACGAGGAACTGAAGTCGATTCCCGTGATCGCCATCACGGCCTTCGCCATGAAGGGCGACGAGGAGCGTATCCGCGAGGGCGGCTGCGAGGCCTATATGTCCAAGCCGATTTCCGTGGCCAAGTTCATTGCTACTGTGAAAACATACCTGGAAGCGGATCGAGCTTCACCTTAACTGTCAAGTTCCGTTAGGGCAGTTTTTCGTAGAATAAAGCCGTCCTATTAACTTTTCTGGGAAAATGCAGCTTTTCAGGCACATAGGCGCTTGCATCTGCCCATGTTTTCAATATGTTCAAGCCAACATTCCGCAGCCGCGGAAGAAATGCCCTACGGATGCTCAGGTCCGCCGCATCTCCTGGGACTTCGTGGGCTCGGCCAGGCTGGGGGCGGATCGTTGCCTCCTCAACACCGCTTCCCAGCTGGCCACCTCCAATTGCCGAAAGCAGCGCCGCAAGGCGCTTTTTTATTGCCTGATCGCCGTGCGCCGGCCTGTCGCAAACCTTTTGAGGCCTTGAGGGGAGCGCATCGTTCGGGGCGGAAAGCCGGGTCCACTTTTCCGCACGATGCGCTAGCTTCCTTTTCATCTCCCTTCGTGCCCAAGCCTATCGTCGGTGCATGAATCGAGAATAGTCACGGTGCTTTCTTGCAGCGTAAGCTTGGCCGTGACTATTAATCCAGATTGGCCGATGCCGTTGGGAACTCCTCGCAGAGCATCAGCCTCGCGAAAAGGGGACCGGACCATGGATCAACGCACGCCTTCACTGCCCCCGAGATCGGCCCTGACGCGGTTTTCAGTGGCGCCTCTTTCGACCATGACCCGGCGGCTTGCGGACGTTGCCTCGGGCCGCGCTCCGGCAGACCTGGTGATCACCGGCGCGCGGGTGCTCTCAACCTATAGCGAGCGCATCGCGCCCGCGCGGGAAGTGTGGATCTCAGGTGGGCGCATTGCCGCCGTGAAGCCGGCTGGCGCCTACCGCCAAGTGAACGGCACGCCGGGTCGCTTCTATGACGCCCGGGGCGGCATCATCGCGCCGGGGCTTGTCGATCCGCACATCCATATCGAGAGCAGCATGGTCACAGCATGCGCTTACGCTGAAGCGGCGCTTCTTAACGGCACGACGACGATCTTCTGCGACAGCCACGAGATCGGCAACGTAATGGATGCAGCCGGTATCGAGATGATGCTGGAAGATGCGCGCCATGCGCCGCTCTCCATCTTCCTCACCGTGCCGAGTACCGTGCCGGCAACGTCACCCGACCTCGAAACAGCAGGCGGCGATCTCACGCCTGAAAAGATCGCGGCGCTCTTCGACCGTTGGCCCGAGGCAGCAGCGCTCGGCGAGAAGATGGATTTCGTACCCGTCACCATGGGTGACGAGCGAAGCCACGCGATCCTCGCCGCAGCTCTCGAACGCGGCAGGCCGGTTTCGGGCCACATTTATGGACGCGAATTCGTAGCAGCTTATGCGGCGAGCGGCGTAACGGATACGCACGAAGCCATCGACCGCGACATCGCCGACGATCTTCTCGATGCAGGTGTGTGGATATTCCTGCGCGGCGGCCCGCCAACCACGCCTTGGCATTCGCTGCCGGAAGCCATCAAAACCATCACGGAGCTCGGATCCTCGCACAAGCGCGTCTGTGTCTGCACGGATGATCGCGATGCAGACGATCTCATGATGTTCGGCATGGATTGGGTCACGCGTGAAGCGCGCAGCGCGGGTATGGGCCGCGAGCAGGCCTGGAGCATGGGCTCGCTGCATCCGGCCACGCGCTTTGGCATGGAAGGCGAGATCGGGGGCTTAGGCGGCGGACGCCGTGCCGATGTCGTGTTGCTCGACGATGACCTGAAGGTGCAGAACACTTGGTATGGCGGCGAACTCGTTGTCGAGAACGCAAAGATCACGCCCGTGCTCGACCAGGCGCTCTCCAACCGCTACCGCTATCCAGAGGAAGCCTATCGCACGGTGCACATCCCGAGCATTCCAAAGCTGATCCCGGAGCTTCCGACAGAGGCCTGCACCGCCAACGTGATCCGTGTGGCGCTGCCGGGCATCGTGCTGTTCCACGACAAGGTGAGGTTGGAGAAGGAGGAGAACTGGGACGTACTTCTTACCAAGAACGATCTCACCTTCGTAACCGTCATCGAACGTCACGGACGCTCCGGCGGCGAGGGCGTGGCGCATGGACTGCTCAAGGATTTCGGCCTCAAGAGTGGCGCGGTGGCGAGCAGTGTGGGTCATGACTCCCACAACCTCATCGTCGCGGGCACCAACGAGGCCGACATGGGAGTCGCGCTCGATGCTCTCATCCAATCCCAAGGTGGGGTCTGCGTGGTGGATCAAGGCAAGATCATCGCCATGGTGCCGCTGCCGATTGCGGGGCTTCTCTCCGACAAGCGCGTGATGGAGGTGGCGGAGGAAACGCGGGCGCTGAAGGCCGTGTGGGAGAAGGCAGGCTGCAAGATCGCGTATATGGGCTTCAACCTGATCCCGCTCTCCGTGATCCCGGAAATCCGCATCACCGACAAGGGCCTGGTGCTCGTGCCAGAGATGGAACTGGTGCCGCTGTACGAAGGATAAGAGCTATTGAGGCGCGGCATCCTCGATCAGCGCCACAGCCTCACGCATGGCGGCTGCGAAAGCCGGGAGATTGTAGAGATCGTTATGCCCGGCTTCCGCAATGGTGCGGTCGAGAACCAGATTGGGAATCGCACCTCGCAACGGCTCGCTCCGACGTGCCGGAACAATCGTATCGCGTCCGGCCGCAATCAAGGCGGTGGGTGTCGGTCGATCACGGACAAAGTCGATCGTCGGCATGTGATGGCGCAGAAGCAGGCCCGTTGGAGCCCATGCGAAGTGCTCGCGGGCCAGAGCTCTCAATGAATCGAAGGGCGTAACCAGGATCAATCCGGCAAGTGTGCGATGATGGGAGAGATAGGCCGCCACGCCGCTGCCGACGCTGAAACCAACCGCAACGACCTTGCGTGATTGGGTTTGTTGCCAATGATCGAAGATCGTCAGTGAGTCGCTGAGCAAGGCCTTTGCGCTGGGCGCGCCACTACTCGGCGGATAGCCGCGGTAGTGAAATGCGATCACCTCGTGGTCGGGAAAAAGACCATGCAGATAAAGCGCCATGGCTTCCGCATTCCAGGCGTTGCCGCCGAATCCCAAGAGGAGAGCCTTCACATCGGATGGGGTGCCGAGCCGCACGCCAATCAGCCTCTCGCCGTCCGGTGTCGTCAGTTCAAGCCGTTCGGCGGAGCGGGGCAGGGCAGGCTTGTTGGCTGCTGCCATTTGGGTGGGAAACAGCAGTTTCGTCTGGGACAGCGCCGCAACTGATACCAAGCTCGCATAAAGAAGGGCGATGCCAAGGAGGAGGTAGAGCAACCACATGCGGTTTGACCTGGGATGATCGAGAGTGCTCACGATCAACTCTCGGCTGTCTCGTGAGAGCGATGTGCCGCCAGTTCCTCGGAGCGGGCCATGAGATCTTCCAGGTCTTTCCGGAACTGCTCGAAGGCAAAGCTGAGGGCAAAGACCTGACCGAAGCTGCCATAAGGCAAATCGTGAGAAAGGGCGTGGGAGCGCAGGGCTTCCGTCTCGCTTACGAAGGTGTGGAGCGCTTCTTCGAAGCCCGTCGAATCCGGAGGCAGCCTGCGGGTCCTCAAAGCCTTGGCTAGCCCAAGAAGCAGCGTGCAGGTTTCATCGCGCAACCTCAGAAGAGAAGGCCCGAGCTTGTCGAGCACGCGTTCCGGCAGAGGATTGGCGGCGGCGCGGCCGATCATCACAAGGTCGTGGCGCACACGGTAAAGCGTGCGGATGAGCGGCTCCGGGTCGGCGGCATCGGTGAGATGGCTTTTGCGCTCACGCACTGCTTCATCCGCCGCTGCTTCCGCTTTCTTGAGAGCCGCGCGGATCTGCGGATGAATCGTCTGAAGAGCGCTTCTTCCTTTCGGGTCTGCGGCGAGTTCGCCGACGAGAACCTCGATCAGGTTGGCATTGAGAGACACGACCTTGGCGGCGGCTTCCACCATCAGTGTATGCGCGCGTGCCGGCAACACGAACAGGGACACGACGACGCCCACGATGTTGCCGAGGGTGATCTCCGCCACCCGATCGATGGCGGCGGCGAGGGGGCCGATGGCTTGGCCTGTCGGGGGCAAGAGCATGATGAGCGACGTGACGGGCGCAACCCGAAAGCTCGGCTTGACGGCAGCCAGAAGCGCCAGAGGAAACAGGGCAGCCGCAATGGCGCCGGCAAGGCCCAAGGGAGAGCCGTGCGGCAGGAGAGCGGCAACCGCTCCGCCATAGATCGCGCCTGCGAGCGTTCCCATGAAGCGCTCGACGGCTGCCTTCAGCGAGCCGCCGACGCTGGCCTGCATGATCACGACGGCCGTGATCGCCGCCCAGTAACCCTGCGGGAGATTGAAGACTTTCGTGATGGCAAAGGCGAGTGTGCCGGCAATGGTCACGCGCAGGGCGAGCTTCAGCTCCGCCTGCCGTGCTCCGATCCTGCCGATTACCTGTTCGATCCACCCTGACGATGCCATGCGATTCTCCGAACGCACAGCATAGAGAGTGGTTCGCAACCGATACTACGCGTATTCCGCTTTAAGCGAATCGCGCATTGCTACCCAGCACCTGCAGGCTGGAGCCGCATTCGGCGCAGGTGCCAAGTTCCGGCGATGCGATCATCTGCATCGTGCGGCATTTCGGGCAGCCTTTCATCGCCATCCGAAGTGTGCCCTGCATCTGGCTTGCACCTTGGCGGTGCGCCTCGCTGACCTGAACGGCTTGTTCGAACATGGTCGCCTCCCTTGAGGGAAAGCGATGCTGCGCTCACTTGAGTGCCCCGGCAAGAGCGAATTGGAGGGAGTTATACCGGTTCACGATGGCCAGTCGCCAACGGGACTTCCATGCGGGTGACGAGGCTTGCCACAACAGAGAACAGGCCAAAGAGAAGATGGGGCAGGTAGACCTGATCCGAAAAGCCGAGCAGGAAAGGCGAGGCCGCCAGCAATGCGCCTGCCATGCCGTCCAGGATCAGATGCAGGGACATCGGCAGGATGCGTAGCACGCCGAATTCATAGGCTGTGAACATGGAGTAGAGGATGGCGCTAACACCGAAAACCACTGCGACCCATTTCGCCGCCGGCACATCTCCAAAGCCGAGTACCCACGGGGAGGCGAACAGGGAGAGACCCCACAGATAGTCGATGACGCCGTGAATGCTGGTCGGGAGAAAGCGCATGCCAGGTCTCTTTCTAAACCTCTTGCGGCCAACGTGGCGACCTGCGGCCTGTTCCCCGAGCAGCGCTGCGCTAGATCGCGTGGATGAGCAGAATTCAGTGGCAGCAGGACAGGGTGGCCGGCGTGCCGCTCAACCGTCACTTAGGCTTCGTTGGCCCTGTCGAGGTGGGCCATGTGGCCTATGATGGCAGCAACAGGTTCTGGATCTGGGCGACGCCCCTTCAAGAAGACGCTTGGGGTTATGGGCCCACGGAACAGGCTGCCAAGGCAGCCCTTGAACACTGGCTTGCCGCTTGGCTGGAGAATTTCCGACCCTTCTTTCAAGCTGACGCGTGAGCGCCAGCTTGATCGGGAGCGTAAGGACAGGCTGTCAGGCTAGACCCGCGTGCTGCGGTTGCGGCCCAGGAAGTAGAAGAGCAACCCCGCGACCACCACAACGGCGATCACGATCCAAAGCCAGTTGGTCCCGTCGTCACCAACGGCGCCTGCAGTCCCGGGAGATGTTGTTGTCGGAGAGGATGTGCCGGTCCCCGGCGTGCCAGGGGTCCCGCCCGGTGAGGTTTGCGCCATGGCAATGGCGCTCCAGGCCGTCAGCATCATCGTCAGCAGTGATACTTTGATAGTCTTGATCATTCCATCGTCCTCCCAGGTGATGAGCACCCCCGCGGATCAACGTTGCCTGCGACAACCTGTTCCTGAGCGAAAGCCAGACAGTTCAGAACGGGGAACAACGCCCTCAGGGCTTCAGTTGTCACATAAGGGGCTCCTTAGGGCTCCTTGCTGAAGGGTTCCTTGCTGAGAAAGCCGCAGAGGCCCTTGCGATGGAGCAGCCGATGACCCTGACTGATCAGGGAGCGAGTCACGGGAAGAGGCGTTTCGACCAAGAGCGGGATCCTGGCTCTCCTGCAGGCTCGGTCTGCATAGCCCCGAGGCGCTACTTTATTGCCGACATCGTCTCCATACGTCGTGTTGCTGCATCCTTGAAGCGGCGGATGGGGGCGGCCTGATGAACCACGTGGTTCTGCTCGGCGACAGCGTATTCGACAACGGAGCCTATGTGCGACCAGGAGAGCCGGATGTGCTGGCTCTGGTCCAGGCCAAACTCCCAAAAGGGTGGCGCGCCACGATGCGTGCCGTGGACGGAGCCGTCACCGCAGGGATTGAGCGCCAACTCGCCCGCCTGCCGGAGGATGCAAGCCACCTTATCCTGAGCGTCGGCGGCAACGATGCTCTGGGCAACAGCGGCATCCTGCGCGAGAGCGCCCGTTCCGTCGCCGAAGTGATGACCCGGATTGCCGACGTGCGGGATTCCTTCGCCCTGAGCTATCGCAAGATGCTCGATTTGTTGGTGGGCTATCGTTTGCCGACGGCGCTATGCACGATCTACGATGCGCGCTTTCCCGACCCTCAGGAGCAACGCCAAGCGGTGGCCGCTCTGTCCGTCTTCAACGATGTGATTACCCGCGAAGCCTTCTCCCGTCGCCTAGCCCTTATCGATCTGCGCCTGCTCTGCAACGAGCCTGATGACTATGCCAACCCGATCGAGCCCTCGGCCAAGGGGGGAGACAAGATTGCAAGCGCAATCGCACAGGTGGTAGCCGGGAACACGATCTTCCCACGCTCGCAGGTTTATGCGGAGTAGAGGAATGTCGCTTTCAGCTGCAGCAGGCTGAACATTCGGAAGCATCAAAGCTCAGCGAATACTAATCGAGAGAAGAAAGCGTTCTCTTCCCGCAAGCAGACTCCTCGGCAATACATGTGTTACTTTGATGCAATATGAACAGAAGATAAATATTCGCGTAAATTAAGTCTTAGAATCAGCCCAGCTTTGAACCTTTTTTCATCTTCGAAATTAGTTTTGCACAAATGGTGCGCGCCATTTTGGAAGAGGTTGGTTATGAAAAAGGTGATCCTGCTCTCAAGTGCCGCTCTGCTAACCTTTGGCAGCATCGGCTCGGCTCATGCTCAAAGATATTATCGCGGTGATGGCTGGCGTGGCGGCTACTATCATCACCACCATCGAGGCAGTGGCGGTGCCCTTGCCGCAGGCCTAGTCGGTGGTGCCCTGCTGGGCGGCCTCATCACCGCAGCTGCTACTCCAGCCTATGCCTATCCTGGCTATGGGTATCCCGCTTACGGGTATCCGTCCTATGGGTACAGCTATCCGGCTTATGGGTACAGCTATCCGGCTTACGGCTACCGTTATGGCTATAACTATCCCGCCTATGGCTACGGCTATAATCCTTACGGGTACGGCTATGCGGCACCTGTCACCACGCGTGTGGTCTATGCGCCGGCCCCGGTCTACCGCACCCGCGTCGTCTACCGCCAGCCCGCCTATCGCACCCGTGTCGTGTATCGCGAACCGCGCTATCGCGTCCGGACCGTCTATCGGCGTGATGGCGAGCGCGCCCGCATGGTTCGCGCTGTCCGCCGCGGCGATGTGGTCACGACCGGTTCCATCCGCGAGCGCCGCATCATCAGGAGAATGGATTACTGAAGTCGAGTCCTGTTCTCCAAACGAAAAACCGCCTCCTCACGGGGCGGTTTTTTAATTCTGAACGTCTCGGAAGTAAGGCTTTGGTCTGCTCGTGGGGCCTGAGCAGACATTTGTGGAGGGTAGGGAGTTCCTCGTTTGACCCGTTTGTATGGACCGGCCGTGCGTCG
>NZ_LCYG01000018.1 GCF_001017175.1 Microvirga vignae | reverse complement strand
CGCTCAAACTTTTCCTTCGCCATTGATCTCTACCTTACATAGGCCAGGAACAAAAAACCCGAGGCGTCCCGATATTGCGGTTACGCCAAATGCGCAAGTGCCAATTTCAGTCTTGCAGAAGGTAATTATCGAAGAAGCCGTCCCAAAGCCCCGCCATCGAGGTTTTTTGGCGAGCCCATCCGCCGGCAAAAGCGAAGCTTAGGCTGAAAAGAGGCATAATCGTACAGGAATGGAATTGAGAGGAAGAGCTGGAGCGGGTGAAGGGAATCGAACCCTCGTATTCAGCTTGGAAGGCTGCTGCTCTACCATTGAGCTACACCCGCATGCCCTGCTGGTTGGATGGTGGGGGAAGTAGGACTCGAACCTACGAAGGCATAGCCAGCGGATTTACAGTCCGCCCCCTTTGCCGCTCGGGACATTCCCCCTTGCCAACCAAGACGCAGTGCGCCGAGGTCTTCACCCGAGGCGTCCCACCGTGGTGCGGCCGCTCGGTGGCGCTCTTATGGTGACCCTCATGCCCGGTGTCAACAGCAAAGCGCAATGTTTCTAAGATAGATCGTGAATGCGCGCCCCCTGTGCTATGGCAGGCCTTCATCACACGAGACCAGAGCATCATGAGCGAGCGCCCCTTCCATTCCCGAAAGCCCCGTTTCCAGCGCCCGCAGGGCAAGAGACAGGGCCGCCGCGATCCCCAGGCCTGGCGCCCGCCGCACGAGATCGACACCACGATTCTCTATGGCTGGCATCCGGTGGTGGAGGCGCTTCGCAATGGGAAGCGGACGATTCGCCGCCTGCTCGCCACGGAGAACTCCCTGCGCCGCCTCCAGGAGGAGAACGTACCACTCCCCCTGGAGCCCGAGATGGTGCGACCGGACGATATCAACCGTCTCCTGGAGCCCGACGCCGTCCATCAGGGACTTTACGTTGAAGCCGATCCCCTGCCCTCGCCGTCTGTTGATACCTTGAGCGGAAAGCGCGTGGTTCTGGCCCTCGATCAGATCACCGATCCACACAATGTAGGCGCCATCGTGCGCACGGCAGCGGCTTTCGACGTGGAGGCGATCATCACCACCGCCCGCCACAGCCCGGCGGCGACGGGCGTGCTGGCGAAGTCCGCCTCCGGCGGTCTGGAGCACGTTCCCTTCATGATCGTGAAGAACCTGGGCGATACACTCACCGCCCTGGGAGAGCGCGGCTTTCAGCGCATCGGCCTCGATTCGGAGGGCGAAGCGAATATCGATGAGCTGCAGCTGAGACTGCCTCTCGTCCTGGTGCTCGGCTCGGAAGGCAAAGGATTGCGGCAGCGGACCCGTGAGTGCTGCGACGTGATCGGCCGGCTCGACATGCCCGGCGAGATCAAGAGCCTCAACGTCTCCAATGCGGCAGCGATCTCGCTTTTTGCTGTGACCAAAGCCGTCGCCAAGCCAGGCGCCTAGTCAATTCTGCCTGCATAAGCGATTGACGGAAAAGAGTTTTTCCTTTGCCTCAAGCGCTCTTAGACGGAAGTCGCAAATACGAATTGGCAATTGTGGAGAGTACCTGCAGCGTTAGCCTCACCTTCCATGGGATTCTTGGCCGCCCCCGTGGCCACGATGCCTCGGCTCAAGCGGGCGACGCTCAGCTTGATGCCTGAAGACCCGGACCACCGGGCTTATCAATATGGAAGGGAACGCTATGGCAACAGCAGCCACAACAGCGCGTTCGGCCGCCGCACCGCGGCCGATGACGCGGGAAGAGAAGAAGGTCATTCTGGCCTCCTCTCTCGGTACCGTCTTCGAATGGTACGATTTCTATCTCTACGGATCTCTCGCCACGATCATCGGCGCGCAGTTCTTCTCCGCATTCGACGTGACGACCCGTAACGTCTTTGCTCTCCTCGCCTTCGCGGCTGGCTTCCTGGTGCGCCCGTTCGGCGCCCTGGTTTTCGGTCGAATCGGCGACCTCGTCGGCCGCAAGTACACCTTCCTCGTCACCATCCTGATCATGGGCTTCTCGACCTTCATGGTCGGCCTGCTGCCCAGCTACAACCAGATCGGCTGGGTTGCTCCGGTCGTCCTGATCGCGCTGCGCATGCTCCAGGGCCTGGCTCTCGGCGGCGAATACGGCGGCGCTGCCGTGTACGTGGCGGAGCATGCTCCCGTCGGACGCCGCGGCTTCTACACCAGCTTCATTCAGACGACGGCGACCGTCGGCCTGCTGCTGTCTCTCGCGGTCATTCTCGTGCTTCGCATGTCGATGGGCGAGGCAGGCTTCCAGACCGGTGAAGGCTATGCCATTGCAGGCTGGCGCATTCCGTTCCTCCTCTCCGTGCTGCTGCTGGCCATCTCGGTCTGGATTCGTCTGCAGATGCAGGAATCGCCGGCCTTCAAGAAAATGAAGGAGGAAGGCACCCAGTCGAAGGCTCCTCTGAAAGAGGCGTTCGGCCAGTGGCGCAACGTGAAGATGGTGCTCATCGCCCTCATCGGCCTCGCCATCGGCCAGGCCGTGGTGTGGTACACGGGCCAGTTCTACGCCCTGTTCTTCATCCAGAGCATTCTTAAGGTCGACCTGCTCACCTCGAACGTCCTGATCGCCTGGTCGCTGATTTTCGGTACGGCGGGCTTCGTCATCTTCGGTGCGCTGTCGGACAAGATCGGCCGCAAGCCGGTGATTCTCGGCGGCTGCCTGATTGCGGCGATTACCTACTTCCCGCTCTTCGGCGCTCTCACCAACGTCGTCAGCCCGAACCTGACGCAGGCCCTCGAGACAGCGAAGGTCCAGGTCGTGGCCGATCCTGCCACCTGCGGCTCGGTGTTCGACCCCGTCGGCATCCGCACCTTCACCGCCCCGTGCGACGTCGCCCGCGTGGCCCTGGCCCGCGCCGCGATCAAGTACGAGCTGGCTCCGGCTGCGGCTGGCACCCCCACGAAGGTGACCTTCAACGGCAAGGAAGCCCCGCTTGCTCCGGCCGTTCCGGCCAACATCACGGGCTTCACCAATGCCGCTGTGGAAGCTGGCTATCCGAAGGCAGGCGACCCGAGCATCCTGAAGGTCAACGGCTTCTTCTCGGCTCTCGGCAATGCCCAGGCTCTCAAGGCCATCGGCATCCTGACCCTCTTCGTGATCTACGTCACGATGGTGTATGGTCCGATCGCGGCGGCTCTGGTCGAGTTCTTCCCGACCCGCATTCGCTACACCGCGATGTCGCTGCCCTACCACATCGCCAACGGCTGGTTCGGCGGCCTGCTGCCTCCCACCGCCTTCGCGATGGTGGCGGCTACCGGCGACATCTACTACGGCCTCTGGTATCCGATCGTGATCGCTCTCGTGACCTTCGTGGTCGGCCTCCTGCTGGTGCCGGAGACGAAGGATCGCGACATCATGACCTACGAGGGATCGCGCTAAGCGCCTCGCATGAGCTGAAAAACGGAAAGCCCCGCTCACGGCGGGGCTTTTCATTTTGAGCCGAAGCAGCGCGAAGAATCAGTAGCAGGTCGTCACCTTGCGAACGATCCATCCCTCGCCCTCGACAAACAGCCGCTTGCGGGACCGATCGCAGGTCGAGGTGTCCGGCGCATTCGCCTGAATGGCGCCCGTTTCCTCCACATCCTTGGCAGCAACTTCCGTCGCCTTCTGCTTGAGTGTCTTTGCAGCAAGACGCTCCGCTGGCGCTGCATGAGCAGCCTCGGTCGAGAGCGTCATGGCGATCAGGCCAGCCGCGAGCCCGAGGGACACAGCGAATTTAATCCTGCTCGCAAAGAGCAATTTTATGTTTCTGTTTGAAGTACTTAAGCCACTCACAGCAGCATCTCCGTATCCATCGTTTCCCTGACAATTCCACAACGGGAGGATGGTTTCGGTGCGCTGGAGCACTTAATTTTTCTGTATCGATGGAACTTGCATCCCATGCGGGGTACTGCTACCTCAGCATCCACGCGAGAGCCGGTGTAGCACAGCGGTAGTGCAGCGGTTTTGTAAACCGAAGGTCGGGAGTTCGATCCTCTCCACCGGCACCATTCCTTCCTCGGTGAAAGATCAGAAAATTCAACTCGCACAAGATAACTGCACTTGCCATATGGCCTGTGTTCTATTCGCGTCGCAGAACCTTATCCAACAACAGATCCGCCAAAGCATAGGGACGGAAATCACGCTCTAGCTTTTCCGGAGAATATTTCTGTTCGACCCATTCAAGGAGTGGCATGCCGACGGCCTCGCCCTCACTCTGATACTGGTCAAAGAAAGCGTCGAGGATACCGGTCTTTCCAAATCGGATATGCCCATAACGAAGGGAAAGCTGCTTTCGGGCATCGGCAACGGACGCCCCTTCCTGAAGGATGAGATAGAGGGTTGCTGCAAATCCCGCGCGATCTGCACCGGACTTGCAGTGAATGAGCGCCGGATATCGAAGGCCGTCGAACACCTTCTTGGCTTCTCGAATCGTTCCGACCGAGGGCGCGGCTCTCGAGCGGATCGTGAGCTCAACAAGGTCCATGCCATGCCTATCGCATGCCTCCCTTTGCAGCTGCCAAGAGCCATGCTCGCGCTGTCCGCGCAGATTCACGATGGTTCGCACCCCTGCCCTCGCCAACCGCGCAAGTTGATGCGGGGCAGGCTGCGCAGAGCGCCATACCTTGTCTGTAACAAGGTGTCGGTTCGAATTGATAAGCCGAAATACCCCGTGATCAACAAAGAGCATGTTGACCCAAGCAGCTATCCGATCACGGGTGCCGCGGATGGGACGATCCCAACGCACGACGCGCGCCATACGACGGGCATTGCGCGTTTCGATAGATTGAAAATACTTCAGCAATCCAGTTTTCCGTGTCGTCAGGCAGCTTCAACGATTGCCTTCGCCTTTTCCACCAAATCCGAGGATCAGCAACCGATATGTTCTCAGGTAAGCGATCGTGGAAGCCAAGGCAAAGCCATATACACCGCCTGTGAAGTGACGCCTGATGAAATAATACTTGAACAGCGTCAATATATACTCGAACGGAAGCCTGATGAGCACCAAAGCAGGATTCTTCGGGATCTCTCTCTTCTGGAGCTTGAAGTATCGAATGTTCTTCTCGATGAGATGAGGGATCGACCTGATCGTCTCATGATAGATCGGCTGGCGTACCTGTACCCTGTTGGACCTCGCGAGCTTGACCTCATCGTGAACCAGGCTGTCCGGAAAGCGGCAGGCACGCCTGTTATAAAGGCGGACATAGTTGTGCTCGTCAGCCCAGAGGCGTGGCTTGGCGGCACCGGGATAGATCGTTTTGATATGGAAGCGGAAGCCATGCACATCCGACGAGATCGGCTGGCTGAGAATTGAAATCAGCTCGGCACGGACCCTGTCACTCAACCACTCGTCGGCGTCGAGGTTGAAGATCCAATCATGAGAGGCCGCATCCTCGGCAAAACGCTTCTGTGGACCATACCCCGGCCACGGATTATGGATGACGCGAGCGCCCAAGGATCGGCAGATGTCCTGCGTTCCGTCCGTGCTGCCCGAGTCGACCACGATGACCTCGCGCGCAATGCCGTGAACGGATTCGATGCAGCGCCGGACCCGGTCTGCTTCATTGAAGGTGATGATCGTGCAACTCACATCATGCCGTATGCGAGCATCTCTAAGCTGCCGGATATCGGTAGGCGCAGTCTGATTCATAGGAATACAAGCCAAGAGATGAGGCAAAAAACGAGCGCCGGGACGGCGAAAAGTGGGCCGTCTATGGCATTTTGCGCCTGTCAACGCAATCTCAGCACCGGGCCGGGGACTCTATGCCACGGCAAAATCCTAGCATTTGCTTTTATTTCAACAAGTTACCCTGTCATCAGTTCTTGGCACAGTATGTCTGAGGTGCAGATGATGAGGCGCATGCGTCCTATCACATCCCCCTCTGAGTGGCCAACCGGCTTGGTCAAAGTGCGAGCCCCTCTCGTCCAACCGAGCATCATGCCAAGGCAGTCTCGCGAGACGATCCGCACGAGCCCTAGTGAATCCGCTCCTTGCCCCAATTGTCGTGCGTGCCCTTCTCTGAGGTCTCCCGCTCGACCCGGTTCAGCCGGTTGCGGCGACCGCTGAAGACATACATGAAAAGCCCCAGCAGGAGCGGTCCGCCGATGATAACAAGGCCCCACACCCATCCGTCTGCAATATCCCATTCCATTGTCGATCTCCCTGCGGCGGACCATACCGAGAGGCCCCGCCAATGCTGGAAGGCTAACCGGGAGTCAAAGTCGTTGTTCCGCCGGCAGCGCCAACCGAGCGCATCGTGCTTCAAAAGTGGACCCAGTTTTTCGCTGACGCGGACCTCCTGTTCCGCGCCCCGACGATACGCTGCTCTATGAAGGGAGCATCGGATCAAGTGCAAAAGTGCATTCCACTCTTGGGTTCGAGGCTCTAGGAAGAGGCGCACCACGTCGTTTCTGTCGGAGACAAGGACAGCTGATGCCGATCGCCATTACCGATCCTGACGATCCTCGGATCGAGCCCTATCGCGCGGTGCGCGAGCGGGATCTGGTCGGACGACAGCATCGTTTCATCGTCGAGGGTGAGGTCGTCCTGCGTGTCCTGCTCCAGCAGTCGCGCTTTGACATCGAATCCCTCCTGCTGGCCGAGAACCGCATCGATAGCTTGAGCAATGCACTCGAGAACCTACCGCCGAATGTGCCCGTCTACACGGCGAACCGGCAGGTGATGGACGCCATTGTGGGCTTTCCGATCCATCGCGGCATCTTGGCCATGGCCCGGCGGGCGCCGCTGCCCCCGGTCGAAGACTTCTTGGCAACACTCCCGCAAGAGGCGCTGATCGTCGGTCTGGTGGGATTGGCGAACCACGACAACGTCGGGGGCATCTTCCGCAACGCCGCTGCCTTCGGCGCGCAGGGCATTCTGCTCGATCAGGAAAGCTGCGATCCGCTATATCGGAAAGCGGTGCGCGTGTCGGTGGGCGGAGCCCTCATCGTGCCTTTCACGCGGGTGGCCTCCGCTAATGCGATGGTGCGGGCCTTGCAGGGTGCATCCTTCGAAATCCTGGCGTTCTCTCCGGCGGGCCAAGAGATCCTCTCACAGGTGAAGCCTGCGCGTCGAACGGCATTGCTGTTGGGAGCGGAGGGACCGGGACTGCCGCCTGATCTGCTTGCCCAGACCCGCACCGTGTCCATCCCCATGAGTGGCGGCTTCGATTCCCTCAACGTCGCTACCACGAGCGGCATTGCCTTGCACCATCTGAAGTCTCAACGATCCTGAGGAACAGCAGGCTCCTCGCCGAGTTGTGAAGGGTCATTCTCTTGCTTCGAAGCTGGGCCGTTCTAGGCTCCTGGCATCGATGTTGGAGAGGAAACAGATGACAATCACACGCCGTACCGCTCTTGCGGGCACCGCTTTTGCCGCCGCTCCCCTTGGAGGATCCGCCGCCTTGGCCCAGAACAGCCCAGCCATGCCGAGCACCGCCTCTTCTGGCTCTCGATCCCAACAGGCTCCCGGCTTCTACCGCTACAAGGTCGGGGACATTGAAGTGACGGCCATCAACGACGGCTTCGCCCGCCGCCCGGTCGAAGGCTTCATCAAAAACGCAGAGCTCAAAGACGTACAAGCCGCCTTACAGGAGGCCTTCCTGCCGACGGATGCCTTCCCTATCACCTTCAACACCCTCGTCCTGAATCACGGCGGCAAGATCACCCTGATCGATACCGGCAACGGCGACATGGGCGCACCGACTTCCGGGCGCTGGATGGCGAATTTACGCGCCGCCGGCTTCGATCCCGCCCAGGTGAACACGGTTGTCATCAGCCATTTCCACGGCGACCACATCAATGGCCTTCGCCTGAAGGACGGCACGGCGGTATTCCCGAATGCCGAGGTGATGGTCCCTGCCGCCGAATGGGCGTTCTGGATGGACGATGCCCGCATGAACCAGGCGCCCGAGGCCATGCAGGGCGCTTTCCAGGGCGCGCGCCGTGTGTTCGGCCCCATCGCTCAGGACGTGAAGCGCTACGAAATGGACAAGGAGGTCGTGCCAGGCCTCACGAGCATCGCCGCCCCTGGCCATACGCCCGGCCACACGGCCTACATGCTCTCCTCCGGCTCGGCCAAGCTGATGATCATGTCGGATGTCACGAACCACCCTGCCCTGTTCGTACGCAATCCCGATTGGTCGGCGATCTTCGATATGGATGCGGACCAAGCCCGTGCCACTCGCCGTCGCATGCTCGACATGGCGGCCACGGAGAGGGCGCAGGTGGCGTTCTATCACGCCCCCTTCCCGGCCACGGGCCATATCGCGAAGGAGGGCAGCGGCTTCCGGTTCGTGCCGGTGCAGTGGAGCCCATCGATTTAACGGGCGACGGCTCAGCCGCCCGACGTCTCTCCGATCAGCCAGTCCAGGGTGGCGGCATCCGCCCCCGAGGGCTCGATGAAAAAGATGACCGGCGTCTCGTAAGGGTGCCGGTCCTTCAAGGCCTGATGGACCTTGTCCTGCAGGCCCTTTCGGGTTTTGAGGATGCCGACCGCTTCCTCCCCATGCTCGACCGCCTCTTTCCAGGCATAGACCGAGCGCATCCCCGGCAGCACGTTGATGCAGGCGATCAGGCCGTCACGAACGAGGGTTTCCCCAATCGAAAGGGCGGTGTCCACATCGGGAAAGGTCGTATAGACGAGAAGTGGCCGATCCATGCTATGCCTGTGCTTCGTAGCCTTTTTTCAGGCGCAGCGAGGGTATCTGGGCATGGCCCGTCGTTTCAACAAGATTGCATTGGTGGCCAGCGCCGCGCCTGATGCGCAGAGCGCGCTTCATGCCCTGATGAGCCGCTATGAGAACGTCCCCCCGGAGGAAGCAGACGTGATCGTGGCGCTCGGCGGCGATGGCCTGATGCTGCAGACCTTGCATGCCACCATGGGCGCGGGGAAGCCCATCTACGGCATGAACAAGGGCACGGTCGGCTTCCTGATGAACGAGTTCCGGGAAGACGAGTTGTTCGAACGCCTGGAGAATGCGGAGCGCAGCGTCGTGCACCCGCTCCTCATGGTCACCTGGGACGTCCACGGCGTGGCGCATACGGCCCGTGCCATCAATGAGGTCTCCATGCTGCGCCAGACCTACCAGGCGGGCAAACTTCGCGTGAGCATCGACAGCAAGGTGCGCATTCCCGAACTCATTGCGGACGGCATTCTCGTCGCCACGCCAGCCGGGTCGACGGCTTATAATCTCTCCGTGGGCGGCCCGATCCTGCCGCTGAACTCACCCCTTCTCGCGCTCACGCCGATCTCCGCCTTTCGCCCCCGCCGTTGGCGCGGTGCGCTGCTGCCGGATCACGCCAGGATCGAGGTCGAAGTGCTGGAGGCGGAAAACCGCCCAGTGAGTGCGGTGGCGGACCACACGGAGTTCCGCAACGTGTCCCGCGTGCAGGTTTCCATGGACAGAAGCGTCGACCTCGTCATGCTGCACGATCCCGGCCACAGCCTGGACGAGCGGATTCTGCGGGAGCAGTTCGGTTATTGATTTCGAAGAGGCGTGAACAACATGCCCTTTCCGTAACAAGGAGGACAGCGTTATGAACGATGAGAATAGACACCCGCGCGGCGGCCTCTATTTCGAGGACTTCGTGGTGGGGACCACCATCAAGCACCGTCTGACAAGGACGGTGACGCAGATGGACAACATGCTGTTCTCCAACATGACGCTGAACCCGCAGCCGCTCCACATCGACGCGCATTTCTGCGCGACCGAAACCGAGTGGGGCAAGCCGCTCATGAACTCGCTGTTCACGCTGGGCCTCATGATCGGCATCTCCGTCAACGACACGACGGTCGGCACCACCATCGCCAATCTGGGCATGACGGACGTGAAATTTCCCGCGCCGCTCTTCGAGGGCGACACCGTCCACGTGACGACGGAAATCGCCGACAAGCGTGAATCGAAGTCGCGCCCGAATGCGGGCATCGTCGAGTTCATCCACCGCGCCTACAAGCAGGATGGCACGCTCGTTGCCGAGTGCCGCCGTCAGGCTTTCATGCGCAAGAGGAATGCGTGATGCGCTCTCTGCTTTTCGTCCCCGGCGACAGCCAGAAGAAGCTCGAAAAGGCCCTCACTTCAGGAGCCGATGCACTCCTCATCGACCTGGAAGATTCCGTCGATCTGAATGCCAAGGAAGAAGCGCGACGCATCACTTCGGAATTCGTCGCCGAGCATCACTCCAAGTCCGGGCGCCCGCGCTTCTATGTGCGCGTGAACGGCCTCACCACGGGCATGATCGATGCGGATCTCGACGGCATCATGAAAGCCGCGCCTGACGGCATTGTTCTGCCCAAGACCATCGGCGGCGCGGATGTCGCGCATCTCGGCGCGAAGCTCGCCGTGCGCGAAGCGGAATTCGGATTGGAGGATGGCGGAACTCGCATTCTCGCCATCGCGACGGAAAATGCATCGGGCGTCTTCGCACTCGGCACCTTCGGGGGTGCGAGCCACCGCCTCATGGGCCTCACCTGGGGCGGCGAGGATCTGTCCGCAGACCTCGGCGCGGAAGCCAATCGCGACGAGAACGGTGTCTACACCGATCCCTACCGCCTCGTCCGCTCGCTGACACTCCTTGGAGCAACAGCAGCGGGTGTCGACGCCATCGATACCGTGTTCACGAATTTCCGCGACATGGAAGGTCTCGCTACGGAGTGTCACGCCGCGCGCCGCGACGGTTTCGTGGCGAAGATGGCGATCCACCCGGCACAAGTGCCCGTCATCAACGAGGCCTTCACGCCGTCGCCTGAAGCGATTGAACGCGCGAAAGCGGTGATCGAGGCTTTCAAGGCCAACCCGGGCGCAGGCGTTGTCGGCGTCAATGGCGAGATGCTCGACCGCCCGCATCTGCTGCGCGCCGAGAGGCTGTTGAGGCGGGCCGGGCGGACCTAACCACCCGGTCGCGTGATCGAGAACTTCGTCTCCGGCGTCGCGACGAAATAATCGCGATACCCTGAGCGCGCGATGGGACGCATGGCGGCCGTGTCCACTAGGCCGTTCACGATGTAGCGGTCGTCGATATAGACGCCGACCACCTGCCCGATCACGAGATAGTAGGACGGCTCGCCACCCTCCAACGGCACGAGCGGCACGGTCTGCATCCACTTGCATTCGAGCGCCGCGAGAGCATCCGCCACACGCGGCGGCTTCACCAGCCGAGATGGAGCGGCTTTGAGGCCCGCATGCTCCATCTCGTTCACGCCGCGCGGCAAGACGGCCGAGGTGGCATTCATCTGCTCGCGCAGATCGTAGGTCGCGAGATTGCAGACGAACTCCTTCGTCTCCGCGATGAAGGTAAGCGCATCCTTCTTGCCTGCCGACGAGAACGCCACCATCGGCGGGCGCTCACCAATCGCGTTGAAGAAGGAATAGGGAGACAGATTGATCTCTCCCTTCGCGCTCATGGTGGTAATCCAGCCGATGGGACGGGGTGTCACGATGGCCTTGAAGGGATCGTGCGGCAGGCCGTGGGCGTTACTCGATGTCTCGTAGAACATGCGCTTAAAACCGCGTGACGATATCGGTGAGGTTCGGACGGTCGCGATCGGTGGGGTTTTCCGTAGCCGTGCCGATATGGACATACCCTGCGATACGCTCGCTTGGGGCAAGGCCCAAGGCATCGAGCACCCGGCGGTCGAACGCCGCCCAGCCTGTCAGCCAGGACGCGCCGTAGCCCAGGACATTGGCCACATTCAGAAGGTTCATGCAGACGGCACCGGCGGAGAGCACCTGCTCCCATTCTGGGATCTTCACATGCGGCACGACGCGTGAGACCACCGCCACCACGAGCGGAGCTTGGGAGAAGCGCCCCCGCTCGGCAGCGATCATCGTAGCATCGGTGTCGGGGTTATCGGCCTGAAAGGCCTTGGCGAGAACCTCCCCCAGCCGCTGCCGGGCTTCGCCTTCGATGAGGATGAAACGCCAGGGCACCAGCTTGCCATGGTCCGGCACCCGGGCCGCCACAGTGAGCATGGTCTCGACGTCTTGAGCGCTCGGACCCGGCTCCCCCAGCCAGCGCGGCGGCACGGAGCGGCGGCTCATAAGGAGGGAAAGGCTTTCATTCATGGGGTCTTCATCCAACTCGGATAATGTGGAACAATGCTCGTGAATTCCCGCAAGGGTGCAGGTGGGGGCTCGGGTTTTGCCTTGGTCTCGCCGTCTTGCTGCTGTTGAGAAACACGGGCGTTCCAGGACGTAATGCCGTTGCACAGTCAACAAACGGCAACGGATGTATAGGGGGAGTGCGGTGATCCGCCAAGCAGGCTCCTTCCTGCAGCGAGCCCGACGGCTGGCTGGAGGGAGAAATGATCTATTTGCGCAGCGCCGTTTGTTAAAGACATGCAGACATCCTTGCTCGGATCCGATGATCCCACCCCAAGCCTGGAATGGTCCAGACGCCAGACCTTTCTGGCCCTTGGCCTCATCCTGATTGCCTGGGCGCTAGCAGCCGCCATCTGGCCCCTGACCGGCTCCGTGGTCCCCTGGGACTCCAAGAACCAGTTCTACCCCACCCTGCGCTATCTCGGCGCGGCCCTCGCCCACGGCGAACTGCCCCTCTGGAACCCTTACCATTTCGGCGGCCACCCCTCCGCCGCCGATCCGCAATCGCTTCTGTTCACGCCCACCATGCTCCTGTTCGGCTGGCTCAAGCCTCACCCTTCCATGGAGCTGTTCGACCTGGTGGTCTTTGCCCATTTCCTGCCCGGTGCTCTGGCCTTCCTGCCGATCTTTCGCCGGCGCGGCTGGCATTGGTCGGGAGCAGTGGCGGCGGCGATCGTGTTCATGCTCGGCGGCTCGGCAACCGCCCGTCTGCAGCACACGGGCATGATCCTCAGCTACGGCTTCTTTCCGCTCGCCTTCTGGCTGCTCGAAGAGGCCCTGGACCGGCTCTCCTATCTCTATGGCGTGCTTTTCGCCGTCAGCGCCGCCCTGATGGTGATCGGGCGCGATCAGGTGGCCTTTCTCTGCGCTCTGACCCTGATCGGCGTGGCCGCGCACCGCCTCTGGACCGCTCAGAAGCCCTTCGCCTATCTGCGCTCGCGTCTGGGCCTTCTGATGACGATGGCTCTGATTGGCGGCGCGCTGCTGACGGTGCCGGTCATCCTGACCATGCAGTTCCTTGCCACCTCGACCCGACCCTCCTTCGGGTTCGGCGTGGCGGCCATGGGCTCCCTGCCTCCCGAGAGTCTTGCGACGATTCTCTTCGGGAACATCTTCGGGTCGCTGCGCTGGACCTACGATTACTGGGGACCTGACTGGCATAGCCTGTCCGAAGGCACTTGGACCGACCGGGCCACCAATTACCTCTTCATCGGCACGATCCCGGCCCTCTTCATTCTCTGGCACGGCATCGCGGGTGGACGGCTTTTCGCACGCGAATTCCGGTTCTTCCTCGTGGTTGGCCTGCTGGCGATCCTCTATGCGCTTGGTCGCTACACCCCCGGTTTCGAAGTGATCTTCGATCATATGCCGGGCGTGAACCTCTACCGCCGTCCGGCGGACGCCACTTTCCTGATCAACATCGCGCTCGCCTTCTCGTCCGGTTACCTTGTCCATCGCTATGCGACAGAGGGGCTGCCGAGCTGGAGCAAGGCGGCCCTCGGCCAGCTCCGCATCGCACTGCCGGCCCTGGCGGTGGCCCTCGTTATTGCCGCCTTGGCGAGCGCTCTCGCCTTCGCCGTCAAAGGCGGGCAAGTTCCGTCGACCCTGACCGAGGCTGGTGGCGGCCTCTTGGCAGCCATTCTCGTCATGGGACTTGTGATCAAGCTGGGCGGCTCGGCCTACAGGCGCGAGGCCGTTGCGTTCGCACTCGTGGCTCTGACCGGTGCCGAGCTCATCAGCCGCCATGCCGCCTCGGCTCTCAATGCAGAGCCCGCAGGACGCTATACGGTCTTCACCCAATTGCCGCCCGAACAATTGCAGGGCCTGCAGATCCTCAAGCGAGAGCTGGCGGAGCGCCACAGGCAGGGTGAGTATCCCCGCGTGGAGATTTTAGGGCTGAAAGGCTCCTGGCAGAACGCCTCCATGGTCCTCGAGATCGAGGACATCATCGGCTACAATCCCCTGCGCTTGGCCGATTACGAGCGAGCCATCGGGCCAGGCGAGAATGCCGAGGATCCGAACCTGCGCCAGTTCCCGACCTCGTTCCGGGGTTATGAATGCGAGCTCGCGGGCCTGCTCGGCCTCGACTACCTCGTCCTCGACCGGCCCGTTCAGAAACTGCCTCGCCACTTCCCGCGCCTGACCGACGCCGAAGTCGTCTATGGCACGGGCAAGATGTGGATCTATCGACTCAACTCGGCCGGCCGGCGCGCCTATGTGGCCCATCATGTCCAAGCCGTGGATTCGGAAATGGTCCTTGGTCAGGAGGAACTACCCGACTTCAACCGTGAGACGGAAGCGCTGATCGACCAGGAGAGCATGCCCCTGCTCAAGGCTCACTATGCTCCTGTCCGTCCTGTTGCCGATAAGTCCGAGAGCAAGGTGCGGATCGTCAGCTACATGAGGAACTCCGTCACTCTCGAAGTTGAGGCCTCCGAACACGGCGTTCTCGTGCTGCACGACATCTATTATCCGGGCTGGGAGGCGAGCGTCGACGGCGAGCGCCGCCCGGTGCTCCGCGCCAACCTGCTGTTCCGCGGGGTGGAAGTGCCGGCGGGCAAGCACAAGGTCGAGTTCGAGTTCCGGCCCCTGTCCCTTGAGAATTTGGTTGCGGCGGCTTCCGATCTCGTGGACACAGAGGACAAGCCGATCCAAACCGCCGTCGCCACGCCTGTGCGATAGCAGGACATTTGTTCTCTTCTGATGACGTTCCTGAACCCACGCCTCTCTGCCTTGAGCCTGCTGGTTTGCCTGACGGCCTCTGCCGCCTCGGCGCAGACGCTCACGCAGCCCCTCGGAGGGGCTCCCCAGCCCTTCGGCCCGCCGCCCCCTCTTGGTGTGCCCTCTCTGTCGCAGAGCCCTCCGCCTCCGCTGGCTCTGAAACAGGTGGTGGTCAATGCGGGCGCAATCTTTGCCGAGAGCAACGAGCCGATCCGCTCCGGTCTCGTCTGGCGAGTCTTCGAGGATAGAGGCGACACCTCCCAGCCGAACATCGTCGCCCGGTCCAGCAGCCCGACGCCGAGCTTCACATTGGCTCCGGGCAACTACATCGTGCATGTGGCCTATGGCTTTGCCAGCGCCTCCAAGCGCATCACCGTGCAATCCGGAAACCTCAACGAGCGCCTCGTCGTGAGCGCAGGAGCGCTCAGGCTGAAAGGCGCAGTTGGCGAAAGCCCGATCGGCCAGAACCGTGTGACCTTCTCCGTTTATGTGCCGGAAGCCCAGAACTCGGAAGGACGGCTCGTCATTGCTAATGCCAAGCCGAACGACGTGATCCGCCTCCCCGAGGGCACCTATCACGTGGTTTCAACCTACGGAGACGCCAACGCCATCATGCGCAGCGACCTGAAGGTGGAATCCGGCAAGGTCACGGAAGCGACCCTGAACCACCGCGCAGCGACCGTCACGCTCAAGCTCGTGGCTTCCGAGGGCGGCGAGGCTTTCGCCGGCACGGCCTTCAGCGTGTTGACCCCCGGCGGCGACGTGATCCGCGAAGCCATCGGCGCCTTCCCCTCCGTTACTCTGGCGGAAGGCGAATATGTTCTGATCGCCCGTCACGAGGGCAAGGTCTACACGAAGGAATTCAAGGTCGAGAGCGGCCTCGATCGCGATATCGAAGTGCTCGCCAGGGCCGCTCCCTGAACCTTTTCCGCCCTCGCCGCATTGACCGAACGCTAGTCATCGGTCGCGCCGGGCATGCCTCAACCTTTCAAGGCGCGGCTTTGAGAGGGATGAAGCTCATGAGAATTTCAGACATCATGACCCGTAACGTGCGCGTGGTCTCGCCCGACAGAACCATTCAGGAGGCCGCGCGGCTGATGGATGAAATGAATGTCGGCGTGCTGCCCGTCTGTGACGGACGACGCCTGCGCGGCATGATCACGGATAGAGATATCACCACGCGCGCCACCGCCGCCGGCCTTCCGCCCGACACCACCCGAGTGCGCGATGTCATGTCTGAGGAGGTCTGGTGGTGCTTCGACGACGACGATGTGGGCCACATCGTGCAGCTGATGAGCGATCACCAGATCCGGCGCCTGCCCGTCGTCGATCACGACAAGCACCTCGTCGGCATCGTCGCGCTCGGAGATCTCGCGACCGACGACGAGCAGGATGCCGGCCGCGCCCTGCACCGCATTTCCATGCCCTCCGAGCCTGATCGCAGCGGGACACCGACAAGCGCCCGCGCCGATCAGACACGAAGAGGCGGACAGGCACCTCTGACGGGTGACGAGCGACAGGAATTGGATCGTCGCTTGAGCCGGGAGGACGACGACTGGTGCCATCGCCCGCACGATTATCGTGAACGCGGCCGCAGATATGCAGAGCGCGATGAAAGGCGTGGCGGCGTCGAGTTCCGCTTCCGCGACGAGGATGACGTGCGCGCGGCCTTCGGCAGTTTCGGCTATCCGGGCGAAGAAGGTATGCGCGACGCACGGATGCGCGGCGGCTTCGGCGGCGAAGGCTATCAGAGCTACGGTGACCCTTACGCTGGACGCGGCTCCGCCGGGCGCGGCTATCAGCCGAGGCACTACGGCGTCTCGACGGTCACCGGCGAGCGAGCGCGTCCCGGTGACGACAGCAGCGAGAATGATCGTCTCATGCAGGATCGCGAGCGCACCTGGTCTTTGGTGAACGAGCGGCGCGATCACAGCAATTACGGCATGGGCCCCGGCAACACGCGCTTCGGCAATGATGCCACGGCCAGCCGTGGCGAGGTGCGCCGCGAAGATCATCGCGGACGCGGCCCGCGCAACTATCAGCGCTCCGATGATCGCATTCGTGAGGATGTGAGCGAGCGGCTCAGCGACGATGTGCGTGTCGACGCGTCTGAGATCGAAGTCGCAGTGCAGAACCGCGAGGTGACGCTCACCGGCACGGTGCGCGACCGCAACGAGAAGCGCTGGGCCGAGGACATCGCCGAGTCCGTATCGGGCGTCACGCATGTGCAGAACAACCTGCGCGTCGGCCAGAGGCAGGGCGGTCACAGGACGGGCACTGAAGCGGGCGATGCGGCCGCCGCAAGCGGCAATCCGGGCAGCGGCCCGGCGGGCACGACGGCCGGCACGGCGCCCGGCGGGCGCACGAGCGGACGGCAGCGGCAGTCGACCTGACCTCTGGACATAAAAAGGCGGCGCCTCCTTATCAGAAGCGCCGCCTTCTTTCGTGTGATTGGCTTTTATGCGACCGTGCGTGCAACCACGTGATGGCCGTCGAGCGTGGCGTTAGCTTCAGGCTCCGACACGGCCTGCGCAGCGCGCCTGCGGTCCGGCGTGATCGCCTCCACCGCGAGCGCCCTCAATGCCTCGTCGAGCGACATGGTCTTCTGGTCGGGGCTGCCGAGACGGCGGATCGACACCGTGCGCTCGGCGGCCTCTTTCTTGCCCACAACGAGAAGCACCGGCACCTTCACCATCGAATGCTCGCGGACCTTGTAGTTGATCTTCTCGTTGCGGAGATCAGCCTCGACGCGCAGGCCCATCGCTTCAGCCGCCTTCACCACTTCCATGGCGTATTCGTCGCCCTCGGAGGTGATGGTGGCGACAACCGCCTGCACCGGCGCGAGCCAGAGCGGGAAGTGACCGGCGAAGTGCTCGATCAGGATGCCGGTGAAGCGCTCCATGGAGCCGCAGATCGCGCGGTGCACCATGACGGGCGTCTTCTTCTGGCCGTCGTGGTCGACGTAGAACGCGCCGAAACGCTCCGGCAGGTTGAAGTCCACCTGCGTGGTGCCGCACTGCCAGTCGCGACCGATGGCATCACGCAGCACGTATTCGAACTTGGGCCCGTAGAACGCGCCCTCGCCCGGGTTGATCGCGGTCTTGATGCGCCCGCCGGACTGGTCCTCGATCTGCTTGAGCACGCGGGTCATCACCTCCTCGGCGTGATCCCACATCTCGTCGGTGCCGACGCGCTTCTCTGGACGGGTCGAGAGCTTCACGACGATCTCCTCGAAGCCGAAATCGGCGTAAGTGGAGAGGATCAGGTCGTTGATTTTCAGGCACTCTTCGGCGAGTTGGTCTTCCGTGCAGAAGATATGCGCGTCGTCCTGCGTGAAGCCGCGCACGCGCATGAGGCCGTGCAGCGCACCCGACGGCTCGTAGCGATGCACGTTGCCGAACTCGGCGAGGCGCAACGGCAGGTCGCGGTACGACTTCAGGCCGTGCTTGAAGATCTGCACGTGGCCCGGGCAATTCATCGGCTTGATCGCAAAGATGCGGTCGTCCTCGGTCTGGGTCGCGAACATATTCTCGCGATACCAGCCCCAGTGGCCGGAGGTCTCCCACAGGGCCTTGTCGAGGATCTGCGGCGCGTTGACCTCCTTGTAGTCGCCCTTCAGGCGGCGACGCATGTAGGAGATCAGCTCCTGGAACACTGTCCAGCCCTTGGGGTGCCAGAAGACGACGCCCGGCCCTTCCTCCTGGAAGTGGAACAGGTCCATCTCGCGCCCCAAGCGACGGTGATCACGCTTCTCGGCTTCCTCGAGCTGCCTGATGTAGTTGTCGAGGTCTTCCTGAGAGGCCCATGCGGTCGCGTAGATGCGGGTGAGCATCGCGTTGTTCGAGTCACCGCGCCAATAGGCACCCGCCACCTTCATGAGCTTGAAGGCGTTGCCGATCTTGCCCGTGGAAGTCATGTGCGGACCGCGGCAAAGATCGAACCAGTCGCCCTGGAAGTAGATCTTGAGATCCTGACCCTCCGGGATCGCATCGACGAGCTCGACCTTGTAGGCCTCGCCCTTCTCGGCGAAGACCTTCTTGGCCTTGTCGCGGTCCCAGACCTCCTTCGTGAAAGGCTTATCGCGCGCGATGATCTCGCGCATCTTCGCCTCGATCGCCGGAAAGTCCTCCGGGGTGAAGGGCTCGTTGCGGGCGAAGTCGTAATAGAAGCCGTTCTCGATCACGGGACCGATGGTCACCTGCGTTCCCGGGAAAAGCTCCTGCACCGCTTCCGCGAGCACGTGCGCACAATCGTGCCGGATCAGCTCCAGCGCGCGCGGGTCCTCGCGGTTGAGAAACTCGATCTTGGCATCTTTCGTGATCGGATCGGCGAGATCGGTGACCGTGCCGTCGAGAGCCATGGCGACGGTGCGCTTGGCGAGCGACTTGGCAATGCCCTCCACGATCTCGCGGCCGGTGGTGCCGGGGGCATACTGGCGCTGGGCGCCATCGGGGAATGTCAGGGTAATCATCAAAACTTCTCCTGGCTCACTCCTGCCAACGGAGCAGGTAAGCGGGGGCCGACGGTTTGTTAGGACAAGGCGAACTCAGCCGCCGTCAGGTTCGACCGAATCGCAGGTGATCGGGGGAGCGTTCACGCCTCTCCAGCGACCATAGGCCCACGGCTTATACCAGGCCGAGCCTTCGGGCAATGTTTCAGGAACAAGGTCGATGCCATGGGTACCGAATGGCCCGCAGCGGCAGATACGGGAAAAACCCATCCAGCCACCCGCCCAGAATCCGTGCCTCTGGATCGCCTCGTCCGTGTAGTCCGAGCACGACGGCAGGTGTCGGCACTGGCGGCCGATCAGACCTGACAAGCTCAGCTGATAGCCCCGGATCGCCCAATGGGCCGCCCGCTGGACCGGACTTGGCATTATTCCCTGCCTCTCGCCCGTCGCGCCTCGATCTGGTCGAGGGCGGCCACCACTGCATCGAAGGTGAGAAGAATCGACGCATGGCGGGCCTTGTAGTCTCGCAGGGGCTCCAGGACCTTCAGGTCCTCCCACTTACCCTCGGGTGCCTCGGCATTGGCCTTGAGCACCCGGGTCGCGACCTCCCTCACCTCCCGAAGCTCCTCGGTCGTCGAGCCGATCACATACTGCCCCATGATGGCGGAGGAGGCCTGGCCAAGGGCACAGGCCTTCACGTCATGGGCGAAAGCCGTCACGACGTTGCCATCCAGCTTCAGATCAACCGTCACGGTAGAGCCGCAAAGCTTCGAACGAGCCGTCGCCGACGCGTCCGGCTCGGGCAACCGCCCGAGATGGGGAATATTGGCCGCAAGCTCGAGGATACGGCGACTATAGATATCGTTCAGCATTCCGGTCTATGACATTATAGATGGGAACGTTCTCCACGTTTCCATCATCCTATATAGAGAGCATGACCGAACTCCGCGATAGGGCTAGATGTTGGCTTGGTACGGAAGACGGGTATGAGGAGCGCCGGAAGCATCTCGCTTCCGCACAGTGTTAGTTTAAGAAAGAGGCTCCACGTGAACGATGTGGTTAAGTCCTTGTCACCGCGTCTGATTTCAGCCGCCGACAAGCCTGCCGACCGCCCGACCCGGGAGGAAGCCGAAGCAGCTGTTCGTACCCTGATCCGTTGGGCGGGTGACGATCCGCAGCGCGAAGGCCTGCAGGATACCCCGAAGCGCGTCGCGAAGGCGTTCAAGGAATTCTATTCGGGCTACCAGGACGATCCGAAGGACGTCCTGAATAAAATCTTCGCCGAAGTCGAAGGCTACGACGATATCGTGCTCGTGCGCGACATCCCCTTCTACTCCCATTGCGAGCACCACATGGTGCCCTTCTACGGCATGGCGCATATCGCCTATTACCCGACGAAGGGCGTCGTGGGGCTGTCCAAGCTCGCCCGCCTCGTGGAGGTCTATGCCCGCCGTCTCCAGACCCAGGAGACCATGACGGCGCAGATCGCCTCAGCCATAGAGCAGTATCTCGAGCCTCGCGGCGTGGCGGTGATGATCGAGGCCGAGCACATGTGCATGTCCATGCGCGGCGTGCAGAAGGCAGGCGCGATGACCCTCACGACACAGTTCACCGGCGCCTTCAACGACGCCGCTGAGCAGGTGCGCTTCCTCACGCTCGTGAGACACGGTAAGGCTTGAGGTGAACCGCCTCTTCTTTTGAGAAACCCATGTGCGCGTCCTGCTCCAGCTCCTTTCCCGCTCCAGGCTCGAAGACTGACCTTGAAGAAGGAACGGTCCTCACTCCGCGCTTCAACGCGGATGGGCTCGTCACCTGCGTGACGACGGATGCGGCGAGCGGCGAGCTGTTGATGGTCGCGCATATGAATGCCGAATCCCTCGCCAAGACCCTCGAGACCGGAGAGGCTTGGTACTGGTCCCGCTCGCGCGGCGAGCTCTGGCACAAAGGCGCGACCAGCGGCCAGATCCAGACCGTCGTCGAGATGCGGATCGATTGCGACCAGGACGCCCTGTGGCTCAAGGTGAATGTCGCTGGTGACGGCGGCTGCTGCCACACGGGCCGCCGCTCCTGCTTCTACAGGAAGGTGGACACCACCGACGGAAAGGCGAGCCTCGTTCAGGCTTGAAGGCTAGCCTCTCAGGTATGAGGGGCTCTCTCCCATCCTCAGTGGGTTTCAAATCAGGCGGCGCCCGCTAAAAGCCTTTACATGACACAACGCGATCTTCTCCCGGCCCGCGCGGCCGTCAGCGCCACCTTCTTCGGCAATGGCTTCGGCATCGGCATCTGGGCCGCGCAGCTGCCCCGCTTCAAGGCCGAGCTTGGCCTGTCTGACGGACAGCTCAGCCTCGGCCTTCTGGCCTTTTCCATTGGAGCGGTGTTGCTCATGCCGATCATCGGCTGGGTGATCACGATCATCGGCAGCAGGCTCGCGACTCTCGTTGCGGCTCTTGCCTTCACGATGGGCCTTTTGCTGATCGGGCTTGCGCCTTCTTTGAGCCTCTTCGTCGCCACGTCCTTCCTGGCTGGCGCATTCAACGGCTCTCTCGACATCTCGATGAACACCAATGCCACGGTTGTGGAGAAAGCCTGGGGCAAGGCGATCATGTCGTCATTTCACGCCTTTTTCAGCCTCGGCGGCTTGGCAGGCGCAGCGCTGTCAGGACTGCTGATCGCCCTCGAACTCTCCATCTTCTCGACCCTGCTGGTCGCCTGTCTCAGCATGGGCGCCCTCTTCCTAGCCGCAGCCTTCGGCATGATGACAGAGACTGAACCGGCAGGAGACGCCGAGGGCCATGGCTTCGCCTGGCCTCGTGGACCCGTCGTGATTGTTGCCGTGCTCGCCATGTTCTGCTTCGTCGTGGAAGGCGCCATGGTCGATTGGACGGCGATCTACCTGCAGACCGTCACGGGCGCGGACCTGCAAACTGCGGTGAGCGGCTTCGCCGCCTTCTCGCTTGCCATGACCATCTGCCGTTTCCTGGGCGACTCCGTCGTGCGCAGATTGGGCCGCATTCGTACTGTGCAGCTTGGCGGCTTGCTGGCAGCGTCCGGCCTGCTCCTCGCCATCCTTCTATCGGAGCCGATCCCCGCCACTCTCGGTTTCGCGCTGGTCGGGTTCGGGCTCGCCAATCTGGTGCCGGTCCTCTTCAGCACGGCAGGACAGATGCCGGGCATCGCCCCGAGCGTGGGCGTCGCGATGGTGGCAACGCTGGGCTATGGCGGCTACCTCATGGGGCCGCCGCTCATCGGCTTCGGCGGCGATCTTTTTGGCCTGCGATCCATGCTGGGCGTGCTGATCCTCTTCTCCCTCACCATCAGCATTTTGTCGCAACGGGCCCTGCTCGCCACCACTGTTCAGATTTCCGAAACGCGACCTAAGTGAAACTTAAGGGCACCATTCATACGATCTTCACCAGCTTGGCGCATGAATGGGACGAACGGCCTTGGAGTTGAGCGATGTTGTGGGACGGGATTGCCCGGCGCAGCGCCGGGTCAGGAGGCGGCGGCGGGAGCATTGAAGAGATCAGGCAGCCCGTCGAGCGCAGCCCGCGCGCAAAGGTGAGGATCGGCTTGGCCCTTGGCGGCGGCGCAGCGAGGGGCTGGTCCCATATCGGCGTCCTGCGCGTTCTCGAAGAGGCGGGCATTATCCCCGATGTGATCGCCGGCTGCTCCATCGGCGCCGTGGTCGGCGGCTGCTATGCGGCCGGCAAGCTCGATGAACTCGAAGCCTTCGCCCTGTCCCTCACGAAGCGGCGGGTCATGGGCCTGCTCGATTTTCACTTCAGCGGAGCGGGCTTGATTGCAGGTGGACGCCTGCAGCGCCTCCTCGACCAGGATCTGACGGACCGTCGCGTCGAGGCGCTGCCCATCAAATTCTGCACCATCGCCACCGAACTCACGAGCGGCCACGAGATCTGGCTGACCCGTGGTCCGCTCGTGCCAGCGATGCGGGCTTCCTATGCCCTGCCTGGTGTGTTCGATCCCGTTCTGATCAAGGGGCGGTGGCTCATGGACGGCGCGCTCGTGAATCCGATTCCGATCACCGCTGCCCGCGCTCTCGGCGCAGATCTCGTGATCTGTGTGAACCTCAACGGTGAAGTGCGCGTGCGGGGGACGGTGATCCAGTCCTACGATGCGGAGCCGACCACCGACGAGCAGGAGATCGAGGAGGTCATCGAGGACGCGCCACGCAAATGGAGCCTCTTCTCGGCTTCGCGTGCAGAAAAGCAGCGCAAGCTCCCCAATGCTCCCGGCATGGCAACCGTGATGGTGGATGCCTTCAACATCACGCAGGATCGCATCGCCCGCTCACGCCTGGCCGGCGACCCGCCGGACGTCATGGTTGCGCCGAAGCTCGCGAAGATGGGGCTGTTCGAGTTCCATCGCGCACAGGAATGCATCGCGCTGGGGCGACAGGCCACGGAACGCGCCCTGCCGGATATTCTGGAGCTGATTCAGGAATCGCAAGGAGCGTGATCAGGCGGTCGCAATGTATTCCTTGATCGCCTGACTTTCGGCCTCGATCTCCTCGACACGTTGCTTCACCACGTCGCCGATGGAAATGATGCCGACAAGCTGCCCTCCCTCGACGACGGGCACGTGCCGGAACTTTTGCTGCGTCATCAGCTCCATCAGATCGTTGACGGAACTCCGGCTCGTGCAGGTGACGACCTGCCCTGTCATGAAGCGGGAAACGGGCTCATCGAGCGCCCGGGCCCCGTGAGCGGCAACAGCCTTGACGATATCGCGTTCGGAAAGAATGCCGGACACGGGCTGCCTACCATCCACCACGACAACGGCACCGATCCTGCGCTCTGCCAAAAGCCGCACTGCTTCGCCCAGAGAGCGGTCGGCTTCGATGGAGACGACATTGCGTCCTTTCACAGAAAGGATTCGATCGACGTTCATGCTTTTCCTCCCGTTGTGCGGGGCGAAGAACCGTGAGCCTTCGCAACCGCTCGGCTTTCAGAGGGGCTCTCCCATGAACGAGGGATGACCCTGCGTCAGTCATAGGATGATTGAGCGAAACCCCAGCACTTTCAAGCCGAGATACGCCTCCCACGTGCGGGGATGGGATCAAGCCAAGGGAAAATGAGCAGCCCCACCAGGAACCCGCCCACATGGGCCTCCCAGGCAACGCTCCCCTCGGCGAGGCCGATCGGCTGAATGAAAGCAAAGAGATAGTTGGTGCCGAACCAGACGATGAGGAAGATCAGGAACGGCCTGTTGCGGACCAGGTCGGCCAAAGCTTGGCGCGGCCGCTCATGCGGTTCGGCGAGCCGTCCCTCCCAATGCCAGCTCGCAGGCGCGAAGATGAACCAGGAAGCGGCAGCCATCAGGCCGGAAACAGCCCCGGAAGCCCCGATCATAGGGATGACCTGCATCGGGTTCATCGCTGCGTAAAGCACGCCGCCGCCGATCGCGGAGAGCGCCGAGAGAAGAAAGAACCGTCCATTCCCACAGCGCCGCGCAACGGGCGTGCCGAAGGCCGCAAGCCAGATGCTGTTGAGGAGCACGTGCGCCCAGGAGCCGTGCAGGAACGCATAGGTCAGCGCCGTCCAGGGGCGTCCCTCGCCGTCGCCCAGGATGTACTGAGCAAGACCGGCCAGGGGCTCCAGAGCGTCTTCCGATGCCCCGTCCTGCATAAGCCGCACGATGTCCTGGCTCTCCACGCCTCCGTAGGCGACTGCCCAGCGGGCGGGGATCACGGACCAATCGATGATCGTCTGGAAATCGGTTTCTTCGGAGAAGAAGAACATGCGGAGCGCATGGATTGCCACCAGAGCGAGAATGCTGAAGGTCACGACCGACGGCAGATTAAAAATCGGCTCGCGGGCACGGAGCTGACGCATGGGCATGGACAACTTTTTCATGGGCTGTCAGCATGAAGGAATCGGAGCGGACAGCGGGCGACGATCTTTCTAACTTAAGCCTTCTATGTGGTCTGCAGCGCAAGCAAAACCATATGCTTAGCCGTATCTTCCGATAACCCAGAGGAATGCTTTCCTCATCGCAGCCGGGACTCATACTTTTTGTTAACTATAAAGGAACCACGTTCGAGCGCGACGCGTTAACTCACCTTTTACTTTCCGCTTGAGCCTGAAATGCAACCATGTCAGTTTGGTTAAAAGAACATTAACCGGCTGGTGGGGCATGCGGCAGGATTATTTCAAAGACGGCTTTTTCAGCGGCCTTAATGGGAAGTTTTCCTTCTCAACTAATTTCATCAAAGCAGCTTTCGTTTCGGCTTTCGTTGTTTTCGCAGGTGGCGCAGCCCAGGCTCAGACCCTCGCCTCCCTGCCCGCCTCCAGCAACCCGATCGCGAGCATTGGTGCGGCCAAGCCTCTCGTGGCGTGGTCGAAGTTCTGCGACAGCAATCCTCGAGAATGCGCCGTCGATGTGACGGAGCCGGAAGTCGTCGACCTGACCCCGCAGGTCTGGAAGACCATCGTGTCCGTGAACCAGCGCGTGAACTCCAGCGTCAAGGCCGTGACCGATGCGGACCACTGGGGCACCATCGATATCTGGGGCTTTCCAGATGACGGTCGTGGCGACTGCGAGGACTTCCAGCTCCTCAAGCGCAAAATCCTCTCCGAGAACGGCCTTCCCCGCCGCGCCATGCGCATGACCGTCGTGATCGACGAGCTCGGCGAAGGCCATGCGGTGCTGGTGATTCGCACCAATCGCGGCGATTACGTGCTCGACAATAAGACCTCCTCAGTCCTTCCCTGGAGCCGTACGGGCTACGTCTACATCAAGCGCGAGAGCCAGGACACGGTTGGCTGGGTTTCGCTGGGCGGCATCGCCACCTCGCCAACCACCACCGCGAACCGCTAAAACAAAAAACCAGCGCTTGAACGCCGGTTACCATCTTCCGAATTCAAAGCATGAGGCGGGTCAGTCGATCCGCCTCATTCCTTTTGCGAAGCGCTTCCAGTTCGAGACATAGTTCTGCGCCGACCAGCGCAGCTTCTCGATAGCGGCATCGTCCAGCACACGGATCGCCTTGGCCGGTGCGCCGACGATCAGGGAATTGTCCGGGAACTCCTTTCCCTCTGTGAGAAGCGCATTGGCTCCCACGAGGCAGTTCGCGCCGACCCGCGCATAGTTGAGCACGGTTGCCCCCATGCCGATCAGGGAGTTCTCGCCAATGGTGCAGCCATGGAGGATCGCCTTGTGCCCGATGGTGCAACCGGCACCGACCGTGAGCGGCGCGCCCATATCCGTGTGGAGCAAGGCCCCTTCCTGAATATTGGTGGCCTCCCCGATATCGATGAGCTCATTGTCGCCGCGCAGCACGGCTCCGAACCAGATGCCCACGTCGTTGCCAAGCTGCACCTTGCCGATCACATGGGCATCGGGAGCGATCCAGAAACGGCCCGCTTCAGGTAGGATCGGAGAAACATCATCGAGGCTGTAGATCGGCATGGCTCGCCTTAACTGAAAACGGCAGAACCTGGGGGTTCTGCCGCGAATGATGCCGCTTAGTCCTCGAGGTCCGTATCGAGGATAGCCATGGTGAAGTTGTAGGAGCGGTCTCCATCCTCGTCATCGACGAAGAGAACGCCGACGAATTCCTCACCGATATAAACCTCCGCCGAGTCGGTCTTCTTGGGGCGACCGACAACTCGGATCGAGTGGTTCGCAAAGGTCTGACGCAGGTAGCGTTCGACTTTCGCCATCTCCGTTTTATCCACTACAGGTCCTTTCTTTCGTTTCCGGCCTCAGCCATTGCCATGCCGGGCCAACGCGGGCAAGCGGAGTTGGGTCCTTTCCCCGTCAGATGCCATCCGCCTCCGAGAGAAGGTGATCCATGGCGCGGGCGGGCTCGTCACATCCGGCCGTGCCGACGACCTTGGCCGGTACACCCGCCACCGTCGCATTGTGGGGCACGGGCTTCAGAACCACGGACCCGGCGGCGATTCTCGCACAATGGCCGACTTCGATATTGCCGAGGATCTTGGCCCCGGCCCCGATCAGCACGCCGTGCCGGATCTTGGGATGGCGGTCGCCCCGCTCCTTACCGGTGCCACCGAGAGTCACGTTCTGGAGCATGGAGACGTTGTCCTCAATGACGGCGGTGGCGCCGACCACGAGGCCAGTGGCGTGATCGAGGAAAATGCCATGCCCGATCCGGGCCGCCGGATGGATATCGGTCTGAAAGGTGTCAGACGAGCGGCTTTGGAGATAGAGCGCGAAATCCTCCCGTCCCTTGGTCCAGAGCCAATGGGCCAGACGGTGCGTCTGAATGGCGTGAAAGCCCTTGAAATAGAGCACGGGCTCGATAGCCCGGGTGACGACCGGATCACGGTCGAGCACGGCGTTGATATCCGCGCGGAAGGCCTGGCCGATGCTTTTGTCCTGCTCCACAGCCTCCAGGAAGACCTGCTCGATGATGTCCGCAGGCAAGGCCGTGTGCCCCAAGCGCGATGCGACGCGGTGGATCACCGCCGCTTCAAGGCTCGGCTGATGAAGGATGGCGCTCAGGATAAGTCCAGCCAAAGCGGGCTCGCGCTGAACGATGGCGTCGGCCTCGGTGCGGAGACGATTCCAGATCGGATCGACCTTGCCGGCAAGAAAATCCGGGTTCCCGGACTTCAAGCGGGTCTGCGTCATGATAATCTCCCTGCCGGCATAAGCATCCAAACCGCATACATAAGAAGCCTCAGCCCCTTACCATAGATCCGCTCACATCATGAACGCCTCTTTTTCGCCTGTCTCGCCCAAGCTCACCACCTCCATCGACGGCCCCGTCGCAATGCTCGCCATCAACAATCCGGCCAAGCACAATGCCGTTGACCTCGGAATGTGGCAGGCCCTTCCGGGAATCATCTCGAGCCTGGATCAGGATGAGCGTGTGCGGGTGGTCATCCTGCGCGGCGCAGGAACGGAGTCCTTTGCCTCCGGTGCCGACATCGCGGAATTCGAGACCGTGCGGGCCGATGCCGAGGGAGGACGAGCTTATGAAGCCATCAACGAGGCGGCCTTCTGGGCCGTTGCCCATTGCTCGAAGCCGGTGATTGCCATGATTCGCGGCTTCTGCCTCGGCGGAGGCTTCGGACTCGCGCTCTCCTGCGATCTTCGCATCGCTTCCGAGAATGCCACCTTCGGCATTCCGGCTGCGCGCCTCGGCGTCGGTTATCCGCCAGGAGCGATGAAGCTGATCACGGCCACGGTCGGCGCACCGGCGGCCAAGGACCTGTTCTACACGGCCCGCCGCATCGGCGCGGACGAGGCGCAGCGCCTTGGTGTCGTCCAGCGCGTGGTGCCCGATAGCAGCCTGGAGAATGCCGTTCTCGCTCTTGCGCATGACATTGCGAGGAACGCGCCGCTCACGATCCGCGCCGCGAAAGCCGCTATCGACGCCGCCATGGGCATCGGGCACCCGAACATTGATCCCGTCGCCTTGGCCGATCAATGTTTCGACAGCGCCGACGCCGTCGAAGGACGCACAGCGTTTCTCAAGAAACGTCAGCCCGTTTTCACGGGGCGCTGATCCTTAGAGCTGTTTCCCTCGGCATGGAATCAGCTGTCTTGTTTGCTGGGCCGCATTTTTGAAGGTGAACCTGATCCACTGCACCGAAAAAATCTAGCGGCGATAGACGAAGTAGCGGCCCTCGGCGACGCCTGTTTCAGATGAAATGTCTTTGCAGCAGGCAAGCTCGAAGGCGCGGTCGGCGAGAAGAAGACCGCCCGGCTGCAGCAGGTTTTCGAGCAGCGGCGCGAGTCGCCTCGCGAGTTGGCGATTGGCCTCTTCATCGCCTGAGCCGATATCGGTATGAACGAGCGCCGCGCAGCCTGAGCCGAAGCGCTCGATGAAACGCGGCAAGGCCTCGAACACGTCGCCGACGAGCAGATATGGATCGGGCGGAATGCAGTCGGGATGAGCTGCGGGCGAGCGCTCGAACACATAAATCTCGCGTCCCGGCAGCCGACTGCGCAGGTGATCGTAGGTGCGCCCGTTGCCAAGGCCGAGTTCGAGCACCAGTCCTTGAGGGCTGATCCTGCTCGTCGCCCAATCCAAGAGATCGCGCTGAGCCGTCAGTCGTCGGATGGCGCTATCGAGTCTGGTCATCCACCTCTCCTTCGTGAGGAAGGTGGGAGAACGAGACCTCAAATCAACGGCCCGTCGCTCTTCCCTGTGCCTTGTGGGAAACTAAGGGTAGGGGCGGAAAGTCGGAGCGCTCCACGTAATCCGGTAAGCGCGATAGCAAGATTGCGTCCTGGCCGGGCTCGTCCCGGCCATCCACGTCTTCAGAAACGTTGCGCCAACAAGACGTGGATCCCCGGGACAAGTCCGGGGACGACGGGGAGCGACCGCGTTCAATTTCTCACCCGGTCGCACCACCCCGCCCACAAGGGCAAGGGCAAGTGGAGTGCTACGCTCAAGGCCTCTTGCTCAAAAACTCCAGCACGCCCTGCTTGTGCACCTTGTCGCCGACGGCGAGGTTGTGATCGCGGCCCCGAATGTCGAGCGCGGTTGCGTTCGGCAAGAACTTCACGAGTTCGGGCCCGGAGCCTGCCACGTCATCGTTGGTGCCGACAGCCACCAGCGTCGGAAGCGTGATGGAGGCCACTTCCTCCTTCGTCAGCGCCTGACGCGAGCCGCGAATGCAGGCCGCGAGCGCCTTCAGGTCACTGCCGGTCTGCTCCGCGAAGGCACGGAACATGCGCTGCATGGGATCGGTCAGATCGTCGAGGGAGCGCACCTCCATGGCATGGGCGATGCCGAGCGGCAGACCGACGCCGTCGATCAAGTGAATGCCGAGGCCGCCCAGAAGGGCGGAGCGCATCCGTTCCGGCGACGCCAGCGCCATATGCGCCGTGATGCGCGCTCCCATGGAATAGCCCATCACATCCGCGCGCTCGATCTCGAGATGATCGAGCAGGCGACGCGCATCTTCCGCCATGCGGTAGGAATGGTAGGCTTCGGGGTCGTAGAGCTTCTCGCTCTCGCCATGTCCGCGATTGTCGAGGGCGATCACGCGATAGCCCTCGCGCGTCAAAGTCTTCACCCACAGCGTGTTGACCCAGTTCACCGCATGGTTCGATGCGAAGCCGTGAATGAGCAGGATCGGATCGCCCTGCCCCTCGTGGGGAGGAACGTCGATGTAAGCGATGCTGACGCCGTCGGAGTTGAAATAGCGCATGGACAATCTGGAGAGCTGGTGTCGATTGCGGCGCAACCTAAGCACCCGCCCTCCCGAATGCAACGCTCGCGGCAACAGGTCTGCCGGACGCCGAAGTCCTGGGTCATCAGGCCGCAAAGATGGCCGCATGTTCCTGGGCATAGGCCTCGACGGAGCGCGGAGCCTTGCCCGTGAGAGTCTGGACCGCGTTCGACACGGCAGCCGTCCAGCCTTCGCGAACCGGATGGAAGATCGAGGCGAGGAACTCCGCATAAGCATTCGGCACGCCGGCATTGACCAGCATCGTGACGAACTCGGCATCGGACGAAGCCTTGTAGGCAATCGATCGGCCCGACGCCTTCGAGAGGACCGCAGCCGCATCGCCATAGCTCAGCGCCTCCGGACCGGTGAGATTGAAGGCCTGACCATCGAACTTGTTCGAGGTCAGCGCGGCAGCGGCGGATGAAGCAATATCGCGTACGTCGATGAAGCTCGACTTGCCCTGCCCGGCCGGAACCGCAATCACGCCGTGCTTGATGCCCTCGAGCCAAAAGATCTGGAAATTGTCGGTGAACCAGTTCGGACGCAGGATCACATAAGGCGTACCGGAACGCTCGAGGAAGAGCTCGACTTGGCGGTACGGGATGCTGTCATCCGCATCGACGCCGAAGACCGATTGCAGCACGATCTTCACCTTGCGCTCGATCGCGAGCTTCAGGAACGGTAACAGGGTACCCGGAATGTCGAGCGTACCGGTGGGTGCCAGAACGTAGGCGCGATCGACGCCCTCCAGGGCTGGGGCATAGGTTGCCTGATCGGCGAAATCGAACTTAACGCCCTCGGCGCCGCTCACCGGGTTGCCCGAGCGGGAGGCCGCCTTCACCGGCTCGCCTTTGGCTACCAGCTCGGCTATCAGCGGCTTGCCAACATTGCCCGTTGCGCCAAGAACCAAAATCTTTCCTGCCATCGTCATCTCCTGATAGGTTGGTTTCCAATAGGTACTAGGTGCCTATCCGGAATATTGACTGACATTCGGATATGTTGCTGTAAAGAACGCACCTTAAAGTGCCATGGTCACCTGGAGGAAACCAGGTGGGTGTGAGACCGGAGACGGAGATGACCACCTACGACGTCTATGCGAAGAACTGCCCGACCCGCTTGGTTCTCGACCGGCTTGCCGACAAATGGGCCCTTCTGGTGCTCAACCGCCTGCGGGAGGAGCCCGTGCGCTTCAACCAGCTGCGCCGGGACATCGAGGGCGTCTCTCAGAAGGTTCTGACACAGACCCTGAGGAACCTCGAACGGGACGGGCTGATCCGCCGGCAAATCTTCCCCACGGTGCCGGTAACGGTGGAATATTCCCTGACGCCCTTAGGCCAGACGCTGACCAGGACCGTGGCCGCCCTGGCCCATTGGGCCGAGGAGAACATCGATGCGGTGCTGACCGCCCAGCAGACGTTCGATGCCTCGCGGGCCAGCCATGCACACCTGCGATAGGAGCAAATTTTTGCTCTAGGCGCATGGCCATCCGGCCATTATGGTGCGCGCAAATTTCACCGCTTCAGAGCAACGGCAATGGCTGACAAAGGCACACCCCACTTCCACAACGATCCGGGCGTTCCCGTCATTCACGTGGGCTCGAAGGAGTTCATGTGCATCGGAGCCACGCCTCCTTTCGATCATCCCCATATCTTCATCGATATGGGCTATGACAACGAGACGATCTGCTCCTACTGCTCGACTCTCTTCAAGTACGATCCTTCCCTGAAGCCCGATGAAGCTCGCCCGGCGGAGTGCGTCTGGGAGCCTGACTTCGCCACCGACGCTTCCTCGCGCTAAGGTGTCCGGCCTCACCATCGCCATTGTCGGCGCCGGGATCGGCGGCCTGACGGCAGCTTTGAGCTTTGCCCGCCAGGGCCATTCCGTGACGCTCATCGAGCGTCGCACAGGCTTCAGCGAAGTGGGAGCGGGCCTTCAGCTCTCGCCCAATGCCAGCCGCATCTTGGCCAGGCTGGGCTTGAGCCCCGCCCTGCGCCGTGTCGCGACGATGCCGGACCGCGTGGTCGTGCGCGGCCTCTCATCCGGCAAGCGCATCGGGGAAATTGCCCTCGGTGCCTACATGCAGCAGCGCTACGGTGGGCCCTACTGGGTCATTCACCGAGCGGACCTGCAGACCATCCTGCTCGACGCCGTTCGCTCCGAGCCCTCGATCCGCATCATCACAGGGCGCAAGGTCGAAGAGGTGCGCGACGGGCTCGATCGCGCCGAACTCATCTGGACTTCTTCCAACGGCTCGCGCGAGGGCATGACGGCTGACGTGGTGATCGGTGCCGACGGTGTCTGGTCGAAGGTCCGACGGGCCATCGGCGACAAGGCTCTCCCGACATTTCACGGCTATGTCGCCTGGCGCTCCACTTTCGATCGCAAGATCGCGCCACCGGAACTGGCCGGCAATGAGACCGGCCTCTGGCTCGGCACCAAAGGCCATGTTGTGCACTATCCGATCTTCAGCGGCCACCTCATCAATGTGGTCGCTATTGTGAAGACCGATGAGCCCGTCGAGGGCTGGGCCGCGCCTGGCCGAGCCGAGGATCTTCTCGCCTATTACAGCGCCGCAACCCCTGCCCTGCGCGAGCTCCTGAAGAAGCCGCAGGAATGGCTGCGATGGTCGCTGTTCCGCCATCCCATCAAGCGACTCTCTCAGGGCCGCATCGCGCTCATGGGCGATGCCGCCCATCCGGTTCTGCCGTTCCTGGCGCAAGGCGCGGCGCTGGCCATCGAGGATGCAGCAACCCTCAGCGCTCTTCTGGCCCGGAATCCGCAGAACGTCGTGCAGGCGCTGTCGGATTATCAAGAGCATCGTTTTGAACGTGTCACCCGCATCCAGGCCGAAGGACGGCGGAACGGGCGCATTTATCATTCAGGCTCTCTCGTGGCCCTGGGCCGCGACAAGATCATGCAGATGATTGGACCTGAGAGCATGTCCAACCGGTACGACTGGATCTACGGATTCCGGACACCGGAGTAATGATCTGGGGAGCGCAGCAGACTTGCGCTCCTCGCAAGAGCCCGGTAACCCTCATCCTCAATGCGGACGTGGCGAAACCGGTAGACGCAAGGGACTTAAAATCCCTCGGGCCTTGCCCGTGCGGGTTCGACCCCCGCCGTCCGCACCAACCTCCTTGGAAATGCTTGCCCCATAAGAAGTTCTTGTGCTTCAAAGGGTTCGGTCGCCCCACCGCTACAAAGGGCGCTACAAATGGCAATTCCAATGACTACCCTCAAACGTGCTCCGAACGGTGACTGGTTTGCCCGTAAAGACACCCCGAAGGACATCCGCGATTCCTATAAAACTGCCTTTGGGGTGTGCCAGGAGGAGCGTTTCAGGCTTCAGGCGTCCTGCTTCTATGTCGATGGGCCGAGCCAAGCAAGAGCTTCGGGACTGGGACGCCACCATCACGAGCTGCATCGAAGCTTTAAGAGCCAAGACTAATGGTGCTGGCCAATCGCTAACCTTCCGTCAAGCTGTTGCACTCGTTGGTGAATGGGTATGGCTGGTTCATCAGGGAGTATGAGGAAGACCCTCTGTCGTCTGGAGACTGGGACCGGATCCACGACGAAATCACGAGGGATATCTACACTCGTTTCTCCCTAACGGAGGAAGAGGTCTATGACCCGGACTGGGAACCTACCCCAGTGGTCAAGCGGCGGATACGTGAAACCCTTTCATCATTGGCGGAAGTCCCCCAGTTCCTAACGTTCAAGGGGATCACTCTCACTGATGAGGCTTCTGCTCAATTCCTCGACGCCTTACATGGTGACTTCGTAACAGCTATCGGAACGCTCAGGCGAAGGAGCATCGGGGACTATTCACCTGATAAGACTCCTTTGAAGTTTCCTCAATTCGAGCATCGGAAAGCCTCTGGCATGACCGTATGGGCTCTCTTTGAGGCATGGGTAAAGGAGAAGAAGCCCCGTCCTCAGACTGTGGATCGGTGGAGAGCGGTCTTCCTGAACTTGCAGGGGAACTTCAGCGATAAGGATGCCAACAACATCACTGAGGATGACGCTCGCCAGTGGGCAAAGGGCTCGATTACGGAAGACCGATCAGCCCAGACGGTTCAAGAAGTATGGCTTAACGCCGCTAAGACAGTCTTCCGGCGGGGCAAGGAAACCAAACACCTCGACCATAATCCGTTCGAGACGGTGAAGGTTACCGTCCCCAACAAGGTCAGGCACCGGGAAACCAAGGCGTTCACCTCTGAGGAGATCCAGACGATCCTCAAGGCAACCCTACAAGAGCCTCCTGCCCGCCTCTCGGCTCACTACCGAGCCACACGGCGATGGGTGCCTTGGATCTGTGCCTACACCGGAGCCCGTGCCGGTGAGATCACCCAACTTCGTGGATCTGATGTGATTGAACGGGATGGTGTGTGGGCAATCCGCCTTGCTCCTGAAGCTGGCACGATCAAGACCGGGGAAGCTCGCACAGCGCCACTCCATGCGCATCTGATCGAACAGGGCTTCATCGACTTTGTAAAAGCCGTTGGAACAGCCCCCTATTCTATCAGCCGTCTGCTCGTAGGAAGTCTGAGCCAAGCGATCCAACCAAACCGGGACAGTCTCAATCGGTTAAGACTCGTAATCACCTTGCAGAGTGGGTCCGTGAGATCGGAGTTGATGACCCTGAATTAAGGCCGAATCACGCTTGGCGTCACACGTTCAAGCAGATCGCTGACCGCAGTGGGATCAGTGAGAGGGTCTCGGACGAAATCACCGGACACGCTCCGCTCAACGTGGCGCGGTCATATGGGCAACCAACGCTGATCGATATGGCAGAGGCGTTGAAGCGGTTCCCTCGATACAAGGCTTAGCGACTAATCGGCGACTTCGCAGAAAACCTTGAGCGACAAACAGCAGATGGCACCAGTAGAGACTAACTTGTGTTAACGTCACGCTGAAACTTCAATCGTTTCCAGGGGTTCCCCTCCCCAACGGTAACAAAGATCACGCTGAACCTAGGAAAACCGTTCAGCGGAGGTGAGCACGTTATGCTGATCAAGGACGAGCGTCAGTGGCGAGGAGACTTAGGTAGTTCACTGAACCCCAGTTTCTGGGATCTGAAACTGCGTACTCAACTCGGCCGGGACCTGCGAGCCCAGTACGAGAAGTCAATGAGGGAGCCCCTGCCAGAGCGGCTCGCTGCGCTGTTGGGGCGACTGGAGAAGCAGGAACGGGTGAGAAGCGCGCAACTGGATCTTGAGATCGACTAATCTGCACACCTTTGGTCGGTGGATGCCGATCGAAACAGCGCCTCGGGATGGATCGCCTGTCCTGATCTTCACAGCATGGTCAGACCGCACGGTGGGCTACTGGTCTCCACATCGAGGGATTTGGATCGACCAGAGCCACGGAGTAGTCGTGGCAACCCACTGGATGCCATTGCCGGATCCACCAGAGGAAGCGATGGCTGGCTGAAACCTCATCCGCCAAGTATCCCAATTATTCTGGGTACCAGCACCGCTACAGCCGTGAGGACTAACCCTATGAACGCCGATACGGTTAACCTGTCGAGCAGCTTCAACTCTGAGTACCACAACATGAAGTTTGTCAGCATTGATGCTCCGTATTTGGCTACATGATAGACCGCTGCCGAAGCCGTTGCTGTTAAGCTGGCCTGTAGGATCTCCACATGCGAGTTGTCGGTCGAAGGGAGCTCTTCATCGCAGTCGAGTCTCCCTCCTCTTTAAGAGCGTAGCTCATAACACGTACTGTGAGATTTCCAGGAGCGTTCACTGCAGCCCCAAGTCCAACATCAACAACAAGCCGTTTAGCGGCATTGTGGAACATGGGAGGCAGGACCTAACCCCTGCGGGTATGGCCCAAGCACTGGAGTCCCAACCACCCCGCGTGAACCAAGGCACAATCGAGCTCAATGCCTGATGCCGTAAGGGTTTGACCGCCTCATCTGTCCCGAGATCTGAAATTTGCGCGACATCAAGCAAGGTGCCTGGACGCTGCCTTCGCGGAAGTGACCTTACGGGACCGGGAGCAGCCGAGAGGCGCTTGCAACGGTAGGAAAACTACCTCCTTCAGGACAACCACCCTGATATTAGTAGTCAGCAGGCTATCCCATTCAGCCACCCGCCTTGGTGGAGTGGCATGGTACTGTCGCAATCACGCTCCGAACCGGAGGCAACACTGGAGGCAACAATGCACTTAACGCCCGTAGAGCGTTTCGTTGTGTTCCAGGTGCAGAATGAGTGGTTGGTCACATACAGAGATCGGACACAAATCTCCTACTCCACGCGAGAGGAAGCTGAGACTTCGGCCTTTGATGCCGCAGATGCCTTGGCCTCTCAAGGACATGCTGTGTCCATTCTGATCATGCCAGATGAGCCCGACGCTAACGGCCAGCATCCGATGGTGCTAACGGGACGTACTCCACGAGTGAAGCCAAGCTGAACCTCCTGCCCGCACCTTTTACTGGTTCTCGCAAACCAAGAGCAGTCGTGATGGAGGACAAGGACAGGCGTCGGCTCGACATTCAGAGCGCTGGGAGCTTGGTCCAGGATGCACAAGCCGCCCGAGTCAGAGAGCATGTTCGCGCCATCCTCAACCGGCTCAAGTCTCACGCCTGAAATCCTCGCGCGAGACCGAGTAACTCCAGAAGACATCGGAGCCGGGAGGCTCTCGCATGTGATCTTTATCAGTGGAGGGACTTGCTGAGGAGAAACGAGTAAAGAAGAGTTCCCTCAGGGCATACTATATCGAGCCGCCAACCGATCCAGTCATCGATTACGCCATCGTACTCCTGTTGTAATTCGCTGATGGCCTTCTGTGCTTCAGCCTTTGCCGTCTCCAAGTCCGGGACTTCAACGCCTGTGTCATCCAGGATGGTCTCGTGGCCGTTCACGAGGTGAAAGAAACAGCGCATGTCCGCCCCTTGGCAGCCGATTGTTCACTTCCTGTCATCATCTGCAACCTTTAAGGCGAAGCTGTCGACAGGCACCCAGCCAACATCAGGATGCGGGCACGGCACCAAGTAGGCCCGACCATCCTCCAGTTTCTCAACGCGGCACCGGATTGCTCTCTGATCGCCCGGAGGGCGGTACACAACAATGGAGCCAACCCGGACTTGATCGTCGAAACCGAATCTTGCGGGGTCACTGGAAATGTGAGTTTCAGAGGTTAGGCGTTGTGGTGCATCCGCCTCCTTCCTCGCCCTCAGGCGGTCGAGGGCCGCAATTGCAATCCGGGCGCGGTCCCGATATCGGTCGCTCACTACCCTCAGGAGGAGGCCACGGCTGCGCCCTGGATACCAGGAAACTCCTCCGATTTTGGCGAGTTCGTTCGCAACCATTTCAATTTCTTCTTCGGTCATCCGTCCCCATCCGTAACTACAAACTCAGAGGTACTTCGAACTAAGTAGAAGAATAACTCCCTAGCTTCAGAAAGGATGCAGACTGATCTGGCGGAAACAGAGCTTTCCTGCGCGGTTGCACTTCAGGGTCAAAGGACCTACTGGGCAAAAGAAAAGCGCCCGAAGGCGCTCCCAAGTGGTCAGCCGTAGGGGCAAATCATGGCTGATAAGCAACAATAAACGAACGATTGATGAATTGGCACAAGCCAAGGGCAGTACCACTTGTGGATACCTGTTCAGCACTGAACCAAATCAGATACGGCTAAGGTAATCCGTAGGGGTATACGGGCCAAGGGCCGCAGACCTGGATCAGAGTTCAGGCGCGGCCCTTTCTCATGTCTTGGTCTACTCTTGGGTGCCCCAAGAAAAGTGCCCGTGCCTCAGGTGCGCGTCCGCACATCAACACCGACGGGCGGTGATATCCTCAAAGCTGTTTCCTCCCCCTGTTTTACCACTGGCTCCTTCAGGCAAATCCTGCGGGGGCCTTTTTGTGCGGTCAGTTGGTTCATGGCGTAACCATGACATCGCAATTACGCGATAACTATCAACGCCTATGGGGGCCGACACCATGTCTATCGAAATCCGTACTCGTTCCAAATTCTTCATCCTTGATGGCCTTGGGCTCCACTTCGGAACCCGCAAGTGGAAAGCCTCATGGAACAAGGCTGACGGCCGGATCTGGAACCGGGCTCCTCAGGCCCGTGGTCAGGGGTTCTGTGTGAAATCTGACTCGGAAGGGCAGTGAAACCGGTATTAGTAAGAGGGGTCTTTAACGAATCTCTTGGAGACCCCAGCCTTGGACCCTTGGCTCTCGTCAATCATCGTTGCCCTGATCACTGCCTCACCTCACATCATCTCTGAACTGAGGAAGTGGCGTGATGATCGCAGGAGGGATGATTAACTAACCCAGCAGGTCTGCCTTCATCGGTGGGGCTTCATCGTTTCTCGATGACGCTTTCCGGTCGCGCCCTCACGTCACACACGGCGATCTTGCCTCGTAAAGTCTTCGCCCCTAGCCGACCAAGAATGCCCGTCTGCGATAGTCACCTCCCCAACAGTCCTGGCCTCTTGGGTGGCATCGGCAGTTCCTTGAATGTCATCCCTAGGACAGCAGCCTTGATGGCCTCACGGCTCACTCCGTAGTCACGAGCGAACCTGCTGAAATCCCGCTCTCCTGACGCATAGCGCAACCGGGCCTCAAGGACCTGCTCAACCGTCAGCTTGCGCCTACCGCTTTCCATGACCGACTCAACGTGAACAGAATGAGAACTTTTCATGTGTTCAACGAAGGAGTCGATGGGAGGGTTCTAGGCTGCAATGAGGGCTGTGGAGAGTGGGGATTGAGGACCAATCCCCGATCAATCACAAAAAGAAAGAGCCCCGCTAGAGGGCTCAAGGAGATTTCTTCTCGCATCTGATCGTGCCCGTAAGGCAGAGAGCTATCAAACGTCCAAAGGGGGTAGAGCCATAGAGGCTCAGTCAGAACAATTCCCTGTGCGTCTTTAGAATCACACAGAATTTTTCATGAGTCATATCAGGTAAATAAAAGTATCCACCCCTGCATAGGTGAATGATTACGTGAGAATATCTGCAGGGGTGGACAGTAATGGTCTCGACTAACGTCTCGCCAAGCTACCCAGAAACGTGACTGGATTATGACGTTCTTCATGAACAAACACGCGAACAACCTTTGTGGGTTATCATGGAATTCACGATTAGCGTTCGCTCATTCTCTTTCACCTTCGACAGGCTCGGTCTTCTGGCTGGCTGGAAGGACGCTTGGCGGTGCTCTTGGGGCCTGGAGATGGCTGGATTTTCGACAGGCTGAAGGAGAAGCGGGACTGACATTCCCCTTGTCGAACGAAAGAGAGCCCCAGGAGGTCGCGACCTGAGGCTCTCGATGCCTAATCTCACGAACACCTAAAAAAGTTATAGGCGCAGGGATAACGCCACTCCCGGGCTTACGGTCCGCCAGACCCCTCGAATCCTCCAGCAATTTTCTAAGGCGGCTCTCTCCCTGAGGGTCGCCTTTCTCACTTCTGGAGGCCATTCCAGTGTCGTCCTCACGTCATTGACGGTGATCCTGTCTCGGTAGGTACTAGCTCTATCTGACCAAGAATGCCTGTCTGTGACACGGACCTCCTCAAAGCAAAGAGCCCCAGGGATTGGACCTGAGGCTCTCACTTAGGGGCCAAGTAAGGCACCTAGCGGGCTGGGGCAGGTTGCACACTAGGCATTGAGCTAACAGCCCACCGGCGTTCTCAGTTCAATAGACTGAAGGGGTACAGGCCAGCCTATGGATGACCTCCAGAGGAAGGCTGTGGCATGTGCAGCCATGAGGGCTGTGGTCTTGATGAAGGCCCATGGCCTAAGTCATTGAGCTGGATGGTGTTTTTAAAAACACTCCCACTAGATCCCACCAGATAAGACAAATCCCGAGTAATAGGAGAGAGACCCTACCCCTAGGGATGATATATAGATTATACATATAGGTAACCTAAGGGCGACCTAAGGGTCTAACCGTAGGATAAGACCATAAGGGTATAATCATCATATAGATATCATCTAAGGTATCCTAGATTATGAATGATAGTATGGTCTTCATATAAGAGAGATGACCTTAGGGTAAGCTATAGGCTGACCTGAGGGTGCCCCTGAGGGGACCTCAAAATATCTGCTAAAAATTTATGAGAAGGTATCAATAAATACGCTGCGGGAGGTTCCCCCCGTGCCACCCCCCGCCTCAAAGGAAGAGGACCGGGAGGGGTTGCCTCCTGATCCTCTCAAGGTGACGAACGGTCTTCGTCTCAGGGAACTGCCCAACCACCCAGGTCAAGCCAGAAGATCCTGACTGCTTCAATGGTCTCTGTCATTAGGTCTGTTGTCACATCACAGTATACCTCAGGGTGACACTTAAATGTTACGCTTAAGAGTGTAACATCAGGATCGACTTGGATTGATGTTACGCCATGTTACGTAGGTCTAGAGGCTGATGTTACAGCAAGGGGACCTACAGATGGCTACTTACGGATACGCACGGGTCAGCACCACGGATCAGGATCTGACCACTCAGGTTGAGAAGCTGACCCAGGCAGGATGCACTATCGTCCGTGAGGAGAAGATGAGCGGGACCACCCGTGAAGGACGTAAGGAGCTTGATACCCTTCTGGCATTCCTTCATCCTGGCGATGTGTTGATGGTCACTAAGATTGACCGCTTGGCCCGATCCGTTGGTGACCTCCAAGACATCGTTAAGGCTATCAGGGCCAAGGGTGCAGCCCTCAAAGCTACTGATCAATCTGTCGATACCTCCACAGCAGCCGGTAAAGCCTTCCTGGACATGCTTGGTGTCTTCGCTGAATTCGAGACCAACCTCCGCAAAGAGCGTCAGATGGATGGCATCGCTAAGGCGAAGAAGGCTGGTGTTTACAAAGGCGGTAAGACCCGTATCGACCGTGAGACTGTCATACAGATGAAGGTAGAGGGTCACGGACCATCAGCCATCGCTAAGGCCCTTGGTGTCTCCCGTATGCAAATCCACCGGATACTGACCCAGGCGTAAGCCTCCCTCACAATCAAGAGTTTCCAGGAGCGTCCTTAAGCGGCGCTCTTTTCGTATCCCCTTCAGGTCTTCGATGGTTTCACCTGGAGTGGCTCACTGACCACCTACCCGCTGGTTCCATATCCAAGCGAAGCATCTCGTTCCTCGCTCATAATCAACGGCGGGTAGGTGGTCCCTTTTCTAAGAAACCAGGCCCAACCAACCAGACCGAGAAAATCAATGAATATCACTCTCCGACCCATTGGCCGTGGAGGGCGTTATGCTGCCCTTCTGAATGGACGTGTCCTAGCTCAGGGTCATACCCCCATCTTCTCCGCTGCAAGACAACTCAAGCGGGAAGGTGTCAGTGACGATGTGATCCTCACAGTCGCCCATGAGGGAAGCCCCATCACTTCCATGGTCATTACCGTGGGTAAGGCTGCTGCCCTCACTGTGGTCGAGCGGGATGACCGTGGACTGACATTCGAGAACTACCGTCCTCATCCCTCCCAGGATGCCCCTGCAAGTGTCGCGGTGGCTTCACAGACGGCGATGGCTAGTCGCCTTGATGCAATTCCTTTCCAGACAGAGAACGCCTTCAGTGATGACCATGTGTTGGTCTGAGGGGGGACGTATCTACTTCTATTTTCGATTGTACCGAACCTATGAAAAACAAACAGTATCATGAAATAATCGTACGCATCGATGAAGATCGGAAGGCCGTTGTTGGTGTCCTACTAGCAAGCACATGTAAGACCTGCTGGCTCTATGCCGAAGACTATGAGGCGATAATCGCTAACTACGAGTTGGCATCTTGGGTGCTGAACTCAGCCGGTGAAGGGAAGCCAGCCTATGTACGCTTCAAGCACCAAGGGAAGCTCATCACGGTAGCTCGTCTAATCCTAGATGCCCCTGCCAGAACAGCCGTGAAGCACAAAGATAAGAATACCTTGAATTTAAGGCAATCCAATCTCTGGCTGGATCATGGTGGAGGTGGAGTGAGGAAGAAGCCCAAGACCTCCAAGAAGCCGAAGTTTCAGCCTCTTGGGTCCGGCCTCCATATTCCTGTGAGGGCCTCCAATGACTGACCCTCAGGAACCCCACTACGTTGATCGAAACGGGACACCGTACTTCACACGGAAGATCACCCGACTGGTTCGCCCTTGGCTTCACGTTGAGGGCCACAGTGGATCAAACCTGAAGGGAGACATCGAAGAGATTGCTTGAGGAAGGCACCTTCGATGAACGGGATATCCGCATCCTCTCTCACATCCTCAAGTGCTGTATTCGGCTGGATGACACTCAACCTGATGGGCTCAGGGTGAGCATGAATGGAAAGCAATTCAGTCGCCTAGTCGGTATCCGCCGCTCGTTCATCGAAGAGCAACGTCAACGCCTCTTCGACTCTCTTCACAAATTCGATCCTAAGCCAAAGAAAGCCACCTAATGTCATTCGCTCAATACCAAGTCGCTACTGATGGCGACCCTACTGATACATCAAACCTCATCTCCTCTGAGGATCGCTCCATCACCGTTCGCTCTGGCAATGCGGTAACTACCTACAGCGGTAATGAAGCCACTGAGCGGGATACCTACGCGAGCGTCAACACTGCGGATCTTGATCCGTCAGGTGGTCTCCAAGCTCGCACTCCTACAGGGTCTCCCCGGCAGGGTGCCCTTCAGCCGACCGATATCATCAGTGTGGCTGGTTACTCAGACCACATTGCAGAATGCCGCTGCACTTGGGTTGGTGGAACAGAACCAAAATGGACGTTGGATCTTGGTCCCCGATGGTGAAGCAAGGGTTCTCGCAAGTGAGCAGCCACAGGAGACCCCTGAGGATGCCGGTGAAGCCCTGCCCGATGCTAACGTGGAAGCCGATCTAGCTGATCTTGCTGCCTCCATCAGCTCAGGAACACAGGTCGCACTAGCCCAGCAGATGATTGCCGAAGGTTCGATCAATGCCAACACCCTCGCGAGAGCAGCAGGAGAGAGCAGCCAAGAGCCAGGTGTTCTCAATGAACGCATCAACGCGGTCGCTCAGGGATTCCAGACACAGACTGACTCCATGCTGAAGGGCCCGGGAGCTGATGACACCTCCCGCTTTTACGAATGGGCTCAAGAGAACCACCCTCAGGAACTCCGCAAGGCAATGACCGATCACGTCATGGAGCGGACCACGAAGGGATACGCCCCTCTCTTCAATCAGTACGTGGAAAGCCTTGCAGACCACTCAGCAGAGGATGTCCTCAACGCTTCCTTTGGCGATGGCATCAAGGCCCAGATGATCGACAGTCAGGTGATCCTAGACATCCCTGGACATGGCCGGATGACGTTCCGCTCTGCCGTTAAGGCCGGTCTAGTTAGAGTCACAGGAGCTTAATCATGTGTATGACAGCACTACCCCTGATGTCGCTGGCTATCGGTGCTGCCTCCTCTGTCGCTGAGTTCGCTCAACAGAGTACGGAAGCTGATGACGCTAACAGGCGATATGAAGCCAACAGACTAGCTGCCCTTCAGAGCTTTGAAGACAAGCAACGCTCTATGAATGAGCAGATCATCCAAGAACGTGAGTCTGCTGCTCAGGAACGCTTTGACGTTGCCTTGGAATCCAGAGCAGCACAGGCGACCAATGACGTAGCAGCCGGAGAGAGTGGCGTTAGTGGATTGAGCATTGACGCACTAGCCCGTGACTTTGCCGCCAAGGAAGCTCGTTTCAGTTCTCGCATGGATACCCAGCAGGATTGGACGATGACCAGACTTGAGGCAGAAAAGCGTGATCAGAGCTACGAAGCCCTAGACCGGATCAATCAGGCTCCCAGAGCTAAGAAGTCATCATTCTTGGGAACGGGGTTGAAGATCGGAGCCTCAGCCGTCAACGCCTATAGCCAGCATAAGAAGCTCAACGCGGGCTGATTGGTCAGCCTCAAGGTCATCCTGGGTGATCCGAGGATATAACTGATGATTATCACTTTCTAAAAACAGTCACCTATCATCCCCCATAAAGGCCCTGTCTCCCCTGCGGAGTTGGGGCTTTTTCTATTTCAAGGATAGCCCCATGGAATACACCTCTGAGGTTCTCGACCGGACCACTGGTGATCTGAAAATTATCACTCTTGGAAATTGGATCACCATTACAGAGCTTGGGAAGCAGCATGGACTAGGATCGAGGAAATCCGTTCTGTCCTTCACCACCTTGGGATGCTCCAGACCGAGAAGAAGCGTCTTCGTCTGACCCCTAAGGCTGTGGCCTTGGGCTGCGGTAAGCGCCACGACAATCCTAAGAAGATCAAGCACCCCTTCGATGTCATCGGTCCTCTGGGTCAGAAGGTCATTGCCGAGAACCTGGGATGGGTGATGGAGGATATGACCCAGGAGAAGCAACGAGGCTTCCACCAAAGACGGAAGGCTGCCTGATACCGTAAAAGGTTGGGAGGGTGTCACCCGATCGATGCCCTCCCGCAGTTCTCACCCGAAGGTGAACGTAAACCGGCGACCTGAGAAGTCACCTGTTCCGGTTCCACGTGATCCAGTCGAGACAAACTCGAAAGGTCCACTCCGACCATCGGCACAGTTGAAGGTGCCCTTACCTTGACGACCTGTAGTGTAGACGAAGTTGCCCTGACAGCTGGTCTTGGCGGAACGGATCTCCAGGGTTCCAGCTCCATCAGCGTAACCTGTTGCGGTTCCAGTGAAGGTCTCTCCTGTCCCTTCAACGAGTCCAGTTACAGGCAACGTCATGGAGCAGCCACTCATGACCACGGCGATAGACGCAAGTAAAGCAAGGCGAGATAGCATTTCAGTCCCCCAGATTAGGAATAGGAGGGAACTGTATGGCTTAGCTTTCCTAGGTGCTAATAGCCATTCACAGACATGTTCAGGATAGCTCACGACCTTCGCACGGGCCCTCAACGCTCCTGTGCTCGGACCTTCTGGGATAACCATCCATCCTCATAGGGAGGCGACTGTCTTCGTTACCACCGGAATGCGAATAGCCGGGTAGCCCTGACCCGGGTGATAATCCAACCCAATGAAAGCGTCTGTGATTAGTTCGCACTCGATCACAACGTCATCAAGGAACTTGGTTAGTTCCTCCACTCCTAGACGGATCTCCCCAGTCCAGAAGATAAGGAAGTACCGCTCCCACGGGCCATCCTTTAGGTCCCTAGGCTGATCCTTCTTCGTGATCTCTTCTCGGAGTTGATCCAGAAACTCCTCTCGGCTCCACTCAAAATAGTAACGCTGCTGGCTCCCAGCCTTGTGGGCTTTGATTGATTTCTCCAGCGCACGGCGGTGCACGAACTCCGTCAATTCGATCCCACAACGAACACCATTGATTTCGACCTCACAGTCAGGCGGGTCCCTTCCCTCGCCTCTGTGCCGTAGGTTCTTAAACTCGATAACAGCAGTCTCCAGAACCACTCGGGCATCGTTGAGTTCGTCCAGGTTGCGGTACTCGCGTTTGGTCGAGCGAGCGCCTTGGACCGGGCGAAGTTGGTTAATCAGCTTACGCAACCCGTCTAGTTCGTCCTCGTCCATCGGCGTCCCTTCAAGTCACCCTGTGTGATCTGAAGATATTACTCATGAGATTCACTCTCTAAAAACAACCACTCCTAATCACCCACAGAAGCCCATCGAGGTCACCCCTTGGCGCTTTGTTCATGGCTTTGGGTGACAACCCGCAGCATGACCTACTTCCGCGACACTACCACCACCTCAGAGCAGTCGGAGGTCTTGAACGCATCCGGTTTACGCTTACCTCACGGGAGACCCTTGATCCGGGCCCCTCTGACGTGAGCCAGCTGGCACTTACGTGATGTCGGATCCCAACTGATCTGACGGCCAGCAAAGAGGTAGACATGATCCAGGACATTCTCGTTTTCGTTATCAACCTGCTGGTTGTTGATCCTCTCCAAGATGAGATGAACAAACGGCTCGCTGAAGTCCGAGCGCCTCAGGCTATCATTGCAGACGTGAGAGCATGTGCCGAGGGTTCGCTGCCAAGACTTGCGGAACGAGCCATGGCTGAGCCCGTCTGGGTGGTGACAACCGCCCTCGACGTTTGGACTGGCAGGGCAACCCCAGAGGATGTGCTAAGCACATCGCCACGGTGCGAGAGTGCCATCAAAACGGCCCGGGCCTATCTCGAAAGCCGTGGAGCATAATAGCGGGAGCTTAGGCCCCGTAATCCTCCTTCCACCCCTTCATGCCATACCTCCGGCATGACCTGCTCCCGCGATACCACCGTCATTTCAGAAAAGAGGTCTTGAACCAAGACCTATGGATGCAGATGGACACCCTGATGGTTGGCCGGAAGATCACTAGAAAATGGGTGAAGGGCCATGCGGGGCATCCTGAGAACGAGCGGGTGGACGCTTTGGCTAATGGTGCGGCGCAGCAAGCCACCCGCTATTAGAATAACTCTGAAGTAGTAGCGTTTTCTATCAGTATTGCCGCCGATCATGAAGCGTGCCCTAATGATCAATGATCAATATAGGCGTGTTCCAACACCCTATAATACCAAGGGGAACGCCATGAAGTTTAATGCTAAGCTGCGAGCGAAAAGCGAGGCGGGTACGTATCCGTCCATGATTAGACCGGAGACTGAGACGAGATTGCACACGCTCTTGGACGCTCTTGAATGCATGAATGCGCGAACCGCTCGCGAACTAGAAGTGCTCGACAGGAGTGGCGCTGAGGAGGACCTCAAAGAGTTCGTCAGGCAGGACATCCTGTCTCGCCACCAGGAAAGGCGACTGCCTCTCCAAAATGCCGTTGAGGAGCTACGTGCCCAGCACCGCACTGCATCTTCAGACGTCAATGAGTGATCACAATCCTCGGAACTGAATATTAACCTTGGCAGTTTCAGATCACCCCCACGAGCGAGTTGCGTATCAGCTCGGCGCGGTATGCTCAGACACCGCAGCGCCCTAGCCGAGGGAAGCCCCCTCCCTGGCTAGGGCGTTTGTTTTTGACCAGCAATCTCCAGCTTGAGCAGAGTTCCAGATTGGCTGTTATGTTTGGCTTCAGACATTAGTTGTCTGCTGCCTAGCTTCATATTGCGTTGATTAAGCAGCTCAGCGTGGCAAGCTGACAGCAGTGATTTGTTTCAGAGAGACCGTTCTCATGGACTTTACCGCGGCCGTGCTGCTGGCCTGTCTCGGTGCCGCTGGGCTCTTCCTTGTGCCCTTCTGGGTCAGCCGCAGAACCACCGATCCGACGATCATGAGCCGTGTTGATCCGATCTTGGGGGTCAAGGACCAAGCTGCTATCCACGACATTGATACGTCATTTATCCCCATGCCGGATCACCTCAGGACGAACGATGAGGTGGTCGCGTGGTTGACCCAAGACCTTCCAAAGCTGACTACTGAGCTATCTCGGCCAAGGCGATAAGGCTGTCAGTAGGACTCACAACTCGATCAGTGCGGGTATCAACACTGTTGCTCGATAGACTAGCAGGGTTACGGCCGGAACCAGAACAATGGCTGCTAGCAGGAACGCGAGTGTGAGGTTGAGTAACCGCATGGCGCAGGGTTCCCAAGGGTCAGCGATTGAAAGCTGATTGGAAACCTTGGCATTAAAGCGGCGTCACCTTCCCTAAAACAGGTGAATAGATCGGTCACTTGCCAGCCGCTACAAAGACCCTACAAAGGCGCGGATTGGCCACAGAGAAACCTTAGTATTTTCAATTGGTACTTAGTGCAGTGGCGGTTCCCCGCCGCCCGCACCATTCCAGCCTTGAACTACCGCCCTCACCTCACCTCGCTTGGTCAAGTTCCTCGTCGGCCCTGCAGTCAGTCCGATCGGACGCGCTCGCCAGCCGCCTCCGTTGCAGGTGGAGCCCCGTCAACTCCTTGGCGCTGAGCATAGGAGCTTTTTGGCTTGATCCGTTGCAGAACCAACTGGCGCGACGCTTTAAACCCTACCCACAAAGGCCCATATGTCCTATCCAATGGCATTAGAGCCCCGGTATAGCCTGAAATGTGCCAAGCCTAGATTGCCAAACAGAAAACCCATCTGTTGGTGATTGCGTTGCCACTAAGGGGTTAACTCACCTTCGTGGTACCGGCGAAGTCGCAGATTCGGCGTGCCGCGCTGTCGATGAAACGACGGTCACGCGCCTGGGCGCACAACGTGGGGTGCATCATGACGGACATGGAAGAGCTGAAACAGCTTATCGCCGACACATGGCGTGACGAGGAACTGTCGTCATCGGCCTGCTGGGGTGTCGAGGCTTATTCCAGACTTTGGCCCTTCGTTTTCTTCGTCAATGATTGGGATGTCTGGAATGAGAACAGGAAAGACTTGAAGCCTAGCGTCTACAATTGGCTTAACAAACAGGATACTGCCTGGGATTTCTATCATCTGCTTGGCGGTTGGGGCCTTGTCGGCCTCAAGGATCGACAAACCGCCGAGCATTTCAAGTTGCGCTGGTCGGGAACGCTCAAAGCAGTTCCCTCACCTGAAGAAACCTGGAATCCACATCCACTCAACAGCAGCTTTGCCTGCGACCCGGGCGAAGAGGTAGCGAAGCCGGTGCGGCTTCAAAAACGGGTAGTCCGTTCATTCTCGCCGCTGGGAAGAGCCCAAGGCACTAACATTTCCGTTCAGACACGAGCACCCCGGGAGGCCTAGCCCTCTGTGTACGCCAGGTCACAGAGGGTCCCCTGCCATCTGCGCTCAATGTCCCGCTAAGAATCACTCATCTCTGTTTCTGAGCTTAGAGAGGTTGAGACGCCCTCCATCACGAGAACTCTCCGTTAGGAGCGCTTGGCGGCTAACTCTTCTTCCGAGCTAGTCCTTTTGTTTGCAATGATTTGGGCAAATTTTTGTAGAGCGGTTTTCCTGAACCTGATTTCAAGCCGTGAAGGACTAGGAGCGCCGTTTGCATCTCGTTGAAAGAGCAGTTTAGCGAAATAGACCATTTAGTCTAATTGCCCCTCCGGCGGAGGGAATCTAAACAGATTCTGTTCGTAGAGGCATCTATAATTTCCATTACATAGTTATCGTTCAACGAGACCTTCGGCGTCGCAATAAGACATGGATAATGCCGCAGTCAAATCAGGTTTGAGTGCGGCTTTTCTCGTATCAAGAGTGGCCGAAGATTTAGAATGAGCAACGTTGCCATAATAATACTTGAAGAAAAGGGAGCCGCGCCTGAGTTTGTTTATGGTCCAGGTCGCGGCCCCTCCAGTCCGTAGTGCCCCTACGGCAAACGCAGCAGTATCTGATTTGGCCCTTTGTGATCAACTCTGAAACATGATCCAAATATCCGAAAGAGATTGAACTTTGGGAGTAATACTTCTGATATTGAAGTATCCTGTAGATATTCTTCCCTAGAATTATTACCTACAAGGACCGATCCAATCTTTGCCCCTACGGATCGCAACTTGAGCGCCCTCTTACAGGGCGCTTTTCTTTAGGGCTGCTCACCCTAGTGGCACCTCAATGGAACAGATCACCCCATCTGGCTCGAAGGTGATCGCCACCTTACCTTCGAGTTCCTGAGCCAGGCTGCGCTCGATCAAACGTGTCCCGAAGCCACGTCTGGATGGCGGGACGACGGGCGGACCTCCCTTCTCCTGCCAGGAAAAATGAAGGCATGGAACGCTTGGTGCCCCCTCGATTCTCCACGACAGAAAGATCTGTCCTGAGGTAGTGGAGAGGCTGCCATACTTCGTTGCATTCGTCGCAAGCTCCTGCAGCGCCATGGCCATTGCAAGAGCCTTGCTGGGAGCAAGCCGAACTTCGGGGCCCGCGAGGTGAAATCTGGCAAAGGCAAAAGGCTCGACGGTTCGCGCCAAGATCTCATGCAGGTCCGCACCGTCCCAACGCTCACGGGTGAGTACATCGTGCGCCCGCGACAAAGCCGTCAGGCGTGCATCGATTGCTGCCCTGGCCTCCGAATTGGACGATGACGTGCGCAGCGTTTGGGCGACAAGCGCCTGGACGGTCGCCAGTGTATTCTTCACCCGGTGATTGAGCTCATGCATCAGGAGCCGCTGATGCTCCTCCGCGCGCTTGCGCTCCGTGATATCGACCGCAATCAGCACTGCGCCGACCATCTCGCCGTTTCGCATCACGGGAGCATTGGAGCAGGCAACATGAACGGGTGTGCCGTCCCGATGAAAGAAGACGTCCTCATGCTTCTTCACAACCCGGCGTGACTCGAAGACGTGTCCGAGCGGGCATTCCGCAATAGGAAAGGGCCGTCCATCCGGATGCTGGTGATGCACGATGTCGTGCAGAACCTTCCCGAACAGTTCCTCCTTCGTCCAGCCGAAGGTCTGCTCTGCGGCGGCGTTGGCCAGCACCGTGCGCCCTTCAAGATCCATCACGAAAATGGAGTCTGCCGCATTCTCAATAATCAGGCTAGCGAGATCGACCGGATGAGAGTTCCCATCGCTCCCGAGGGGCAGAACAATTGACATAGCATCATCATCCACCGGAGGACACGGCGTTGTCTACTGCTACATTCTTCACAGCCCAGAGAAGCATAGCTTTCATCCTCGAGAGCCCTCCTCGTCCAGGATTTTCCTGACCCGCTCCACGAGGCTAACCGCCGCAAAGGGCTTAGTAATCAGCTGAATGCCCTCATCGAGCCGCCCGTGGTGAACGATGGCGTTACGCGTGTAGCCTGTGGTGAAGAGCACCTTCAGATCAGGGCGGATCTTCAGCGCCTCGTCGGCAACTTTACGGCCGTTCATTGGGCCGGTCAGGACGACATCCGTAAAGAGAAGGGCAATCTCGTCCCGATGGACCTGGAGGAGCCTCAGAGCTGCCTGCCCATCTTCTGCTGCAAGCACGCGATAACCGGCATCCTCCAGCACTGACACGGAGAAATCCCGCACCATATCCTCGTCTTCGACGACGAGGATCGTCTCGCCATCCACAAGCGCTGGTGCAGGTGCGGGTATTTCCTCGATAGACCGCATCCTGTCCCCAGGCTGCGTCATGCGTGGGAAATAGAGTTTAACCGTCGTGCCTTGGCCCGGTTCGGAATAGATCGCAGCATGACCGCCCGACTGACGTGTGAAACCGTAGACTTGGGCCAATCCTAAGCCCGTGCCCTTTCCAACCGGCTTGGTGGTGAAGAAAGGCTCGAACACCTTCGCCTGCACATCCGGCGTCATGCCCGACCCTGTGTCGGACACGCTCACCATCACATATTGCCCGGCTTTGATCTCACCGCCTGTGCTTACGGAATATGCCTCGTCCAAATAGGTGTTGGCTGTCTCGAGTGTCAGCTTGCCGCCTTCCGGCATCGCATCGCGCGCGTTGACGGCAAGGTTGAGAATTGCGCTCTCGAGCTGGTTCGGATCGGCTTCCGTACGCCAAAGGCCGCCGGCGAGCACAGTCTCAATGGCAATGTTTTCGCCGATGGTGCGCCGGAACAGCTCAGACATGCCCGTGACGATCCTGTTGAGATCCACGACTTCAGGCTGGAGCGGTGACTGGCGCGAGAAGGCGAGCAAACGATGCGTAAGCTGCGCGGCCCGTTTGGCACCCTCCACTGCGTTGTCGACATTGCGCACGAGGCGCGGGTCGCCTGAGTTTTCCACCTTGCGGCGGAGCATGTCGAGATTGCCGGTGATGACCGTGAGCAGATTATTGAAGTCATGGGCGACACCGCCGGTGAGACGTCCTACCGCCTCCATCTTCTGCGCCTGCCGCAGCTGCGCCTCTGCCTTCTCGCGCTCGGCGATTGCTTCAGCGATACGCTGCTCGAGCGTGGCGTTGAGCGAGCGTAGAGCCGCCTCCGCCTGCTTCTCGCGATCCACATCGAGACAGGCCACGACACCGGCAACGATCCGGCCCACCTCATCGCGGATCGGCGCTGCCATCAGACGGAGCCAAGCATTGCGACCATCGCCGTGCTGGTAGAGCAGCTCCAGTTCGGCGCGCTCTTCCTCGCCACGCAGCACGCGCGCCATAGGGTATTCCGCAGCCCGGACCTGACGCCCATCAGGATGGAAGCCGATCCAATCACGATAGCTCTCCACATCCTGAGACGGCAGAATCGGATGCCCGAAGATACGCTCGACCTGAGCATTCCCACCGATGACGCGCCCCGAAGGCGCCTCGGCGATGACGATGCCTACGGGAATCGTATCGAGAATGGCCTGTAGGCGACGCTCGCTCGCCGCAAGCGCCTCCTCCGTGCGCTTGCGCTCGGTGATGTCGATGGCAATGCCGGGGAAACGCAAGGGCTTGCCCGTTTCGTCGTGATAACAGCGGCCGCGGGCAGCGATCCAGCGCGTCACGCCATCGGAGCCGATTACCCGGTACTCGGCAGAAAAATCCGTTCCCTTGGCGATAGCATTCTCGATCTCGGCACCAGCAGTCACTCGATCCTCTGGATGCATGCCAGCAACGAACGCCGACAGAGGCGCACCATCAGCTGTGCGTTCGGGGTCAACCCCGAAGAACGAAGCAAAGGTTTCGTTCGCATAGATACGATCGTTCGCGACATCCCAGTCCCAACTGCCAGCTCCACCGGCAGCTTCGAAGGCAAAACGTAAACGCTCCTCGCTCTCGCGCAAAGCCGCTTCAGCCGCATCTCGCTCCCGTTCACGCTGACGCAAATCCGCCGAGGCAACCGCAAGGGCATCGCTAACTTTAGCGACCTCACGGACTGGAAGGTGCGATCGCGCGACCGTCTGGCCACGACCAAGCGCCATCGCCTGAGCGGCAAGCATCTCCATTGGGGCCGTAATATGCCGTCCGAAGAGCCAAGCCATACACGCCGACAATGCGGCAAGTCCTGCTCCGAGCCAGCCTAGATACCAGAGCGATTGCCGCAACGGAGCTGCGAGTTCTGCATCTCGCACTCCGACTGCAACGCGCCAATCCGACAATTGAGAGCGGGCGTAAGCACCTAGAACGGGCTGGCCATCGATCGTGAAGCCATTCCATGTTCCTGCAGGACCAACGGTGTTCTCTTGCAGGTCGCGTGTTGCGGGCTTGCCGACGAACTCTTCATGCCGCGTGTTGCGTGCCAGAATGCGGCCCCCGCGGTCGATCACGGCAACCGTCCATCCCTTCGGAACACCTTCGCGACTGGTGAGCTTCTGAAGTCGTTCAACGGGGCCGCTGACAGAGAGCAGATAAACGATCTGGCCGTTGCGGATCACCGGCATCGTGATGCCGAAGAGCGGTGTTCCCGATACGCTCCCTGTGAATAAGTCCGTCACGACAGGCTTCTTGAGATCGATGGCAGCCTGATCGCTGGGTAGGAAGGTTCTAGGCAAGGGCTCGCCGCGTGGCACGCGCGTGTTCACCAGTTGCTGCCCATCTGGCGTGCGCAACACGATATTGACGCCGTTCGACAGGTTGGCTCGCGTTACCTGATGATTGAAGTTGTCGATATCGCCGTTTTGCAGGAATTGCGAATAGACGAGAACGCTCAAAGCCGAACGCAGACCGGTCAGTTCTCGGTCGACATCCGCTGCGATGACATGGGCGGTATCAAGAGCATTTTCCTCCAACCGCGCTCGTTCAGCACTAGCGAACTGCCAGAGAATGTAGCCGACAAAGACGAGAATCGGCAGCGCCAAGCCCACACACATGAGAGCCAGATGGGAGCGCAGCGATAGGCGCTTTCGATATCCTGGCGATCGGCTTGGTGCGAGAGATTTTCCTTCAGGCACTGGCGCGGTGCTATTCATGAAACCCCTGTTGAGCCTGTCCCGTTTGCAAGCCTCCGCAAGCTCCCCGTCACCGCGAGCCGATATCCGTTGGCGAGTTATGGAGAGCGTCTTCTCCTTGGAAAAGAGGCTCAAGGAGCGAGAAAAGCCCCTCTCAGTCAACGTTCACGGGATCAGCGGTTGTTCCAGGCCTTCAGTGCAAGGATCGATGTAAAGACAGGCCATCCGAACGCAGCAATCATGATGTGGTCGAACCCGACCTCCTCCTCGCTGTCGATGGTAGTGGACACGGCCAGAAGCAGGATGACCCCGCACAAATAGACCATTATTACTTCGCGCACTCTTCGAGCCCCAGCCCTTGTTGTTAAAGTCGAGCTTGTGAACCAGGGGCGAGATGAAACCAATGCGACCGGCGGTCGCCTTGCCTCACGTCAGGAGGCATCAAGCTGTCCCCGGTCCTTGCGAGGCCTTTCAACCTGAGACAATTCGGCTACCTCCGAGTAGTCAAAAATAGCATTTTTTCCAAAAACTTAGCTGCAACTCCTGACGCCTTTGACCGTTCTTTGGCTCGAGACGCGTCAACAAGATGGGAGGCAAGAATGCCAAAGCGGTTCCAGCAAGCTGATGGACCGCCCTATTCCATGGGTAGACATGCCAGTTGGAGCATCAATGCCAACGGGCTGACTGCGGCTGGCCAAAATGAACTGCTCAAGCAGATCGGACGGCAGCTCCAGTCCGATTATCAGGATGTCCTGAAAGAGCCAGCCCCTGACCGGATCAGAGAGTTGCTTGAAAGGCTTGAAGCGCGCAGCAATCAGGCTGCCGACGACCAAGAGGATCTGTAGGCTTTCACTCGCTCGCGCCTATCCTGATCCAGCCCAATCTCCCCTCCTTAGCGATGGCGTGCACGTTTCGACCGCTGTCCGGAGCGTGACGGCGAATTCCCTCGCGCCTGTTCCTGCGAGGCGCGAGGGATCAGATTGTAGATCACAAATCCTGCGAGGAAACCTGCGCCCAGCAGAATGAGGGGATGAGACCGAGCCGTCTGAACCGCACCCGATGCCATTTGGCCCATGCTTCGCATGCTCATCGCAGACATCGGCACGGACGCACGGATGAGGCGCTGAGCCCGCTTGACGTTCTCGGCGCGGGTATGAATCTCCAGATCGTAACCCTCGTCTTCATCATGGCGATGAAGCTCGATGCTGTTGCGGGCGAAGCCGCTGGAAACGAGCCGCTGGACAGCCTGATCGGCGGCCTTGCGGGACGGGAATGTTCCGGTAGCGACGGTCGTCTGCGGCATCAGCAAAATCCTCCTTGATCTGCTGACGGCAATTCTCGACGAGCGCCAAGGTTCCGAGGAACTGAGCACCCTTTAGTGTGGTCGGGGCGCCTGCACCGCTCTTTCGGCCTCTATCAACACCTCGAGGGCTCTCCATGGCTTGGGCATGAAGCGCACATCCCGCGGCACGTCTCTGAGCTCGTCTTCTGGGGAAAGTCCCGAGGTCAGAACCGTGCGAACCCAGGGCCATTTGAGACGAACGGTCCGGGCAAGGTCAACACCATTCATGAGGCATGGCAACCGAACATCGGCAAAGAGAAAAGCAACATCCTCCGCATGACTGCGCAGATAATCCAAGGCTTCTTCGGCACTGGCTGTCTCGACCACTCGCAGATCCGTTTCTTCCAGAAGAGCGGCGGCCAAGCCCCTCACCTCGAAATCATCCTCGACGATCAATGCAATGCGACTCGGCTCGATCTTTTGTCCCATGCGGCGTCTCCTCTGTCCGCTCCGTTTTTGGTACCCGCAGCAACTCAGCCTTTTTGCGAGGCCGCAAATTCCATTCAGCCCCGCCCAGCGGACAGCGCGTTTGGAACAGGCAAGTTTGCTACAGCCGATTGCCGCTTCTCCCCTTACGCATCACTGGCGGAGGCAGCACGAAAGATCCTCAGGCAAAACGATGCGCCGCCTGCACTGAGGACCCTCGTTGCAGAACGAGGATGAAGACGGACTGTTTCAGCTTGGCCGCTGATAAAATCGCTGTCTCGCCTAATTTCTACCTAGAGGAACCGGCTTATAGCCTGTAGCCTAAACTCAACATTGTCTGCTTCGCATGCAGGGGCCCTGTCGTGTTCAAGGAGAGTCAGTTACACCAGGAGTTCCTGGATCTGGAGAAAGCCATGCGGGTCCTGGACATGCAACTGGCCGATGCTCTGCACCGGATCCGCCACGGCACCTCCGCCGACCTCGTGGAAAAGGCCAAGCAGGATGAGAAGCTCCTTCTCGGCGAACTCGATCGCTTAATGACGAGAATGCGTGCGATCGAAGGTCAACTTCTCCAGATTCAGAAGACCGCGACACGGCATTAAATGGCTGAAATTTAGGGCTTTGAAGGCGCGGTGTGCGAAAGCGCACCTCCCGTTAGGGGCTTTTAAGTTCATGGTTCAGCCATTCTTGAAGGAGCTAGTAAGGAGTAGAGCAATGGTTGCCCGGCGCTCTCACTTTTCATTGCACGGCAAGAATTTCCGAGAGGATGACCGGCGTCCCCGCCTGCACCTGCCGCTCGTTCCGGCTTTGGTCGGTGCACTGGCCCTGGTGAATGTTGCATCCGCCGTTATGGCCCTGATCCAATAAGATGCTGCGATCAGACCTCAAGCGATGACGGGAATGACTGGAAATGGGAAAGGCTGCAGGGCAGCATCAGACTGCCCTGCAAGCGCAAGGGGCCCGTCTTAGCGAAGACCCAGGAAAGACAGGATCGCGATGACGACGACGATAGCGCCGATGAGCCAAATGATGTTGTTCATGATAATGTTCTCCTGACGAAGCATTCACGCTATGGCAACCGCCACGGTGAGCGTTCGTTCCCTTGGGCTGCGATCGGCTTCGTAGGAGCGGCAGCGCACGATGCTCTAGTCGCAGACCGTCTCCTCTACGGAAGAAGCTCGCCCATAGGCATCCACTTCCCTCCTGAGAACCGTCCGGCAGTTCTCGCTTCCAAAGCCTCGTTGCGTATCGCCATGGACGCGGTTCTCATAGACGTGCCCAGCTTCGTAGCCAGGGCCGAAGCGATATTCGCCGTAAGACACATCAGCCGAGGTCGAGCACCCGGCGAGCCCGGCACTCAATCCGAGCCCCAGAACCCCAATCTTCAGACCGGATTTCGACAGATGGGCAAGACACTTATGGGCAAGACACTTAGGCATCGCTCAGCCCCGGGTGATGACGGTTTCCAGGGCGACGCCCCGATATACCTGAAAGATAAGCCAGTCAGCTTGGCAATTTGACGGCATGCCAGCCGCGGAGCCTTCATCAAGCTGGGGATGATGTGCCTGGGCCATGCACCTGACAAAAGAAAACCCCGGTTTTTCCACCGGGGTTTCCTTATCCGATCGGGATGAGCCGATTAGAAGTCGCGCTGAACGCGCAGACGGCCTTCCCAAGCGTCGTCGTTGTCCGTCCCGGCAACATCCAGGTCGACGTTCGAGTAGAGAACCTCAACACCGATGTCGAGACCGGAGACCGGCGACCAGATCACGTTCGTGCCGACGCGCCACTCATTGAAGTCCGCGTCGGTGATGCCAGCGCCGTACTCGACGCTCGCATACGAACCGAACACGCTCTGACGGATCTCAGGGGTCCAG